>NZ_JBJGZM010000009.1:0-166121 GCF_054050515.1 Blastococcus sp. SYSU D01042 | reverse complement strand
GCGCGCCCCGGGCGGGCGCGCCGCGCCCCGCCCGCCGCCCCCCCCCGCCCCCCCCCCCCCCCCGCCCCGGCGGCGCCCCCCCCCCGCGCCCCCCCCCCCCCCCCCCGACCCGTCCTGCACGCGTGACGCCAGCGAGCCCGGATCGGCGATGACCGCCGTCAACGCCGTCCGCGGCATGGTGACGACCACGTCGGCGTCGGCGTCCAGGCTCGGCCAGGAGTTCAGCGCCCCGTGCTCCAGGCGCAGCGTCCACTCCTCCCCGGTGTCCGGGAAGGACCATCCGACGGCGAGCGACGTCCCGTCGGCCCGCGGGCCGTCGAGCCGGACGCCGAGCAGGTCGAACACCATCTCCACCGTCATCGCGCGCATCAGCGGGCTGCGGCCGGCACCGCCGCGGGCCGACCGGCCCGACCGGCCCGACCGGCTCCCCGGTGCCGGGCGCCGCAGCTCCTGCGCCCCGGACAGGTAGAAGTTGCGCCAGGCGCCCGACTCGGCCTGGAAGCCCAGCTGCTCCAGCGCCGCGGCCTGCAGCTCCCGGGCGTCGGTGTTGCCCGGGTCGGCGAAGACGACGTGGTTCACGACCTGCGCCACCCAGCGGTACTCGCCCGCCGCGAAGTCCTCGCGGGCCCGGTCGGGCGTCAGCTGGAAGACGATGCGGACACCGTCGAGCGTCAGCTCCTCCCCGGTCGCGGTGATCTCGTGCGTCGGCCCGACGAGGGAGATCGATCCGCCCGGGACGGACCTGCCCAGGCCGCAGTCCACGTGGCCGAACTCCCCACGGGGCAGGGCGTTGCCGTACATGTAACCCGCGCGGCGCACCATGGCCGGTCCGGCGAGGACGTTCTCGGACACCGCCTCCTCGAGGAAGCCCTGCGGTGCCACGACGGGCACCCGGCGGGCTGCCAGCTCCTCGAGCGGGACGACGCCCGCGAGGCCGGCGAAGTGGTCGATGTGGCTGTGGGTGTAGATGACCGCGCTGACCGGCCGGTCCCCGAGGTGCTCGCGCACGAGGTCCATGGCGGCGCGCGCGGTCTCCGTCGACGTCAGCGGGTCGATGACGATCCACCCGGTCTCCCCCCGCACCAGGGAGAGGTTGGCGAGGTCGTACCCCCGCACCTGGTAGAGGCCGGGCACGAGCTCGTAGAGGCCGTGCTCCCGGTTGAGGCGGGCCTGGCGCCACAGGCTCGGGTTGACCGACGGCGGTGCGGTCTCGCTGTCGAGGAAGTCCCAGTCGGCGGTGTCGAGGATGGGTTCCCCGGACCGGTCGTGGTGCACGACCAGGCGGTCGAGACCGGCGATGCGACCGTGCCGCACCCGGCGCAGGTCGGCCGGATCGGCCAACGGCAGGTCGGCGGCGACGGACCGGTTGGCGGCGTCGGTGTGGTGCGAGGCCTGGCTCATGGAGCGCCCTTCGTGTCGCGTGCCCGGGGTCCCTGCCCGGGCATCCTCGCAGTCCGGGTCCGCGGCACCAGCCCGCGCACCGTCCCGCGACGTTCCGGGGCGCCGAGCGCGCCGAGTGCTGCCATCCTCTCCTCAGCGAGCCGCCCGGCCACCGTGCCGCCGTCGTGCTCGCCGGCCGGACCACGATCCAGGAGGTCGCATGAGCGGGACGGCGGAGCGAGCAGCAGGACCGACCGAGGACGAACGCCGCCGGGGCGCGTTCAGCTCCCGGAAGGTCTTCATCCTCGCGGCGATCGGGTCGGCGGTCGGCCTGGGCAACATCTGGCGGTTCCCCTACGTCGCCTACGAGAACGGCGGCGGGGCCTTCGTCGTGCCCTACCTGGTCGCGCTGCTGACCGCCGGCCTGCCGTTCCTGCTGCTGGACTACGCGATCGGCCACCGCCACCGCGGCTCCGCGCCGCTGTCCTTCGCCCGCCTGCGCCGCGGCGCCGAGGGGCTGGGCTGGTGGCAGGTGGGCATCTGCTTCGTCATCGCCGTCTACTACGCGGCGGTCATCGCCTGGGCGCTGCGCTACACCTTCTTCTCCCTCGACCAGGCGTGGGGCGAGGACCCGGAGGGCTTCTTCTTCGGCGAGTTCCTCCAGGCCGGGGACGTCGAGGTCACCGCCGACGTGGTGCCGGGGGTGTTCGTCCCGCTGGCCCTGGTCTGGCTGGCCGTCCTCGCCATCATGGTGCTCGGCGTCCAGCGGGGGATCGGTGCGACCTCGCTGGTCTTCATCCCGGTGCTGGTGCTCGCCTTCGCCGCCCTGGTGGTGCAGGCGCTGCTGCTGGACGGTGCGGCCACGGGCCTCGACGCGCTCTTCACCCCGGACTGGTCGGCGCTCGGCTCGGCGACGGTCTGGGCGGCCGCCTTCGGCCAGATCTTCTTCTCCCTCTCGGTCGGCTTCGGCATCATGATCACGTACGCCTCGTACGTGGGCCGGCGCGAGGACATGATCGGGTCCGGGCTGGTCGTCGGCTTCTCGAACTCCGGGTTCGAGCTGCTCGCCGGCATCGGGGTGTTCGCCGCCCTGGGCTTCATGGCGCAGGCGAGCGGGGTCGCCGTCGGCGAGGTGGCCGGCGACGGGATCGGGCTGGCCTTCGTCGCCTTCCCCGCGATCATCAGCGAGGCGCCGGGTGGCGCCGCGATCGGCGTCCTGTTCTTCGGCTCGCTGGTCATCGCCGGGCTGACCTCGCTGGTCAGCGTCATCGAGGTGGTCATCTCCGCGGTCCGCGACAAGCTCGACACCAGCCGCCGCACCGCCACGCTCGCGGTCGGTCTGCCGGCGGCCCTGCTCAGCCTGGTGCTGTTCAGCACGACCAGCGGCATCTACGTGCTCGACGTCGTCGACCACTTCGTCAACCAGTACGGCATCCTCGTCGTCGCGCTGGTCAGCATGCTGGTCGTCTCCTGGGTGCTCCGCGCGCTGGCCACCCTCAGCGGGCACCTCAACGTCCACGGCCGCCCCCGGGTGGGCGTCGGCTGGCGCGTCCTGACCAGCCTCGTCGCACCGGTGGGCCTGGCCGTCGTGCTGGTCCTGGCGCTGCAGGACGACCTCGAGGCCCCGTACGAGGACTACCCGGCGTGGCTGCTCCTGACCTTCGGCTGGCTGGTGGTCGTGGCGCTGCCGGTGGTCGGGTTCCTCCTCGCCCGGCTGCCCTGGCGTGCCGGCACCCACCTCGCCGGCCCGCCACCGGGCTCGGACCCGGCGGCGCCGGCGCAGGCGACCGCGACGACGGATCCGGGCAGCCGCCCGGGGACCGGCCAGGACGAGGGGGGACGCCGATGAGCACGGCCGCGATCGTGATGATGGTCGTCGCCATGGTCGTGATCTGGGGCGGCCTCGCGCTGGCCGTCGCCAGCCTGGTGCGGCACGGCGCCGTGGAGGACCGCGCGGAGCACCGGCACGGGGAATGATCCCGGTCACCCTCGGCTTGCCAGCGGCATGACGACTCTGGGACTCATCGGCAGCGGTCACATCGGCGGAGGGATCGCCCGGCTTGCGGTCGCCGCCGGCTACGACGTCGTGCTGAGCAACAGCCGCGGCCCCGACACCCTCGCCGACCTGGTCGCGGAGCTCGGTCCGCGCGCGCGGGCCGCGACTCCCGCCGAGGCGGCCGCGGCGGGCGACCTCGTCGTCGTCTCGGTGCCGCTCAAGGCCTACCGCGAGGTCCCGGTCGAGCCCCTGCGCGGCAAGGTCGTCATCGACACCAACAACTACTACCCGCAGCGCGACGGGCAGATCGCCGAGCTCGACGACGAGTCGACCACCGTCAGCGAGCTGCTGCAGGCCCACCTCCCGGAGTCGCACGTGGTCAAGTGCTTCAACAACGTGCCCGCCGCCGGCATGGTGTCGCTGGCCAAGCCCGCGGGTGACCCCGACCGCTCCGTGCTCGCCATCGCCGGTGACGACGCCGGGGCGAAGCAGACCGTGACCGCCTTCCTCGACGCGATCGGCTACGACGCCCACGACGTGGGCCCGCTGGCCGAGGGCTGGCGCTACCAGCGCGACACCAAGGCCTACGCCGTCTTCTCGCAGCCCGGTCGCCCGGTCAAGGAGGACTGGCTCCGCAAGGGTCTGGACGCCGCCGTCCGCTACCGCGACATGTGACCGGTGCCCGGCGGCCTACGCTGCGTCGCGCACGCCCGTCGACCTGCGGAGAGGACGCCGACCCCATGGCCAGCCTGCAGATGCGCGCGATCTCGGTCGTCCTGCGCCTGACCCGCAAGCCCCGGATGGCGACGGTGGAGCGGGCGCGGAAGCGCATCGCCGAGCCCAAGGGCTCCTCGGCGCCGCCGGCCGCGCTGGGGTCGCGGCACGACGTCCGCACCCGGCAGGTGCAGGGCTTCCCCTGCACCACCGTCGCTCCGCGGGACGGCGGTACCGGCCGGGCCGTGGTGTACCTGCACGGCGGGTCCTACGTCGGGGAGATCGCGAAGCAGCACTGGGCGCTGATCTCCCGCCTCGCCGACGCCGGCGTCCGGGTCGAGGTGCCGCTCTACGGCCTCGCCCCCCAGCACACCTACCGCGAGGCCTATCCGCTCGTCACCGAGGTGTACCGCGACCTGCTCGGCGAGGTCGACGCCTCGATGATCACCGTCGCCGGGGACTCGGCGGGCGGGGGACTGGCGCTCGGCTTCGCCCAGACCCTCGCCGCCGAGGGGCTGCCCCAGCCGCGCAAGCTGGTGCTCCTCTCGCCCTGGCTGGACCTCACGCTGAGCCACCCCGACCTGCCGGCGCTCGAGCCGCGCGACCCGTGGCTGAACATCGACGGCACCGTCGAGGCGGGCAAGGCGTGGGCGGGCGGCGACGACCCCACGCAGCCGCGGCTGAGCCCGGTCAACGGCGAGCTCTCCGGGCTGCCGCCCGTGGACGTCTACGTGGGCACCCACGAGCTGTGCCTGCCCGACGTGCTGCTGCTGCAGGAGCGCGGTGCCGCTGCCGGCGCGCAGCTGCGCGTGACCGTCTGCCCGGGCGCGGGGCACGTCTACCCGCTGGTCCCCGCCCCGGAGGGCCGGGCCGAGGCCCGCCGGATCGTCGAGGAGATCGCCCGCGGCTGACCGGCGGTGACCCGCGACCCGGTCGCCCGTCCGGGCGACGCCGGCCGGTCGGACATCATGGCCGGGTGATCACGATCGGGGGAGCACCCGGAACCGGCGCCTCCCGGGTCTCGTTGCGCTGACCATGACCTCGGACGGGAGCCGGCGGCCGGTGACGGTCGCGCGGGACGGCGCGTGGGCGGAGTGGGCGCCCAGCGGCCGCACGGCCGTCCCGTTCATCGTGCTGCTGGTCATCGTGGCCAACCTGGTCGGCGTCGGCACCGTCGTGCTGCTGCTCGTCGGGGTGGACGACGGCAGCGGCGCCGGCGGTCGCAGCGAGGTGCTCTGGACCGCCGCGGCCTACCTCCTGCTCGCCCTGCCGGCCGGCACGGCGGCGGGGCTGCGCCGCCAGCGGTCGACCAACCGCTGGCTGATGGCCGGCCGCGAGCCGAGCGGAGCCGAGGCCGGCCAGGCGCTGCGCCTGCCGCTGGACGTCGCGCTCATCGCCGCCTGGATCTGGTTCGTCGGGGCGGTGCTCACCGGCACGGTCGCCGCGCTCGTCCTCCCCGAGCCGCTGGTCGGGCTGCGCGTCGGCGTCGCGGTCACCCTGGGCGGCGTCGTCACCGCCGGCGTCACCTACCTGCTCACCGCCCGGGCCGCCCGCGCCGTGACCGCGCGCGCTCTCGCCGCGCACCCCCCGGCCGGCGCGCTGGTGCTCGGTGTCCGGCCGCGCCTGCTGCTCACCTGGGCGCTCACCAGCGGGGTGCCGCTGCTCGGCGTCGTCCTGCTCTTCCTCGACCCGAGCAACCCCGACGGGCCGGGGCAGCGGGCCGTCGTCTTCCTCGTGCTGGTCGCCCTGCTCGTGGGCGCGCTGGCCACGCTGCTCACCGCCCGCGCGGTGGGGCAGCCGCTGCGCGCCCTGCGCCGGGCGGTGCAGCAGGTCGGGCGCGGCGACTACGCCGTCGACGTGCTGGTGGACGACGCCGGCGAGATCGGGCTGCTGCAGGAGGGCGTCAACACGATGGCCGCCGGCCTGGCCGAGCGGGAGCGGCTGCGCGACCTGTTCGGCCGGCACGTGGGGGCGAGCGTGGCCCAGGAGGCGCTGCGGACCGGGGCGAGCCTGGGCGGCGAGGAGCGCACCGTGGCCGCGCTGTTCGTCGACATCGCGGGCTCCACCTCGCTGGTCCGCCGCACGGGGCCGGAGCAGATGGTGGGGTTGCTCAACCGCTTCTTCGCCGTCGTCGTCGAGGCTGTGGAGGACGAGGGCGGGCTGGTGAACAAGTTCGAGGGCGACGCCGCGCTGTGCGTCTTCGGTGCCCCGGCCGACCACCCGGACCCGGCCGGCGCCGCGCTGCGGGCCGCCCGCCGCATCTGCGACGCCGTCGCGGACGCCGGTGAGGTGGACGTGGGGATCGGCGTGGCGTGCGGGCCGGTGTGGGCCGGTCAGGTGGGTGCGGCCAGCCGGCTGGAGTACACGGTCATCGGTGACCCGGTGAACGAGGCGGCGCGCCTGACCGAGCTGGCCAAGGACCACCCCGGCCGCGTCGTGGCCAGCGCGGCGACGGTGGCCGCGGCTGCCGACGAGCGCGGGCACTGGACCGCCGGCCGGGCGGTCACCCTCCGCGGCCGGGACGAGGAGACGCGCACCTACGTGCGGGCCTGAGGCCGCGCTAGACCTGGGTCGAGGAGGGCTGGGTCGGCGGGCGGTTCGGCCTGCCGGGGTCGTGCGACTTGACCACGACCAGCACGTCCTCGGGCTGCAGGGTGCCGATGAGGGGGTCGTCGAAGCGCAGCGTGCGGCCGCCGCGGGTCACCGACAGCACGATGTCGCGCAGGTCGCGGGGGCCCAGGCCGACCTCGCTCGCCGTCGCCGTCCGCTGGTGGAGGTCCAGGCCCTGACCGCCGGTGACCAGGTCCTCGACCACGGCGACGACGCGGGGCGAGTCGGTGGAGAGGCCGAGCAGCCGCCCGGAGGTCGCCGAGGTCGTGATGACCGTGTCGGCGCCGGACTGGCGGAGCAGGTTGGCGTTCTCCTCCTCCCGCACGCTGGTGGTGATCGGCACGCTCGGGTTCAGCTGCCGCACGGTCAGGGTGATCATGACCGCGGCGTCGTCGCGGTTGGCGGCGACGATGACCGCCCGGGCGCGCTCCACCGAGGCCCGGCGGAGCACCTCGGTGCGGCCGGCGTCGCCGACGATGCCGGTCATGCCCAGCGAGTTGGCCTCGTCGATGGCCCGCGGCTCCGGGTCGACGACCACGATCTTGTCGGCGGGCGTCCCGCTCGCGACCAGGGAGCGGATGGCGCTGCGGCCCTTGGTGCCGTAGCCGCACACGATGACGTGCTGGCGCACGCGGGACCTCCAGCGTCGGATGCGGAACTCCTCCCGCGAGCGCGCGGTCAGCGCCTCGAGGGTGGTCCCGATGAGCACGATCAGGAACATGATGCGCAGCGGGGTGATCAGCAGGATGTTGGTCAGCCGCGCCTCGGGCGAGACCGGGGTGATGTCGCCGTAACCGGTCGTGGAGAGCGTGACCGTGGCGTAGTACGTGGCGTCGAGCAGCGAGATCGGGCCGCCCTTGCTGTCCTCGTACCCGTCCCGGTCGATGTACACGATGAGCACGACGACGACGAGGACGATGCCGGCGATCCACACCCGGCGCAGCACCTGGCGGACCGGCGAGACCTCCTCGTGGGCGATCCGGACGCCGGCGTGCTCGGTCTCGACGCCCTCCCGCTCCATCTCCACGCCGCGGACAGTAATCAGGGGAAGGCCCGCACGCGCGCCGCCGCCCCGCCTGCGTCATCCGGACGGGGCGGTCGCAGTTCTGTGACGATGTGCCCATGAGCGACCAGCGCACGGCCCTCGTCCTCGGCGGCGGCGGCATCACCGGCATCGCGTGGGAGATCGGCCTGCTGGCCGGCCTGGCCGAGGCCGGGGTGGACCTGACCACCGCCGACCTGGTGGTCGGCACCTCCGCCGGATCGGTCGTCGGCGCCCAGGTGACCGCCGGGGCGGACCTGGAGGCGATGTTCGGCCGCCAGCTGGAGCCGCCCGCGCAGGAGAAGGTCGCGCGCATGTCGCGGGCCAACCTCGCCCGCTACGCCTGGGCGATGCTGGTCAGCCGCGGCCGGGACGAGGAGTTCCGCCGCCGGGTGGGGCAGGTCGCCCTGGCTGCCGAGAAGGCGGGGCTGACACCGTCCGAGCAGGAGCGGCTCGACGTCATCGGCTCCCGGCTGATCGGCCGGGAGTGGCCCGACCGGCAGCTCACCGTCACCGCCGTGGACGCCGCCACCGGGGAGTTCGTGCCGTTCGACCGGACGTCCGGGGTGCCGCTGCTGCACGCGGTCGCCGCCAGCTGCGCCGTGCCGGGCGTCTACCCGCCGGTGACCATCGGCGACCGGCGCTACGTCGACGGCGGCATGCGCTCCCCGGCCAACGCCGACCTCGCGCAGGGGTACGACCGGCTGGTCGTGCTCGCCCCCATCCCGCGGGGTGTGGGGCCGCTGGTCAGCGTCGACGCCCAGGTCTCGGGCATGGTGTCGGCACGGGTCGCCGTCGTCTCGCCCGACGCGGGCAGCCGCGCGGCGATCGGGCGCAACGTGCTCGACCCCGCCGCGCGGGCCGGCTCCGCCCGGGCCGGCCGTGCCCAGGCCGCCGACGTGCTCGCCCGCGTCGCCGACGTCTGGACGGGCTGAGCCCCCTAGACGACCGGCTCGGCCACCAGCGAGCCGGCCGAGTGCGCCGTGCGCAGCTCGGTCTTGAGCACCTTGCCGCTCGGGTTGCGGGGCAGCGCACCGACCACCGAGTACTCGCGCGGGTTCTTGTACCGGGCCAGCCGCTCGCGGCACCAGGCCGCGAGCTCCTCCGGCGTGGGCGGGTCGTCCGGGTCGCGCGGCGCGAGGACGGCCAGCGGCGCCTCGCCGTACCTCGTGTCGGGCACCCCGATGAGCGCGACCTCGCCGACCTTCGGGTGGGCGGCGAGGACGTCCTCCACCTCGGCGCAGTAGATGTTCTCCCCGCCGCTGATGATCATGTCCTTCTTGCGGTCGACGACGTAGAAGTAGCCGTCCTCGTCCTGCCGCACGAGGTCACCGGAGTGGAACCAGCCGCCGGCGAAGGCCTCGGCGGTGGCCTCCGGCTTGCCCCAGTACTCCTTCATCACCATCGGGCTGCGGTAGACGATCTCGCCCACCTCGCCGCGGGGGACGTCCAGCATGGCGTCGTCGACCACGCGCACCTCGACGTTGAGGATCGGGGTGCCGATCGAGCCGATCTTGCGCACCGAGTCCTCGCCGCGCAGCAGGCAGGTGACCGGGCTGCACTCGGTCTGCCCGAAGGCGGTCACCACCTCGGCCTGGGGGAACGCGTCGATGAGCGCCCGCAGCAGCGTCGTCGAGGCCGGCGCGGCACCCCAGGAGACCCGGCGCAGGTGCGAGAGGTCGCGGTCGGCGATGCCGGGGACGGCGAGGACGGCGGCCCACATCGCGGGGACCAGGAAGATGCTGGAGACCTGCTCCCGCTCCATCAGGTCCAGCGTCTCGGCCGGGTCGAAGGCGCCGGACCTGATGATCACGTGCGTGCCGCCGAGCAGCAGCGGCGGCATGCCGCCGGCCAGGCCGGCGATGTGGAACAGCGGCGCGCCCGGGACGCCGACGCGGTCCTCGGGGTCCCAGCCGAGGGTGGTGATCTGGCTGAAGGCGTGCATGAGCAGGTTCCGGTGGGTGAGCACCGCGCCCTTCGGGCGGCCGGTGGTCCCCGACGTGTACATGAGGAACGCGGGCCCGTCCTCGTCGACGACCACGTCGAGGGGCTCGTCGCCGGCCTCGGCCAGCGCGTCCTCGTAGTCCCCGCCGATCACCAGCGTGCTGGTCACCTCCGGCGCCAGGTCGCGCGCCTTCGCGGCGACCTCGGCCAGGGCGGTGTCGACGACCAGCGCGACGGCGCCCGAGTCGGTGAGCACGTAGGCGACCTCGTCGGGCACCAGCCGGAAGTTGACCGGGACGACGATCGCGCCCAGCCGCACGCCGGCCAGGTAGGCCTCCCAGGTCTCCATGCCGTTGAGCGCCAGGACGGCGACCCGGTCGCCGGCGCCCACGCCGCGCTCCCGCAGCGCGCGGGCCAGCCGGGTCACCCGCTCGTCGAGCTCGCCGTAGCTGCGGCCGCGGCCGCCGAAGCGCAGGGCGGTCAGGTCCGGGTTCTTCCGCGCGTGCCGGGCGAGCTGGTCGCTCAGGGTCATGCCCCGGCCCTGCAGCACGGGGATCTCGACGCTCACGGGCGCTCCTGGGGCCGGCCGGGTGTGACCTGCGTCATGCTGGCGCTGCGCCCCGGGGCGGTCAAGCGTCGTCGTCGAGCTCCAGCAGCCGCACGGCCAGCCGCTTCCAGAGCGGCAGGTGCGGATCGGTGCTGGCCGGCCGGGGCTCGAAGGCGTAGACCAGGGCCACCCCGCGCATGCTGGTGAACAGCAGCTCGGTGAGGTCGGCGTAGACCGGCGAGGCGGCGATCTCCGGCCCCCAGATGCCGTCGCCCACCGCGGCGATCGCCGCCCGCAGCCGGCCCTCGCCGCCGCGCAGCGCCGCCCGAAGCGCGGGATCGGTGCGCGCGGCGGTCCACAGCTCGGTCGCCGCCCAGAACGGCGGCTCCTGGAACGTCGCCCACATCAGGTCGATCGCGCGGTCCACCCGCTCCCGGCCGGTGGGCCCGTCGGCCATGAGCGCCACCGACCGGCGGCGCACCTCGTCGAGCTTCGTCGTCGCCAGGTGGTCGGCAGCGGCGACGAGCAGCTCGGCGCGGGAGGGGAAGTGGTGCAGCAGCCGGCCGCGGGAGACGCCGGCGCGGGCCTGGACGGCGAGCGTGGAGGCGCCGGCGTAGCCGTCCTCTACCAGGCACGCCACCGCGGCGTCGAGGATCAGCAACCGGCTGTCGGCGGTGCGCGTCGACCGGGAGCGCGGTGCGGTCGGCTGGGCGGGGACGGCCATCCGTCGAACCTTAGGGCGGCTTCCGTCGCAGCGACAGTCATCGTTGACTGCCCGGGGGCGGGCTGCCACGCTGCCGGGGGTCCGCAGCACCCGACCGAGGGACGGAGGACGGGGCGTGCAGCTGACGGAGCTCCGCTACGAGGTCGCCGACCGGGTCGCCACGATCCGGCTGCACCGGCCGGACCGGCTCAACGCGTTCACCCCGACCATGGCCGACGAGCTGGCCCGGGTGGCCGCGGCGGCCGACGCGGACGACGAGGTCCGGGTCGTGGTCGTCACCGGCTCGGGCCGGGGCTTCTGCGCCGGGGCGGATCTCTCGGGCGGGCCGGGCAGCTTCGCCGACCGGCGCTCGCGGGCCCTGCCGCCGGGACCGCTGCGCGAGGAGATCGCAGGCTACCGGCGGGACGCCGGCGGGGTGGCGGCGCTCGCCTTCGCCGCCCTGCGCAAGCCGGTGATCGCCGCGGTCAACGGCCCGGCCGTCGGCATCGGGGCGACGCTCACCCTGCCCATGGACATCCGGATCGCCGCCGCGTCGGCCCGGTTCGGCTTCGTGTTCGGCAAGGTCGGCCTCGTGCCGGAGGCGGCGTCGTCGTGGTTCCTGCCCCGGGTCGTCGGCATCAGCCAGGCCATGGAGTGGGTGGCCACCGGGCGGGTCTTCGGCGCCGAGGAGGCGCTGCGCGGCGGGCTGGTCTCGCGTGTGGTGGAGGACGACGAGCTGCTGCCCACCGCCCACGCGCTGGCCGGCGAGATCGTCGCGAACACCAGCGGGGTCGCGGTGGGGGCCGCCCGGCAGCTCCTGTGGTCGATGCTCGGCGCGCCCACGCCCTGGGACGCGCACCGTGCCGACTCCCGGGCGATCGTCGAGCTCGGCGAGGGCGCGGACAGCGCCGAGGGCGTGGCCGCCTTCCTGGAGAAGCGGCCGCCACGCTTCACCGCCCCGCTGGGGGACGGCGAGATGGCGGGTGTCCCGCGCTGGCCCGCGCCGCCGCCGGACGTGCAGCCCGGCGGCTGACCGGGCGCCGTCTGCCCGGACCTTCCGCACGGGCCGCCCGGCTCACCGCGACCCGACGAGCGGCGCGGGCACCTCGGGGCGCGGCGCTGGCGGGAGCCAGGGGACGTCCACCCGCAGGGTGTCGGCGGGCTCCTCGGGCTGCTCGGGCCCGACGGTGTCGACGACGGGACGGCGACGGGCGGCCGCCACGTGGATCGCCTTGGACGCGGCCGCCACGCCCACGAGGACGACCGCGAGGCTGCTGAGGAACGCGGCGTAGAGCTGGTGCTTGGCGAGCTCGTAGTAGCCGTCGCCGAGCGCGCTGACGCACAGCAGGAGGGCTCCGCCGCCGGTGAGGAACAGCGTCACGCCCCAGGCCCGACGGCGACCGGAGAGCGCCTGGTAGGCGCCCACGAGGCCGGTCGCACCCCAGAACAGCGGCAGCCACGGCCAGGCCAGCGGCGCCAGCGCGGCCTGCAGCCGTTCGGCGGGGTTGGGCCGGGCGGCGAGCTCGGGCTCGGTGGCCGCCGGGTCGTGGACGTTGGACAGGTAGTCCGGTCGCGTCGCGGTGGTCGCCTCGACCCCGCCGCGCACCAGCTCTGCCGCGCGGACCGGGTGCCGGAGCAGGAAGCCGGCGATGTTGCCCCGGGTGAGCTGGTCCTCGCTGGCCAGGAAGGCGGGCTCCAGCCAGCCGGCGCGGGGGTCCCAGGCGGTCATGCCCGCGTAGACCTCCAGCGAGGGGTCCATGCCCAGCTTGACCAGGTCCGCGCGCGGGTCGGACGACTGCGCGAGGACGGTGCCGAACCACAGGTTCCAGGTGTTGCCCCGGGTGAAGCCCTCGCCGGTCGAGGAGAGGTAGAGCGCGCCCGAGAGCAGCAGGACGACGGACAGTGCGGCGCCGAGCAGCCGGCGGCCGGGGCGCCAGACCAGCAGGGGGGCGACGAGGGCGACGAGCGGGACGAGCTGGTTCTTGTCCAGGACGACCAGCCAGGCGATCGCCGCCAATACCACGACGTGCCGCGTGCCCACCCGTTCGGCCGCGGCCAGCCAGATGGCTGCCGCCAGCAGTGCGACGAGCCCGAGCAGCCCGGCGGCGTCCGAGAACGGGCTGTTGAAGTACGCCACGAAGGTGATGTCCAGGACGACGACGGAGATCGCCGCGCCCACGGCCGCCCGTGCGCGGAGCGACCCGGGCCAGGCCAGCACGACGGCGCCGACGAAGAGGCCGAGCAGGACGCTGTCGACGACGCCGAGAACGCGCAGGTCGAACCCGCCGCCGCCGAGGGTGCTGCGGTAGAGCCACACGACGGGCTGGAGGACCCACTCCCAGGAGGAGTAGGCCCGGAAGGTCGAGTCGTCGCAGGTCCGGCCGGGATCCATGGGCACGTACTGCCAGGCGGTGCTGGTGAAGGTGAGTGCGGGGTCCGACCGCAGACCGAACTTGCACATCAACCGGGTGCCGTCGCCGTTGTCCGCGACGCCGACGGTGCGGCCGGCGAACAGCTGGGCCCAGGACAGCACGGTCACCACGATCGCGAACAGGGCCGCCAGTGGCCGCGGGCCCCGGGCGCCGCCGAGGCGCTCCCGCCATGGCCGTCGGGCGGCAGCCGGGGTTTCGCTGTTCGTGATCACCCGGTCACCTTAAGCAGCCGAGCGCCGCCCGCCCGGCTTACGGGCCGGAGCGGTCTTGCTGGTGCTACCTCCCGGGGCGGGCGGGCCAGCTGGGGTTCAGGTGCACGAGCAGCGTCTCGCCGAAGTCGCGCATGTTCTCGACCTGCTGCGGGGTGAGCTGGTCGAACAGGTGCCGGCGGACGCTCTCGACGTGGACCGGCGCGGCCGCCTCGAGCGCGGCGAAGCCCTCGTCGGTGAGGACGGCGAGCTGCCCCCGACCGTCCTCCGGGCAGACCTGCCGGCGTACCCAGTCGCGCTCCTCGAGCCGGGCGACCGCGTGCGAGAGGCGGCTGCGGGAGGACAGGCAGCGGTCGGCCAGCTCGCTCATCCGCATCCGGCGCTCGGGGGTCTCGGAGAGCGCGACCAGGATCTCGTAGTAGGCGTGCGAGATGCCGGTGGCGTGGGTCAGCTCCCGGTCGAGGCGGTCCTGGAGCAGCTGGGCGCTGAACAGCCACGCCCGCCAGGCCCGCTGCTCGTCGGCGTCGAGCCAGCGGGTCCCCCCGGGGTCGGGGGTGCCGGCAGGGGCGGACGACACGTGCGCGGTCATGCCCCCATCCTACTGGCGGAATAGTTCAGCTCTCAACTACGCTACGGTGCACCAGAAGGTCAAACGCTCAACAATCTGGAGAACACCATGACCAGCACCATCGCCCAGATCCCTGGCTACGTCGTCGGCACCTGGGACATCGACGCCAGCCACTCCACCGTCGGCTTCTCGGTCCGCCACATGATGGTGAGCAAGGTCCGCGGCTACTTCCGCGACTTCTCCGGCGAGCTCGTCACCGCCGAGGACCCGGCCCGGTCCAGCGTCACCGCGCGGATCAACATGGACTCGATCGACACCCGGCAGGAGCAGCGCGACGCGCACATCCGCTCCGCCGACTTCTTCGACGTGGGCAACCACACCGAGATGACCTTCCGCTCCACCGCGGTGGCCGCCGACGGCGACGACTGGACCGTCACCGGCGACCTGACCATCAAGGGCATCACCAAGCCCGTCACGCTGGCACTCGAGCTCAACGGCTTCGGCCCGGACGCCTACGGCGGCACCCGCGCCGGCTTCTCCGCCAAGACCGAGATCTCCCGCAAGGAGTACGGCGTCGACATCGACATGCCGATGGACGGCGGCGGCGTCGTCGTCGGCGACAAGATCACCGTCGAGCTCGAGATCGAGGCCGTGCTCCGCACCGCCTGAGGAAGACCCCGTCCCCCTCACCCCTCGCGAGCTCGGGGGTGGGCCTCGGGACGGGCCGGTTCGAGCGACACCCGAGAGGCCCCGGACGCACCGCCGTCCGGGGCCTCTCGCGCGTCCTCCGTCACCGCTGGGATCAGGTGACCTGATCCCAGCTGCGGGCGTCGGGGACCATGGGGGCATGTCGACCGCCGGTCTCGTCCGCACCCGCTTCCCCTCGGCCGTGCTGGTCGCCGTCGGGCTGGCCGCCGGCTTCGGCATCGCGCAGGGGACCGGCATCCGCGCGCTCGGCGGTGCTGTCTTCGCCGCCGCGGGGGTCGCCGCCGGCGTGCTGTGGCTGCGCCGGAAGGGCGCGGCCACCGCGGTCGCGCTGGCCGCCCTCTACGTCGGCGCCTTCGTGCTGGCCCACGTGCTCGCCATCGGCGTCGGCATGCCGGCCTGGCTGGCGGTGAGCCTGGTCACTCTGACCGCCGCAGGGGTCACCTTCGGGGTGGCCGACGCCACTCGGGGGCCGGACCCGGCCGCCTGAGCGACTACTCTGGGAAGGTCGCCGGGCCGGCGGCCGTTGAACGAGATGCCGCGAGCCGACGCCGCGGATCCCCGAATCCCCTGAGGTGCCCTTCCGCATGCCCACCCGCGACGACCTGCGCAACGTGGCGATCATCGCTCACGTCGACCACGGCAAGACGACCCTGGTCGACGCCCTCCTCCGCCAGGCAGGCGCCCTCGGGCGCGCCAAGGGCGAGGGGACGGACAACGACTCCACGCAGGACCGCGTGATGGACTCGATGGACCTCGAGCGCGAACGCGGCATCACCATCCTGGCCAAGAACACCGCGATCCACCTGGCCGACGAGAACGGCAACCCCGTCGTCGTCAACATCGTCGACACCCCGGGTCACGCCGACTTCGGCGGCGAGGTCGAGCGCGGCCTGTCGATGGTCGACGGCGTCTGCCTGCTCGTCGACGCCTCCGAGGGCCCGCTCCCGCAGACCCGCTTCGTGCTGCGCAAGGCGCTCGGCAAGGGGATGCCGGTCATCCTCGCGGTCAACAAGACCGACCGCGCCGACGCGCGCATCGCCGAGGTCGTCGACGAGTGCTACGAGCTGTTCATGGAGCTCATGGAGGACGCCGGCCTGGACGCCGACAACCTCGACTTCCCGATCGTCTACTGCAGCGGTCGGTCCGGGCGGGCGTCGCTGACGCGCCCCGAGAACGGCACCGAGCCGGACAACGAGGACCTCGCCCCGCTGGTCAAGACGCTCCTGGACACTGTCCCGGCGCCGGTCTACGACGCCGAGGAGCCGCTGCGCGCGCAGGTCACCAACCTCGACGCCTCTCCGTTCCTCGGCCGCCTCGCCCTGCTGCGCATCCACTCCGGTGAGATGAAGCGTGGCCAGCAGGTGGCCTGGTGCAAGGTCGACGGCACCCTCAAGAACGTCAAGATCACCGAGCTGCTGGTGACCGAGGGCCTGACCCGCACGCCGGCCGACAGCGCCGGCCCCGGCGAGCTGGTCGCCATCGCCGGTATCGAGGACATCATGATCGGCGACACGCTCGCCGACCCGAACGACCCGCGTCCGCTGCCGCCGCTGACCGTCGACGAGCCCTCGATCTCGATCACCATCGGGATCAACACCTCGCCGCTGTCGGGCAAGTCGGGCAAGAAGCTCACCGCCCGCCTGGTGAAGAACCGCCTCGACCAGGAGCTGGTCGGCAACGTCAGCGTGCGCATGCTGCCCACCGACCGCCCCGACACCTGGGAGATGCAGGGCCGTGGCGAGCTGGCCCTGGCCATCCTGGTCGAGCAGCTCCGCCGGGAGGACTTCGAGCTGACGGTCGGCCGCCCGACCGTCGTCACCAAGACCATCGACGGCAAGCTGCACGAGCCGGTCGAGCGGGTCACCATCGACACCCCCGGCGAGTACGTCGGCACGCTGACCCAGGCCCTGGCCACGCGCCGGGGCCGGCTGGAGAACCTGGTGCACCACGACACCGGCTGGGCGCGGATGGAGTACCTCGTCCCGTCCCGCGGGCTCATCGGGTTCCGCACCGAGTTCCTCACCGAGACCCGCGGCACCGGCGTCCTCAACAGCAACTTCGAGGCCTACGAGCCGTGGCTGGGCGACATGCGCGCCCGCCCGACCGGGTCGCTGGTCGCCGACCGCCAGGGCGTGGCGACGACCTACTCGATGTTCTCGCTGCAGGAGCGCGGCCAGCTCATGGTCCAGCCGGGCACCGAGGTCTACGAGGGCATGATCGTCGGTGAGAACTCCCGTCCGGACGACATGGACGTGAACATCACCAAGGAGAAGAAGCTCACCAACATGCGCAAGTCCACCTCCGAGGAGCTCGAGCGGCTGATCCCGCCGCGCGTGCTCAACCTGGAGCAGGCGCTGGAGTTCTGCGCCGAGGACGAGTGCGTCGAGGTCACGCCGGCCACGGTCCGGATCCGCAAGATCGTGCTCGACCAGACCGAGCGCGGCAAGGCGAAGAACAAGAAGCCGAAGCCGGCCTGACCCGGCTCGCAGGAGGCCCCCGGTGCGCACCGCGCGCCGGGGCCCTCCTGCTTTTCCGCGGAAGAGCGGCCCGCTTCTCCGCGGAAAAGCGGAGGGTGAGGAGGGGGGTGTGGCGAGCCGCGCACGGGTCGTGACGACCGGCCGGACGGGCCCGGCACGCCGGTCCGGAGCTCCCCGGGACCCGCGCGTCGCGCCGCCTACGTTCTCCTCGGGGCCATGGGTCGTGGCCCGGGGGACGAGGCACGAGAGGCGGCCGCACGCATGACGACGATCACCCGAACGGCTCCGGTGGAGAACCACTTCCGGGGCGGGATCGATGTGCGGGTGAGCCTGCGGGACGGTGCCGGTGACGGGAACTCCGCCTTCGACGGCGCGTGGTTCCCGCGCAGCCGCGACCTCGAGGTCGAGCTGCCCGAACTGATCGCCGAGCTGGACCGCCGCGGCGTGCGGATCGAGCGCTTCACCTACTCGCTCGACGGCTGGCAGGCCGCGCCGCGCAAGCTCGTCGCCGGCGACCGCGTCGTCCGCACCGGCGGCTTCCGCAGCATGGACCCGCTGGTCGTCTGCCTGACCTGGGGCGGGGGCGCCCAGCGCGCCGACCTGCTCGTCGTCCCGCCGGAGACCGACGTGCTCACCGGCGCCCGCGCGCTGCGGCTGTGCATGCGCCGCGGGTTGCCGCGCTCGCCGCAGATGGTGCTGGCCGCCGCCCGGTCGACGCCGCTGCCGCAGGTCCCGCAGGTCCACCGCCGCGCGGTCTAGCGGCGGCTACGCCCGTCGCGAACCCGCTGGACGCCGGGGGAGCGGGTCCGCTGCGCTGGGGCCATGCGGCTCCTGGTCATCGGCGGTACCCAGTTCCTCGGCCGGCACGTGGTGGACGCGGCGCTCGACCGCGGTCACGACGTCGCCACCTTCACCCGCGGCGTCTCCGGGCCGCCGCCCGACGGCGTGCGCGCGCTGCACGGCGACCGCGACGACGCCGGCGCGCTGCCCCGGGCGCTCGACGGCTGGGCGCCGGAGCTCGTCGTCGACACCTCCTGCCGCACCCGCGCGGCAGCCGACCACGCAGCGGCGGCGCTGGGCGGCGTACGCGGCTACGCCTTCGTCAGCAGCCTGAACGCCTACCGGGGCTGGCCGCCCGGCCCGATCGGGCGGGAGGACGACGAGCCGACCTGGGACACCGACGAGGACGCGTACGGGCCGGACAAGGCCCACGCCGAGCGGGTGCTGGCCGCGGCCGTCGGCCCGGGCTTCCTCACCGCGCGCGCCGGGCTCGTCGTCGGGCCCTTCGACTACGTCCACCGCCTCGGGTGGTGGCTGGAGCGCATCGCCCGGGGCGGCCGCGTCGTCGTCCCGGCCGAGGGGATGGAGCAGCCGATCGCGCTGGTCGACGCCCGCGACCTGGCCGGCTGGCTGGTCGCGATGGCCGAGCAGGGCCGCGGCGGAGCGGTGAACGCGACCGGGCCCGCCGGGATGACGACGTTCGCGGGCCTGCTCGAGCTGTGCCGCGAGGTCACCGGCGGCGACGCGGAGTGGGTGCCGGTCGCCGAGGACGAGCTGCTGGCCACCGGCGTGCAGCCGTGGCTGCACCTGCCGCTGTGGTTGCCGGCCGCGGACGCACGGGCGGCGTGGGACGTGGACACCACCCGCGCCCGGGAGCTCGGGCTGCCGAGCCGGCCGCTGGAGGCGACGGTCGCCGACACCTGGGCCTGGCTGCGCACCGGGACGCGGCAGCAGTACTCGCCGATGGGGCTACCGGAACCGGGGCTGCCGGCCGACCTCGAGGCGCGGCTGCTCACCCGCTCGGATCAGCGAACCTGATCGTGGAACGTCCTCCCTCACGGTGTGCGGTGAGGGAGGACGCTCGATGACCAGGTCAGCTGATCCCCAGCGCGGGGACGAGCTAGTCGCGCGGGGCGCTGGGCCGACCGGCCGGGACGCGCTCGGCGGCCGGTCCGTCGGTCTCCGCGACGACGTTGCGCTCGGCGGCAGCGGTCTCGGCGGCGAGGGCGTCGGCCGACTCCGCGGCGACGTCCTTGCGGTACTCCCGGAAGGAGTGCACGACGGCCAGCGCCCACACCGCGGCGATGAGCGCGTAGACGGCGTAGCGGGTGCCCTCCGCGGCGTCGATCCAGTCGCTCCGGAGCAGCGTCCGCGAGTTGGTGAGGATGATCAGCCCACCGACGAACGAGCCGAGCATGCGCGGCGGGATGTGCCGGACCAGCCACGCCGCGATCGGTGCGGCGACCGAGCCGCCGATGAGCAGCGCCGCGACCCAGGCGAAGTCGATGCCCTGGGACCCGAGCGCGAACAGGAACCCGAGGCTCGCCGCCAGGGCGACGATGAACTCCGCGGTGCTCACCGAGCCGATGACCTTGCGCGGCTCCATCCGCCCGCTGGCCAGCAGGGCCGGGGTCCCCACCGGGCCCCAGCCCCCGCCGCCCGTGGCGTCGACGAATCCGGCGACCAGGCCCAGCGGGCCGAGGAAGCGCTTGCGGACCGGCTTGCCGAGGTTGCGCCGGTCCACACCGCGGAGGGTGAACCGGATCAGCAGGTAGACCCCCAGCGTCACGAGGACGACCGACATCACGGGGGCGGCGACCTCGGTGGAGAGGTTGGACAGGAAGGTCGCACCGGCGAAGGCGCCGATCGCGCCGGGGATGCCGATCTTGGCGACGACCTTCCAGTCGACGTTGCCGAACTTCCAGTGCGAGAGGCCGGACGCCAGGGTCGTCCCGATCTCCGCGAGGTGGACCGTGGCCGAGGCGGCCGCCGGGTTGGTGCCGATGGCCAGCAGCAGCGTCGTCGAGGTGACGCCGTAGGCCATGCCGAGGCTGCCGTCGACGAGCTGGGCGCCCAGGCCGACGAGGGCGAGCAGAACGAGGGTCTTCACGGGGAACTGACTCCGGGTCTCAAGGAGGAGGGCGCGGGCGCACGACGGCCCGCGGAGGTGGCAGGGGTGAGACGAGGGGCGCCGGGAGACGGCGCGGGGAGCTCAGCAGCCCGGACAGGCGGCGGCGCAGACGCGGAGCAGATCGACGTGCAGGCGGCTCACCAGGAGCAGCGTCGTCGGTCGCGTCACGGCGGTATGTCTACCAGATCGATGCGCTTAGGGAGAAAGCGGCGTCCAGCCAGTGGGATCAGGCGCGGAGCAGGTCGTTCCGGATGGTCGCCCAGGCCACCGCGCCACCCACCGCGAACAGCGCGGCGCACACCACCATCGCGGCGCGGAAGCCGTCGGTGAGCGCCGCGGGCTGCGCGTAGTCGGTCCCCGAGAGCCCGACGGCGACCGGGAGCGCGGCGACGGTCAGCAGCTGGGCGGCGCGGGCCACGGCGTTGTTGACCCCGCTGGCCACCCCGGCCAGCGCGTCGGGGGCGGCGCCGAGCACGCTGGCGGTCAGCGGCGCGACGGTCAGGGCCATGCCGAGGCCCTGCAGCACCGCGCCGGGGAACACCTCCATCCAGTACGGCTGCCCGCCGTCGACGCCGACGAGCAGGAGCGTGCCGGCGGCGACCACGAGCGGGCCGGCGGTCATCGGCAGCCGCGGGCCGATCCGCTGCGCCAGCGCGCCGGCCCGGGGGGAGAGCAGGGTGATCAGCAGGATCGTGGGCAGGGTCGCCGCCCCGGCCGCGGTCGCGCCGTAGCCGAGCACCCCCTGCAGCTGCAGCACGACGAACAGCGAGCTGCCGCCGAGCGCGCCGTAGACGGCGAGGGTGACCAGGTTGGCGCCGGTGAACTGCCGGTCGGCGAACAGCCGCGGCGGCAGCATGGGCGAGGCCACCTGCCGCTCGCGGACGACGAAGGCCACCCCGGCGACCGCCGCGAGGGCACCGGCCACAACGACGGGCAGCCCGCCCCGGTCCTCCCCGGCGGTGATCAGCGCGTAGGTCAGGGCACCGAGCGCGACCGCGCCGAGCACCGCGCCCAGGACGTCGAAACGGCCGTGCGGCCCGGGGTCCCGGCTCTCCGGCACGTGCCGGCCCGCGAGCAGGACCAGCAGCGCGAGCGGCACGTTGACCAGGAAGATCAACCGCCAGCTGACCAGGTCGATCAGCGCCCCGCCGATGAACGGCCCGACGAGCGGGGCGACGCCGGAGAGGGAGGACCACACGCCGATCGCCGTCGGCCGGTCCTCGCGGCGGAACGAGGACTGGATGAGGGCCAGGCTGCCCGGCGTCAGCAGCGCCCCGCCGACGCCCTGCAGCGCGCGGGCGGCGATCAGCTGGCCGGGGGTCTGCGCCAGGCCGCACAGCACGGACGCCGCCGCGAACCAGAGGACGCCGACCAGGAAGACCCGGCGGCGTCCGTAGCGGTCGCCGAGCGAGCCCCCGAGGAGGATCAGCGCGGCCAGCGGCAGCGTGTAGCCGTTGATGATCCACTGCAGGTCCGACAGCGAGGCGCCCAGCTCGCGGCCGAGCGTCGGCAGCGCCACCTGGACGGCGGTGGCGTCGAGGAACGCCATGCCCGAGGCGAGCACCGTGGCGGTGAGCAGCCACCGGCCCGGCGCGGTGCCGAGGGCGACCGAGGACGGTGCGGGGTCCACGGCGCCGGTCACGGGCCTAGCCGACCACGAAGTCGGTCAGGAAGTAGGCGACCGCGGCCACGGAGCCCGCCGCCGGGAGCGTGACGATCCACGCCACCACGATGTTGCCCGCCACGCCCCAGCGCACGGCCGAGAGCCGCCGCGTCGAGCCCACGCCCATGATCGAGGTGGTGGTGATGTGCGTCGTCGACACCGGGACGGCGAACACCGTCGCGGTCGTCACCATGACGCCCGAGGCCACCGTCTGCGCGGCGAAGCCGCCGGCGGGCGTCAGCTGGATGATCCGCCGGCCCAGGGTCCGCATGATGCGGAAGCCTCCCGCGTAGGTGCCGGCGCTGATCGCGCCGGCCGCCGCCAGCACGACCCAGAACGGCACCTCGAAGCTGTCGATCTCGCCGGCGGTGAAGAGGGCCAGGGTGATGATGCCCATCGTCTTCTGGGCGTCCTGCATGCCGTGGCCCAGGGCCATGGTGGCCGAGCTGAGGATCTGCGCGTACCGGAAGTTGCGGTTGGCCCGGGACACGTGGGCCCGCCGGAAGGTCCACAGCAGGGCCAGCATGAACAGGTAGCCCAGCCCGAAGCCGACCAGCGGCGAGACGATCATCGGGATGATGACCTTGTCCAGGATGCCCATCCACTGGACCGAGTGGGCGGCGGCGAGCGCCGCGCCGACGAGGCCGCCGATGAGCGCGTGCGAGGACGAGGACGGCAGCCCGAACCACCAGGTGATCAGGTTCCAGACGATCGCGCCGACGAGGGCGGCGAACACGATCTCCAGGCCGTTGTTGCCCTCGGGTGGGTCGATGATGCCCGCGCCGACGGTCTTGGCGACCTCGGTGGACAGCAGCGCCCCGACCAGGTTCATCACCGCCGCCAGGGCCAGGGCGACCCGCGGCGTCAGCGCCTTGGTGGAGACGGCGACCGCGATGGCGTTGGCGGCGTCGTGGAAGCCGTTGGTGTAGTCGAACGCGAGCGCCACCAGGATGATGACGATCAGGCCGATGAAGGCCGCATCCATCAGAGGTCAGGACTCCTTGACCGCGATGGTCTCGACCACGTTGGCGAGGTGCT
This sequence comes from Blastococcus sp. SYSU D01042, assembly GCF_054050515.1. Lineage (NCBI taxonomy): Bacteria > Bacillati > Actinomycetota > Actinomycetes > Geodermatophilales > Geodermatophilaceae > Blastococcus > Blastococcus sp. SYSU D01042. The sequence goes on along the minus strand of NZ_JBJGZM010000009.1, from coordinate 143,179 downwards.
CGAAGGCGTCGGCGGCCTCCTCGAGCTGGTCGGCGACCTCCTTGAGCTTCAGGATCTCCAGGGCGTCGAACTCGCCGCTGTAGAGCCGGGAGAGCAGCCGCCGGTAGAGCTTGTCGGCCTCGTTCTCGATCCGGTTGACCTCGATCCAGTAGTCGGAGAGGTCCTTGAGGGTCTTGAGCCGCGGCATCGCCTCCGCCGTCACCTGCGCGCAGCGCTGCAGGAGCGCGACCTGCTGGCTCATCTCGGCCGGCAGGGTGCCCAGGCCGGTGAGGATCACCAGGTCGGCGGCGGCCTCGACGTAGTCCATGACGTCGTCGAGGTTGCTGGCCAGGGAGTAGATGTCCTCGCGGTCGAACGGCGTCACGAAGCTGGTGTTCAGGGCGCGGAAGATCGCGTGCGTCGCCTGGTCGCCGACGTGCTCGAGGTCGCGCAGCTGGATGGCGAGCTCCGGCCGGCGCGCGTGGTCGTGGACGAACTCGCCCAGGACCTCGGTCGCCGCCACCAGGTTCTCCGCCGAGGCGGTGAACAGGGGGTAGAAGCTCGAGTCCTTGGGCGTCAGGCTGAAGGGCACGCGGGAGGCTCCGTCTCGGTGTGGGCACCGGCCGGCGACGCGGAGCGCACGCACGGCCGTCGGGCAGCATAGGTCGCCCGGTGTTCACCCCGCTGTCACCGGGGCGTCACCTGTGAGCGGCGTCGCCCTCGACGTCGTCGTCGTCCACCCCGGCGAGTGAACCGATCAGGTCGGCCCGGCCGCGCGCCACGCGGGACCGGATGGTGCCGACCGCGCACCCGGCCACCGCCGCGGCCTCGGAGTAGGACAGCCCGAGCAGCTGGGTGAGCACGAACGCCTCGCGGCGGTCGGGGTCCATCCGGGCCAGCAGGTCGCTCACGCCGGCGCCCTCGCCGACGGGATCGCGGCCGCCCGACGACGGCAGCGCGGCCAGGTCGGCGTCGTCCCGGACCAGCACGAGCCGACGGCGGCGACGGCTGCGGACGGCGTCGGCGCAGACCCGGCGGGCGATCGTGAGCAGCCAGGTGCGCACGGAGGACCGGCCCTCGAAGCGGTGCAGCGAGGCGAACGCGCGGAGGAAGGTCTCCTGCGTCAGGTCGTCGGCCGTGCCGGGGTCGCCGAGCGCGACGCACAGCCGCCAGACGTCGGACTGGGTGGCACGGACGAAGGCGGCCGCGGCCAGGGGGTCGCCCCCGGCCGCCTCGGCCGCGAGGGCGTCCAGGTCCTCCACGCCCCGAGTGTCCCGCACGCCGGGCGGGCCGTGGGCCGGACACCGCCCGATCAGGTGTGAGCCAGGTCTCGGGAACTCCGCGCGGGTGCGGAGCGACCAAGGGGGCATGCCGTGCGACCCCTTCCGCGACGCGATCTCCGCGCGCCTCGACGACGAGCCCCTCGGGATGCCCGCTCGTGCGCTGGAGGACCACCTCGACGCCTGCGCGGCCTGCGCGGCCTGGGCCGACCGGGCCGCACTGGTGACCCGGCGGGCGCGCCTGGCCCCGGCACCGCCGGTGCCCGACCTGGTCGGGGCCGTCCTGCGGGCGCTGCCGGGGGAGCTCCCCGGCGCGGCCGCGGCGGCGCGCCGGCGGCTGGTCGACACCGCGCTCCGGCTCGCGCTGCTCGCCGTCGGGGTCGCGCAGGCGGCCATCGCCTGGCCGGTGCTCGTCTCCGGCCCGGGGGCGATGAGCGCGCCCGCCCACATGGCGCACGAGACCGGTGCCTGGAACCTGGCCGTCGCCGCGGCCTTCCTCGCCGTCGCCGCGGCGCCGCGGCTGGCCGCCGGCGCGCTGCCCTTCCTGCTGTCCTTCACCGCGCTGCTCGTCCCGGTCACCCTCGCCGACCTGGGTGCGGGGCACGTGCACGCCGACCGCGCGCTGGTGCACGTGCTGCTGGTCGTCGGCGTCGCCCTGGTGTCGGCCGGTGCCTTCCGCGGGCGCACGCGCCGCCGGCGGGCCGGGGTGCGGCTCGCCCGCGTCCGGCAGCGGGCCGCCGCGTGAGCCGCCGTCGCGGGCGCTCCCTGCTCCTCCTCCTGGCCGGCTGGTTGCTGGCCGGCGTCGCCCTGGCCGGCCCGGCCTCCGCGCACGCCGTCCTCGTCTCGACCGAGCCGGGGGAGAGCGCCCGGCTGGAGACCGCGCCCAGCGAGGTGACGCTGCAGTTCAGCGAGGGGGTGTCGCTCGGCGCCGGGTACGCGCGGGTGCTGACCGCCGACGGCGAGCGGGTCGACACCGACGACGCCTCCGTCGACGACGGCGTGGTGACCATCCCGCTCGAGCCCGACCTGCCCGACGGCGGCTACCTGGTCACCTACCGCATCGTCTCCGCCGACTCCCACCCCGTGCAGGGTGCGTGGTCGTTCGTCGTCGGCGAGGGCGAGCTCGTGTCCGCCCCGGCCGACCAGGGGGCGTCGGCGGACCGGCTGGTGGAAGGGGCGCAGCAGGCGTCGCGGGCCGTCGGGTTCGGCGCGATCGCCCTGGCGATCGGCGTGCCCGTGCTCCTGCTGGTCTGCCTGCCCGGCGGGTGGTCCTCCCGCCGGCTGCGCGCGATGGCCTCCGGCGGCGCGCTCGCGGCGGCGGGGACCGGCCTGCTGCTGTTCCTGCTGCAGGGGCCGTACGCGGCCGGCACGGGCTTCGGTCAGCTGTTCTCGCCCGACCTGCTCGCGGCCACCGCCGCCACCTCCACGGGGTGGGCGCTGCTCGCCCGCGTGGTGCTGGCGCTGGCGCTGTACGCCGCGCTCCGCCCCGCCTGGCGGCGCGGAGGAGCCCCGGAGGTGCCCGAGCTGGCGGCCGCCGGGCTCTTCGCCACCGGGCTCGCCGTCGCCACCGCCGCCACCGGTCACGCGGTCGCCGGGCAGTGGCCGGCGCTCGCGGTCGTCGTCACCGCGGTGCACGTCGTGGCCATGGCGGTGTGGTTGGGCGGGCTGACCGCGCTGCTGCTGGTGGTGCTCCGGCCCGCGGCGGAGGACGAGGACTTCCCCGACGCGCTGCGGCGGTTCTCCCAGCTGGCCTTCGCCGCGGTCGCCGCCCTGGTGGTCACCGGGGTGCTGCAGTCGATCCGCGAGCTCGGCTCGCCCACCGCGCTGGTCGACACCGTCTACGGGCGGCTGCTCATGGCCAAGCTGACCTTCTTCGTCGTGGTCCTGGGCGCGGCCGGGGTCTCGCGGGTGTGGGTGCAGCAGCGACTGGGTGTGCGCCGGGCGCCCGCCGGCCGCCGGGACCGCGCGCCCGCGCTCGCCTTCGCCGCCGCCGCCTCCGCCGGTCCCCGGGACGCCGCCGACCTGGCCGACGACGAGTCGGTGCTGGCCCGCAGCCGCCAGCAGGCCGACGACGCTGCCGACCAGCTGCCGTCGCTGCGCCGGTCGCTGGTGGTCGAGGCGGTGCTGGGCGCGGCGATCGTGCTCGTCTCCGCCGTCCTGGTGGGCACCCCGCCGTCGCAGGCCACCGCGACCGACCCGGTCGACGTGGTGGTGGACCTCGAGGGCGGCTCCGGCGAGGCCGGCAGCGTCCAGATCTCGGTGCAGCCCGCCCAGGCCGGCCCCAACACCCTGCACCTCCACCTCTACGACGACGAGGGGCGCCCGACGCAGCCCGAGGAGCTGCGCGTCACCGTCGTCGAGGAGCAGCAGGAGATCGGCCCGCTCGACGTGGAGATCGCGCCCGCCGGGCCCGGCCGCTACGTCGCCCAGCAGATGACCCTGCCGACCGCAGGGACCTGGCGGCTGACCGTCACGGTGCGGCTCGACGAGTTCACCGCGACCACGGCCTCCACCACCTTCTCGGTGCGCTGACCGGCGCCCGCCCTTCCAGAACGAGGAGCTCCATGTCCCCCTCCCGTGCCCGCTCGCGGGCCGCTGTCGTCCTCGCCACCACCACCGTGGCGCTGGCCGCGTCGGTGACCGTCGCTTCGACGGCGTCCGCGCACGTGACGGTCTCCAGCCCCGACGCCGCTCCCGGCGGCTACGGCAAGCTGGTCTTCCGGGTGCCCAACGAGAGCGACACGGCCAGCACCGTCGCCCTGCGCATCCAGATCCCGGCCGACGCGGCGATGGCCTCCCTCCGCGTGCAGCCGGTGCCGGGCTGGACCGCCACGCTCACCAACTCGGACCTGGCCGAGCCGCTGGAGGCGCACGGGCAGGAGATCACCAGCTACGTGTCCGTGGTCGAGTTCCGCGCCGAGCCCGGCAACGGCATCGCGCCCGGGCAGTTCCAGGAGTTCGCCCTGTCCGGCGGCGCCTTCCCGGAGGAGGACCAGCTGTCCTTCCCGGCCGTGCAGACCTACAGCGACGGCACCGAGTCGGCCTGGATCGAGCCGACCGTCGAGGGCGAGGCGGAGCCCGAGCGGCCCGCGCCGGTCCTGCAGCTGAGCGCCGCGTCGGAGTCCGCGCACGGCGGGGAGAGCACCGCAGGCGCCTCGGCCGACGCGGAGGCGGACGACGACGGCTCCTCGGGCACCGCGACGACGGCCCTCGTCCTGGCGGTGGTCGGCCTGCTGGCCGGCGTGGGCGGTCTCGCACTCGGCTGGAGCGCCCGCCGTCGTACCGTGGCCCCGTGAGTCGGTCCCTCCCAGCACGCACCCGCTCGTCGCTGCCCGCCCTCGTCCTGGCGGCCGGGCTGGCCCTCACCGCCTGCGGCGGGGGCGGGTCGGCCACGGACGAGGCGGGCGGCGAGGGGCACGACCACACCGGGGGACCGGCCACGGTCGAGGGACCCGAGGACGACTACGCGGGCCTCGACCTCGCCGAGCCGTACAAGCGGCCGCAGATCCAGCTCACCGACACCACCGGCGCCCCCTACGACTTCCGGGCGGCGACGGAGGGCCGGCCGACGCTGCTGTTCTTCGGGTACACCGAGTGCCCCGACGTCTGCCCGACGACGATGGCCGACGTCGCCGTCGCCCTGCGCGACGTCGAGCGATCGGTCGCCGAGCAGGTGCAGGTGGTCTTCGTGACCACCGACCCGGCGACGGACACCCCCGAGGTGCTCGGGACCTACCTCGACCAGTTCGACGCCGACCTGCCCACCTCGTTCGTGGGCCTCACCGGCGAGCTCGACGCCGTGGTGCAGGCCCAGCTGGCCGCGGGCGTGCCGCAGGCGGAGGACGAGGGGCGGCTGCACTCGACGTTGCTGCTGCTGTACGGGGCCGACGACCAGGCCCGGGTCGCCTTCGACACCGGCAACGACTGGCGCGACATCGCCGCCGACCTGGGCAAGGTCGTCGGCAGCTGACCTGCTGACCGGCCGGCCGGGACGGGGAGTCCCGGCCGGCCCGGCTCAGCCGACGTCGGCGACGGTGTTCAGCGGCGCGGGGAACAGGCTGTTCGCGCGTGCCAGGTCGGTCTCGAAGTCGACCTCGACGGCGCTGTACTGCGAGATGTCGACCGGGCGGACCTGCATGCCCTCGGTCGCGATGGCGGTCTCGATGCCGCGCTCGAAGTAGTCCTGGTCGCCGCAGGCGGCCAGGTGGTCGAGCAGGGTGGCCTTGTCGGCCGACGAGACGTAGTTGATGCCCACGGCCTCGCCCAGCCCGCCAACGACGGTCTTGGACAGCTCGTCGACGTAGCCGTCCGCGTCGAGGGTGTACTTGACCTCCTCGTCCGCGACGGTGCTGGTGTCGACGCACACGAAGCTCTGGTCGGCCGCGATGGTCGGCAGGGCGAGCTCGAGCACCGCCGGGTCGAAGACCACGTCGCCGTTGAGCCACAGCACGCCGCCGTCCCGCGTCGAGCGCAGCCCTCGGAGCAGGCTCTTCGACGTGTTGGTCTCGGCGAAGTCGGGGTTGTAGGCGAACAGCAGGTCCGGTGCGGCCTTCATGACCCGCTTGCTGCGGTAGCCGACCACGGCGGTGATGCTGACGTCGTCCCCGAGGACGGAGCGCAGCCCGTCGAGCTGGCGCTGCAGGATGCTGCGGCCGTCGCGCAGCTGGGTCAGCGGCTTGGGCAGCGAGCGCCCGAGCCGGGTGCCCATGCCCGCGGCCAGGATGACGACCTGCACCGGCTGGGCGGAGGTCCGCCGGCCGGTCGTCCGCGTCGAGAGGGGTGCCATCCCCCGACGAACGGGGTTCAGTACGCGGTCACCGTTGCGCACGGCCATCATCTCCCTCTGTCGTGCTGGTCTGCCCGGACGCGGTTGCGGACGGGAGGATGAGATCGAGGACCCGCCGGGTCGCGGCGCCGTCCTCGAGGTGGGTGAACAGCTCCTGGAAGCGCGCGTACTGCGCGGCGTACCGCTCGCTGACGCCGTCGATGTCGGCGATCGCGTCGACGAGCTCCGCGCTGGTGCGCACCAGCGGCCCGGGGGCCACCTCCTCCAGGTCGAAGTAGAAGCCTCGCAGCTGGTCCCGGTAGCGGTCCAGGTCGTAGGTGAAGAACACCATCGGCCGCCCGGTGTTCGCGAAGTCGAACATCGTGGAGGAGTAGTCGGTGACCATCAGGTCCGCGGCCAGGTACAGGTCGCGGATGTCCGGATGGCCGCAGACGTCGCGGACGACAGAGCCCTCGACCAGCTCCAGCCGGTCCATGACCATGTTGTGCAGCCGCAGCAGCAGCACGTGGTCCTCGCCCAGCCGGTCGGTGAAGGCGTCGAGGTCGATCGGGAACTCGAAGTCCCGGCCGTCCTTCCCCTCGAACACCAGGTCGTCGCGCCAGGTCGGCGTGTAGAGCACGACCGTCTGGTCGTCGCGGATCCCGAGGTCGGCACGCACGCGGGCGCGCACCTCGTCGCGGTCCGGGGCGTGCAGCAGGTCGTTGCGCGGCAGCCCGGTCTCGTGGATCGGCCCGGTGAAGCCGAACGCCTTGCGCAGCCGCTCGGTGGTGACGGCGTTGGGGGAGAGGAGCAGGTCCCAGCGGGCGATGTCCTGGTCCAGGTAGGCCAGCCGCCCCTCGGGCGCCCACAGCACGTCGTTGTGGATGCGCTTGAGCATCGTGCCGTGCCAGGTCTGCAGGTAGGTGGTGCCCGGACGCTTCTCCCAGTCCAGCGGGATGTGGTCGTTGGAGATGACCAGGTCCGCGCCCTCGAGCGCGGCGATCGACTCCGGGCTGCCGAAGGTCGCCGTGGCGACGTCGGCGGGGAAGCCGTCGGCGGTGTGCGGTGCGGTCAGCCAGGTGTGGGTGGCGTCGACGCCGCGGGCGCGCAGCTCCTCGTAGAGCGCGCGCGGGCTGTCGGAGAAGTGGCCGCGGAAGGCCACGTAGACGATGTTCACCGGGCCACCCCCGCGGGGAGCAGCAGCTCGGCCAGCTCCTGCCAGGAGGAGACGACGGTCAGCGCGCCGGCGGCCAGCAGTGCGGCGGCGCGCTCCTCCCGCTCCTCGGGCAGGACGAACAGCAGGTTGCCGACGACGGGGCACCCGGCGGCGACCGCGGACCGGACCCCGGCGACGGCGTCCTCGACGGCGAGGCCCCGCTCGGGCGCGATGCCCAGCTGCACGCAGGCGTGGGCGTAGACCGCCGGGTCGGGCTTGCTCGTCGGCACGGGCAGCGAGTCCTCGGCGCTGTACCGCCGCTCGGCCGGCAGCAGCTCGTCCAGGCCGGTCGCGGTGAAGCAGGCGGCCAGGCGGGCGAGCGCGCTGGAGCTGACGACGGCGAGTGTGAGGTGCCCGGCGAGGGTCGCCAGCGCCTCTTGCGTCGGCGGGTGCGGCTGCAGGGTGCGGCCCAGGTGCTCGGTGACGGCGCGGCGCTCCTCGGCGACCCACGGCTCGACGTCGGCGTCGTGCACGCCGGCCTGCTCGGCGAGGGTGCGCGCCGTCGTCCGGAAGTTCATCCCGGTGGCCGCCGTGCGGAGCTCGGTGGCGGTGTAGCGCCGGTCGATCCCGAGCGAGGCGAGGAAGGCGTTGGTGACCTCGGCGGAGGCGTCGAACGCGGGCTCCTCGGACGGGAAGAGGTTGCCGTCGGCGTCGCAGAGCAGGTGGGTCACCCGCTGCAGGACGGTCGGCGGAACGGTCGGCACCGGGTGGTCTCCCTCGGGTCGGTGGTGGGGGCGGGTCATCGGAGCGGCACGGCGGTGCCGGTGGCGAGCGAGCGGCGGACGCCGTCGCGCGCGAGGCGTTCCATCGCCTGCTGCAGATCGGCCACGAAGGCGGGCTCGTCGCCCAGGTCGCCGAACAGCGAGCGGAAGCCCAGCAGCGGCCGCGGGTCGGTCCCGCCGGCCCGCGCCAGGGCCTGCAGCCGCTCGGCGTGCGGGTCGTCGACCACCAGCGGTGCGCCGGCCTCGTCGGTGCCGCGCAGGTAGGTGAACCAGCCGGCGACGGCGAGGGTCAGCAGCCGGTGCGGACGGCCGGAGGCCAGCGCCTCCTGCAGGGAGGGCAGCAGGTGGTGCGGCATCTTCGCCGACCCGCGGCGGCACAGCCGGGGCAGCCCGTCGGAGATCGCCGGGTTGGCGAAGCGCTGGAGCAGGGAGCGCTTGTAGTCGGCGAGGTCGATGCCCTCGGGCGGGGGCAGCAGCGGGGTGACCTCGTCGTCCATGAGCCGCTCGACGTAGTGCGCGAACGCCGGTTCGGCCATGACCTGGTCGAGGGTGTCCAGGCCGGCCAGCGCCCCGAGGTAGCCCAGGGCGCAGTGGCTCGCGTTGAGCAGCCGGGTCTTCATCAGCTCGTAGGCGGCGACGTCGGCCACGAAGCGGACGCCGACCTCGTCCAGCGGCGGGCGGCCGTTGCAGAAGTCGTCCTCGATGACCCACTGCGAGAACGGCTCGGTGATGACCGGCCACCGGTCGTCCACGCCGTAGCGCCGGGCCACGGCCTCGCGCTCGCCGGGCGAGGTGTGCGGGGTGATGCGGTCGACCATGCTGCTGGGGAAGGCCACCCGGTCGGTGATCCAGCGGGCCAGGACCTCGTCGCGCAGCCGGGCGAAGCCGACGACGGCGGCGCGGGCGGCGTCGCCGTTGCGGTGCATGTTGTCGCAGGAGACCACGGTGAACGGCGGCAGGCCGGCGCGCCGGCGGCGGTCCAGGGCCTCCACCAGGTAGCCGAACACGGTGCGTGGGCGGTCCGGGCAGCGCAGGTCGGCCTGGATGTCGACGTCGTCGGCGTCGAAGGCGCCATCCGCCGGGCTGAGCCGGTACCCGCTGCCGGTGATGGTCAGCGAGACCATCCGGGTGCGCTCGTCGGACAGCAGGTCCAGCACGCGCGCGGGGTCCTCGGGCGCGAAGTGGTAGTCGACCATCACGCCGACGACGCGGGCGCGCTCGCCGTCGGGGCTGCGCTCGACCACGGTGTACAGGTGGTCCTGGGGCGCGAGGGCGTCCTTCATCGTGCGGCTGTGCAGGCCGACGCCGACCACGCCCCAGTCGTCGCTGATGCGGCGCTGCGCGACCTCGTCGAAGTAGAGCAGCTGGTGGGCGCGGTGGAATCCGCCGACGCTGAAGTGGACGACGGCGGGCGTGAGTGCGGACCGGTCGTACGTGGGGACGACGAGCTGGTCGCCGTAGTGGCCGAGGGACTGCTCGGTGAGCGCCCGGATCTCCGGCTGCGGGGCCACGGGGGTGGCGGGCGCGGAGAGCGGCAGGATCTCGACCTGCGTCAATGGCACCCCTCCTTCGTCGCGTCCGTCCTGCCGACTCAGGCGGTGGTCCGGGGACGGACCGACGTCGAGTCAGCAGTGAAACGGGGCGGCACCGAGCCGCGCAATGGTTCCGGCGCCGATGTGTCCAGGTCGCAACCGGGAGCAGGCGAACGGTCGGCGCGCGTGGTTCCACGCCGGGAGGAGACTCATAGCCCGATGCGCCCGTTGCCAAACCGGCCGGTCGCCCGGTCGGGTGTGACCTCGCTCTACCGCGACGGATGACATCGGTGTCAGCAACGGCTGGGACCCGTGTGACGTGTGGGGGGGTCACGCGGCGTGTCGCCGACGACGCGCCGAACTCCTGGTCACGGGATGGTCACGCGATGTTTCGATGTGCACGGCCGATCACGGGCCGTCGACATCGTCGCGCGAACGGGCAGGTGCATGCACGCAGGGATGGCGGAGACCCCGACCGAGCAGCTGGTCGCGGTGCCGCGGGCGTCCCGGCGGCACGCGGCGGCGCGTCGCACCCGCCCTGCACCGCACCCGGACCGTCGTCCTGGTGTCCTGCTCGGTGCGCTGCTCGCCGGCGGCCTGGTCGCCGCGGCGCTCGGCTTCACCGGTCCCGCGGGGGCGTCGGCGGAGAGCACGTCGGTGCTCGCCGCCCAGCAGCAGATGCTCGGTGCCGAGGAGCAGCTCGAGGTGCTGCCCCAGGCGTCGGTGACCGTCGCCGAGGCCGAGGCGCGGCTGGCCGAGGTCGCCGCCTCGCGGGCCGCCCGGGCGGAGGCCGCCGCCCAGGCGGAGGCCGCCGCCGCAGAGGCCGCGGCCGCTGCCGCCGAGGCCGCGCGGCCCAAGACCGTGCTGCCCGTCGCCGGGGCGCGGCTGACCAGCGGCTACGGCAGCCGGTGGGGAACGTTCCACTACGGCATCGACCTGGCCGCGCCGATGCGCACGCCGGAGTACGCGGCCGCGGACGGGGTCGTGCTGCGGGCGGGCTCGGCGTCGGGCTTCGGCCTGGCCGTCTACATCCTCCACGAGAACGGCGACGTCACCGTCTACGGCCACATGGACAAGATCCTCGTGGAGCCGGGGCAGTACGTGGACGCCGGCGAGACCATCGCCCTGCTCGGCAACCGCGGGCAGTCGACCGGCCCGCACCTGCACTTCGAGGTGCACAGGGGCGGGATGGACGGCAAGCGGGTCGACCCGCTGCCCTGGCTGCGCGAGCGCGGCGTCGACATCTGAGGTCGTCCCGCCCGTGGTGGGATGCCCGCGTGGGGCAGTCGACCGAGGAGTCCAACCGCAGGCTGCTGCGGGCGCGCGACGCCATGGACCGGCGCTACGCCGAGCCGTTGGACATCCCGTCGCTGGCCCGGATCGCCTTCGTCTCCGAGGCGCACTTCATCCGGACGTTCCGGGCGACCTTCGGCGAGACGCCGAACCGCTACCTGCAGCGGCGGCGGGTGGAGCGGGCGATGTTCCTGCTGCGCTCCACCGATCGCAGCGTGACCGACATCTGCATGGCGGTCGGCTTCTCGAGCCTCGGCACGTTCAGCCGGGTGTTCCGCGAGGTGGTGGGGGAGCCGCCGAGCGTGCACCGGCGCCGCGGCCCGCTGCCGCCCGCGCCGTCCTGCTTCGCGATGGCGTGGCTGCGGCCGAGCAGTTTCGGAGAAGCGCAGCGGGGGTGAGCCTCCCTAGCGTCGTCCCCATGCTGACCTCGATCACCATCACCCAGATCTACGTCCCGGACCAGGACCAGGCGCTCGACTTCTACGTCGGGAAGCTCGGCTTCGAGGTCCAGTCCGACATGGCGTTCGGCCCGATGCGCTGGCTGACCGTGAACCTGCCCGGTCAGCCCGACCGCGCGGTGCTGCTGGAGAAGCCGGGGGCGCCGTCGATGAGCGAGGAGACCGCCGCGGAGGTGCGGGCCGCGGTGAGCAAGGGCGTGGCCGGCGGGCACCTCTTCTTCGCCTGCGACGACGCCTACCGCACCCACGCCGAGCTCAAGGCCAAGGGCGTGGAGATCACCGAAAAACCGGTCGACCAGCCCTACGGCATCGACTTCGGGCTGCGCGACCCGTTCGGCAACCACATCCGCATCGCGCAGATGAAGACCGCCTGAAGCGGGCGGCGCGGCCGGTGCCGCGCCGCCACCCCTGCGCGGGTGCTCATCCCCCACCCTGTACAGTCGTTCCCGGCCCGGACGCACCAGACCGGGCCGGTACGGGGCTGTGGCGCAGCTGGTAGCGCACCACACTGGCAGTGTGGGGGTCAGGGGTTCGAGTCCCCTCAGCTCCACCCCGATGACCAGGCCGCTCTCCTCCGGGAGGGCGGCCTGAGTCGTCCCTGGCGCAGTCGGGCACCGGGTCGACCGTTGCGGCCGTGAGCTCAGCGCGGACCGTCCGCGCCGTCCCGCAACGGGACGAGGCTGGGGCTGCCGATCTCCCAGAGCGCCTCGTTCAACGCCTGGGACAGGAGATTGTGCTCGCTGTCCGGCCAGAGAGCGGTGCCAGCGAGGTAGTCGGTCATCTCGGTGCGGGATCGGTTGCCGCCGCACTCGAGGTAGGCCCACCACAGCGGCGTCGACTCCACGCCTCCGAGCCGGTGGGCGACGACGGTGAGGGGGCAGGCCACGGCGGTTCCGGTCATGAGGTCTTCCTGGCGAGGACGGAGTGGCCGCCCCGGTCAGGGACGACCGCGATCGGTGCTTCGTAGGGCACCGAGCAGCTCCCCGGTGTGCACCAGGTGGTCCGCGACGTCGCGCACCTTCCGGTTGCTGGTCATCGATGCGCGCGCCAGGAGCTGGAACGCTTGATCGGGGGTCAGCCTGTACCGCTCCACGAGCACGCCCTTGGCCTGGTCGATCACTGCCCGGGACTCCAGCGCGAGCTGCAGGTTCTCCGCCGTGTCACGGGCGCTCCGGTAGGCGTGCAGGTTGCCGGCCGCGACCCCGGCGTACGGGCCGAACCGGGTGGCGGCCGATCGGCTGTCCTCGTCGAAGGCGTGGCTGCGGCGGGAGTAGAGGTTCAGCGCACCGGACACCTGGGCGTCGCCGTCGACGACCAGCGGCACGGACAGCGAGCTCAGGGCGCCGCGCTCGACGGCCCGACGCGTGTAGCCCGGCCACCGGGCGTCGGTCCGCGTGTCGGCGATCTCGACGAGTTCGCCGGTCCGTGCTGCGTGCAGGCACGGTCCCTGGCCGCGCTCGTACTGGGTCTCGTCGAGGGACGAGGCCATCTGCCCGGTGGACGCCACCGTCGTGGGCCGGCCCTCCACCAGGAGCGTCACCGAGGTGTCGGGGTTGCCGGGCATGACGCCCGTCACGAGGCCGGCCACCTTCTGCAGCAGGCTGTCCATGGACAGCTCGCGCAGGGACAGCCGGCCGAGCTGCTCCAGCGCCTGGGTGGCCGGCGTCGGCTCAGGGGGGTGCGTGCCGTCCACGGCGTTCCTCCGGTGGTGTCACCGGGGGCGGGAGGACCTCGGCCGCGGACCCGGTCGGGGCCGCTCGCGGATACGCCGTTGCTCGGACGTACGTGCCGACGCGTGTGCGCATCGCCGTTGCGGGCGACAGTACGCGCCCATCAGCAGCAGGGGGTCTGCGTCGTCACCGGCCCTGGCTCAGGACTTCTTCGAGCCCTTCTTCTTGCCGCCCTTCTTCCCGCCCTTCTTGCCCAGCTCGCTCTGGGCGGCCGAGCTGGTCCGCGGGTTCTTCTTGCCTTCCTTCTTCGCCTTCGCGTTCGCCTTCTTGGCCGTGTCGCTGCCCTTGCCGCTCTTCTCCGCCATGCCGCACCTCCGGTCCTGTCCTGCGCCGCCGGGTCCGGACGGCTTGGTCGAAGCCCCTACCCGGCGCGGACCAGCGGGAACACCGGTCACCCCTCCGGGAGGCGGACGCCCGCGACCTCCTGGGAGACCTCCCAGACCCGGGCGGCCTCCTCCGCGCTGCGCAGGGTGGGGTACAGCCGCTGCGGCGCAGGTGGGCCGCCGAGGTGGCCGAAGCCGCCAGGTCCGTAGAAGCCGCCGCCCTCGGCGTCCGGCGAGGTGGCGGCGTGCACGGCAGGCAGCGGAGCGGTCTCGACCGTCCCCAGCAGGATGCCCCGCTCCGACAGCATCCGGATGACCCGCCGGCTGGGGACCTCCGCGCTCCGGCCCAGCTCCGGACGGGCGGCCAGCAGGCTCGTCGGCGCGACGCCCGGGTGCGAGAGGTTGCTCGTGATGCCCCACCCGGCGGCCCGGCTGCGCCGGTCCAGCTCGAGCCCGAACAGGCCCATGGCGATCTTGGACTGCGAGTACGCCCGCATCCCGTCGTAGGAGCGCTCCCACCCGAGGTCGTCCCAGTTCACGGCCCCCCGCCGGGCGGCGATGCTCACCTGCCAGGTCACCCGGGCGCGGCCGGCGCGCAGCAGCGGCAGCAGCCCGGCGACGAGCGCGACGTGGCCCAGGTGGTTGGTGCCGAACTGCAGCTCGAAGCCGTCGGCGGTCGTCTGCCGCCCGGGTGGCGTCATCACGCCGGCGTTGTTGACCAGGACGCCGACCGGCCGGCCGTCGGCGCGCATCTTCTCGCCGAGGGCGGCCACGGAGGCCAGCGAGGACAGGTCGAGGTCGAGCAGCTGCACGTCCGCGTCCGGCGTCTCCGCGCGGATGGCGGCGACGGCCGCCTCCCCCTTGCGCGGGTTCCGGACGGGCAGCACGACGTCGGCGCCGGCCCGGGCGAGACGGCGGGCGATGCCCAGCCCGATGCCGTCGCTCCCCCCGGTGACGACGGCACGCGTGCCGGTGAGGTCGGGGACGGTGATGTCGGTGGTTCTGCGTGGCACGGGGACTCCTCGGTCGTCGGTCAGGTGTCCCCACCGTCGCCCGGATCGGCGCCGCCGTTCAGGGCCGGTCGATCCGCTGACCGGCAGGGCCAGGCTGCGGGCGAGGGGTGGATCGGCAGGGCGTGGCTGCGCCGTGGCACGGCCGGTAGGAACGGGAGGACACGAGGGAGGCACGGATGGACATCGACCGGATCGGGCTGGCGGACTACCTGCGCCGCCGTCGCGAGGCGCTGCAGCCGGAGGACGTCGGCCTGCCCCGCGGTGCCCGCCGCCGGACGAGCGGCCTGCGGCGGGAAGAGGTCTCCGCGCTGTGCCACATGTCCAGCGACTACTACTCCCGGCTCGAGCGGGGGCGCGGACCGCAGCCGTCCGAGCAGATGGTCGCCGCCATCGCCCAGGGGCTGCACCTCTCGCTCGACGAGCGGGACCACCTGTTCCGCCTCGCCGGGCACCACCCGCCCGACCGGGGCGCCGTGAGCGAGCACATCAGCCCGGGGCTGCTGCGCATATTCGACCGGCTCCAGGACACCCCCGCCGAGATCGTGACCGAGCTCGGCGAGACGCTCCGCCAGACGCCCCCCGGGGTCGCGCTGACCGGGGACCTCACCGCGTACCGTGGCCCCGCCCGGAGCATCGGCTACCGGTGGTTCACCGACCCCGCGACGCGGCAGCGCTACGCGCCGGACGACCACGCGTTCCTGGGCCGCATGTGGGCGTCAGGCCTGCGCGGGGTCGCCACCCTGCGCGGACCGGGCTCGCGGGCCGCGCAGCTCGCCGACCTGCTGCTGGCCCGCAGCGAGGAGTTCCGCCGCGTCTGGGACCGGCACGAGGTCGGCATCCGCCCGCGCGAGGTCAAGCACTTCGTCCACCCCGAGGTGGGCCCGCTCGAGCTGCACTGCCAGAACCTGCTCGATCCGCAGCAGTCGCACTCGCTGCTGGTCTACACCGCCGCCCCCGGCAGCGAGAGCTACGAGAAGCTGCAGCTGCTGTCGGTGCTCGGGGCGCAGCCGGTCGGGTAGGAGCGGTCAGCCCAGCCGGACGACCATGACCGCGACGTCGTCGGAGGGCTGGTCGGCCAGGGGCATCAGCGCGCTGCAGACGTCCTGGACACCGGCGTCGACCGGGCAGTCGGACAACGTCTCGACCAGCCGCGCCAGGCCCCGGTCGAGGTCGGCGTCGTGCCGCTCGACCAGCCCGTCGGTGTAGGTGACCAGCAGGCTGCCCGCCGGGACGACGACCGGCGTCGTGCTCCGGGAGACCGGCAGGCCCACACCCAGCAGCCGCCCGCGTGCCTCGGTGAGCAGCCGGACCGCGCCGTCGGGCGTGCGCAGCGCCAGCGGGGGGTGCCCGGCGTTGGCGACCTGCAGCAGCCAGTCGCCCCCGGGGGTCTGCGGCGGGTGCGCGTGGGCGTGCGCGAGAGTCGCGAGGCCGGGGACGGCCAGGGCGCCCATGAGCTCGTCGACCCGGTCCAGCACGTCGGCGGGATCGGGGCGGGCGGTGTCGTAGGCCGTCGTCCGCAGCAGGGTGCGCAGCGTCCCCATCGTGGCCGCGGCGTCGATGTCGTGCCCCACGACGTCGCCGATGCTGATCCCGATGCTCCCGTCGGGGAGGGCGAGCAGATCGTAGAAATCGCCTCCGACCGCGGCCGACGACGACGCCGACTCGTAATGGGCGGCCACCTCGATGCCCGGGAGGTCGGGCAGCTGGGCCAGGAGGACCCGCTGCAGCGTCTCGGCCACCGACCGCTGCCCCTGGTAGAGGCGGGCGTTGTCCAGGGCCAGGCTGGCGCGGCCGGCGAGGTCCAGCAGCAGGTCGACCGCGGAGTCCGGGAAGGCGGCGTCCTCGGAGCCGGCCAGCACCAGGATCCCTGTGGTGCGGCCGCGGGCCCGCAGCGGGATGGCGACCAGCGAGGTGAGGCCCAGCGGACCGCCGAGCGCGTGGATGTGGGCCTCGGGGTAGCGGCGGCGCACGTCGGGGGAGGTCGTGTCGGGGACGACGACGTGCCTGCCCGTGCGGACCGCCTCGGCGCCGGGGGAGCGGGGCGTCAGCGGGCGGCCGTCGAAACGGGCGGCCACCGCGGCCGGGTCGGCGGGCGCGCCGTCGAGCCCCTCACGGAGCCGGATCGTGGTCGAGGTGAGCGTCTGGTCGTCGTCGATGCGGGCCACGAAGGCGCACTCGGCCAGCGCCGGCACGCAGAGGTCGGCGAGCCGGGCCAGCAGCGCGTCCACCTCGAGGGTCCCGGTCAGCGTGCTGGAGGCCTGCGCCATCAGCTGCAGGCGCCGCTCGGCGGCCTGGGACGTCTCGCGCGCCCGCCGCTCGGCCGCGAAGGCCTCCCTCCGCTCCCGTTCGACGCTGACCCGGGCGGTCACGTCGCTCTGCACACCGACGAAGCTGATCAGCTCGCCCTGGCCGTCGAACACGGGGGTGAGCGAGAGCTGGTTCCAGAACGCGGTGCCGTCCGCCCGGTAGTTCAGCAGGGTCACCCGGGCCGGCCGGCGCTCCTCGATGGCCTCGCGGATGCGGGCCACCGCCAGCGGGTCGCTCTGCGGTCCCTGCAGGAAGCGGCAGTTGCGGCCGACGGACTCCTCCAGCGAGTAGCCGGTCACGCGGGTGAAGGCGGGGTTGACCCACACCAGCGGGTTGTCCGGCTGGTGCGGGTCGGTGATGGCGAAGCAGATGTCGGTCGCCACGATCGCCTGCTCGCGGAGCGCTCGCACGGGGTCCTCGGTGGCGCCGGCTCCGTCGGGCAGCTGCCCCTCGGCGACCGGGAGGAAGACCACCAGGGCGAGGTCCCGGTGCTGGTCGTCGTCGGGCTCCGCACCGAGGACCACCGGCTCGCCGGAGCGGTCGGCGCGCAGCGGGAAGCCGGTGACCCACAGCAGCTTGTCGTCACCCTCGACGGCCGCCGCCGCCCGGTCGGTGTCGTCGCTGCGCCGCGGCTGCAGCCGGACCGGCTCACCTGCGACGGGATGTCCGTCGGCGACCCGGGACAGCGGGGCGTCGGTGCCGGCGAGCGGTCGGCCGGAGAGATCGGTCAGGCCCGCCGCGGACCCCCATGCGTCCACGCCGATGGGCAGCCCCACATCGCCGGCCAGCTCGATCGCGGCACGGTTGGCGAAGGTGACCAGACCGTCGGCGCGGTTGATCAGCAGCACGGCGGTCGGGGTGTCGCCGAGCACGGCGGGCAGGAGGGAGCCCGAGTCGCCCAGCGGGGCCACCGCGGTGGCCGCGGCCACGACGGCGGCCTGCCCCTGGATGCCTCCCCGACCAGGGGAAGGACGGGGGGCGGAGTCCGTGAGGGCCTCGTCCCGCATGCGTCCAGACTAGATCACGCGCAATCTAGTGGGCGCTGCCCGGAAAGCAGTGGTCGGCAGCGCCCTGGTGGGAGCACCCTGCGTGCCGTGGCGAGCAGCGACGTCTGGGACGCCGGGACCGCGGCCCGCTACGACCGCGAGTCGGCCTTCATGTTCGCGCCCGACGTCCTCGACCCGGCGGTCGACGTCCTGGCCGAGCTGGCGGGGGAGGGGCCGGCGCTGGAGCTCGCGATCGGCACCGGACGGGTGGCGATCCCGCTGGCCGCCCGCGGCATCCCGGTCACCGGCATCGAGCTGTCGCAGCCGATGGCCGACGAGCTGCACCGCAAGCATCCCGGCATCCCGGTGGCGGTCGGCGACATGGCCACCACGACCGTCCCGGGCAACTTCTCGCTGGTCTACGTGGTGTGGAACAGCCTCGGCAACGTGCGCACGCAGGCCGGCCAGGTCGCCACCTTCGCCAACGCCGCCCGGCACCTCGCACCCGGCGGGCACTTCGTCGTCGAGCTGACCGTTCCCGCGCTCCGGCGCTTCCCGCCGGGCCAGGCGGCGGTGCCCTTCCACATCGGCGGGCACCACGTCGGCTTCGACACCCTCGACCTGGTCACCCAGCAGGGCACCTCGCACCACTACTGGCGCACCGACGACGGCGCCGTGCACTACGCGGCCAGCAACTTCCGCTACGCCTGGCCGGCCGAGCTGGACCTCATGGCGCAGCTCGCCGGGATGGAGCTGGTCCGCCGGTCGGCCGACTGGTCCGGCGCGCCGTTCACGGGGGACAGCGAGAGCGCCGTGTCGGTCTGGCGGACGCCGGCCTGAGCCTTCAGAGGTGCGCGGTGTCGTCCAGGCGCACGACGCTGCGGTTGGCGAAGAAGTCGTCCTGCTCCAGCACGGTGATCCCGCCGCTGGTGGTCCGGAAGGCCACCCGGTCCGCGGACTCCAGCGGCATCCCGATCCACGCGGTGACGACGAAGGTGAGCGCGAAGCCGTGGGTGACCACGACCTGGTGCGCGCACGGACTGGCGAGGACCTCGTCCACGGCGGCGGAGACGCGGGTGGCGAACTGCCGCCTGGTCTCCGCGCCCTCGACCCCCTCGTCGTGGTCGAGCCGGTTCCCGGTCGCCGGCGCGCCGGAGGTCCGAGGACCACAGCCCGACCGGGGCACCGGCAGGGACGAGCTCCCGCACCCGTGCCGCGACGGCTCGCGCCTGCCGCTCGCCCCGCTCGGTCAGGGCGCTGTCGAACCAGCCGCCCACCAGGCCGGCGGCGTGGTGCTCGGCCTCGGGGTGGGTGACGACGACCAGCCGGCGCACGCCTGCTCCTCTCGGCGACGACCCGTGCGGGTGCCCGCAGCGGGACGGACGATGCCGGACGGCATGATCGGCGTCGACACGGGGCCTGCCGCCTCCCGGCCGGCCCGCGCTGCTGACCGCTCCTGGAAGGACCCGCCATGCCCACGCTGGACCGCGCCGGCGACGTGTTCGTGCTCGACCTCGGCGACACCGAGAACCGCTTCCACCCGGACTGGCTGACCGCGGTGGGCGCTGCGCTCGACGAGGTCGAGCAGGCCGACGGCGCCCGCGCGCTGGTGACCACGGCGACCGGGAAGTTCTTCTCCAACGGGCTGGACCTGGAGTGGCTGGCCACGCACGAGGAGGAGCGCGGCGGGTACGTCGCCGACGTCCAGGACCTTCTGGCGCGCGTGCTCGCGCTGCCGCTGGTCACGGTGGCGGCGATCCAGGGCCACGCCTTCGCGGCCGGCGCGATGCTGACGCTGAGCCACGACGTCCGGGTCATGCGCGCCGACCGCGGCTTCTGGTGCCTGCCCGAGGTGGACATCCACATCCCGTTCACGCCCGGCATGTCCGCGCTGATCCAGGGCCGGCTCACCCCGCGGACCGCGCACGAGGCGATGACGACCGGACGCCGCTACGGCGGGGCGGAGGCGCTCGAGGCCGGCATCGTCGACCACGCCGTCGGCGAGGACGCGGTCCGGACGACGGCGCTGGAGATCGCCGGCGCCCTGACCGGGAAGGCCGGGGACACCCTCGGCACGATCAAGTCGCGCATGTACGGCCCGGCGCTGGAGGCCCTGCGCGCCGCTCGCGGCTGATGCCCTCGGAGGACCGCTCGGTGCTGGACCGCCCGGCGCCCGGTCCGGACGGCGTACTGCGGTACGGCGGGCACGACGACGCCGTCGTCGACCTCCGGTTCGGCGGGCCCGGCGCCGAGGGCCGCCCGCTGGTCGTCGTCGTCCACGGCGGCTTCTGGCGCCCGGCCTACGACCGCGTGCACGTGCGCCCGCTCACCGCGGCGCTGGCCGACGCCGGCTGGACGACCGCGGCGGTCGAGTACCGCCGGGTGCCCGGGCGGCCCGACGACACGGTGGACGACGTCGCCGCCGCGCTCACCGCCCTCACCGGTGCCGCGGAGCTCCACGGCCGCTGCGACGGGCGGCTGGTGCTGGTCGGGCACTCGGCGGGCGGGCACCTGGTGCTGCAGGCCGCCGCCGACCGGCGCTCCCCGGTGCCCGCCGGGGTGGTCGCGCTCGCGCCGGTCGCCGACCTCGCCCTGGCCGAGCAGCTCGCGCTCGACGGCGACGCGGTCCGCGCCTTCCTGGGCGGTCCGGCCGCCGACCGCCCCGACCTGGACCCGGTCCGGCAGCCGGCCCCGCGCACCGCCGTGACCGTCCTGCACGGCACCGACGACGCGATCGTGCCGCTCGCCGTCGGCCGCTCGTACGTCGAGGCCCACCCCGCGGCCCGGCTCGTGGAGGCCGGGGGCGGCCACTTCGCCGTCATCGACCCGCGCAGCACCGCCTGGCCGCAGCTGCTCGCCGCGCTCAGTACCGGCTGAGCTCGGCACCGAGGTGTGGCGCGTGTGCGCGGATGACGACGGCGTTCCGTGGTCGCCGGGACCGGACGTGCGTGTACCGGCGGCCCGCCGTCCTCAGCCGGGCGCGGGCTCGGCGTCGGCGCCGCGGCTGACCTCGGCCAGGCGCTGTTCCAGGAAGGCGCGCTCCGCGGCGTTCGCCGTGAGCTCCATCGCGCGCCGGTAGGACCGAGCTGCGCCGGCGGCGTCGCCCAGGCGGCGCAGCAGGTCGGCGCGCGTGGCGGGAAGGTAGGGGTAGTCGGCGAGCCGGGGATCGGTCGCCAGCTCGTCCAGGAGCGGCAGGGCGGCGGCCGGACCGTCGGCGAACGCCACGGCGGCGGCCCGGTTGAGCGCGACCACCGGGGTGTTCCACACCGCCAGCAGCCGGTCGTAGAGGTGCACGACGCGCGGCCAGTCGGTCCGCTCCAGGGACGGCGCCATCGCGTGCACGCCGGCGATCGCCGCCTGCAGGGTGAACCGCCCCGGTGGGCCGGACGCCAGCGCACCGGCCGTCACCGTGAGCCCCTCCAGGATCGCGCGCTGGTCCCAGCGCGTCCGGTCCTGGTCGGCGAGCAGCAGCAGTCGGCCCTGCTCGTCGGTCCGCGTGGCCCGGCGCGCGTCGGTGAGGAGCAGCAGGCCCAGCAGGCCGCGGGTCTCGGCCTGCTCGGGGAGCAGCGCGGCGAGGGTGCGGGCGAGGTGCAGGGCCCGGTCGCAGATCTCCTCACGGACGAGAGCGTCCCCCTCCCCGGCCGTGTGGCCGGTGCTGAAGAGCAGGTGGACGGCGGTGAGCACGCTGTCCAGGCGCTCGGGTAGCTCCGTCCGGCCCGGAACCCGGTAGGGGATCCGCGCTTCGGAGATCTTCTTCTTCGCCCGGGTGATCCGTGCCGCCATCGTCGGCTCGGACACCAGGAAGGCCCGGGCGACGTCGGCCGTGGGAACCCCGCAGACCAGGCGCAGGGTGAGGGCGACGCGGGCCTCGGGGGCGAGGGCGGGGTGGCAGCAGGTGAACACCAGCCGGAGCCGGTCGTCCGGCACCGCGGCGTCGGGCCGGTCGCGGTCGGCCGGGTCGTCGGCCGGCTCGTGCGGATCGACGGTCGCCGGCTCCACGAGCAGCGGGAGCTTGCGCCGGAGGGTGACCTCGCGACGCAACCGGTCCAGCGCCTGGTTCCGCGCCGCCGTGGTCAGCCACGCCCCAGGCCGCTCCGGGACGCCGTCCCGGGTCCAGGTCTGCAGCGCGCGGACGTACGCCTCCTGCGCGCACTCCTCCGCCAGGTCCAGGTCGCCCGTGACGCGCACCGTGGCGGACAGCACGAAGGCCCACTCGGAGCGGTGGGCCTGCGCCAGCGCGGCAGCGACCGCGTCCGCCTGCCCGGCGGACGCGGTCGGCTCGTCGCCGGTACCGATCAGAACGGGTTCGTCGTCGCGTCCACGACCGGGCGGACCTCGACGCCGCCGCCGGGGGCGGGGCACAGCCCGGCGATCTCGACGGCGTGGTCGAGGTCGCGCGCCTCGACGACGTAGAAGCCGCCGAAAGCCTCCTTGGTCTCGACGAAGGGGCCGTCCGTCACGGTGCCGCCACCCTTGATCGTGGTGGCCGTCGTGGTGGGCGCGAGCGCCGCCCCGGCTGCGATGGACCCACCGAGCTCGACGACCTGCTTGGAGAACGTGCTGTGCGCGTCGAACACCGCGGCCCACGCCTCGGGCGACATGGTCGCGTAGAAGGCCGGGTCTTCGTAGATGAGGATCGCGTACTTGGCCATGGAGATACCTCCTGCACTGGGTCGCGGGCCGGCCTGTCCGGCTCCGTCATCATCGACGACGAACACCCTGCTGCCGGATCGACAGCCAGGCCTGGATCGTCTCCGCGTTTTTTCTGCCTGGCTGCAGTGGTAGCGACCGGCACACGCAGTGCAGCCGAGCCGGTTCGCCGACCGCGGCGTGCGGTCCTACCGTTCGGTCCATGCAGGTCGATGCCGAATCGCCGGGCAGCACCACCGTCGTCGTCATGGGGGTGTCCGGGTCGGGGAAGACGACCGTCGCCGAGGCACTGGCCGAGCGGCTCGGCTGGGAGTTCGCCGAGGGCGACGACTTCCACCCCCGGGCCAACGTGGAGAAGATGGCCTCCGGTCAGCCGCTGGACGACGACGACCGCTGGCCGTGGCTGCGCACGATCGGGGGCTGGATCGACCAGCGCGAGGCGACCGGCCGCTCCGTCGTCGTCACCTGCTCGGCGCTCAAGCGCAGCTACCGCGACCTGCTGCGCGAGGGGCGGCCCTCGGTCTGGTTCGCCCACGTCACCGCCGACGCCGAGCTGCTCCGCGAGCGGATCGGGGCCCGGACGGGCCACTACATGCCGGCGTCGCTGCTCGACAGCCAGCTGGCCACGCTCGAACCGCTCGCACCGGACGAGGCCGGGGCGGCCATCTCCGGTGCGGGGTCGCCCGCCGAAGTCGTCGAAGAGCTGCTCGCCGCCCTCCGGTCCGCGGGCCGTCCCGCGCCCTGACCGGGGCGGGACTCAGTCCTCGGCCGGCGCGTCCACCGGGCGCCGGTCGGCCGGTGAGCCGGGGGAGTCGCCGTCCCGGGCCCGCGCCCGTCGCTCCACCCGGAGGGCGGCCGCGGCGCGCACGGTCGAGGCCTGGTCGGCCAGCTCCGCCGTGCCGCCGGCCAGCCGCTTCTGGACGACGAGCAGCTCGGCGCGGGCGTCGCGGATGGCCCGGAGCACCTCGTCGAGGCTGCCGGCGAGCACGTAGGTGCGGCCACCGACCAGGTGCACGACGGTGTCGGGCACGCTCTCGATGCGCTCGATCTCGCCTGGGTCGATGGTGAAGTGCTCGCCGTTGCGGCAGGTCACTGCGATCACGCCGACCGCTCCTTCCGCTGGGTCGCCTGGTGCGGCACTTCCTGCTTCGGCACCCGGAGCCTCCAGCTGGAGCCCAGCCCGCAGCTGTTCACCCGGGAGAGCAGGTCAGAAGCCGAAGAGCAGGCCCAGCCCGCCGAGGGTGAACACGACCATGACCAGCACCAGCGGGAGCTGGTCGGAGGCGCGCGCCCGCCGCGCCGAGAGCAGCGCTCGCTCGTGCGCCAGCACGACCCCGACGACGTGGCCGGTGATGATGGCGCCGACCTGCACGAGCGCGATGGCGTCCGCGCTGACCGCGGTGAGGTCCACCCGGTTGCCGTAGGTGCCGAAGAGGTCCACACCGTCGGCACCGAAGGGGTTGCTGAGCAGGATCCAGGTCGTCTGCCCGTCCAGCGCCAGCAGGCTGAAGTAGTGCGCCACGGTGTAGCCCAGCGCGATGGGGATGACCGTCGCGCCGTACCGCCCGGGCTGGACCGACTCGTCCTGCCCGGCCAGCCGGCCCGACAGGCGGGTGCCGACGACGTAGAGCGCGGAGACCAGCGCGATGGCAAGCAGCAGCCCCACCGTGCCGGAGAACGAGTCGTTCGCAGCCCCCGGCCCGGTCTGCCACCACACGGTGCGGGTCAGCCCGTCGAAGGCGGTCGAGCCGAGCAGCACCATCACCAGCGCGGCGAGCCCGGGCTGGGCGGGGGTGGCCACGGCGTTGGCCAGCGGGTTGCGCAGGACGAGGCGGCCGTCGCCGCGCCGTCCCCAGGGGGAGAGGCGGGCGACGAGCGTCGAGTAGGCCTCGAAGCCGTCGCCGGCGGCGAACCAGCGCTCGCCGAACCACTGCGCCAGGGCGAGCTGCACGACGGCGTAGCCGATGAGGAACACCGCCACGGTTCCCGGCTCGGAACGGTCGGGGTAGACCAGCTCCAGCCACACGAACACGGTGAGCGCGGCCGCGGCCGGCCACAGCCCGAGGGCCGGCAGCCGGTCCGCGCCCGGGGCGGCCGGGCCCAGCGGGCGCAGCAGCCGGTGCAGCAGCCGCAGCGGGTTGACCACCCGCCACACCGGGCCGAGCAGCAAGCCGGCCGGGACGAGGCCGACCCAGAAGGTGACGTACAGGGCCCAGGGGCCCAGGTTCCGGCGGGTCTCCGCGGGGCCGGCCAGCGCTGCGACGACGACGAACGCGGCGACCAGCAGCGCCAGCGCCTGCAGCGTGCGGCGCACCGCGCTGCTGTCCACGAGGCGCTGCAGGCCGGCCGGCAGCGGGCGGCCGGAGTCGGCGCCGCCCAGGTGCGGGCGGCGCCAGAACAGCAGCAGCACGGCGAAGCTGGCCAGGATGGCCGCACCCGCGCCGTACAGCGCGAACCCGATGGGGATGGGCAGGTCGGTGCGCGACCCCACCCCGTGGGCGAGGACCTCCACGCGGGTCAGGAGACCTGCAGGGTGAGCAGCACCGTGCCCGCGTCGTGCAGCTCCACCTCGAAGACGCCGGGGATGTCGGCGGTGAAGGCGATCTCGGCCGGCGTCCCGGGGACGAGGTCGGCGATCAGGTCGTAGCCGTGGACGTGCACCTCGTCGGCCGTGTCGCCGGTGATGGCCAGCGTGACCTGCTCCCCGGCTGCGACCGGCACCCGGCCGGTGTCGCCGGCGACCCCTCCGCCGGTCACCCGCACCTCGATGCGGGTGCCCCGCTCCACCGGCGCCGCGGGGGCGGCCTCGGCGGGTTCCGCCGTCGTCCCGCTGCCGGTGGCCGGGGTCGAGGAGCTGGTGGCGGCCGCGTCGTCGCCGGCCTCCGCGTCGGTGCCGGCGCAGGCGGCGAGCGGGAGGAGGAGGGCGAGGGCGGCCACGGCGAGGGCGTGGCGCAGTGGGGCCGGGCGGGTGGTCACGAGCAGCAGTCTCCGGGGGTGCGAGGGGACGGGGCGGCCGGGGTCAGGCGCGGGTGGACGCGCGCGACCCCTCGGCGGGCTCGTCGGCGGGGGTGTCGGGGAAGGGCTCGACCGCACCGGCGCGCCGGGAGTACCGGGCCACGCCCCACGCCATGGCCGCGATGATCGCCAGGGTGCAGGCGAGCACCACCAGGTTGGCGACCAGCCAGACGCCGCCGCCGGAGTCCTTGAGCTCGCGCTGCAGGATGTCGATCTCCGGGATGGCGGCGCGGGTCATCCCGTCCTCGGCGGGCACCTCCTCGGCGTCGATCGCCTCGTCGGCCGGCAGGTAGATCGGGAACGCGGTGAGCACCCGGCCGTCGTGGACGCGCAGCAGCGTCTTCCAGGTCCCGTCCAGCGGGACGGGCTCGGTCGTGCGGTACTCGCCCTCGCCGACCCGTTCGAGCGCGTTCACGACCAGGCCCTGGCCCTGCCACGAGGTGATCTGCACCCAGGCGGGGTCGTCCACGAAGTCGGCCGGGTCGAGCTGCACGGTGACGTCCGCGGTGCGCGGGTCGCTCTCGACGTCGGTGATGGAGAAGGTCGCCTCGACGTCCTCGGGCACCGTGGCCACCAGGCCGTTGGCGACGCACGCCGCCAGGGCGACCAGGGAGGCGAGCAGCACCGAGCGGGCGACGGCGGGCCGCGGCAGCCGGCGCCGCAGGCCCAGCGCCAGCAGCGCACCGAGCAGACCACCGGCGACGCCTCCGGCGATCGCCATCAGCGTGCCCTCGACCAGGATGTCGCTGCCCCACGACAGCGTCTGCACCACGTGGGTCCACCCCGCCTCGGTCGCGTGGCCGATCGTGCCGATGCCGATCCCGGCGACGGCGCCGAACAGCAGCGGGCGCCGGGCCGGCGAGAGGGCCAGCGCGAGCAGCTCGACGACGATCGCGGAGCCGAGGTAGAGCGGGAAGGTCGGGACGATCTCGTCGAAGCCGGGGCCCACGACCAGCGCGATGCCGCTGCGGATGACGAGGAAGAACGCGGCGGCGGCCAGCGCTCCGCCGCGGCCCGTGAACAGCCGGGCGGTCACCAGGGCGATGCCCGCGGCACCGGCGATCAGGAACGGCTCGAGCACCAGCCGGAACTGGGGGACGTCGAAGTCGTACTCGCCCTGGAACACCGACATGCCCAGGAGCAGACCGCCGGTGGCCGCGGCCTGGCGCACGAAGCGCGTCCGGCGGCCGGCCTTGACGTCGCCGTCGTCGGTGGACAGCGTGCCGTGGCCCTCCTGCTCGAGCACCAGCAGGCCGATGATGGACAGGCCGGCGCCGCCGATGAGCATGAGGTGGGTCGGACCCCAGAGGGTGACGTCCTGGCCGAAGAGCCGGTGCCACACGTCGTCCAGCGGGAAGCCGAGCAGGGCGTAGAAGCCCGAGACGGTGATCAGGAGGCCGCCGACGGGCACGTCCCAGCCGCGCACGAAGCGGACCGCGGCCGGGCCGGGCTCCTCGTCCAGAGGCATGGCGCAGGCGAGCACGCCGCCGGCGAAGACGCCGAAGAGCCCGAACAGGATGAGGAAGTGCGCGGGGTTGGCCAGCGGACCCTCGTCGCGACCCACGCCGATGTGCAGCGCGATGTCCCAGAGCATGCCCAGCAGCGCCACGAGCAGCGAGATCGTGGTGAGGATGGTGGGCAGCGCCACCCACGGCGGCACACCGGTGGCCGAGCCCAGCTTCGTCCCGACCGTGGTGAGGACGGTGGAGCGGCGGGTGCGGTGCAGCCACACGAGGCCGAGCAGGACGACGGTCAGGCCGGCGCCGATCGCGGTGGCGAGGGCGACCTCGCCGAGCGCGGCCCCCCCGGCGGGACGTGTCTCAGCGGCGAGCAGCACGCAAACCCCCTCAGTCGGTGTAGGCGCTATGAGACACCTTCACCGTGACATCGACAACTGATACATAGAACGAGCGGTTTACCGTGTGGTTGCGTGGGTGAGGAGGTGGGCGTGGTCACCCCAGCCGAAGGACCGTCCGAGGACGACGACCGCGAGCTGACGGTCGACCAGCTCGCGGCGCGGGCCGGCGTCACCGTGCGCAACGTGCGGGCGTACGCGGCCCGCGGCCTGCTGCCGCCGCCGCGGATGGTCGGCCGCACCGGCTACTACGGCCGCGACCACGTGGCCCGGCTGCTGCTGGTGCGGGAGATGCTGGCCGAGGGCTACACGCTGGCGATGATCGAGCGGACCCTGGACTCGGCGCCGCCGACCGGCAGCTCGGCCACCCTGGCGCTGCACCGCGCCCTGCTCGCGCCGTGGCTGCCGCCCGAGCCGGAGCTGACGACCGGCGCCGAGCTGGCCGCGCGGGCCGGGGTGCCCGAGAGCCCCGCCGTCGTCGACAGCCTGGTGCGGCTCGGTCTGGTCGAGCGGGTCGACGACACCCGGCTGCGGGTGCTCGACCCCGCGCTGCTCACCGCCGGCATCCAGGTGCTCGCCCTCGGCGTCCCGCTCGACGCGCTGATCGACGCGCAGGCCCGGGTCGCCGAGCACGTGGGGGAGATCGCCCGCACCTACGTGCGGATGTTCGTCGAGACCCGGTGGCAGGCGTGGGTGGACGGCGGCTCGTCGCCCGACGAGGTGGAGGAGATCAAGGCGACGGTGGCCCGGCTGCAGCCGGTCGCGGCGCAGGCCGTGCTCGCCGCCTTCCGCACCCAGATGGCCGGCGCGGTCCAGGAGGCGGTGGCGACCGCGCTCAGTCCGCTGGAGGGGGCGTGACCCCCGCGGGCCCGGTCGGGCCGCCGGCCGGGCGCCCGCCGCGGATGTCCTCGTAGTCGCCGAGCTGCTCGTGCTCGCGGGCCTCCTCGGCGGCCTCCGCCTCGGCCTCCTGCGCAGCGAGCCGGCGGTCGCGCACGACGGCGACGACGACGACGGCGACCAGGATGGCGGCGGGGACGAAGAAGCCGAGCGTGCCGATGACCGCGACGCCGTCCATGGCCAGGACGTCGGGGGCGCTGCTCACCGCTCCATGTGACACCGGCTGCTGACGAGGTGTCAAACCGAGCACCCGTGGGGTCGAACCGGGCGTCAGTCGCTCCGCTTGCCCTCGCGCCAGTAGCCCATGAAGGCCACCGAGCGCCGGTCGATGCCCACGGTCTGGACGAGGTGGCGGCGCAGCGCCTTGACCACCCCGGCCTCGCCGGCCAGCCAGGCGTAGACGCCCGAGGAGCCCGTGGTGGCGGACGGCTCGGTCGGGACCTCCCAGAGGATGCCGCTGTCGACGTCGACGTCCTCGAGCACGGCGGCGGGGGAGGGGGCGAGGTCGTCGGCGAGCTCGGCCGCGGCGTCGACCACGGCGGCGGTGAGCAGCGCGCCGCGGGGGGCGGCGCCGGCGCCGGTCGAGCGGGGCAGCCAGGTCACCTCGACGCCGGCGGGTGCGGCGAGCTCCTGCACGTCACCGGCCTCGGGCACCTCGAGCAGCACGCGGGCCCTCTGGCCAGCCGGCAGGGACTCGACGATCGCGCAGATGGCCGGCACCGCGGTCTCGTCGCCCGCGACCAGGAGGCAGGAGGCGTCCACCGGGGGGTGCCACTCGTAGCCGCCGGTCGGGCCGGGGAAGCGCGCGTTCGGGCCGATCAGCACCACCTGGTCGCCGATCGCGGCCGACTCGGCCCAGGCCGAGGCGGGGCCGGTGGCGCCGTGCAGCACGAAGTCGACGTCGACCTCGCGCTGCTCCTGGCGCAGGGCCCGGACCGTGTAGGTGCGGATGGGCATCTGGCGCTCGGGCGGCAGCGCCCGCCAGGCGCCGTACCAGTCCGGGTCGGTCGGGACGTCGTCGACGCTCTGCCCGGGCAGCGGGAGCACGACCTTGATCCGCTGGTCCTGACCGCCGTCGCCGAACTCGTCCATGTCGACCCCGGCGAAGGTCACCCGCAGGAAGCTGGGGCTCAGCTGCTTCAGGCGGGTGACCTGCACGGCGAAGGGCCGGTAGGCCGGGATCTGCACTGTCTCGACGGTCATGCGTTCTCTCCCGGGTGCCGGTAGGGAGGCGGGCGCCGACTTAGGCTAGCCTCACCTGGCTCTGCGCCGAGTCTCGCACACGGCGGCGAGCAGATCCAGGGGCACGTGCGACCGGTGCACGTGCGCGCACGCGAGGAGAACGATGAGACGCCCTGCCCTGTCCGCGACCGGCCTGCTCCTGGTCGCTGCCCTGTCCCTGGCCGCGTGCGGTGGCGGGGACGAGCCCAGCTCCGCCACGGGCTCCACCCCGACCGGCGACGAGGACTTCCCGCGCAAGGTCGAGCACGCCATGGGCAGCACGGAGATCCCCGAGCGCCCGGAGCGCGTCATCGTCCTGGACACCGGAGAGCTCGACGCGGCGCTGTCCCTCGGCGTCACCCCCGTCGGCGCGGTGACCACGGCCGTCTCGGACGGTTTCCTCACCTACCTGGCCGACGACGCCGCGGACGTGGAGGTCGTCGGCACCATCGCCGAGCCCGACCTCGAGGCGATCGCGGCGGCGGAGCCCGACCTGATCCTCTCCAACAAGACCCGGCACGAGGACCTCTACGAGTCCCTGTCCCAGATCGCCCCGACGGTCTTCGCCGACCGGGTCGGCGCGGTGTGGAAGGACAACCTCCGGCTGGACGCGGAGGCGCTGGGGCTCGAGGACGAGGCCGAGGAGCTGATCGAGGCCTACGAGGCCGACGCCGCCGCGCTGGGGGAGGAGATCGGCGACCCGGCCGGGACGACCGTGAGCACGATGCGCTTCGTCCAGGGCGCCCTCCGCGTCTACACCGCCGAGTCGTTCATCGGCACCGTCATGGCCGACATCGGGCTGGACCACCTCCAGCTGCCGACCGACGGCGTGCCCACGTTCGCGGAGCTCAGCCCCGAGGAGGTCACGCAGGCCGACGCCGACATCGTCCTGTACTCGTCGTACGGGCCGGTCGACGACTCCGGTGAGGCCGGGGTCGTGGCGGGGCCGCTGTGGCCGCTGCTGACCGCCGTCGAGGAGGATAGGGCGCACGCCGTCGAGGACGACGTCTTCTACACCGGCATCGGGTTGCGGGCGGCGACCCTGCAGCTGGAGCAGCTCCGCGACCTGCTCACCTGAGCCCGGACGCGCCGAGGGCCGCCTCCCGCGATGGGGAGGCGGCCCTCGGTCGGGGTGGTGCAGGTGTCAGGGCGTCTCGGTGGAGATCTGCGCCGCCAGGTACTGCGGGGCGCCGACGCGCTCGATGGCGCCGAGCTGCGCCTCGAACCAGTCGGCGTGCTTCTCCTCGTCCCGGACCATCTCCTCGAAGACGGCGGCGGTGCCGTGGTCACCGAGCTCGTGGCACTCCTTGGCCGAGGCGTTGAACTGCGCCACGGCGGCCTTCTCGCTGTCCAGGGCCAGGACCAGCATCTCCTCGGCGGTCTCGCCGACGCGGATGGCCCCGAGGCGCTGGAGGTTGGGGTGGCCGTCGAACAGCAGCACGCGCTGGATCAGGTCGTCGGCGTCGCGCATCTCGTCGATGGAGAGGTCGTAGAAGACCTTGCCCAGCTTCGGGAGTCCCCAGGCGTCCAGCATGCGGGCGTTGAGGAAGTACGTGTTGGTGACGGTGAGCTCGAAGGTCAACGCATCGTTGAGCAGTTCGACCACTCGGGGACTAACGGGCTGCACCTGCGGCTCCCAGCTGTCGCTCGGTCATGACCGGGCAATGCTGGCACACGAGCTCGCGCATGGTGTCCACGCAGCCCCCGCACGTGCGGCCGGCACCGGTGTCCCGGGCGACGTCGGCGATGCAGCGGGCGCCGTTGGCGATCGACTCGATGACGTCCTGGTCGGTCACCACGTTGCAGTGGCACACGTACATGCGCGGTTCGCCTAACCGGGAGACGGCGGGGGAGCGTGCTGCCGGACCGGGGTCGGGCACTGCTGGGGAGGTTAGCCTCACCTCACCCCGGTACGCCAGACCTGCTGGTCAGGGTGGCGCGTCCTGGCTAGGTTCGAGCCGTGCCCGACCTCGCCGACCGCGCCCGCGCCCTGCTGGACCTGCACACCGCGCCGGAGGTGCTCGTCCTCGCCAACGTGTGGGACGTCGTGTCCGCCCGGGTGGTCGCCGGCACCGACGGCGTCCGGGCGCTGGCCACGGCCAGCCACTCGATCGCGGCCACCTTCGGCTACGAGGACGGCGAGCGGATCCCGCTGGACCTGCACCTGGACATGGTCGCCCGGATCGCAGCCGCCGTGGACCTGCCCGTCTCCATGGACATGGAGGCCGGGTACGGCGACGCGGGGGAGACCGCGCGGCGGGCGATCGCGGCGGGCGTGGTGGGCGGCAACCTGGAGGACGCGATGCGGCCGCTGGACGACGCGGTGGCCGCGGTCGAGGCGGTGCTGGCGGCCGGCCGCGACGCCGGGATCGGCTTCGTCCTGAACGCCCGCACCGACGCCCTGTTGCGGGCCGATCCGGCCGCCGACCGGACCGAGGTGCTCACCGAGGCGGTCCGCCGCGGGCGCGCCTACCTGGAGGTGGGCGCCCCGGTGGTGTTCGTCCCCGGCGCGGTCGACCGCGAGGAGATCGCCGTGCTGGCCGAGGCGTTCGGTCCCGGGCGGCTCAGCGTCATCGCGATCCCGGGGCGGTCGCCGTCGGTGCGGGAGCTCGAGGCGCTGGGCGTCGCCCGGGTCTCCACCGGGCCGAACACGCAGCGGGTGGCGCTCACCGCGCTGCAGGACGCCACGACCGCGCTCGTCGGCGGCGGAGAGCTCCCCTCGACGACGCGGCAGCTCAACTAGGCGCCGGTGCGCGCCTCCGAGCGGCTCGCCTGGGCGGCCGAGGTCGTGGCGCCCCGCCGCACCGACCGCCTGCTCGAGGTCGGCTGCGGCCACGGCGTCCTGCTCTCGCTCCTGGCCGCGCGCGTGCCGGACGGCGAGGTCGTGGGCGTGGACCGGTCGGCGACGATGACCGCCGCGGCGGGCCGCCGGAACGCCGACGCCGTGGCCGGGGGGCGGGTGCGGCTGCACACCGCGCGGCTGACCGACGCCGACCTGGGCGCCGCGCCGTTCGACGTCGTCGTCTCCTTCGACGTGCGCGCCTTCTGGACGCCGCCGGCTCCGGAGTGGGACGTGGTCGAGGGGTGCTGCGCCCCGGCGGCCGCGTCGTCGTCGCCTTCTCTGTGATGACGCCGGACGCGCTCGAGCCGGTGACCGGCGCTGTCACGCGGCTCGCCGCCGAGCGGGGGTTCGAGCGGGTCGCCGTCCACCATGCGGAGACCACGCCCTACCCGTCGGCGGCCGTCGAGCTGCGGCGGGTCACATGAGCAGCGAGCGCACCGTCCACAGCAGGACGACGACGGCCACGGCGACGGCGAGGCCGCCGAAGAGCCGGCGCTCGCGGACGCGATCGGCCTCGGTCTCGTCGGCGAGGGCCATCGGGTCGGCCCACACGGGGAGGACGCCGCCGCGGGCGGCGAGCTCGGCCGCGGTCAGCACGACCGGCGGCGAGACGCGGTACGGGCGGCCGGCGAGGGTGCGGGCGACGTCTGCCGCGGCCCGGTCGGCGGTGGTGCGGCCCCTGCTCATACGGAGACCCTCCCGGTCTTCTCGGTCTTGTCCCAGGTCATCGCCGCGCCGCGGAACTCCTTGACGTAGGCGTCCACGGTGATGGCGCACATCATCGGGCCGAACCCGACGAGGTAGAGCCCGATCGGGGCCAGCCGGGCGCCCCAGCCGGTGAGCTCCAGCTTGCGCACCAGGAAGGCCATCGGCACGCACAGCACCAGCCAGCTGTAGACGAACAGCGTCCAGCCGCTGCTGTCGCCCCCGCCCCACGGCACCAGCATCGGGAAGGTGGCGCCGGTGAGGACGGCGAAGGAGACGACGCCGGGGAAGAGCAGCGCCTCCCGCCAGACCTTGAGCCCGACCCGCGGGTCGACCGAGATGGTCATGGTGATCATGAAGACGAAGGTCGCCACCGGGACGAAGACCGCGGCGCCGAAGACGGTCGCGGCCAGGTCGCTGTCCAGCAGGTACAGCCCGATCAGGCCGATGGAGGTGAGCAGCATGGCCACCGGCAGCAGCAGGATGGCGAACCAGAAGACCCCGAAGAAGAAGCCGCCCAGACCCGGGTGCACCGACTTCCGGAACCACAGGTGGCGGTACATCGAGGTGATCTGCACGTTGCCGCGGGCCCAGCGCAGCCGCTGCTTCCACAGCGCGTCGATCCCGGCCGGCTCCTCGGCCAGCACGCGGGCGTGCGGCTCGAAGACGACCCGGCGTCCGGCGAGCTGGGTGCGGAAGGTGGTCACGGTGTCCTCGGCCAGCGAGGAGGTGTCGATCTGCCCGCCGATGGCCTCGAGGTTCTCGCGGGTGTGCAGCTGGGCGCCGCCGGCCAGGCAGGCCATCGCGCCGGCCACGTTCTGCGCCCGCCGCGACGCCGCCTGCGCCGCCAGGTAGTCGAACCCGATGAAGCGGGTCAGCCCGTGGGCGTCCTCGCTGCCCTCGCGGATGTAGGCGGTGACCGCGCCGACGGTCGGGTCGGCGAGGTGGCGGGTCATCTTGCGCAGCGAGTCCGGCGCGTAGATGACGTCGGCGTCCATGATCAGGAGCGCCTCCATCCAGTCGTCGGCCAGGACCTCGCGCAGCCCGTGGTTGAGCGTGTGCGCCTTGCCCTCGCCGCCCTTCTCGCGGCGCAGGTGCACCACCCGGCCGGGGAAGCGCGCGCCGAGCGCGGCCATCACGGCGGGGGTGTCGTCGGTGCTGGCGTCGTCCACCACGTAGACGCGCAGCCGGTCCGGCGGGTAGTCCAGCGCCATGAGGCGGTCGACCGAGGCGGTCAGCACGGCCGCCTCGTTCCACGCCGGCACCAGCACCGCCACGTTGGGCAGGAAGGGCCCGGTCTCGCGGTAGTGGTTGCGGACGGCGTGCAGCGGGATGAGCAGGAACTGCGCCAGCCCGGCGACGACGGGGATCGCGCCGAAGCCGACGAACACCAGCAGGACGGCGACGAGCACCCCGCGGCCGACCTCGGCCAGGTCGGGGGCAGCGGCCAGGACGTCGGTCACCGGGCACCCACCAGGCCGCGGGCGGCGCCGGCCTCGGCGACCCAGGAGTAGCGGCCCACGGTCGAGGCCTCGTGGCTGTCGGTCGAACCGACCAGCGTCACGCCGGCGGCGGCGAAGGCGAGCACCACCCGCGGGCCGGGGCAGCGCCACTTCTCGTTGACCTCGACCGTCGTGCCGGTGCGGACGGCGGCCTGCGCGACGGCGTCGACGTGCTCGTCGGTCAGGTCGGACTCGTGCAGCCCGATCTTGGGCAGCAGCGAGAAGACGTGCGCCAGCTGGCCGCGGCCGGCCCGCTCCATGGCGCGCACGGTGGCGTCCACGAGCATGCCGAGGGCGTCCTGCGCGGCCAGGCCGCGGCCGAACTCCTCCAGCGTGCGGCGCGGGCTCCACGGACCGTCCGGACCGGGGAACTGGTGGTCGGCGATGAGCACGCGGTCGACGCCACCGGCGCCGACCACCAGGTCGGCCGGCACGTCGAGGCGGCCGGAGGCGTCGAGGATCTTGGCCTCCACGCCGGTGAGCACCTCGAGGCCCTCGACCCGCGGCAGCGCCGCGACCTCGGCCAGGAACTCGGGCACGTAGGTGGTGGAGGTGCGGACGTGGTCGACCATCCGAAGGCTGGCCAGCCCGGCGTCGCGGGCGGCGGCCAGGTTCTCCAGCGTGCTGCTCAGCGCGTCGTCGGACCACGTCGAGTGCACGTGGTGGTCGGTGCGCACGAGCTCGGCGGTCATCGACCGGCCTCGCCGGGGGCGGCGAGCACGTCGGCCGGGTCCAGGAAGACGTCCTCCAGGAAGCGGACGACGGCCACCTCGGCGAAGGGCACGGAGTCCGGCAGCGTGCGGCCCAGGGCCAGGTCGAGCGCGAGCGAGGGCATGTCCACCCCGGCGGCGACGGTGAGCGGCATCGCGCCCGGGAAGCGCGGGTTCACCTCGAGCAGCGCGGCGCGCCCCTCGGCGTCGCGGCGCAGCTGCACGTTGGCCACGCCGACCAGGCCGATGGCCTCGGCCACCTGGCGGGCGGTCGCCTCCAGCTCGCGGTCGGCGACGGTGCAGCCGGCCACGGAGACACCGGAGTCGACCCGCAGGCGGGAGCGCGGCACCGCCGCGACCACGTGCCCGTCGGCGTCGGCCAGGGTGTCGACGCTGTACTCGTCGCCGGGCAGCATCGCCTGCACGAGGACGTCCTCGTCGGCGCCGAGCGCGCGCAGCGCCTCGGCGTCGTCGACCTGGTGCACGCCGCGCGAGCCGGCGCCGCGGCGCGGCTTGACGATCACCGGGTAGTCCCACGAGTCCGGGTCGGTGGTGCCGAGCAGCTCGGTGCGCGGGGTGGGCAGCACGTCGGCGCAGCGGCGGGCCAGCGCGAACTTGTCCAGGCAGACCTCGAGGGTCTCCAGGCTCGGCGCGGCCAGCGCGGTGCCGATCGCGTCCAGGCGCTTGCGCTCGGCGGCGATGCGGGGCAGCTCGACGTCGACGGTGGAGAACAGGACGTCGACCCGCTCCCGCTCGCAGAGCTCCACCAGGGAGTCGACGAACGTGTCGGCCAGGCCGGGTTCGACCAGGAAGCGGGCGCCCTCCTCGACCAGGTAGAGACCGCTGGCGTAGCGGTCCATGTCGGCGGCGAGCAGCGTGACGTCGGGGCGGCGGGCCAGCGACCGGAGGACGGCGACCCCGGCGGGGCCGCCGGCGCCGGTCACGAGCACGCGGACGGGAGTGGGCTCAGACACCGGTGGGCTCCGTGAGGATCGAGGTCGGGTAGGCGGGGACGGCCGTGAGGGCCGACGGGCCGTGCTGGGCGCCCACGACGGCGCTGGCCTCGCGGATCACCTCGAGCGGCTCGCAGTGCTGGCCGCCGCCGTAGCGGGACCAGTAGCGGGAGGTGGCGAGGACGAAGTCGTCCTGCATGTAGGTGCGGATGCCGGACTGCGAGCCGAAGCAGGCCAGGAGCGCCAGCTTGGTGTCGGTGAACCCGTCGATGCTCACGAACCGGGTGGGCCGGTAGTCCACGGTCGCCGAGGGGCTCTGGTAGCAGGCGAAGGTGGGCACGTTCCGGGTGGCGACCGTCGCGGCCTGGTGCACGGCGCGGTGGTCCTGGTGCCGGTCGTGCGCCGAGTGCGTGTAGACGATGGTCGGCTGCACCTGGCCCACCACCCGCTCGATGATCGAGACCGTCGGGTCGGACTGGCTGATGCGGGTGTCCTCGAGGTCCTCCATGAACAGCCGCGCGCCGATCAGCTCCGCGGCGGCCATGGACTCGCCCATGCGGTCGCCGGCCTCACCGCCGCGGGCGCCGCGCGAGAGGGTCAGGACGACGACCTGGTCGCCCGCCGAGCGGTGCGCGGCCAGGGTGCCGCCGATGCCGAGCTCGACGTCGTCGGGGTGCGCGCCGATGGCCAGCACCGTCTGGTGCTGGGAGGAGGCGCGACGGGCGCGGCCGAGCTCGACGACCCGGTGGGTGGTGGCGACGACGTCGTCCCGGCGGACGGGCTTGACCATGAACTCGTCGGCGCTGCGGCGCAGCGCCTCGACCGCGTAGTCCACCGAGGCGTGCGCGGTCATGACCACCACGGGCAGGTCGGGGTGCAGCTCGCGGAGCCGGCCGAGGAACTCCAGCCCGTTCATGCCGGGCATCTCGATGTCGGTGATCGCGGCGTCGAAGGACTCGCGGGCGGCCAGGGCGAGGGCCTCGAGCGGGTCGATGCAGGCGACGGCGGTGATCCCGGCCTTGGTCAGGACGGTGCGCACGTAGCGCGCGATGTCGGGGTCGTCGTCGACCACGAGGACGCGGACGTTGCCGTCCATGGCCAGCTCCTCAACGGATGGGCGCCTCCCGGGGGAGGAGGGCACGTCGTGCCCCGCCTGCCGCAACGGCTCCTCCGGGGGGATGGCTGAGCAGCCGTTACCGGTTCGTCACCCGGACGGGTGAGCGCCGCCGGCCGGGGACGGGGGGCTCGGCTCAAGCTGCGCGCCGCCCGCGCCGATCACTGGGTCAGGTGAACGCGGAGCCGACGGTTCCGCGCGCCCACGAACGCATCGGAGGGGGGAAGTCGTGGCTGCACAGTCCGTGCTCGTCGTGGAGGACACCGAGGAGATCCGCGAGCTGGTGCGCACCGTCCTGGAACGGGCCGGCATGCACGTGCGGGCCGTCGGCACCGGAGCGGAGGCCATGCAGGAGGTGCGCCGGCAGGCGCCGGACCTCATCGTGCTCGACCTCGGCCTGCCCGACACCGACGGCACCGAGCTCTGCCGCCGGATCCGCGCGGAGACCGCCTGCTACGTCCTCATGCTGACCGCTCGCGCCGAGGAGGTCGACCTGCTCATCGGGCTGGCCGTCGGCGCCGACGGGTACATGGCCAAGCCCTTCTCGCCGCGCGAGCTGGCCGCACGGGTCCAGGCGATGCTGCGCTTCCCGCGCACCGCTCCCGCCCCGGAGGCGCCGGCGTCGGCCGCGGAGTCGGTGCGCCGCCTGGCCGAGCTCGAGGTGGACGAGGAGAGCCGCGAGGTCCGGGTCGAGGGCGCCGTCGTCGACCTGACCCGCACCGAGTTCGACCTGCTCGCCGCGCTCGCGTCCCGCCCGGGCCGGGTGCTGCAGCGGGAGACGCTGCTGCGCGAGGTCTGGCAGACCGACTGGGAGGGCAACCTCCGGCTGGTCGAGGCGCACATGTCCAACCTGCGCCGCAAGTTGGTGGCCGCCGGGCTCAGCTCCCCGGAGATCCGCACCGTGCGCGGCGTGGGCTACCGCCTCGTCGCCGCCTGAGGCACGACCCCCCGCACGACGCCGGAGGGCCCCGCAGACGTTCCCCCTCGTCTGCGGGGCCCTTCGTCGTGCTGCGCCTGAGCGGGTTCAGGGCTCAGGCGCCGACCAGTGCGTGCAGGTGCTGCACGCGGGCGTGGGCCAGGACGCCGCGGCGGGCGTCGGCGGCGATCGCGTGGCAGAGCGAGGCGACCTCCGGGTGGCCGAGCTGCCCGCTGGTGCCGGCCAGGGTGTAGGCGGCCGAGGCGAGCGCGGGGCCGTTGCCCTGGCGGGTGTGGGTGTCGATGGCCGACAGGCGGCCGGGCAGCGCGGTCACGTACATCTCCTGGAGTCGGTCCATCAGGTCGTCCTCGACGTCGACGTCGTGCAGGTCGTCGATGTCGTGGATGGCGTACTGGTCGCCCTGCGCAGCCGGCCCCGTGGTCCGGCTGCGCAGGAAGTCGAGGAGGATGCCGGCGTCGACCGGCTTCCCCAAGCAGGCCAGGGCGCCGACGGCGGCGGCCGCGGTGCGGACCTGCTCCGAGGGCTCCCAGGCGGCGACGACGAAGTGGGCCTGCGAGCCCTCGCGGCGCAGCCGGCCGAGCAGCTCGAGCCCGTCGTCGCCGGCCACGGTGGCGTCGGTGACGACCAGGTCGATGTCGGCGCCGGAGGCCAGCTCGAGGGCGGTGGGCACGTCCCCGGCCTCGCTGACCTGCCAGCCGCCGAGGCGGAGCAGGCCGGCCAGCCGGCGGCGGGCGAGGGCGTCGGCGTCCACGACGAGGGCGGTCAGCACGTCAGCACCGCCGTCCGGGGCGTCTCGGCGTTCCACTTGGTGCGGGTCAGGGTGACGACCGACAGACGCGGCTCGTAGGCGAGGTAGCCCTGGTCGACCGTCTGGGTGATGGACCGGGTCGAGGCGTTCGTCTCGCCCATGACCACCGAGGCGCCGTTGTTCAGGTGCGCCATGACGCGGTACCCGGTCACGCCGCTGGTGGCAGTGCCCGCGGGCCAGCTGATGGTCGCGGTGAACCAGTAGCTGTAGGTGGGCGGCACCCACTGGCCCCAGGAGTTGGTGTACCCGCCGCCGGTCTGCGTGCGGCCGCAGGACTTGCTGATGTCGATCCGCTCCGGCGCGGTGACGGTGCCGGTCGCGACCGCGGCCGGCTGGGCGGCGGAGCGGGCGGAGAAGGCGGCCGAGGCCGGGATGACGGTGCTGATGACGATCGCGGCGCTCAGGCCGAGCAGGACGGCCGTGCGGCGGATGGTGGTCATGCCTGGTCCTCCTCGCGGGTGTCGGTGGTGGGGCGCCAGATGCCGAGCAGCAGCCAGCCGGCCAGCAGGGCCGGGGCGCCGTACAGCAGCACCTGGGTCAGGACGGGGGCGCGGAGCGCCTGGATGAGGTGGCCGAGCTCCGGGACGACGGCGCGCACCTGGTAGGCGGTGTCGCCCTGCAGGGTCGCGGTCCACGGGTCGACGGACTCGTTCGCGTCGCCCTTGGTGCGGACGGTCACCGTGCCGGCGGCGTCGCGCTGCACGTCGACGACCCGGTGGGTCACGAGCGAGCGGTCGCCGATCGGCTGGTGGTAGGAGATGACCATGCCCTCGGTGACGTCCTCGACGGCGATCGGGGTGACGACGGTGACGTCGCCCGGCTCGATCATCGGGGCCATGGAGCCGGTGAGCATCGTCATGGTGCGGTAGCCGAGGGCGTGGGGACCGACGGCGAGCAGGAGGAAGACCGCGACGGCCAGCCCGACGACTCCGCGGACCAGCCACGGGGCGAGCAGGCCCAGCGTGCGGGCCGGACCGGCGGACCGGTTCCGTGCGGAGCGGGTGTCCTCGGCCGGGGGCAGCAGCTGCGCTGCCCCCGGGCGGCGGACGGGGAGGACGGCGGTCATCGTGTGATCTCCGGTCGGATCAGCCGGGTCAGCGGGCGCCGGCGGCGCGCTGCGTGGCGGTGAAGACGACGCTGAGGTCGGCCGACTTGCCCTGGAACGTGTTCCCGGCGCCGGTCGGCAGGGTGTAGGTGATCGCGATGTTGTCCTGCGCACCGGAGGTCAGCGCCGCGGGAGCGGCCAGGGGCTGCGTGGTCACGGCCGGACCGGAGGCCAGGCTCTTCTCGACGGCGGAGCAGGTGAAGGCGTTGCCGCTCTGGGTCCACGGCACCGAGCAGGACTTGACGGCCAGCTGGAGGCCGTTGGTGATGTCGGAGGTCAGGACGCTCTGCGGGCTGTTCGAGGTGGTCGACTCGACGCTGATCGAGCCGAAGTTGGTGTTGCCGTCGTTCTTCAGCGTGAAGGTGCGGGTGATCGAGTCACCGGGGACCAGGCCGGCCGCGCTGAACGGCAGGGCCGCGGCCTGGGTCAGGTTGATCTTGACCGTGCCCGACGCGATCGTCGTGTTGACCGGGGCGGTGCTGTCGGTGAAGGAACCGAAGGTGCCCATGCCGGCGACCGCGGCAGCGGCGCCGATGACGCCGAGCGAGCCGATGACCTTGCGGGCGGTGGAGCTGGTGACCTTGGCGCTCATGGTGTTCTCCCTGTGTCCGTGCCACCGGCTCTTCCGGCGACGAGGAGAACTCTGAGGGCCGTTCCGCAGGCCACCCGCCCGCTAACCGCAAGGAATCCGCAAGGCTCGATCGGGGATCCCGCAGATCGGCGTCCCCACCCTGCTTTTCCGCGGAAAGGCGGCCTGCACGACCGCGGAGAAGCGGAGCGCCCCCGGCCCCGGGGGATCGGGGACGGGGGCGCGGGACACGCGCTGCGGCAGCGGTCAGGCGGCGCGGGGGAGCGTGAGCGTGAACGTGGTGCCCTGGCCCTCGACGCTGGCCAGGTCCAGCGTGCCGCCGTGCGCGGTGGTGATCGCCTTGGTGATCGACAGGCCCAGGCCCACACCGGGGACGGCGTTGCGCTGGGCGGTCGAGGCGCGGAAGAACCGGGTGAACAGCTTGCCCTGCTCGTCGTTCGGGATGCCGATGCCGGTGTCGCGGACCGAGAGCTGGGCGACCGGCTCGGCGCCCGGGCGCTGCTCCGCCGTCACCTCGCCGTCGACCGACCGCCAGCCGGCGGCGACGGTCAGGCAGACCTGCCCGCCCGCGGGCGTGAACTTGACCGCGTTGGAGACCAGGTTGTCGCAGGCCTGACCGAGCCGCACCGGGTCCCCGGCGACGACGAGCCCGCCGGCGGGCGCCCGCACCTCCAGCTGCACACCGGCGCCGGCGGCGGCGACGCGGGCGGTCTCCTCCGCGGCCCGGACGATCGCGGTCAGGTCGACGTCCTCGGGCTGCAGGGTGAACTGGCCGGCCTCGACCCGGGCGGTGAACAGCAGGTCGCCCACGAGGCGCAGCAGGCGGTCGGCGTTGCGCTCGACGGTGGTCAGGTACTGGCGCTGCTCGTCGGTGAGCGCGTCCTCGTCGTCGTCCAGGACCAGCTCGAGGTAGCCGATGATCGAGGTGAGCGGCGTCCGCAGCTCGTGCGAGATGAGGCTGACGAACTGGTCCTTCATCCGCTCGGTGGCCCGGACGTCGGTCATGTCGGTGCCGACGAAGTTCCAGCCGGCGTGCACGCCGCGGTCGTCGGTGCGGGGGGTGATCGCCACCGAGACGGTGCGCTGCCGGCCGTCCGCCGCGACGTAGGTCCAGTCGCGGACGTCGCTGCCGTTCTCCTGGGCGGTGCGCACCAGGGCGTGCAGCCCGACCGGCGTGCCGGCGTCACCGGCGGCGTCCGCGAGCTCCTCGCCGAGGTGGAACTCGAGGATCGAGCGCTGCCGGACCACGTCGGCGCGGGGGAGTCCCAGCAGCTTCTCCGCACCCGGGTTCCAGACGCGGATCATCCCGTCGGGGTCGGTGCCGATGATCGACTGCTCGGTGACGGCGTCGATGACGCTGGTCATCGTCTGCGCGCGGGCGGCGAGGATGCGGGAGGCCTGGTCCAGCTCGTCGGCGCGGCTCTGCACCTGGTCGAGCAGGACGGCCTGCTCGCGCTGCAGCCGCTGGACCAGCCGGGCCTGCCGGCCGAGGTGCTGGGCCGTGGCGGCGAGCGCGCCCGCCGGCGCGAGGAGCAGGAGCAGGGCCGCCGGTGCGCCGGTGCCGCTGTGCAGCAGACCGGCGGCGGCGGTGCCGGCGACCGGCAGGGTGACGGCGCGCAGGGCGCTCGCGGTGCCGCGGGTGAGCCAGTCAACGGCAACGGCCCCGGCAGCGGCGACCAGTCCGGCCGCGACCGGCCAGGCGGAGACCACCGGCAGCACGCCTGCGGCGAGCAGGGTCGCGGCGAGCAGGTGGAGGAGCGTGGCGGGGACGGGGCCCCGCAGGACGGCCTGCCACGAGGGGGCGGGCTGGCCCCGGTCGAGCACGGCGGCGGTCATGCATCGGACTTCGGCGTTCCGCAGGGGCGGCAGCAGGGACGCGGACGGCCTCCTCACCCCCTCGGGTGAGGCCGCGGACAGCACTGCGCCCCGCCGGCGGGGCCGGCGGGGCGCAGTGCTCGTTCAGCGGGTCGTCGACCCGCGCGGTGTCAGCTGCCCGAGGTCTGGCTCTGCACCGTCTCCTTGGACTGCTGGGCCTGGCCCTGCACGTCCTGGGCCGCGGACTGGCCCTCTTCCTTCACGGTGGCGGCGGCGTCCTGGGCGGTGGACTTCACCGACTCCACGGCGCCCTGGGCGGCCGGCTTGAGCTGCTCGCCGATCTCCTGCGCGGCCTCCTTGGCCGGGGCCAGGAGCGCGTCCTTGTTCTCGCGGACGGCGGTCTCGGCCTGCTGCGCGAGCTGCTGCTCCCGCTGCGTGGCCGGGAGCAGGCTGGACACCAGCCAGCCCACGCCGAAGGCGATCAGGCCGGCGGCCAGCGGGTTGCCCTGGGTCTGGCGGATCGCCGCGTCCGGGGCTCCCTGGATGGCGCCGGCCGCGCTGGACGCGGCGTCCTGCACGGAGCCGGCGGCGCTGCTGGCGGCACCCTGCACGGAGCCGGCGGCGTTGGACGCCATCCCGTGCGCGGACTGCGTGGTGTCGTGGGCGGTCCCCATCACCTTGTCCTTGAGGCCGGTCATGCGTCCCTTCGCGGCGGTCACCCGCCGGTCGACGACGCGAGCGGGGTTGACCTTCTCGTTGAGGGCGTCGACGTCGTAGCTGAGCTCGCGCCGGGTGTCCTCGATCTGCCGCCGGATGACGTCCGGGTCACTGCTGGTCATGAGTGCGACTCCTTCGGGAGTGGGAGAGGTCGGCGTGGTCAGTTGGGCTTGAGGGCGCCCGGCACCTGGGACAGCGTGTCCACCGTGCGCTCGGGCTTCGGGTTCACCTGCTGGAACTTCTTCTTGCCCATCAGCCCGGTGACGGCGGCGACGATGCCCCAGAGGACAGCGACGATGAGCGCCGACCAGCTGTGCCCGACGAGGTGGGACAGCGCCCACCAGAGGGCCACGGACAGGAAGAGGACCATGAAGTAGGCGGCGAAGCCGGCCGCCCCGAACAGGCCTGCGCCCTGCCCGGCCTTCTTCGCCTCGGCCTTCATCTCGACCTTGGCCAGCTCGAGCTCCTGGCGCATCAGCGTCGAGAGGTCCTTGGTGACCTCACCGATCAGCGCGCCGACCGAGTTGCCCTCGACGTCCGGGCGGCCCTGCTCGGTCATCGGCGTCCCCATCGCACCGCTGTGGCTGCCGGTGCCGGAGTACTCCGCCGCGTAGTTCTGGGTCGTCGGCTCCACCATCGGGGCGGCGTAGCCGGGACCGCCGGTCGGCTGACCGGGGGTGTAGGGGGTGCTCATGCCTCAGCCCACCCCACCGGGACGCCGCGCCGGGTCGTCCCAGCCGCCCGTCGTGGTGGGCGGCACGACGCTGCCCTCGGGCGGCACCGTGCCGTACGGGGGCGGCGGGAGGGGGGCGGAGCCGGCGGTCGAGTAGGCGGCGCCGGTGCCCGTGTACGTGCTCGTGGTGTCGGTGTAGGTCGTGTCGCTGTACGTCGGCGTCGGGTCGACGTAGTTCGTCTGCGGGGAGCCGCCGGACGAGCCCGAGTCGCTGTGCGCGGCGCGGACACCGCTGGTGAGCCGGCCGGCGACGATCCCGGCCGCGGCGGCACCGAGCAGGAACATGCCCGGACGACGGCGCGCGAGGCTGCGGACCTCCTCGAGCAGCTCGGCGGGCTCACGGTTCTGCAGCTTGTCGGCGAAGCTGTCGATGTAGCCGGACGCCTGCTGGAGCAGGTCCCGGGCCGGCCCGGGGGCGCCCTGGCTGCTGCCGTCGGCGAGGCCGCGGAGCTGGCCGGCGAGCGAGCTCAGGCCCTGGGCAGCCTTCTGCTGCTGGGCGACGGTCTGCTCCTTGAGCTGCGACTGGCCCTGCTTGAGCAGGTCCTGCGCCTGGCGCTGGGTCTCGTGCGCGACCTCCTTGGCCTGGTCGGCAGCGGTCGAGGCGACCTGGCTGCCGGCCTGGGCCGCGGTCTGGCCGACGGCGCGGGCCTCGTCCTTGGCGACGTCGGT
Source organism: Blastococcus sp. SYSU D01042 (assembly GCF_054050515.1). Classification (NCBI taxonomy): domain Bacteria; kingdom Bacillati; phylum Actinomycetota; class Actinomycetes; order Geodermatophilales; family Geodermatophilaceae; genus Blastococcus; species Blastococcus sp. SYSU D01042. The sequence goes on along the minus strand of NZ_JBJGZM010000009.1, from coordinate 98,738 downwards.
GGTCGTCGACGAGCTCTGACCCGTGCTCCCCGCCGTGGTGGTGGTGGGCGGGGGGAGCGGGGCGTCGATGCTGTGAGTCATCGGTCCTCCTCGGCAGTGTTCATGGGCGTTGCTCGTGGTCGGGATGGCGCTACCCGGGACCGGTCCGGCCACACCTGATACGTGATCATTTCGGTGCTGGAACCGTCCGTCCGCCCGTCGCATCCGTGCGGTCCCGGGCGGGTGGAGGAGGTCCGGGGCACGGCAGCGCTGCCGTACCGGTGCCTCCTCCGCGGGGTGCGCCGCGAGGGTCTGCTACCCCGATCGGCGGGGTTGTGAAACGGGACCGCCTGGTCAGGCTGTCCAACCGAAGCGCGGGGGGCGCCGCTCGGCGAAGGCGGCGACCCCCTCGGGCAGCTCGCCGGCACTGATCGTCTCGCGGTACCAGGGGGCGACGACGTCCTCGCCGTCGGAGCCGGCGGCGAGGGCGGCCACGACCTGCTTGGTGGCGTGCTGGGTGAGCGCCGAGCGCGCGGCGAGCACCTCGGTGAAGCGGCGGACCTCGTCGTCGAGCTCGGCCGGGTCGACCAGCCGGTCGACCAGCCCGGTGCGCAGGGCGGTGGCGGCGTCGACGAGCTCGCCGCTGAAGAGCAGGTACTTGGCCGTGGCGGGGCCGACCAGGTCCACGAGCGCCTTGGTGGACGACGGCGGGTACACGATGCCGACCTTCGCCGGGGTGACGCCGAAGACGCCGGTGGGGTCGGCGAAGCGCAGGTCGCAGGCGGCCGCGATCTCGACGCCGCCGCCGATGCAGTGCCCGCGGATCACCGCGACGGTGGGCTTGGGGAACTCCCGCAGCGCCGCCTGCGCCGCCAGGTTGTGCGCCCGGAGGTCGGCCATCGGGTCGTCGGCGTCGGTGCCGCCGAGCAGGCCGGCGATGTCGGCGCCGGCGCAGAAGCTCGACCCGGCGCCGGTCACGACCAGCACCCGCACCGCGGGGTCGGCCGCCGGGCCGGCCAGCAGTCCCGGCAGCGCGGCCCACATGCCGGCGCTCATCGCGTTGCGCTTCTCGGCCCGGTCGATGGTCAGGACGGCGACGTGCCCGTCCCGGGTCAGCGTGAGGTTCTCGGCCACGTCTCAGCCCAGGTCGTCGGTGGCGAAGGTGTCGCAGGCGCTCGGGTCGCCGGTCTCGTAACCGGTCCGGAACCAGCGCTGGCGCTGCTCGGAGCTGCCGTGCGTGAACGCCTCCTGGTCGACCCGGCCGTTGCCGAGGTTCTCCTGGATGTAGTCGTCGCCGATGCGGGCTGCGGCGTCCAGCGCCCGGTCGATGTCGTCGTCGGTGATGTCGGCGATCAGCGGCTCGCCCGAGTCGTCGGGCACGGTCTCCGCGTGGTTCGCCCACGCTCCGGCGAAGCAGTCGGCCTGCAGCTCGAGGCGCACCGTGCCGCTCGTCGGGCCGGTCTCCCCGGGGGTGACCCGCGCGTTGAACCCGAGCAGGTTCTGCACGTGGTGGCCGTACTCGTGGGCGATCACGTAGGCGTCGACGAAGGAGCCGCCGCGCGCGCCGAACTGCTCGCGCAGCTGGTCGAAGAAGGTCAGGTCGATGTAGACGAGCTGGTCGGCCGGGCAGTAGAACGGCCCGGAGCCGCTGGTGGCCCCGCCGCACGAGGTCTGCACGGAGCCCGTGAAGAAGACGGTCTCGGTCTCGGCGTACTGCCCGCCGAGCAGCCCCGACCAGTAGTCCTGGATCGACTCGACGTCGGCGACCACCGCGCACTCGACCGAGGCGTTCGCGTCGGCGCCGGTGCGGCAGTTCTGCTCGAGCGTCGCGTTGTCCACCGACTGGTCCTGGCCCAGGCCGGACAGCGTGCCGAGGGCGGCGGTCGTGCCGCCGTCGCCACCGCCGAGCACCTGCAGCAGCACGACGACGACCAGCCCGACCAGGCCCAGACCGCCGCCGCCGACGGCCAGGCCCCGGCCGCCGCCGCCCCGGCCCCGGGTGTCGCGCACGCCCGACGTGTCCAGGCTGCCGCTCTCGCGGTACCTCATCCTCGGCGCACCTCCGTGCTCGTGGCGTTTCCCGGGGCGGGACGCGTCCGGGGGAACCGTGCCACCGAGCAGGCGGGCCTGCGACCCGGGACCGGGGCCCGACCGCCTACTGTCGGGGGCAACCCGAGGAGGAACCAGGTCATGGCGGTCTCCAACCGCGTGCGTGCCGCGCTCACCACGACGGTGCTCGCCACCGCCGCCACCGGCTTCATGGCCGGGTGCGCAGCCGGCGGTGAGGACGAGGACGAGCAGGTCGCCTACTGCACCGACGAGAACGGCGAGATCGTCGACGAGGACCTCTGCGACGACGACCGCGGCGGTGGCTTCGGCGGAGGTGGGCTGTTCTTCCTCTACCTCGGTGGCTTCCGCCCCGGCCTGCCCGTCGGCACCGTGCTCCCCTCGGGCGGCACCCGGATCAACCCGGGTGACTCCGCTGCCCGGCAGCGCGCCGGCCTCCCGGCCACCGGCAAGGTGAGCGCCGGCCAGCGGGTGAGCGGCGGCATCGGCAGCGGAATCGGCGGCAGGTCCGGCACCGGCGCGGGGAGCTGAGCCGCCCCCCGTGCGGAGGATCGAGAGCGGCGTCGTCCGGCCCGGCTGGGAGGCCGAGGTCGAGGCGCAGGGGCTGGTCTACAACCGCACCCACCTGCCCGGGGGCGAGGTGCGCAGCTACTGGCGCGAAGGGCCGTTCTACGACTTCTCGATGACCGAGATCCAGGAGCTGGAGAGCGCGGTCTCCCAGCTGTTCCAGATGTGCGTCGCCGCCGGCGACCACCTGGTCGACAACGACCTCTTCGACCGGCTGCACATCCCGCCGATGGCCCGCCCGCAGATCCGCCGCACGTGGGCCGAGGAGCCGCCGAGCATCTACGGCCGGTTCGACCTCCGGTACGACGGCCAGGGCCCGCCGAAGCTGCTCGAGTTCAACGCCGACACCCCGACCGGCCTGGTCGAGTCCGCCGTCACCCAGTGGAACTGGCACCTGTTCACCGGGCAGGGCCGCGACCAGTGGAACGCGCTGCACGACACCCTCGTGGCGGCGTGGAAGCGGAACCTCACCAAGTGGGAGCGGCGCACCGGTGTACGACCACGGGTGCACCTGGCCTGGACCAGCGAGGAGACCTCCGGCGAGGACCGGATGACCGTCGCCTACCTCATGGACACGGTGGTGCAGGCGGGCTACGAGGCGATCGAGCTCGTCGTCGAGGACATCGTGCTGGACTCGGGGGACGGCCGGTTCTACGACCCGCAGGGTCGCCACCTCGACGTCGTCTTCAAGCTCTACCCCTGGGAGTGGCTGATCGAGGACGAGTTCGGTGCCGCCGTCCTCGCCGACGGCGCCCGCCCGGGCGGGACCACCTGGGTGGAGCCCGCCTACAAGATGCTGTGGAGCACCAAGGCGTTGCTGCCGGTGCTGTGGCAGCTGTTCGGCAGCGACCCGGTCCTCGGCCAGTACCTGCTGCCGGCCTACTTCGCCGACGAGAAGCCCCCGTCGTGGACCTCCTACGTGCGCAAGCCGCTGTGGGGCCGGGAGGGGGCCAACGTGGCGATCGTCCGGGACGGCGAGGTCACCGCGCAGCTGCCCGGCAGGTACGGCACCGAGGGCTTCGTGGTCCAGGAGTTCGCGCCGCTGCCGGACTTCGCCGGGGTCGACGGGCCGCACCACCCGGTGCTCGGCGCCTGGGTGGTCGACGGCGAGCCGGCCGGGCTGGGCATCCGCGAGAGCGACGGCCTGATCACCGACAACCTCAGCTTCTTCGTGCCGCACACCATCGACTTCGCCCCTCCGCAGGACGGGTCGGGCCGCAGGTCCTAGGTTCGGGGCATGCCGCTGGAGGGTGAGTACGAGCCGAGCACGCAGAAGTGGGTCCGGGACCAGGTGGAGCTCTACGAGCGCACCGGCGGGCGCGAGGGGAACACCCTGCTCGACCGCGGTCTGCCGGTCGTCATCTTCAGCACCCGGGGTGCGAAGAGCGGGAAGGTGCGCAAGCAGCCGCTCATGAAGGTGGAGCACGACGGCGCCTACCTGATGGTCGGGTCGCAGGGGGGCGCGCCGACGAACCCCGCCTGGGTCGCGAACCTGCGGGCGGCGCCGGACCAGGTCACCGTCCAGGACGGCCCCGAGCCCTGGGACGGCGTCGCGCGCGAGCTCGACGGCCCCGAGCGGGACGAGTGGTGGGACCGTGCGGTCGCGGCGTTCCCGGACTACGCCGACTACCAGCGGAAGACCGACCGCCGGATCCCGGTCTTCCTCGTGGAGCGCCGCTCCTCCTGACGCCGGCCCGCCGCGCTGCGCCGGCTCAGGGCAGCGCGGCGGCGAGTCCCGGCACGTGGGCGACGAGCCGGGCGTCCGCATCGCGGAAGGCGGTGCCGACCGCCGCGCGGCGGGCACCCCGGCCCTCGAAGCGCCAGGTGCCCACAACCCGGCCGTCGACGACGACGGTGGGCAGGAACATGCCGTTGCCCCCGGGCACGATGCGCGTCGCGAACTCCGGCTCGAGGACGGCGCTGCGGTCGCCGTAGCCGAGCACGAACTCGTCGAAGCCGGGCAGCAGGAAGGTGCCGCGGGCCTCCTCCCGGCAGGCGGCCAGCCGGTCCGGCACGGCCGGGTCGAGGACGTGCTCCGTGCCCTCGACGGTCAGCGTGCCCAGCTGCGGGCGGGCCGCGGCCAGCCCGGCCCGGGCGTCGCGCACCGGGAGCCCCGACCACCGGGCGAGGTCGTGCACCGTCGCCGGGCCGTGACCGGAGAAGAAGCGGGCGGCCAGCGCGGCCAGCGCCTCCTCCCGGTCCAGCCGGCGCGGAGCGGGAACCCACTCCGCGAGCGAGACGAACAGCTGCTCGCCGTCAGCGGTGGGGCCCAGGCAGCTGATCCCGGTCTGCGCCGCGAACCACAGCAGGTGGTAGCCCCGCTGCCCGGTCACGGCCACCCCGCCGGCCTCGATCGCGGCCAGCAGCTGCGCCCGGGTGAGCCGCCGGCCGCCGGCCAGCGCCGCGGCGACGGCCTCGCACGCGCGGGCGACGTCGGCGTCGGTGAGCCCGAGAGCCGCCCGCCGCTTGGCCACCCCGCGCAGGGCGCGCTCGCCGAGCAGGTCGAGCGTCCACGGCAGGTCCTCGGCGGCGGTGAGGTGCAGGGTGCCGCGCATCGGCCACGAGCGGACGATCTCGCCGCGGTCCAGGGCAGCGGTGACCTCGTCGCGCGCGCGGGCGGCGGTGCGCAGCGCCACGGAGGTGAGCGAGCCCGGGTGGTTCTGCCCCTGCGCGGCGGTGAGCCGGCGGACCGCCTCGACCGGCGTGGCCGCGCGCTGCCCGGCCAGCCCCTGAGCGACCAGCCGGAGCAGCCCCACCTCGGATCCCGTCGTCGTCGGCACGGCCCCACGGTGCCACCGGGGTCCGACGATTCCGAGCCCGGGACGGCAGGCACCTGCCGGGCGGCGCCGCGCGGCGGTAACGTGCCGGTCGTGACCGGTACGAGGGGTTCGCGGGCGGAGCGGCGCAGGCGCATGGTGGCGGCCGTGATCGTGTTCGCCATGGTGCTGGCGGCCGGCGCGACGATCCTGTCGATCGCCCTGGGCTGACGGCGCCGTGACCGGCGACGCGTTCGACGCCTGGTTCGCCGCGGCGGGTACGCGGGAGCCGGAGCTGCGCCGGGTGGATGCGCTGGTGCGGGAGGCCGCGCCCGGCCTCGACCGCGTGCTGGTGCCGGTCGGCCCCGGGCAGATGATCGGGTACGGGCTCATGCCCTACCGGCCGCGCTCGGCGAAGGAGACGACGACCTGGCCGCTGATCGCCCTGGCCGCCCAGAAGCGGCACCTCTCCCTGTACGTCTGCGCTGTGGTGGACGGCGGCTACCTGGCCGAGGACCGGGCCGAGCGGCTCGGCACGGTCTCCTGCGGGAAGAGCTGCATCCGGTTCACCTCGCTGGACCGGGTCGACGCCGGCGAGCTGGCCTCCCTGCTGCGCGATGCGGCCGCGACCACCTCGTCGGGGCGCAACGAGTACTTCACCGGCGCGTCGTCGGCGCGATGACCTAGGTCCCTGGTGCGGGGTCCCCCCGCCCGGCACGGTGGACGAGCCGGCGAGAAACGGCACTCCCACGTCCCGGAGGACGTCGATGACCCTGACCGTCCCGTCCAGCTGCCCCGAGCCCTCGGCCGAGATCTCCTGCACCGAGCCGGCCGACCCGGCCGTCGAGCAGGCCGTGGACCGGCTCCGCGGCGAGTACGCCGGGCGCGTGCGCCCGCAGCTGGTGGTGCGCGTGGTCCGGGAGAGCCGGCGCGACCTGGGGGGCTCGCCGATCGGCGCGATGCCGGAGCTGGTCGAGCGGCTGGCCCGCTACCGCCTGGACTCCCGCATCGGCTGACCGCCCCGCGGCAATCGGCTTGCCCCTGCCGGGAGGATGTCCGGGTGGGCATCGGAGCGGGGTCGGTCGACGTGAGCGGGGTCCGGCACACGCTGTCCGACGGGCGGGTGCTGCTGGCCGACGTCTCGTTCCGCATCGGCGAGGGTGCCCGGGCCGCGCTGGTGGGCGAGAACGGCGCGGGCAAGACGACGCTGCTGCGCATCATCGCCGGAGACCTCGTCCCCGAGGCCGGGGCGGTCGCCCGCACCGGGGGGCTCGGCGTGATGCGCCAGTTCATCGGCTCGGTCCGCGACGACTCGACCGTCCAGCAGCTGCTGGTCGACCTCTCGCCGCCCGCCGTCCGCACCGCCTGGGACGCCGTGCAGGCCACCGAGCTCGCGCTGATGGAGACCGACGACGAGCGCGCGCAGATGGCCTACGCCGAGGCGCTGTCCGCGTGGGGGGACGCCGGCGGCTACGACGCGGAGGTCACCTGGGACACGGTGACGGTCGCGGCGCTCGGCGTCCCGTACGACCGCTGCAAGTACCGGGAGCTGTCCACGCTCTCCGGCGGAGAGCAGAAGCGGCTGGCGCTGGAGGCGCTGCTGCGCGGACCGGACCAGGTGCTGCTGCTCGACGAGCCGGACAACTACCTCGACGTCCCCGGCAAGCGGTGGCTCGAGGAGCGGCTGCTGGAGACCCGCAAGACGGTGCTGTTCGTCAGCCACGACCGGGAACTGCTCGCCCGGGTGGCCGACCGCGTGGTCACCGTCGAGGGCGGGACGGCGTGGGTGCACGGCGGCGGCTTCGTCAGCTACCACGAGGCGCGGGCGGCGCGGCACGAGCGGCTGGCCGAGCTGCGCCGACGCTGGGACGAGGAGCACCAGCGGCTGATCGACCTGGTGCGGACGATGCAGCAGCAGGCCGCGAACTCGCCGGACATGGCCAACCGCTACCACGCGATGCAGACCCGGCTGGCCAAGTTCGAGGCCGCGGGCCCGCCGCCGGAGCGCCCGCCGGAGCAGAAGGTGTCGATGCGGCTGCGCGGCGGGCGCACCGGCGTCCGCGCGGTCACCGCCCAGGGGCTGGAGCTCAGCGGGCTGATGCAGCCGTTCGACCTGGAGGTCTTCTACGGCGACCGGGTCGGCGTCCTTGGGGCCAACGGCGCGGGCAAGTCGCACTTCCTGCGGCTGCTCGCCGGGCAGTCGGTGGCGCACACCGGCGACTGGCGCCTCGGCGCGCGCGTCGTCCCCGGGTTCTTCGCGCAGACCCACGCGCACCCCGAGTGGCAGGACCGGACGCCGGTCGACCTGCTGTGGCACGGGGAGCCGGGCCGGCCGGGGGTCGACCGCGGCCGGGCGATGGCCGCGCTGCGCCGCTACGGCCTGGCCGGGGCGGGGGACCAGCCGTTCCGGACGATGTCCGGCGGGCAGCAGGCGCGCTTCCAGATCCTGCTGCTCGAGCTGTCCGGTGCCACGCTGCTGCTCCTCGACGAGCCCACCGACAACCTCGACGTCCTCTCGGCCGAGGCGCTGGAGGAGGCGCTGGACGCCTTCGACGGCACGGTCCTGGCGGTCACCCACGACCGCTGGTTCGCCCGCTCCTTCGACCGCTTCGTGGTCTTCGGCGCCGACGGGCGGGTCTATGAGTCGACCGAGCCGGTCTTCGACGAGACCCGGGTCGCCCGCGCCCGCTGACCCATCACCCCGTGTCGATCATCGTCCCCGTGCTCGGGTCCGCGGCGCGGCGCCCCGTGTCGCCGGCACGGGGACGATGGTCGACGGCGGAGATGCTGGGCCGGATCAGCCGATCGCGAAGAAGACCCGCTCGTCGGAGTCCCAGCTGAAGGTCGGCTCGATGGAAAGCCGGCCGCCGGCCAGCGCCTCGGGTGCGACGTCCATGCAGAACTCGAAGGTGTCCACGCCGCCGGGGTTGAGCGTCGGCGTCTGCATCGAGTCGTCCGGGGTGACCGCCGAGCAGTCGGAGTCGCTGTACTGGCGGGAGTCCGAGCCGTGGAAGATCGCGGTCAGGTCCATCCCCGGGAAGCCCTCTTCCGTCCCGCCGTACGTGACCGTCAGCGTGGCGAGGACGTACTGGCCGGTCGGCGGGTCGTTGAACTGGTTGGCCCCGGCCACGACCTCGTTCGCGTCGAGCTGGACGGCGTCGACGGTCACCTCGTAGTCGCCTACCTGCGCCGGCGTGCCGAGCGGGACGACGTCGCCGGACTCCTCGACCTGGGCGTCCGACGGCTCGTCCTCGTCGACGATGTCATCCGGTGCGGCGCTACTGACGTCCCGGTCGAGCTCGCGCTCCACCTCGTCGATGACCTCCGAGTAGAAGGCCTGGGTGGCGATCACGACGACGAGCGCCACGACGGAGGTGACGAGCCCGGCGATGGCCATGCCGCGACCCTCGTGCGTGCCCTTGCGGGCGCGGAGGAAGGCTGGGATGCCGAGGCCCAGGCCCACGACGGCCAGGACGGCCGCCAGGTTGTTGATGATCGGGATCCAGCTGAGGAGCAGCGCGATGATGCCCAGCACCATCGACGCGATCGCAAGGCCGGCACCCTTCTTGGGCGGGGCGAACTGCGGCGGCGGCGCATAGTACTGGTAGGGCGCCTGCGGAGGCTGGGACAACGGAACTCCTCGTCACGGGTATGGGTACGAGGCGGGACCGTATGCGCAGCGGACGGCAACTCGTCCGCGCGGACACGCGCGCTCGGACACGGTGCGGCAACCGGTCGCCCCACCCGCCACCCCCGCCCACGGTGGCCCACTGACCCGCCATCCGAGTCGATCATCGGCAGGTGGCTGCGCGGCACGCCGCCGGGTGCCACCATTCGCCGGTGATCACCAGGGGTGGTGCGGGCAGCGGCAGCTGGCGCAACTGGGCGGGCAACCAGCGGGCGTCCGGGGTCGACGTCGTCCACCCGGCCGGTGCCGACGAGATCGCCGCGGCCCTCGTCCGGGCCGCGGAGACCGGGCGCCGTGTGCGCCCGGTCGGCTCGGGCCACTCGTTCACGCCGATCGCCCGGCCGGACGACGTGCAGCTGGTGCTCGACGAGCACGCGGCGCTGGTGGACGTCGGCAGCACCGGGCTGGTGACCGTGCAGGCGGGGATGCCCCTGCACCGCCTCAACGCCGAGCTGGCCGCCCGCGGCTGGAGCCTGACCAACCTCGGCGACATCGACCGGCAGACGGTGTCCGGCGCGCTGTCCACCGGGACGCACGGCACCGGTGCGGCCTTCGGCGGCCTGGCCACCCAGGTGCGCGCGATGGTGCTGGTGCTGCCCGACGGCTCGCGGCTGCGCTGCTCGGCCGACGAGAACCCGGACGTCCTCGCCGCCGCCCGCGTCGGGCTGGGTGCCCTGGGCGTGCTGGACACCGTGACCCTGCAGGCCGAGCCCGCCTTCGCGCTGCGCGCCGAGGAGGGCCCCGCGCGGCTCGGCGAGCTGCTCGAGGGCTTCGACGAGTTCATGACCTCGACCGACCACGTCGAGTTCTACTGGTTCCCGCACACCAGCCGCTGCCTGACCAAGCGGAACACCCGCCTCCCGCTGGAGGCCGGGCTCCAGCCGCTGCCCCGGTGGCGGGCGGTGTGGGAGGACGAGGTGCTGTCGAACGCCGTCTTCGCCGGGATCGTCGCCGCCGGCCGGCGGCGGCCCGCGGCGATCCCGCGGCTGGCAGCCTTCGCGTCGGGAGGTATGGGCGCGCGCACCTGGACCGACACCTCGCACCGCGTCTTCGTCAGCCGGCGCCGGGTCCGCTTCCTCGAGATGGAGTACGCCGTCCCGCGCGCGGAGGCCCCGGCGATCCTCACCGAGCTGCACCGGATCGCGGAGGCGGGGGAGTTCCGGGCCGCCTTCCCGGTCGAGGTGCGGGTGGCCGCGGCCGACGACATCACGCTGTCCACGGCCTCCGGCCGGGACACCGCCTACATCGCCGCGCACGTGCCGGCGCGCACCGACCCCGGCGCGTGGTTCGCCGCGCTGGAGTCGATGGCCGGCAGCGTCGGCGGGCGGCCGCACTGGGGCAAGCTGCACGGGCTGGACGCCGCCACGCTGCGCACCCGCTACCCGCGCTTCGACGAGTTCACCGCGCTGCGGGCCCGGCTGGACCCGGCCGGCGTGCTCGGCAACGCGCACCTGGACCGGGTGCTCGGCCCGGTGGGCTGAGGAGACCGGCTACAGGTCGACGTCGGGCTCGCCGGTGCCGCCGATGCGGTCGAGCTCCCGCAGCTCCAGCGGGCCGAGCACCCGCGCCCCGGCCAGCATGTTCTCCTCGAGGTGGGCGACCGACGACGTCCCCGGGATGAGCAGCACGTTGGGGGAGCGGGCCAGCAGCCAGGCCAGCGCCACCTGCATCGGCGTCGTCTCCAGCCGGCGGGCCACGGTGTCCAGCGCGGCCGACTGCACCCGGGTGAAGCCGCCCAGCGGGAAGTACGGCACGTAGGGGATGTCCTCCCGCGCCAGGGCGTCGATCAGCGGGTCGTCGGCGCGGTGCACGAGGTTGTAGTGGTTCTGCACGCAGGCGACCGGTGCGATGGCCCGGGCCTCGGCGAGCATCTGCGTGGTCACGTTGCTGACGCCCAGGTGCCGGACCAGCCCTTCCTGCTGCAGCGCGGCCAGCGCCTCGAACGGCTCGGCCAGCGACCGCTCCTCGGGCGCGGCGAAGCCCGGCATCCGCAGGTTGACGACGTCGACGGCCTCGACGCCCAGGTTGCGCAGGTTGTCCTCGACCGCCGAGCGCAGCTCGGCGGCCGACAGGGCCTCGGGCCAGCCGCCCTCGGGGGTCCGGCGTGCGCCCACCTTCGTGACCAGGACCAGGTCCTCCGGATAGGGGTGCAGCGCCTCGCGGATCAGCTCGTTGACGACGTGCGGGCCGTAGTAGTCGCTGGTGTCGATGTGCCGGACGCCGAGCTCGACGGCGCGCCGCAGCACCGCGATCGCCTCGTCGCGATCGGCCGGCGGCCCCATGACGTGCGGGCCCGCCAGCTGCATCGCGCCGTAGCCGAGCCGGGGGACGGCGCGGCCGGCGAGGGGGTAGCTGCCGGAGGTCTCTGCGGTGCCGGTGGTCATGGGCTCCTCCCTACCCCCTGGCGGCAGACCGTGCGCGGTCAGCGCGCGCCGACGGGCTCCGCCACCGGGCTGGTCGCCGGGGTGGGCGCCGGCGTCGTCGGCCGGGCGCCGCGCCGGACCAGCAGGGCGAGGCCGGCACCGCCGACTGCCAGGCCCGCGCCCACCCACATCGGGGCGGTGAGCCCCCAGCCGAGGGAGATGACCAGGGCGCCGAGCGCCGCACCGAGCGCGTTGGCCACGTTGAACGCGGCCTGGTTGGCGGCCGAGACCAGGCTGCCGCCGCCGGGGACCTCCGCGGCCTCGATCACGCCGTTGAGCACGATCGGCCCCATCGCGAAGCCGAGCGTCCCGAACAGCACCAGCAGGACGACGGCGGCCAGCGGGCTGCCCGCGGAGGAGGCGAACACCCCGAGGACGACGGCGACCCCGAGCATGCCGAGCGCGACGAGACCGAAGCCGAAGCGCGCGCCGAGCCGGCCGCCGGCCAGCGTGCCGACCGTCGTGCCGACGCCGAACAGGGCGAGCACCGGCGTGACGTCGCCGGGGGAGAGCCCGGCGAGGTCGGTGAGGATCGGCGTCACGTAGCTGTAGACGGCGAAGGTCGCCGCGAACCCGACCATGGTCAGGGCGAGGACCAGCCACACCTGGCGGCTGCGGAACGCCGAGAGCTCGGTGCGCAGGTCGGCCGGCTCGCCGGCGTCGGCGGGGAGCCACGCGAGCAGCCCGGCGATGGTGAGCACGCCGATGCCGGCGATGGCGGCCAGCACCAGCCGCCAGCTGGTCTGCTGGGCGACCCACGTGCCGGCCGGGACGCCGACGACGTTGGCCAGCGTCAGCCCGGTGACCATGAGCGAGATCGCCTGGGTCGCGCGCTCGGGGGCGACCAGGCGGCGGGCAGCGATGGCGCCGACGCCGAAGAAGGAGCCGTGCGCGAGCGCGGTGAGCACCCGCGCGGCGGCGAGGGTGCCGTAGGTGGGGGAGAGCGCGGCGAGCAGGTTGCCGACGGTGAACACCACCATCAGCGCGACGAGGGTCTGCCGCGGGGTGAAGCGGAGCCCGAGCGCGGTCAGCGTCGGTGCACCCACGACCACGCCGATGGCGTAGGCCGAGATGAGCAGGCCGACGGCGGACACCGAGACGTCGAGCCCGTCGGCGATCTCGGGCAGCATGCCCATGACGACGAACTCGGTGGTGCCGATGCCGAAGGCGCCGATGGCGAGGGCGAGCAGGGCGCGGGGCACGGGGGAGGACTCCAGGGGACGCGGAGGGTGGAGCCGGCGGACTGCGTCGTCCTGGATGCCGGGGGCGAGGCAGGCTGCCTCGTCGTCTGCGGGGTGCAGCAGCACCGACCCGGGCGCCCATGCCCGGATCGGCGGTGGAGCTGCTCACACCGGGGGCGGGCCGCCGGCCCGCCCCCGGTGCGCCCCGGTCAGGGCTGGATCAGCACCTTGACCGCGCCGTCCTTCTTCTCGCGGAAGTTGGCGTAGGCCTCCGGCGCCTGCTCCAGCGGCACGCGGTGGGTGGCGAAGTCGTCGACGCCGAGCGGGTCGCCGTCGAGCAGCAGCGGCAGGATGTCGGGCACCCAGCGCCACACGTTGGCCTGGCCCATCCGCAGCTGGATCTGCTTGTCGAACATCCGCATGAGCGGCAGCGGGTCGGTGGCGCCGCCGTAGACGCCGGACAGCGAGATGGTGCCGCCGCGGCGCACCGCCTCGATGGCCGTGTTCAGCGCCGCCAGCCGGTCGATGCCGGCCACCTGCATGACCTTCTCCATGATCGCGTCGGGGACGATCGCGGACGCCTTCTGCGCGAAGGAGGCCACCGGCGAGCCGTGCGCCTCCATGCCGACGGCGTCGATCACCGCGTCGGGTCCGCGGCCCGCGGTCAGGTCGCGCACCTGCGCCACCACGTCGGCCTGGGTCGTCGTGTCGATGACGGTGATGCCGTTGCGCCGTGCGCGGGCGAGCCGCTCGGGGACGACGTCGGAGGCGATGACCTGCCCGGCGCCGAGGTGCTTGGCGATGCGGGTGCACATGTCGCCGATCGGTCCCAACCCGAGCACCAGCACGCTGCCGCCCTGCGGGATGCCGGCGTACTGCACGGCCTGCCACGCGGTGGGCAGGACGTCGGAGAGGTAGACGAACCGGTCGTCGAGCGGGGCGTCGGGCACCTTGATCGGCAGGGTGTTGCCGAAGGGCACGCGCAGGTACTCCGCCTGGCCGCCGGGCACCTGCCCGTAGAGCTTGGTGTAGCCGAACAGCGAGGCGCCCATGCCCTGCTCGCGGTTCTGGGTGGTCTCGCACTGGGAGTTCAGGCCCTGCGAGCACATCCAGCAGGTGTTGCAGGAGATGTTGAAGGGGACGACGACGCGGTCACCGGGCTTGACCGCGGTGACCTCCTTGCCGACCTCGCGGACGATCCCCATCGGCTCGTGGCCCATGACGTCGCCCACGGTCATGAACGGCGCCATGACCTCGATCAGGTGGAGGTCTGAGCCGCAGATCCCGCTGGAGGTGATCTCGACGACGACGTCGGTCTGCTCCTGGATCGTGGGGTCCGGGACGGTGTCCACCCGGACGTCTCCTCGGCCGTGCCAGGTCACTGCGCGCATGCGGTTCTTCTCCCTCGTCGGGGTCGTGATGTCGGCCTTGGAAGGGTCTTCTGCCCCTCCGTGAGCTGTGTCGCGCGACTTTCAACCAGATCGCGCGCGCCCCTCACGCTGCGTCAACCAGTCATTACGGACCGCGGAATCACACCGGTGGTTTTCCGTGGGCAACCCCACAGAACCAGGCGTTCCTACCCCGCGACGCAGATCACGAACCGATCACGGCGTGTTTACATGGGCCCCGCTCCTCTCCCCGGGAGCACGGCAATGCCCCCTACGGAAGCCCCAGGTGCATGACTTCGCTCCACCACGATCGCCGCGTCGACGACGGTCAGGTGGCCGCTCCCGCGGCCCCGGCCGAGATCCCCGCCCCGGTCCGCGGAACCTCGCGGCGCCCGGCCGGAGAGGTCGCCGGGACGGTCACCCCGCAGGTCCCGTCGCAGCGCCGGGGGAAGGCGCCGCGGAAGGGGACCGCCCCATCCGGTGACGCCACCTCCGGACAGCGCCCGGCTCGCCGGGGCTCGGCCGCCACCGCCGCCCGGACGGCCGCGGCCGGGGCGGCCGTCGTCGGCACCGCCGCCGCGCGGGTGGCCGCACGCGCCGCCGCCACGGCCCGGGCGGCCGCCGCGCGGGCTGCCGCTCCCGAGGAGGAGCCGGCGCCCACGGCGACCGCCGAGGCGGCCGTCGCCGTCGAGGCGCCCGCTGCCGGGCCCGTGACGTCCGCCCGGCCCACGCCCTTCCCGCGCCAGCGCGCCGCGGAGGACGCCGCACCGGCCGACGGGGACACCGACGAGCCGGTCGCCGAGCCGGCGTTCGTGGACGAGGCGCTCGAGGGTCTGCAGCCCGAGCCGGCGGCCGTGACCCCGGAGCTCGCCACCGCCGTCCGCCGGCGCGGCCGGCACCGGGTGCCCACCGTGCGCCGCCGTCCGGCCCTCTACCTCGCCGCCGGCCTGGTCGGCGCCGTCTCCCTGGGTGCCGTCGTCGACACCGACCCCTCCGCCCGGGCCGACGCGACGGCCGTGGCCGGGACGGTCAGCGTCGCGGAGCAGCTCGGCCTGTCCGGCGAGCCGGCCGCCGCGCCGGACGACGCCGAGTCGACCCGCCTCCTCCAGGACCTGGTCGCCAGCCGCAACGAGCGGGATGCCGCGACGGCCGCCGCCGCCGACGCGCAGGCCGCGGCCGACGTGCAGGCCGTCGTCGCGGCCGCGGAGGCCTTCCAGGCCGCGGCCGAGGCGGCCCGGCCCAAGGTGGTGGCCCCGATCAACGGTGCCCGCCTCACCAGCGGCTTCGGTGCCCGCTGGGGGACGGTGCACACCGGGATCGACCTCGCCGCCCCGATGCGGACGCCCGAGTACTCGGTCATGGACGGCGTCGTCCTGGAGGCCGGCCCCGCCAGCGGCTACGGCCTGGCGGTCTACATCCAGCACGACAACGGCGACGTGACCGTCTACGGCCACATGGACGAGATCCTCGTGCAGCCGGGCCAGGTCGTCCGGGCCGGCGACATCATCGCGCTGCTCGGCAACCGCGGTCAGTCGACCGGGCCGCACCTGCACTTCGAGGTGCACCTCGGCGGCCTCGACGGCACGAAGGTCGACCCCATCCCGTGGCTGCGGGAGCGCGGCGTCAACCTCTGACACCCGCCGCACGCCGCGACGCCCCCGCCCGGACCTGCTCCGGCCGGGGGCGTCGCGCGTCCGGCACACTCGTGCGCGGAACGGCGAGGGAGGGCGCGTGGGGCACGACCACGGAGCAGCCCACGGCACGGCGGCCGGCAACCGGCGGGGCCGGCTGGCCCTGGTGCTGGGGCTGACGCTCGCCGTCCTCGTCGCGGAGGTCGTCGGCGCCGTCCTCACCGGCTCGCTGGCCCTGCTGGCCGACGCCGGTCACATGGCCACCGACTCCGTCGGCATCGCGCTGGCCCTGGCCGCGGTCACCCTCGCCCAGCGGCCCGCCCGGGGACGGCGCACCTTCGGCTGGCAGCGCGCCGAGATCCTGGCCGCCGTCGCGAACGGGCTGCTGCTGCTCGGGGTGGCCGGCTACGTGCTGGTCGAGGCCGTCCGCCGGATCGGTGACCCCCCGGAGATCGGCTCCGGCCTGGTCCTCGCCGTCGGCGCGGTCGGGCTCGCGGTGAACCTCGTGTCGCTGGCGATCCTGCGCCAGGGACGGGAGGAGTCGCTCAACCTCCGGGGCGCCTACCTCGAGGTGCTCGCCGACGCCCTCGGGTCCGTGGCCGTCGTGGTGGCGGCGCTCGTCATCGCGGTCACCGGTTGGACACCCGCCGACACGCTCGCCTCGCTGGTCATCGGCGCGCTCGTGCTGCCGCGGGCCTGGCACCTGCTGCGCGAGGCCCTCGACGTGCTGCTGGAGGCCGCGCCCCGCGGTGTCGACCTCGCAGACGTGCGGCGGCACGTCCTCGGTGTCGACGGCGTCATCGGGGTGCACGACCTGCACGCGTGGACGATCACCTCGGGGTCCCCGGTGCTGTCGGCGCACGTCGTCGTCACCGACGAGGCCCTCGAGTCCGGGCACGGGGGGCGCGTGCTCGACGCGCTGTGCGCCTGCCTCGGGGAGCACTTCGACGTCGAGCACTGCACCTTCCAGCTCGAGTCGCCCGCGCACTCGGCGCACGAGGCGCCCGTCCACGACTGAACCGGCTGCTCCCGGCGCGGCCGTCCCTCCGGGTCGCGGGGGTGGGACAGTGGACGCGGCAGCGCAGGGAGCGGGGCGGGAGGCGTCGGTGGACGGGCACGGTCACGGGCACGGGCAGCACTCGGGCATGTGGGTGCCGGACGAGCCGCCCACCTGGGGCCGGGTGTTCCTCCCGCACCTCGACCGGTGGTCGGTGCTCGCCGTCCTCGCGCTGGTGGGGCTCGCGCTCTACCTCGTCGCCGTGGTCCGGCTGCGCCGCACCGGCGTGCGCTGGCCGTGGTGGCGGACCGCTTCCTGGATCGCCGGCACGCTGTCGGTCGTCGCGGTGACCGGCACCTGGCTGAACGGCTACAGCATGGTGCTGTTCAGCCTGCACATGGTCCAGCACATGGTGCTGGCGATGATCACGCCGATCCTGCTGCTGCTCGCCGCCCCGGTCACCCTCGCCCTGCGCACGCTGCCCCGCGGCCGGGGGGCAGCGGCGGCGCCCCGGGCCCTGCTGCTGAACTTCCTGCACAGCCGGTTCACCCGGTTCCTCGCCTCGCCGGGGTTCACCGTGCCGCTGTTCGTCGCCAGCCTCTACGGGATCTACTTCACGCCGGTCTTCGACGCGCTGATGAGCAACCCCGTCGGGCACCAGTTCATGCTCACCCACTTCGTCGTCACCGGGCTGCTCTTCTTCGGCCCGGTCATCGCCCAGGACCCGTGGCCGAACACGCACAGCCACCCGACGCGCATCCTCGAGCTGGTCATCCCGGTGCCGTTCCACGCCTTCTTCGGGGTGGCGGTGATGGTCGCCAGCGGGCTGCTGGTGGACAGCTTCGCGAACCCGCCGGCCTCCTGGGGCATCGACCCGGTCGGCGACCAGACCGTCGCCGGGGGCATCGCGTGGTCCTTCGGCGAGCTGCCGACGGTGATCGTGCTCATCGTCGTGCTGGTGTCGTGGATGGGCTCCGACGAGCGCCGGGCCCGGGCGCTGGACCGGGCCGCCGACCGCAGCGGGGACGCCGAGCTCAACGCCTACAACGCGCGGTTGAAGGCGCTGGCCCAGCAGTCCCGCTGAGCTACCCCGCGTGGACGACGGCGTCCTCGGCCGGCAGGTCCTCCTTCGTCGCCTTCACCAGGAACGCCGAGACCAGCGCGCCGATCACCAGCAGCCCCGAGGCCCAGGTGAAGGCGGTGGTGTAGCCCTCGACCTGCGCCTGGAGGCCGATGGCCGGGTCGCGCGGGTCCCCGCCGGAGGTCAGCGCGTCCGCGGTGTAGGTGCTGATCGCGGCGACCGACAGCGACGCGAGGACGGCGGTGCCGATCGAGGCACCCACCTGCTGGGTGGCGTTGAGCATCGCGCTGGCCGCGCCGGCGTCGCGCTGCCCGGCGCCGATGAGCGCCAGGTTGGACAGCGGCACGAAGGTGAAGCCCAGGCCCAGGCCCAGCAGCAGCTCGCCGGGGAACGGCAGCTGCCAGAACCCGGTGTCGACCCCGACGAAGGAGAGCGTGAAGAGCCCGGCCGCAGCGAACAGCCCGCCGGCGATCATGAGGGGCCGGGGTCCGATCCTCGGCACCAGGACGCTGGCCGCACCGGCCGCGATGAAGACGCCCAGCGTCGTCGGCAGCGAGGCGAGGCCGGCGCGCACCGGCGAGTAGTCCAACACCTGCTGGAAGTACAGCGACAGGAAGAAGAACGACCCGATGAGGCCGGCGCCGACGAGCGTCGAGGTCAGGTACGCCCCGCCGCGGTTCCGGTCCAGCACGATGCGCATCGGCAGCAGCGGGTTGCGGGTCCGCAGCTCCAGGACGACGAAGAGGGCCACGAGGACCACCCCGCCGACGATGAACACCCACGCGAGGCCGTCGGCCCAGCCGCTCTCCGGCGACACCAGCGTGGTGCTGCCCTGGGCCTGGGCCGCCTCGTTGGCCGCCCGCGCCTCGGCGGAGTTCGTCTGCGCCGCCTCGGCGACGCGGGTGAAGCCGTAGACGATCGAGGCGAGCCCCGCGGTGACGAGCACCGCGCCGGGGATGTCGTAGCTGGTGTCGCCCGGCGCCTTGCTCTCCGGCACGTACCGGCTCGCCAGCACGATGGCGAGCACGGCGATGGGCAGGTTGACCCAGAAGCACCAGCGCCAGTCGGCGTACTCGGTGAGGATGCCGCCCAGCAGCAGCCCGATGGCGGCACCGCCGCCGGCCAGGGCGCCGTAGACGCCGAAGGCCTTGGCCCGCTCCTTGGGCTCGGTGAACAGCATGGTGATCAGCGCCAGGGACGCCGGCGCCAGCAGCGCGGCGAACAGGCCCTGGAGGGCCCGGGCGCCGAAGAGCATCGCCTCGTTCTGGGCGACGCCGCCGAGCGCGGAGGCGAGCGCGAAGCCGGCTGCCCCGAAGAGGTAGGCGCGCTTGCGGCCCCAGAAGTCGGCGATGCGGCCGCCCAGGAGCAGGAAGCCGCCGAAGGTCAGCGTGTAGGCGGTGACGATCCACTGCTGGCTGGCCTGGCTGATCCCCAGGTCCGCGGTGACCGCGGGAAGGGCGATGTTGACGATCGTGGCGTCGAGGACCACGAGGAGGACGGTCATCGAGATGATGCCGAGGGCCAGCCAGCGGCGCTCGTAGGGCTCGTCGGCGGGGGGCTGGGCCCCGTCCGCGGCTGTGGTGTGCACGGGGTCTGTCACGGGGTCCTCATCGTTCGGGCGGGTGAGCCGGGATCGCCGGCCGCGGCAGCAACGTAACGGCCTGCGACGATGTCCGCGTGCCTGTTTCGCTGGTGTTCACCTCGGACACGCACCTGCCGAAGCGGGCCCGTGACCTACCTCATTCCCTCTGGGACGCGATCGTGACCTCGGACGTGGTCGTCCACGCCGGCGACTGGGTCGACGTGGCCCTGCTGGACCTCCTCGAGGAGCGGTCGCGGCGGCTGGTGGCGGTGCACGGCAACAACGACCACGGGGCGCTGCGCGAGCGGCTGCCCGAGGTGGCCCATGCCGAGATCGAGGGCGTTCGCCTCGCCGTCGTCCACGAGACGGGCGACGCCAAGGGCCGGGAGCTCCGGTGCGCCGCCCGCTTCCCCGACACCGACGTCCTGGTGTTCGGGCACAGCCACATCCCGTGGGACACCACGGCGCCCTCCGGCCTGCGGCTGCTCAACCCCGGGTCGCCCACCGACCGCCGTCGCCAGCCGCACGGCACGTTCATGACCGCCGTCGCCGACGCCGGGCGGCTGCGCGACGTCGTCCTGCACGCGGTGCCGCCGCGCGCATGAGCGGCCGCCCCGCGCTGCCGGACGCCGCCGTCGCGGTGCTCGCCTGCCCGGTCTGCGGTGCCGGGCTGGCGGCGGGGGAGGACGGTGCGCTCCTGCGCTGCCCGGCCGGGCACTCCTTCGACCGGGCCCGCCAGGGGCACGTGACCCTGCTCCCGCCGGGGCACCGCGCGCCCTCGGGTGACTCGGCGGAGATGGTGGCCGACCGGGTGGCCTTCCTCGAGGCCGGTCACTACGCGGGCGTGGCCGCGGCCCTCGGGGACGCCGTGCTCGGGGGAGGAGGAGCCGCACCCGCACGGCTGCTCGACCTGGGCGGCGGCACCGGCCACCACCTCGCCGCCGTCCTCGACCGGCTGCCGGGGGCGACCGGCGTGGTCCTGGACTCCTCCCGGTACGCCGCCCGCCGGGCGGCCCGCGCGCACCCGCGGGCCATGGCGGTGGTCGCCGACACCTGGGCCCGGCTGCCCGTGCGGGACGGCGCGGTCGACCGCGTGCTCGTCGTCTTCGCGCCGCGCAACGGCCCGGAGATCGCCCGCGTCCTCGCCACCGACGGCCGGCTGGTCGTGGTGACGCCGGCGGCCGACCACCTGGCCGAGCTGGTCGGGCCGCTCGGGCTGCTCCGCGTGGACCCCGACA
This sequence comes from Blastococcus sp. SYSU D01042, assembly GCF_054050515.1. Lineage (NCBI taxonomy): Bacteria > Bacillati > Actinomycetota > Actinomycetes > Geodermatophilales > Geodermatophilaceae > Blastococcus > Blastococcus sp. SYSU D01042. The sequence continues at coordinate 78,160 of NZ_JBJGZM010000009.1, read as the reverse complement.
AGGACGCCCGGCTGGCCGGGACGCTCGAGCCGCACCTGGTGCCGGTGACCGGCGCGACGGGGCGCGAGGCGCTGCTGCTGGACCGCGCCGCGATCGGGACGCTGGTCGGCATGGGCCCGCACGCCCGGCACCTGGCGGCCGCCGACCGGGCCGCCCGGCTGGCCGCGCTGCCGGAGCGGGTGGAGGTCACGGTCGCCGTCCGGGTGGCGGTCTACCGCAGGCCCGGCTGACCGACCGAGCGCCGGGTCCGGGCCGCGCGGCGCGTCCGGCCCGTCCCGCGGACGGGTCGTCGGAGCACCTGTCTAAGCTGCGGGGCGTGACGATTGCACCGGCGCCCATCGTGAGTCGGCCGAGCCCGGCTCACGTGGTCGAGAAGGGTTCGCGGCTGTCCAACCTGCTGCGGACGACCGACCACAAGACCATCGGCCTGATGTACCTGGCCGCCTCGTTCATGTTCTTCATCCTGGGCGGCCTGATGGCCATGCTGATCCGGGCCGAGCTGGGTCGCCCGGAGCTGCAGTTCCTGTCGCCGGAGCAGTACAACCAGCTGTTCACGATGCACGGCACGCTCATGCTGCTGATGTTCGCGACGCCGCTGTTCTTCGCCTTCGCGAACCTGATCATGCCGCTGCAGATCGGCGCGCCGGACGTCGCCTTCCCGCGGCTGAACGCGCTGTCGTTCTGGCTGTTCCTCTTCGGCAGCCTGACCGTGGTCTCCAGCTTCGCGACCCCCGGCGGGGCGGCCGACTTCGGCTGGACGGCCTACACGCCGCTGTCCAACGTGGTGCACTCGCCCGGCGTCGGCGCCAACCTGTGGATCGGCGGCCTGGCGGTCTCCGGTCTGGGCACGATCCTCGGTGGCGTCAACTTCATCGCCACGATCGTCTGCCTGCGCGCGCCCGGCATGACGATGTTCCGGATGCCGATCTTCACCTGGAACGCCCTGGTGACCAGCATCCTGATCCTGCTGGCCTTCCCGATCCTGACCGCGGCGCTGATGGCGCTGCTGGCCGACCGGAACCTGGGCTCGCAGATCTACTCCACCGAGAACGGCGGGCCGCTGCTGTGGCAGCACCTGTTCTGGTTCTTCGGCCACCCCGAGGTCTACATCATCGCGCTGCCGTTCTTCGGCATCATCACCGAGATCATCCCGGTCTTCGCCCGCAAGCCGCTGTTCGGCTACAAGGGCATGGTCGGCGCGACCCTTGCCATCGGCTTCCTGTCGCTGGCCGTGTGGGCCCACCACATGTACGCCACGGGCGCGGTGCTGCTGCCCTTCTTCGCCTTCCTGACCTACCTGATCGCGGTGCCGACGGGCCTCAAGTTCTTCAACTGGATCGGCACCATGTGGCGCGGCCAGATGACGTTCGAGAGCCCGATGCTGTGGTCGATGGGCTTCATGATCACGTTCCTCCTCGGTGGCCTGACCGGCGTCCTGCTGGCCAGCCCGCCGCTGGACTGGCACGTGTCGGACTCCTACTTCGTCATCGCCCACTTCCACTACGTCGTCTTCGGCACCGTGGTGTTCGCCGCCTACGCCGGGATCACCTTCTGGTTCCCGAAGATGTGCGGCCGGATGATGGACGAGCGGCTGAGCAAGCTGCAGTTCTGGATGACCTTCGTCGGCTTCCACGGCACGTTCCTCGTGCAGCACTGGCTCGGCAACGAGGGCATGCCGCGCCGCTACGTGGATTACCTGCCGACCGACACGTTCACCACGCTGAACATGATCTCGACGATCTTCAGCTTCGTGCTCGGCGCCTCGGTGATCCCGTTCATCTACAACGTGGTGCGGTCGTGGAAGTACGGGAAGCTCGCGCTGCGCGACGACCCCTGGGGCCACGGCAACTCCCTGGAGTGGGCGACCTCGTCCCCGCCGCCGCGGCACAACTTCGTCGAGATCCCGCGGATCCGCTCCGAGCGCCCCGCGTTCGAGGCGCACTACCCCCACCTGATCGACCGGCTCCAGGAGGAGGCGCACGCGGGCAAGCGCCACGAGCCCTACGCCGGCGTCAGCGAGCTGGTCCCCGGCACGGGCAAGCGACAGGGTCCGAACGACCCCGACCCCACCTGAGCAGCACCCCCGCCCACGCGGGGAGCGCGGCATCGAACGCCCCGTCGGCCTCCGGGCCGGCGGGGCGTTCGCCGTCAGGGGCGCCCGCCGGGGCGGAGCAACCGGTGCGGCACGATGACCGCGTGCCGCTGGACCCCACGCCCCCGTCGTCCGAGGTCCCCGGGGCCGTCCCCGCCCGCGCCCTGCTCACCGTCAGCGGAGCCGACCGGCCGGGCGTGACGGCCCGGCTGTTCGCCGCCCTGGCCGGGGGTGCGCCCGCCGTCGAGGTGCTCGACGTGGAGCAGGTCGTCGTCCACGGTCAGCTGGTGCTCGGCGTCGTCGTCGGGGTGCTGCCGGGCACCGGCACCCCCGCGCCGGGCGAGGACGCTTTGCTCGCCGACCTGCGGCGGCTGGCGGCCGGCGTCGCCGCCGACGTCGGGATGCGGGTCGACGTCGAACCGGCCACCGCCGGCCCCGCGTCCGTCGCCGCGGGCCGCCCGCACCACGTGATCCTCCTGGGCCGGCCGGTCTCGCCCGACGCGGTCGCCGGCGCGGCCCGCGGGATCGCCGCCGTCGGCGGCAACATCGACGCCGTCCGCCGGTTGTCGGACTACCCCGTCACCAGCTTCGAGCTGACCGTCTCCGGGGCGGAGGCCACCGCCCTGCGGACCGAGCTGGCCTCCGTCGCCGCCGCCACCGGCACCGACATCGCCGTCGAGCGGGTCGGCCTGGCCCGCCGCAGCAAGCGGCTCATCGTGCTCGACGTCGACTCGACGCTGGTGCGCGGCGAGGTCATCGACGAGCTCGCCGCCCGCGCCGGCCGGGCCGCCGAGGTCGCCCGCATCACCGCCGCGGCGATGAACGGGGAGCTGGACTTCGCCGAGTCGCTGCGCAAGCGGGTCGGCGTCCTCGCCGGGCTGCCCGTGGAGGTGCTCGACGAGGTGCGCGAGGCGCTCGTGCTGACCCCGGGGGCGCGCACCCTCATCCGGACGCTGCAGAGGCTCGGCTTCCGCTGCGGGATCGTCAGCGGCGGGTTCACCCAGATCACCGACCCGCTGGCCGAGAGCCTGGGGCTGGACTTCGCCGCGGCGAACACCCTCGAGGTCGTCGACGGCCGGCTCACCGGCGGGCTGGTGGGCGAGATCGTCGACCGGCCGGGCAAGGCGCGCGCGCTGGCCCGGTTCGCCGCCGAGCACGGCATCCCGCTGGACCAGACGGTCGCGGTCGGCGACGGTGCCAACGACCTCGACATGCTCAACACCGCCGGGCTGGGCATCGCCTTCAACGCCAAGCCCTTCGTGCGCGAGCAGGCGCACACCGCGCTCAACCAGCCCTACCTCGACGCCGTCCTGCAGGTCCTCGGGTTCACCCGCGACGAGGTGATCGACGCCGGGTAGCGCCGGCTCAGGCGGGCTTGTGGACGTCGCCGACCAGCTCGACGCCGGCGGTGCGCAGCTGGTCGAGGGCGGCGTCGGTGGTGGCCTCGGAGACGCCGGCGGTGAGGTGCAGCAGCACCCGCGTGCGGAAGCCCGCGGCGACGGCGTCCAGGGCGGTGGCCCGCACGCAGTGGTCCGTGGCGATGCCGACGACGTCCACGGCGTCCACCCCGTGCGCCCGCAGCCACTCGGTCAGGCCGGTGCCGTCGGCGGTGCCCTCGAAGCCGGAGTAGGCCGCCGTCCAGTGCCCCTTGTCGAAGACCGCCTCGATCGGGCCGCGGTCCAGGGCCGGGTGCAGCTCCAGGCCCTCGGTGCCGACGACGCAGTGCGGTGGCCAGGAGTCGACGAAGTCCGGGGACTCGGAGAAGTGCCCGCCCGGGTCGATGTGGTGGTCCCGGGTGGCGACGACGTGGTCGTACCCGCCGGCGGCCACGTGCCCGGTCACCGCGGCGGCGACGGCCGCGCCGCCGGTGACGGCCAGGCTGCCGCCCTCGCAGAAGTCGTTCTGCACGTCGACGACGAGCAGTGCGCGGGTCATCGGGGCTCCTGTCTCAGCCGGTGAGGGTGTCGAGGGCGGGCTCGCCGCGGGAGAGCGCCAGCGCCTCCGGCGGCAGGGCGGCGCGCACGGTCTCGTGATGGGCCTTGGCCCGGCGCAGCGCGTCCGCGGGGGAGAGCGGCTCGGTGATCTCGCCGCCCCGCACCAGCGGCACGAGCAGGTCGCGGTCGCCCGGCCGCGCGGTGACCGGACCGGCGGTGACCACCTCGGCGGTGGCCACGCCGTCGCCGTCGTGCCGGCGGATCGCGGACTTGCGCCCGCCCACCGACCGCTTGCCCTCCGACTTCTTCGCGACCGGCACGCCGTCGCGCTCGACCAGCTTGTAGACCATGCCGACGGTCGGGGCGCCCGAGCCGGTCACCAGCGAGGTGCCGACGCCGTAGCCGTCGACGGGTGCGGCGGCCAGGCCCGCGATCGCGTACTCGTCGAGGTCGCTGGTGACGACGATCCGCGTGCCGGTCGCGCCGAGCTCGTCGAGGAGCTCGCGGGCGCGGGTGGCCAGGGTCGGCAGGTCGCCGGAGTCCAGCCGGATCCCCCCGAGCTCGGGGCCGGCGACCTCGACCGCCGTCCGGATGCCCTGCTCCACGTCGTAGGTGTCGACCAGCAGCGTCGTCCCCTTGCCGAGGGCCGCGACCTGGGCCTCGAAGGCGGAGCGCTCGTCGTCGTGCAGCAGCGTGAAGGCGTGCGCGCTGGTGCCGGTCGTCGGCACCCCGTACCGCCGCCCGGCCTCCAGGTTGGAGCTGGTCGCGAAGCCCACCAGGTGCGCGGCCCGCGCGGCGGCGACGGCCGCCTCCTCGTGGGTGCGCCGCGAGCCCATCTCGATGCACGGCCGGTCGCAGGCGGCCGAGACCATGCGGGCCGCGGCGGAGGCGATCGCGCTGTCGTGGTTGAGCACCGAAAGCGCGAGGGTCTCCAGCAGCACGCCCTCGGCGAAGGAGGCCCGGACGGTGAGCACCGGCGAGCCGGGGAAGTAGAGGTCGCCCTCGGCGTAGCCGTCGACGTCGCCGGAGAAGCGGAAGCCGGCCAGCCAGTCCAGCAGACGGGCGTCGGTGAGCCCCTGCTCCTGCAGCGCGGCGAGCTCGTCGTCGCCGAAGCGGAAGTGCGGCAGGGCCTCCAGCAGCCGGCCGGTGCCGGCCAGCACCCCGTAGCGGCGGCCGTGCGGCAGCCGGCGGGCGAAGACCTCGAAGACGCACTGCCGGTCCGCGGTGCCGTCGGCCAGCGCGGCCGCGACCATCGTCAGCTCGTACCGGTCGGTGAAGAGCGCGGGAGCCGGTGGGGGAGTCAGCCCGGTGTCAACGGTCATGATCGCCGAAGCGTATGCGGGCCCCGGGAGCGAGGCAGGTCGGCGTCCTAAGGTGGACGCGTGGCCGGACCGCTCGCCCCGACCCGGGCCCCCGAGACGACGGACGAGGAGCTCGGGGACCTCGACCGCCCCTGGGTCACCGTCGTCTGGAACGACCCGGTGAACCTGATGACCTACGTGACCTTCGTGCTGCAGGAGCTGTTCGGCTACGACGAGCCGACCGCGACCGCGCTGATGCTGCAGGTCCACCACGACGGCAAGGCGGTGGTCAGCTCCGGCCCGCGGGAGCGGATGGAGCACGACACCAGCCGGCTGCACGCCTACGGCCTGTGGGCCAGCTACCAGAGGGATTCATGAGCGAGCTTGCGAGCTCACGATGACAGAGCGCCCGGGGTTCACGCGTCCGACGAGCGAAGCGAGGAGGGTCGTGTGAAGCCCTTCAGGGCCGCGCGCGGCGGCGTCCTGACCGCCCGCCTCGAGCCGGCCGAGGCGGGCATCGTCGGCCTGCTGCTCGACCAGCTCGAGCAGCTCCTCACCGCCGACGCCGACGACGTCGGCGACGACCCGGTGGTGGCGCGCCTGTTCCCCGACGGCCACCGCTCCGACCCGGAGCTGGCCGCGGACTACCGCGACCTGACCGAGTCCTCGCTGCGCGGGGGCAAGGCCGACGACCTGGCGACCGTGCGCGCCTCGCTGCCGGCCGAGGGCGGCGAGGTGCGGCTGGACGCCGACCAGGCCGCCGCCTGGCTGCGCACCAGCAACGACCTGCGCCTGGCGCTGGGCACCCGGCTGGACATCAGCGAGGACACCGAGCCGCCGGAGGACGTCGCCGACGAGACCGACCAGCAGCTGGCCGTCTACTACTGGCTCACCGCGCTGCAGGGCTCGCTCGTCGACGCGCTGGTCGCTTCTCGCCCCGGCCGAAGGTGAGCAGCACCAGGAACGCCAGGAGCAGGTCCAGCACGAAGAACACGTAGACCATGCCGTGCAGCTCGACGCCCTTGATCCACGCCCCGATGCAGGAGACGAGCGTGATCGCCGTCAGCGCGAGCACGACGAGCAGCACCAGGGCCCGGAGCGTCACCATGAACACCACCGACGCGCGGTCGTTCGGGTCGCCGGTGACGTAGCCGCGGTGCCGGAACATGCCCCGAGCGCCCAGCACCAGCGCGGGCAGCGCCGCCAGCACCACACCGGCGATCAGCAGCGCTTCGTCCCACACGGCTGGCCACGCTATCGGTCGGCCACCGGGGCGTCGCCGGTGCGTCACCCGGGCAGCACCGGGACGTCGCCGTCCGGCCCTCCAGCAGGCCCGGAGAGCCCGCCGCATAGAGTGGGGCCGTGCTGCGCATCGACCGCGCGACCTACGACGCCATCGTGGCCCACGCCCGGGAGGACCACCCGGACGAGGCCTGCGGCGTGGTCGCCGGCCCCGAGGGGACCGAGCGCCCCGAGCGCTTCATCCCGATGCTCAACGCTGCGCGGTCGCCGACGTTCTACGAGTTCGACTCCGCGGACCTGCTGCGGCTGTACCGGGAGATGGACGACCGCGACGAGTGGGCCGTCGTCGTCTACCACTCGCACACGGCCACCGAGGCCTACCCGTCGCGCACCGACGTCGGCTACGCCACCGGCCCCGCGGCCGACCCGCGCACCCACTACGTGCTGGTCAGCACCCGCCACCACGCGGAGCAGACGGGGCTGGCCGGCGACGAGGTCGAGTTCCGCAGCTTCCGGATCGTCGACGGCGAGGTGAGCGAGGAGGACGTCGAGGTCGTCGAGTCCTACCTGTTCGGCCACACGCCGACCACCGTCGTCTACGACTGATCCGCAGAGCAGCCGCGCCGCGCGGAATCGGCGACGGCGCAGGGGCGTTGGCCCCCACAGACGCTCCACCCCTGCGCTCCGCGCAGCCCTCCACCCTGCCGTCCATCCCGAGGAGAACAGCACGCCATGGCCATCGAGGTCCGGATCCCGACCATCCTGCGCACCCACACCGGCGGCAACAAGACCGTCGAGGGCAGCGGCGCCACCCTGGCCGCGCTCATCGACGACCTCGACGCGCAGCACTCGGGCCTGAAGAACCGCCTCGTGACGGAGGAGGGCAAGCTGCACCGCTTCGTCAACGTCTACGTCAACGACGAGGACGTCCGCTTCACCGGTGCGCTCGACACCGCGGTCAAGGACGGCGACTCGGTGACCATCCTCCCGGCGGTCGCGGGCGGCTGCTGAGCGGTCCGCACCGCCCACACCACCGACCCCGTCCCGGAAGAGCTCCCATGGCCCGCTTCGCCTCCCTCGTCGACTCGCTCGGCGGCACCCCGCTGGTGGGGCTGCCCAACCTGTCGCCGACGTCCGACGTCCGGCTGTGGGCCAAGCTCGAGGACCACAACCCGACCGGCTCCATCAAGGACCGCGCGGCGATCAAGATGATCGAGGCGGCCGAGAAGGAGGGGCGGCTGCAGCCGGGCTCGACCATCCTGGAGCCGACCAGCGGCAACACCGGCATCTCGCTGGCGATGGTCGCCCGGCAGCGCGGCTACAAGCTGGTCTGCGTCATGCCGGAGAACACCTCGGTCGAGCGCCGGCAGCTGCTGGAGATGTACGGCGCGCAGATCATCTCCTCGCCGGCGGCCGGCGGCTCGAACCAGGCCGTCGCGATGGCCAAGGAGCTCGCCGCCGAGCACGACGACTGGGTGATGCTCTACCAGTACGGCAACCCGGCCAACGCCCAGGCGCACTACGAGGGCACGGCGCCGGAGATCGTCGCCGACCTGCCGTCGATCACCCACTTCGTCGCCGGCCTGGGGACGACGGGGACGCTCATGGGCTGCTCGCGCTACTTCCGGGAGCACAAGCCCGGCGTCCAGGTGATCGCCGCCGAGCCGCGGTACGGCGAGCTGGTGTACGGCCTGCGCAACATCGACGAGGGGTTCATCCCCGAGCTGTACGACGCCTCGCTGCTGGACTCGCGGTTCTCCGTCGGCCCGGACGACGCCATCCACCGCACCCGCCAGCTGGTGGAGCGCGAGGGCATCTTCGCCGGCATCTCGACCGGCGCGATCCTGCACGCCGCGCTCGGCATCGCCGACCGCGAGGTGGCGGCCGGCCGGAAGGCCGACATCGTCTTCATCGTGTGCGACGGCGGCTGGAAGTACCTCTCGACGGGCGCCTACGCGGGCACCCTGGAGGAGGCGAGCTCCGCGCTGGAGGGCCAGCTCTGGGCCTGAGCGCGCGCGGCCTGCGGAACCACGCCGGTCCGGTGTGCTGCGCGACCGTCGGCGGGGGCAGCTAGCCTGACCGGCGACATGGGGACGACGCAGCCGGGTGCGGATGCACCGATCGGCATCTTCGACTCGGGCGTCGGTGGGCTCACCGTCGCCCGGGCGGTGCTCGACCAGCTGCCGGGCGAGTCGATCCGCTACATCGGTGACACCGCGAACGGCCCGTACGGCCCGCTGCCCATCGCGGAGGTCCGCCGGCACTCCCTCGCCGTGATGGACGAGCTCGTCGCCTCCGGCGTGAAGATGCTCGTCGTCGCCTGCAACTCGGCCAGCGCCGCGTCGCTGCGCGACGCCCGCGAGCGCTACGACGTCCCGGTGGTGGAGGTCGTGCTGCCCGCGGTCCGCCGGGCCACGGCGGCCACCCGGAACGGCCGGATCGGCGTCATCGGCACCCAGGCGACCATCACCAGCGGCGCGTACGAGGACGCCTTCGCGGCCGTGCCGGGGCTGACCGTCACCAGCGCCGCCTGCCCGAGCTTCGTCGACTTCGTCGAGCGCGGGGTCACCAGCGGGCGGCAGCTGCTCGGGCTGGCGCAGTCCTACCTGGACCCGCTGCTGCTCGCCGGCGTGGACACCGTCGTGCTCGGGTGCACGCACTACCCGCTGCTCACCGGGGTGCTCTCCCTGGTGCTGGGCGACGGCGTCAGCCTGGTGTCCAGCGCCGAGGAGACCGCCAAGGACGTCTACCGGGTGCTGACCGCCGGCGACCTGCTCCGCGACGAGGACGCCCCGCCGCCGCAGCACGCCTTCCTCGCCACCGGGGACCCCGAGCCCTTCGCCCGCCTGGGCCGGCGGTTCCTCGGGCCGGAGATCGGCTCGGTGCTGCGGGCCGGCGCGGTGGGTGCGGCATGAGGCTGACCATCGTGGGCTGCTCGGGCAGCGGTCCGGGCCCGGCGTCTCCGGCGTCGAGCTACCTGGTGGAGCACGACGGCTTCCGGCTGGTGCTCGACCTGGGCAACGGCTCGTTCGGGGCGCTGCAGGGCCTGATCGACCCCGGCTCGGTGGATGCCGTCTTCCTCTCCCACCTGCACGCCGACCACTGCCTCGACGTCGCCCCGCTGGTGGTGTGGCACCGGTACTCCGGGCGGTCACCGGGCCGGCTGGTGCCGCTGTACGCGCCGGTCGGCGCCGAGCGCCGGCTGGCGGCGGCGTACGACCTGGACGGCGACGGGCTGACCGACGTCTTCGACTTCGTCCCCGTCGGCCCCGGCGCCCTCACCATCGGGCCGTTCGAGGTGGAGCTGGCCCGCACCGCGCACCCCGTCGAGACCTACGCGATCCGGCTCACCGCCGGCGGCCGGTCGCTGGTCTACACCGGCGACACCGGGGTCTGCGAGCGCGTCGTCCAGCTGGCCCGCGGGGCCGACGTGCTGCTCGCGGAGGCCGCGCACCCCGACACCGACCCCGACCAGCCGCCCGGGTTGCACCTCACCGGCCGGCAGGCGGCCGAGCACGCCGCGGCGGCCGGCGTGGGCCGGCTGCTGCTCACCCACATCCCGGCCTGGGTGGACCGCATCGGCCAGTTGGTCGCCGCCAGCTCCGTCTTCTCCGAGACCGAGCTGGTGCAGCCCCTGGGCGTCTACGACATCTGACGCCCGACCGGTTGCCGCGACGCCGGGGGGCGGGCAGCGTGACGGCGTGACCACCGACGAGGAGCACGACGGCGTCGCGCTGAGCAGCCTGGACTCACCCCTGGGCGACGACCTCGGGGTGACCAAGCGGCAGCTGGTCGACTGGTTCGACGCGGTCGCCGACCGGCTGGTCCCGCAGGTCGCCGGGCGGCCGCTGTCGGTCAAGCGGGTGCGGCCCGGGCAGCCGCCCTTCATGCAGCGCAACGTCAGCAAGGGCGCGCCCGCCTGGGTGCGCACCGCGCCGATGTGGTCGGAGGGCTCGCACCGCGAGATCCAGCAGGTGCTCTGCGACGACCGCCGGACGCTGCTGTGGCTGGGCAACCAGCGGGCCGTCGAGCTGCACGTGCCCTTCTTCCACGTGGGCGAGCCCGAGCCCACCGGTCTGGTGCTCGACCTCGACCCGCCGGAGGGCGCCGACTTCGCGGTCGTCGTCGCCGCCGCCCGGCTGGTCCGCCAGGCGCTGGAGGGGGCGGGGCTGGCCGGCGCGGTCAAGACCAGCGGGTCCAAGGGGGTGCACGTCGTCGTCCCGGTGGCCGGCTCGCCGGTGGAGGACGTCGCCGCCGCCACGCGTGCGCTGGCTGCCCGTGCCGCCGCCCTGGACGGCGACCTCGCCACCACCGCCTACCTGCTGGAGGACCGGGGTGGGCGGGTCTTCGTCGACTCCACCCGCTCGGGCCAGGCCACCATCGTGGCGCCGTACAGCCCCCGCCTGCGGCCCGGCCTCCCGGTGTCGTTCCCGGTGCCGTGGGACCGGCTCGACGACGTGCAGCCGGGCGACTTCACCGTCACCACCGCACCCGCGCTGCTCGGGGACGCCGACCCGTGGGCCGACGCCCTGCCCGCGCCGCAGCGGCTGCCGGCCGAGCTGGTCGCGGAGGGGCACACCATCCCGGTCGCCCGCGTGCAGGCGATGCACGAGGGCAAGCGCCGGAAGCGGGCCGCGGCGAAGCCGGCGGAGGACTGAACCCGGGCCCCCTGCACGACCTCGACCTCGCGGTGTGGCAGCCGACCGCGAGGTCTACGGCGGAGTTCGCCACCACGACGCGTGGCCGAGGTCGTCCGGCGCGGTCGCTGCCGGGAACGGTCGGTCGCTCAGCCTCCGCGCACGGCGGCGAACACGAGCACGTCGCGCCGCCGGCCACCGATCTCCCGGTAGCTGCGGAGCAGGCCCTCCGGCTCGTAGCCCGCACCGCGGGCGGTGCGCACCGAGGCCTCGTTCGAGGGCTCGACGAACAGCTGCACCCGGTGCAGGCCGGGCACGGTCCACGCGAAGGCGGTCACCGCGAGCAGGGCGGAGCGGGCGAGGCCCCGTCCCCGGGCACCCGGCGCGATCAGGTACCCGGCCGAGGCGCGGCCCTCGGGCAGCTCGCCCAGCCACAGCCCCACCTGGCCGACGGCCGCGCCGGTGGCCGCCTCCGCCACGGCGAAGGAGAAGCCGGTGTGCTCGGCGTGCCGGCCCTGCTGCCGGGCCACCCAGGCCAGCGCCTGCGGGTCGGTGGCCTGCGCCGGGATCGTGGTGATGAGCGGGACGTAGGGGTCCTGCGACAGGTCACGCACCACCCCGGCGTCGTCGTCGGCCCACCGGCGCAGGACGACGTCGCCGTGCGCGGGCGGGTCCGCGGGCCACGGCGGCAGCGGGGCGGCGCTCACGGCCGGGCCCGGCTCAGTCCAGGCCGAGGTCGCGGCGCAGCTTGGCGACGTGGCCGGTGGCCTTGACGTTGTACGACGCCTTCTCGACCCGGCCCTCGGCGTCCACCACGAACGTCGAGCGGATGACGCCCACGACCTGCTTGCCGTACAGCTTCTTCGGGCCGTACGCGCCGTAGGCGGTGAGCACCTGCTTGTCCTCGTCGGACACCAGGGTGATGGAGAGGTTCTCCTTCTCCCGGAAGCGCATCAGCTTCTCGACCGGGTCGGGCGAGATGCCGATGATGTCCAGGCCCTTCTCGGCGAGGTCGCCGGCCGCGGCGGTGAAGTCGACGGCTTGCGTGGTGCAGCCGGGGGTCAGCGCCGCGGGGTAGCAGTACACGATGACCCGCCGGCCCCGGTAGGACGACAGGGACACCGGGTTGCCCTCGGCGTCGGGCAGCGTGAACTCCGGGGCGGGCTCGCCGGGGGTGAGGCGGACGGGTGCCGTGTCGGTGCTGCTGTCGGTCATGCCCGGCATCCTGCCGTGTGCCACCGAGCGGTGAGCACCGGGTCCGCGTCCGGTGCGGAGGTCAGCCGGCCAGGAACGAGAAGCGCACGTGCCGCTGCTGGTTGTCCGTGTTGGTGTCCACCAGGCAGATGCGCTGCCAGGTGCCCAGCTGCAGGCGGCCCTCGAGCACGGGGACGACGGCGTGCGGCGGCACGAACGCCGGCAGCACGTGGTCGCGGCCGTGGCCGGGGCTGCCGTGCCGGTGCCGCCACCGGTCGTCCCGGGGGAGGAGCACGTCGAGCTGGGCGAGCAGGTCGTCGTCGCTGCCGGCCCCGGTCTCGATCAGCGCGATGCCCGCGGTCGCGTGCGGGGCGAACACGTGCAGCAGGCCGTCGACCTCCTCGCGCACGAAGTCGGCGCACTCGTCGGTCAGGTCCACGACCACGGGGACACCGCCGGTCCGGACGGCACGCAGCTCCGAGCGCATGGGCCCATCGTGGCCCACCGGTGGGCCTACGGCGATCAGGGACCGGGCGGCGCCGCCGTCCGCTCCGCGGTGAGCGCCGCGACGCCGGCCTGCAACCGGGCGATCTCGGCGGTGAGGGCCTGGAGATCGCGCCGGGTGACGGCCTCCTGCTCCTCGCCGACCTGGCGCACACGGTCGACCAGCCAGGCGGCGACGGCCGCGGTGAGGCGCGACGCGGTCGAGGTGCTCGAGGCCATGGCCGGGGACGCTGACGGCCCCAGCCGCCCGTGGGACCGGGGGACTGCGGCCGCGGCACTACCCTCGTCACCCGTGACCGAGCTTGCGAGGTCACGCAGAGACAGAGCACCCAGGGCGTGCACGACGAGCGCCAGCGAGGAGAGCACGTGACCCGCCCCGACGGCCGCTCGGCCGACCAGCTCCGCCCCGTGACCATCACCCGCAACTGGCTCGACCACGCCGAGGGGTCGGTGCTGGTGGAGTTCGGCCGCACCCGGGTGCTGTGCGCCGCGAGCGTCACCGAGGGCGTCCCCCGGTGGCGCAAGGGCTCGGGCCTGGGCTGGGTGACCGCCGAGTACTCGATGCTGCCCCGTGCCACCCACACCCGCAGCGACCGCGAGTCGGTCCGCGGGAAGATCGGCGGCCGCACGCACGAGATCAGCCGGCTGATCGGCCGCTCGCTGCGCGCCTCGATCGACCTGGGCGCGCTGGGGGAGAACAGCATCGCCATCGACTGCGACGTCCTGCAGGCCGACGGCGGCACGCGCACGGCGGCCATCACCGGCGCCTACGTCGCCCTCGCCGACGCCGTCTCCTGGCTCGGCGAGCGCGGCAAGCTGGCCAAGAAGGAGCCGCTGGTGCAGTCGGTCGCCGCCGTCAGCGTCGGCGTCATCGACGGCGAGCCGCGGCTGGACCTCGCCTACGAGGAGGACGTGCGCGCCGGCACCGACATGAACGTCGTGTGCACCGGCGACGGCGGCTTCGTCGAGGTGCAGGGCACCGCCGAGGGCGCGGTCTTCGACCGCCCGACGCTGGACGCGCTGCTCGACCTGGCGGTGGCCGGCTGCGCCGACCTGACCCGGCTGCAGGCCGACGCGCTGGCGCGATGAGCACCCGGCTGCTGCTGGCCACCCGCAACGCGGGCAAGCTGGCCGAGCTGCGCCGGCTGCTCCGCTCCGCCGTCCCCGGCGTGGAGGTCGTCGGGCTGGCCGAGGTCGACGAGTACCCGGAGGCGCCCGAGACGGGCGCGACCTTCACCGAGAACGCGCTGCTCAAGGCGCGCGAGGCGGTGCGGTGGACGGGGTTGCCGGCCGTGGCCGACGACTCGGGGCTGGCCGTCGACGCGCTCAACGGCATGCCCGGCGTCCTGTCGGCACGCTGGTCGGGGCGGCACGGGGACGACGCGGCCAACACCGCGCTGCTGCTCGGGCAGCTGGCCGACGTGCCCGACGCCCGGCGGGGTGCGGCGTTCGTCTGCGCGGCGGCGCTGGTCCTGCCCGACGGCACCGAGCGGGTGCTGGAGCGGGAGTGGCGGGGTGCGGTGGTCCGCGAGGGGCGGGGCACGAACGGGTTCGGCTACGACCCCGTCTTCGTGCCGGAGGGGCTGGACGTGACCTCGGCGGAGCTGTCGCCGGGGGAGAAGGACGCGCGCAGCCACCGCGGTCAGGCGTTCGCGGCGCTGGTCCCGGTCATCGCCGAGGTGCTGGCCGTCCGCTGACGGTCAGGCGCCGAGGCTGAACCAGTCGACCGCGGCGAGCTCGTCGCGCAGCGCGTCGTGGATCGGCGAGTCCTGCTCGGGCGCCGCGTGCCGGCCCGGGCGGTCGACGTCGGCCAGCGAGGCGATGACGTCCGGGGTCTCCGGAGCGCGGTGGCGGCCGACGGTGGTGGCGGAGGTGCTCATACCCATCGGGTCGGCGCCGCAGCACCCCCGCCCGAGCGGGGGCGGCCCGTCGCTCACCCCGAGGGGTGAGGCCCGCTCCGGCGCGCCGGGCCGCGGGCGGACCGGCACAGTGGGGGCATGCGGCTGTTCCTGGACGACGTCCGCCGGCTGTGCTTCGACGACGGGACGCCGGTGACCGCGGCGTCGGCGGTCGCGCCGCTCGGCGACGGCTGGCTGGTCGCGCAGGACGACGCCACCGTCGCCGCCTGGCGCCGGCCGGGATCGGTCACGCCGATGCGGGTGCTGCCGCCGGTCGAGGGGCTCGACCGGTTCTCCGAGGCCGCCGGCACGAAGAAGCTGAAGCCCGACCTCGAGGTGGCGTGCCCGGCCGAGGTGGACGGCGGACCGGCGGTGCTGCTGCTCGGTTCCGGGTCCTCGGACCGGCGGATGCGGGGGGTGCTGGTCCGCCTCGTGGACGGCGCACCCGTGGTCACCGCCGCCGAGCTGGGGCCGCTGTACGCGCGCGTCGCCGAGCGGCTGGGCGTCCCGGCGGACCAGCTGAACCTCGAGGGGGCGAGCCGTCACGGGGGAGAGGTGCGCTGGTTCCAGCGGGGCAACCTGGCGGCCGGCGTCCCGTCGGCCAGCGTGGACCTGCCGCTGGCGGGGCTGGTGGCTGCGGTGCTCGGGCGGGCGGACGCCGCCGCGGTCCCGGTGGGCCGGCGGCGGACCTACGACCTGGGCGAGGTGGACGGCGTCGGGCTGGCGGTCACCGACGCGGTCGCGCTGCCGGACGGCCGGGTGCTGCTCAGCGCCGCGGCGGAGGACACCCCGAACGCCGTGGACGACGGGCCGGTCGTCGCCACCGCGCTCGCGCTGGTGGACGACGAGACGGTCGTGGCCGTGACACCCGTCCCCGAACCCGGCGGCGCGGTGCACAAGATCGAGGGGCTGGCGCTGCGCGCCGTCGAGGGCAGCACCGTGCACCTGCTCGCCGTGGTGGACGACGACCACCCCGAGGCGCCCTCGGCGGAGCTGGACCTGCGCGTCGAACTGGCCTGAGCCGGGCGCTCAGCCGCGGACCGACGCCCGGTCGGTTCCCGCCAGGACCGCGCCGGCGAGCAGCGCCGCGGCGAGGACGCCGAGGGAGTTCATCGCCCAGTCGTTGGTGTCGCAGGCCCGGCCGATCGCCGGGACGAGCGCCTGCACCGCCTCCAGCCCGGCCGAGCCGGCGGAGCCCAGGCCGGCGACGAGCAGCGGCCGCCGGGTGGCGAGGGCGGCGAAGAAGGCCGCCGGCAGGAGCAGGGCCACGTTCGCCAGCAGCTCCACGGTCGTGAGCGAGGGGAGGGCGAACTGCACCGTGCACGCGGCGTGCTCGCCCCGGCCCTTGCCCGACGGGCTGAGGGTCAGTGCGACCACCGGCAGCAGCGCGAGCGCGGCCAGCGACCACGCGGTCCGGCGCGGGTCGCGCGCGCGTCGGAGCACCAGGACGCCGGCGCCGACGCAGACCACCACGGTGGCCAGCAGCGCGGCCGGGACGAGCGAGGCGTGGTCCAGGAGCAGGTCGGTGATCATGCGGGACCGAGCCTAGGTGGGCGGCGGCGCAGGCCCGGGCCCGCCGGGCCGGTGAGTTCGGCGGCCCACGCCGGTCTGACCCGGTACGACACCGCCACACCTCCCCCGGGAGCACACCATGGGCCTCGTGACCATCGAGATGTTCGCCACCCTCGACCTGGTCGGGCAGGCGCCCGGCGGGCCCGAGGAGGACACCGAGGGCGGCTTCCCGTTCGGCGGCTGGCAGGCGCCGCTGCTGGACCAGGTCTCCGGCGCGCAGGTGGAGGCGGCCTACGAGGGCACCGACGCGCTGCTGCTGGGCCGGCGGACCTACGACATCTTCGCCGCGCACTGGCCGCACCAGGAGGGCGGCGAGGACGACGGCATCGCCCGCCTGTTCAACGCCGTCCCCAAGTACGTGGCCTCGCGCGGCCGGCCCGACCTCTCCTGGGCGGGCTCCTCGCAGCTCGGCCCGGACCTGCCCGCCGCGGTGCGCGAGATCCGCGACCGGCACGAGGACGTCAAGGTCGTGGGCAGCCTGGACCTGGTGCAGACCCTGCTCCGGGAGCAGCTGTTCGACCGGCTGGACCTGTGGGTGCACCCGATCGTCCTCGGCGTCGGCAAGAAGGTCTTCGACGGTGGGGCGGTGCCCACGAACATGACGCTGCTCGAACCGCCCGTCGCCAGTCCGACGGGCACCGTCCACCTGCGGTACGGCCTCGCCGAGGGGACGCCCGCGACGGGGGACATGTCCGCGCCCGACCGCGGCGTCTGACGACCCGTCCGGAGAAAGGGACGCACGATGCTCACCGACACGAAGGCCTTCAGCGGGATCGCCGTCCGCGACCTGGCGGCGGCCCGGCAGTTCTACGGCGAGGTGCTCGGGCTGCGGACGTCCGAGGACCACGGCAACCTCTGGCTCCACCTGGCCGGCGGCCGGGACACCTTCGTCTACGAGCAGCCGACGGCCTCGCCGGCCAGCTACACGGTGCTGAACTTCCAGGTGGCCGACGTGGGCGCCGCCGTCCGAGAGCTGGCCGCCCGGGGCGTGGAGTTCCAGCGCTACGACGGGATGCCCCAGGACGAGGACGGCGTGATGCGGGGGATGGGCCCGGGCATCGCCTGGTTCACCGACCCCTCGGGCAACGTCCTGTCGGTCCTGGCCGGCTGAGCCGGGCCGGGCCGGCGGGCACCGCACGTGCGGGAGGCGGGAGTCGAACCCGCACGCCCGGAGGCACCAGATCCTAAGTCTGGCGTGGCTGCCGTTACACCACTCCCGCGTGGCACCGGAGTCTAGGAGCCCCCCTCCCGGATGAAGCGCAGGCGGTGGACGGGCCGGGTCGGTGCTGGTCTGGCAGGCTGTCGGGGTGCCTCGCGACCCTCGACAGATCCAGTTGGAGATCGACGCCGCCCGTGAGTCGCTGGCGGCCACGCTGGACCAGCTGACCTACCGGACGAGCCCCGGACGGCTGCGTGCCAAGGGTCAGGACGCCGTCGTGCGCTGGCTGCAGACGCCCGCCGGCATGGCCGCGGCCGGCGCGGTCGGCCTGCTCGTCACCTTCGTCGTCGTGCAGCGGGTCCGGCACCGCAACGACTGATCCGGTGCCCGTCCGCCGCGATCCCGTCGGTCCGGGCCAGGAGTCGGTCTGGGACTACCCCCGGCCGCCGTCGGCCCTGGTGAGTTCGCGCCACGTGCTCGTCGAGCACGCCGGGCGGGTGCTCGCCGACACCCGCCGGGCGATCCGGGTCTGCGAGACCAGCCACCCGCCCACGTACTACGTGCCCCGCGACGACGTCGCCGCCGAGCTGCTCGAGCGGGCCGAGGGCCGGTCGTGGTGCGAGTGGAAGGGGCAGGCCACCTACTGGGACGTCGTCGTGGACGGTGGCCGCGTGGCCGCTGCCGGCTGGTCCTACGAGCAGCCGACCGCGGGGTACGAGCACCTGGCCGGCGCGATCGCCTTCTACCCGGGCCGGCTGGACCGGATCACCGTGGACGGCGAGCCGGTCCGCCCGCAGCCGGGCGACTTCTACGGCGGCTGGATCACCGACGACGTGGTCGGCCCGTTCAAGGGCGCGCCCGGCACGCTCGGCTGGTGACCGGGCGCGCCGCTCAGATGGTGGCGCCGTGGGCCCGCAGCAGGGGCAGCGCGACCATGTCGACGACGGCGTCCGCGTAGGCGTCGTCGACCGGATGCCCGCTGGCCAGCCAGCGCTGGACGAGCGGTGCGCCGATGGCCTCGGTGACCGGCGTGCCGACGACGCCGGGGGGCAGCTCGCCGCGCTCCTCGGCCCGGGCCCACATCGCGTGGAAGGTCCGCTGCCACACGGAGAACGGGCCGTCCCGGAACGCGGCCTCGAGTGCGGGCTGGTGCTGCATCGAGGACAGCAGGGCGCGCGTCGCCGCACCCGTCGGGCCGTTGATGAGCGACACCATCGAGTGCAGGACCTCGCGGAGGTCGCCCTCCAGCGAGCCGGTGTCGGGGTGATCCGCCTCAGCAGCGTTCAGGTCCGAGACCGTGTCGACGACCAGCTCCTCCTTGGTGCGCCAGCGGCGGTAGATCGTCGCCTTGCCGACACCTGCCTCGGAGGCCACGGCGTCCATGGTCAGGGCGCTGTAGCCGACGTCGGCGAGCAGCCGCAGGATGGCGGCGCGGATGACGCCGTCCCGGCTCGGGTCACGGGGCCGGCCGCCACGGCTTGGACGGGCATCGGCGGGACTGAGAACGGACATGCTCGTAACCTTAGAGACTCAAGTCTCGAAAGTCGGTCACGAGTTGCTGTGAGTCGACTGGGAGTCACCCGAACGAGCCGGGGACGCCGGCGCCGCGCGCCTCGCGCGGGATCGCCCGCGGTCGGTCATCCTGCTGGCGTGGGAACCACGTGCGGCCCGGTCTGCAGCTGCCGCGGGCACTGGGAGGTGCCCGGTGAGGCGGCGCGGGTGCTGTTCGCCACCTCCATCGGCCACGTCCTGCCGGCCGTGTCGCGCACCGCGAAGTCGCTGGGGCTCGGCGTCACCACCGCACCGCAGCTCGTGGACGTCGTCGACCCGCGCGGTGGCCGTGGCCTGGACCGGCTCCTCCAGCGGCTGGCCCGCGACCTCACCGCCGCCGAGCTCGACGCCGTCCGGGTGGCCACCGACCCGCCGATCGACGGCGCGGCGCTGGCCGCCCGGCTGCTCACCGCGCCGACCCTCGCGGTGGAGCTCGCCCGGCGCGGCGTCACCGTCGAGGTCGGGGTGCTCGCCGAGGCCGAGTTCCACTCCGCCTACCAGCCGATCGTCTCCCTCGCGGACCGCTCCGTCGTCGCGCACGAGGCCCTGCTGCGCGGGGTCGTGGACGGGCGCGAGATCGGCGCGGCCGACCTGTTCTTCGTCGCCGAGTCCGCCGGCTGGCTGGACCGGCTGGACCGCATCGGCCGCGAGTCCGCGATCGCCGGCGCCGTGCCGTGGCTGGGCGAGGACGACCTGTACGTCAACTTCGACCCGACCTCGATCTACCGGGCGCCGGTCTGCCTGGCGAGCACCGAGCAGGTCGCGCACGCCTCCGGGCTGTCGCCCGGGCAGCTGGTCTTCGAGGTCGTCGAGTCGCACGCGATCGCCGACCGCGGGCACCTGGTCACCGTGCTCGAGCACTACCGGTCGCTGGGCTGGCGGGTCGCGCTCGACGACGTCGGCGCCGGCTACTCGAGCCTGACGCTGCTCGCCGCCGTCCGGCCGGAGGTGGTCAAGCTGGACAAGGGACTGGTGCAGGCCCTTCCCGACGAGGGCGCCCGCACCGTGCTGAAGGCGGTCACGGACCTGGCGCACCAGCTGGGCGCGGTCGTCGTCGCCGAGGGTGTGGAGACCGAGCAGCTGGCCGAGGAGGTCACCGCGCTGGGCGCCGACCTCGGGCAGGGCTGGCTGTTCGGCCGGCCGGTGCGGCACGCGCCTCCGGCGGAGGACCAGGAGGGGCGCTTCCAGCCGGTCGGGGTCACCCGCTCCCGCTGAGGCGGCCCGAGCTCAGCGCAGCGCCCAGCCGGTCAGCACCGGCCGGTCGTGCTCGTGCCCGAGGACGCCGTAGGCCCCGGCCGGCAGCGCGAACAGGGCGCCGGCCTGCGGTGCCAGTCCGAGCCAGCGGGCGGTGAGGACGCGCAGCAGGTGCCCGTGGGCGACCAGGGCGACGTCGCCGTCGCCCAGCCGGGTCCGCGCGCGGTCGAGCACCCGGTCCACCCGCGCCCCGACCTGCTCGAGCGACTCGCCCGGCGTCTCCCCGGGCACGGTCCCGTCGGCCCAGATCGACCAGGTGCGGCCGAGGTCCGCGCTGATCTCCTTGGTCGTGCGCCCCTCGTAACCCCCGTAGTCCACCTCGACCAGGTCGTCGTCGGACCCGGTGGGCACGAGGCCGGCCAGCTCGGCGGTGCGGCCGGCGCGCTGCAGCGGGCTCACCCACACCGCGGCGAAGCGGCGGGACCCGAGGGCTGCGCGCAGCCCCCGGGCCTGCTCCTCGCCCTCGGGCAGCAGCGGCAGGTCGGTGCGGCCGGTGTGCTTGCCGCTCCGGCTCCAGTCGGTCTGACCGTGCCGCAGCACGACGATCTCCCCGGTCACGGCGACCATCGAACACGCTGCCGGGAACACCTGCCCGCCGACCGGTGCTGGCCGATGGCATGAGCACTGCACCACTGAGCGACACGTTCACCATCGGCGGGGACCTCCCCGTGCACCGTCTCGGCTACGGCGCCATGCAGCTGCCCGGTCCGGGGGTGTGGGGCGAGCCGGCCGACCGCGCCGCCGCCGTCCGCGTGGTCCAGGCCGCCGTCGAGCAGGGCGTCGACTTCATCGACACCGCCGACTCCTACGGCCCCGAGGTCAGCGAGCAGATCATCGCCGAGGCGCTGCACCCCTACGCCGACGGCCTCGTCATCGCCACCAAGGCCGGGCTGACCCGCCAGGGCCCCGGCATCTGGACGCCGGTCGGGCGCCCGGCCTACCTCAAGCAGCAGGTCGAGCTCTCCCTGCGGCACCTGAAGGTCGACCGGATCGACCTCATCCAGCTGCACCGCATCGACGCCGAGGTGCCCCTTGCCGACCAGCTCGGCGCCTTCGCCGAGCTCAAGGAGGAGGGCAAGGTCCGTCACATCGGCGTCTCCGAGGTCTCGGTCGAGGAGCTGCAGGCGGCGCGGGAGATCACCGAGATCGTCAGCGTGCAGAACCTCTACAACCTGACCGACCGGAAGAGCCAGGACGTCCTGGACTACGCCACGGCCGAGGGCATCGCGTTCATCCCGTGGTTCCCCATCGCCACCGGTGACCTGGCCTCGCCGGACAGCCCGGTCGCCGACATCGCCCGCGAGCTGGACGCCACGCCGTCCCAGGTCGCGCTGGCCTGGCTGCTCCAGAAGTCGCCGGTGATCCTGCCGATCCCCGGCACCAAGTCCGTCGACCACCTCACGGAGAACCTGGGTGCCGCGGGCGTCCGCCTGTCCGCCGAGGACATGGCCCGGCTGGACGCCCTGGCCTGATCCCTCCGGGGGCCGGAACGGCCGTTCCGGCCCCCGGTCGGCGGCGCGTGCCAGCATGTCCCCGTGGACGCCGAGGACTTCCGTCAGATCAGGGACGCCGTTCGTCAGCTCGTGCGCGAGGAGGTCATCCCCCTCGAGGAGCGCATCGAGGAGGAGGACCGCATCCCCGACGAGCTCCGCGCGCAGATCGCCGCCATGGGGTTGTTCGGCTACGCCCTCCCCGAGGAGCACGGCGGCCTCGGCGTGAACATGCGCGAGGACGTCGCGCTGGCCATGGAGTTCGGCTACACGACGCCGGCCTTCCGCTCGCTGTTCGGCACCAACAACGGCATCTCCGGCCAGGTGATCGCCAAGTTCGGCAGCGACGAGCAGAAGAAGAAGTACCTGCCCGGCCTGGCCGCCGGCGACCTCATCGGCTCGTTCGCGCTCACCGAGGCCGAGGCCGGCTCCGACCCGGCCGCGCTGCGCACGACCGCCCGCCGGGACGGCGACGAGTGGGTCATCAACGGCAGCAAGCGGTACATCACCAACGCCCCGCTGGCCGACCTGTTCGTGGTGTTCGCGCGCACGAACCCCGAGGAGAAGGGCGGCCGCGGGATCTCCAGCTTCGTCGTCGAGACGACGACGCCCGGGGTCACGGTCGGCCCCAAGGACAAGAAGATGGGCCAGGCCGGCGCCTGGACCGCCGAGCTGTTCTTCGACGACGTGCGGGTGCCCGCCGACGCGCTGGTCGGCGAGGAGGGCCGGGGCTACGCCAAGGCGCTGACCGTGCTCTCCCGCGGCCGGCTGCACATCGCAGCGCTCTGCGTCGGGATGGCCCAGCGCGTCCTGGACGAGTCGGTGGCCTACGCGGCGACGGCCAAGCAGGGCGGGGCGCCGATCGGGCGGTTCCAGCTGGTGCAGGCGATGCTCGCCGACATGCACGCCGAGCTGCTCGCCGGCCGGGCCCTGGTGCGCGAGGTCGCCGAGCGCTACGACAGCGGCGAGGACATGTCGATCGGTCCGTCGTCGGCCAAGCTCTACTGCACCGAGATGGTCGCCCGGGCCACCGACAACGCCGTCCAGGTCCACGGCGGGATGGGCTACCTGCGGACGACCGCGGTCGAGCGGTTCTACCGGGACGCCCGGCTGTTCCGGCTCTACGAGGGCACCAGCGAGGTGCAGCGGGTGATCATCGGCGGCGGGCTGCTCCGCGACGCCGGCATGGCGCGTGGCTGAGCGCCCCGAGCCGTCGGCCGAGGAGCGGGCGGTCCGCCGGGACGCCGTCGCGGAGCTCGGGCAGGCGCTGCGCGAGCTGGTCGACGCCGCTGTCCGCACCGAGGTCCCGGTGGCCCGGCTGGCCGAGGCCACCCGGGCGGCGCGGGAGCTCACCGGGCTGCTGTCCGAGGACCTCCGCGAGCTGCACGAGATCGCGTCGGTGGACGACCCGGGGACCGGGGAGCGCTGGTACAGCCCGGTCTACGGCCCCGGCAGCCCCGTGGCGCCGCCCATGGTGGTCGAGGACCTGCCGGCCGAGCGCCGGTGCGTCGGCCGGGTGACCGTGGGCAAGCAGCACGAGGGCCCGCCCGGCCTGGTGCACGGCGGCGTCGTCGCCACCCTGCTCGACCACGTGCTCGCCCGGTCCGCACGGGCGGCCGGGCACGGTGGGCTGACCGCCACGCTGACCGTGTCCTACCGCCGCCCGGTGCACCTGGGCGTGCCGCTCGTCGTCACCGGCGAGCTCGTCTCGGTGGAGGGCCGGCGGGCCACCGCCACCGCGCGCGTGGTGGCCGAGGACGCCCCGGAGATCACGCTGGCCGAGGGCGAGGCGACGCTGGTCGCGCTGCGCGCCGACCGGGCGTCGGAGGTCTTCGCCCGGACCGGCCGCGACGTGGGGGCCTGGACCAGCCGCGGCTGACGCGGGGTCAGTCCGCGCGCGATCCGGGGACGTTCGCCGGGTCACCGGCCGGGTCGAGCTCCGGTCCGGACGCCGGCCGCAGCAGCGCTCCCGGCCCACCGGTGCCGGCACCCAGGGCGGCGACGAACTGGCGCAGCACGTCGTCGCTGCGGTGGGCCGGCTCCCAGTCCAGCAGCGTGCGGGCCCGGGTGGTGTCCATGGCCGGCAGCGAGGTGCCCATGTCCAGCCAGCCCGGCTCCGTGGGCACGAGGTGCGCGAGGAATGCCGCCTGCAGGGGCACCCGCAGGGCGATCGCGGGCACCGGGATGCGGCGGGTGCCGAGCGCCTCGGCGATCCCGGAGGCGTCCAGCACCGGCTCCGCGGCGATGTTGAACGGGCCGGGCGCCCGCCGGTCGACGATCCGCACCAGGGCGTCGGCGACGTCGTCGGCGTGCACGAAGGACACCGCCACGTTCGGCAGCGGCAGGGGCAGCAGCCGGGCCACAGCGCCGGGGATGTTCCGGGCGGCGGCGAAGAGCAGCGGTCCGAGGAAGTAGCGGCCGATCTCGCTGCCCGCCTCCGGCTGCAGCACCAGCGTGGGCCGCGCCACCGACAGCACCGTGGGCGTCCGGTGCGCGAGCACCTGGCGCACGACGCGTTCGGCCTCGCTCTTGTCCCGGCTGTACTGCGCGCTCGGGACGCCGGTGGTCGGCCAGTCCTCGGCCACCCGCCGACCGACGGCGCCCGCGGCGTAGGCGCCGATCGAGGACATGTGCAGGAAGTGCGCCACCCCGGCGGCGCTCGCGGCCCGGGCGACCCGCCAGGAGCCGTCGACGTTCACCCGGCGCAGCCGCTCCGGCTCGCGACCGGGCTGCAGCGCCCAGGCCAGGTGGATCACCACGTCCGCGCCGTCCACGAACTCCTCCAGCACGGACTGGCTGTCCGGGTCCCCCAGGTCGGCGGCGAACCAGCGGACGCCGTCGTAGGGCGCGACCTGGGGCGGGGTCCGGCGGGCCAGCCCGCGCACCTCCGCCACGCCGCTGCCCGGCGCGGTCAGCCGCCGCAGCAGCGCCGTCCCGACGTTGCCGCTCGCGCCGGTGATCGCGACGGTCGCGCCTCGGAGCGAACCGGGGGAGAAGTCAGCCATGCCCTGCCGCTACCCGGGCGCTCGGCGGCCAACCCGCGGAGGTCAGGCCGGGCCCAGGTGCGTGCCGCCCCCGGCCGCCGGCGCGCCCTCCTTGAGCTCGACGAACACCGCGTGGCTCGGGGTGTCGCCGATGTTCTCCCCGGAGTGCCGCTGAGCCGGCAGCCAGCCGGCCATCCCGGGGGTCAGCTCGACGTCGCGGTGCGCACCCCCGGCGCGCAGCCGGCGGCGGAAGGAGCTCAGCGTGACCATGACGCTGTCGGGGTGCTCGTGCTCGGCGGTGCGGTCACCGGGCGCGTCCGTGTACTCGAGCACCCGCACGCGCTCGTTCTCGAAGACCACCCGGTAGTGCTCCGGGTCGGTCGCCACGGGGTCCGTGCTCATGCGCGGAGGGTCCTCCGGCCGGCGCGTCCGGGCCAGGGCCCTCGGCCCCCGGTCGGCCGCGCAGCCCGGGGGAGACCGCCGCCAGCACCAGCATCGCGGCCCCGCCGGCCAGCAGGCCGGCCGGCAGCCCGGCGCCGTCGGCGAGGCGGGGGAGCAGCAGGTTCCCGAGCAGCCCGCCGAGCATCAGCGCCAGCGACTTGGCGGACAGCGTCGTGGAGCGCTGCGCGGCCGTGGTGCGGTCGTGCATGAGCCGCTGCCGCAACGGCGAGACGGCGGCGTTGACCAGGTAGAACAGCGAGTAGGCGATCGCGGCCGGGACGACGGCGGGAGCCAGGGCGAAGCCCGCGACGGCGAGCGCCGCGAGCACCGACGTGACGGCGCTGGCCAGCGCGACCGAGCCCCGGGCGGCGCGGCCGAGCGCGGGCGCGAGCAGCGAGCCCACCGAGGCCGCCGCGAAGGAGACCGCGGTGACGAGCCCGAACACCGCCGAACCGGCCTCGGGCGAGCCGGCCAGGTCGGCGAGGTGGAGCGGGCCGAGCAGCTCCAGGGAGGTGAGCACCAGGCCGACGAGGAACGAGACGGCCATCAGCAGCCGCAGCAGCCGGTCCGCCAGCACGAGCCGCAGGGTCGCCCTGATCACCAGCGGCGCCTCGCGCGCACCGGAGCGCACGGCGGCCAGGCCGGACGCCGCCGGGGGGCGGACCGGGACGACCAGCAGCAGCACAGCGACGACGTGCAGGGCACCGCAGGCCGCGGCGAGCAGCAGCGGCACGGCCAGGGCCTCGGCGCCGCTGCGGTCGACGAGCAGCGGGAGCGCCCCGCCGAGCACGGCGCCCAGGGTCAGCCCGGCGGCGTCGGCCGCTGCCGCGCGGGAGAGGCCGGGCGTGACGTCGGCGCCGGGCTGCGTCAGGTGGACGGTGTCCACGTACCAGGACTCGAGCGGGCCGGAGTCCAGCGCCCGGGCCACGCCCTTGAGCGCCCAGGCGACGAGGAACAGCTGCATGCTGTCCGCGACCGCCATGGTGAGCAGCGCGGCGACGGTGAACAGCCCGGACAGCGCGAGCACCGGCCGGTGGCCGATCGCGTCGGCCAGCCCGCCCGTGGGCAGCTCGAGCAGCAGGGTGACCGCGCCGTACACGGCCACGGTCACCCCGATGTCGGCCGGGGAGAGGCCGCGCTCGGTGGCGAGCAGCACCGACACCGGGACGGCGACACCGACCGGCAGCCAGCGCAGCGCGGTCAGTCCGACGAAGCGCCGGCGTGCCCGGTCCGGGGCCAGGACGGCACTCACAGCGGGTAGTCCTCGAGCGGGAAGAGGTCCAGCAGGACGTGCACCAGCGGCTGGTCGGCCTCCTCCCGCTCGTCGCGCCACCGCTCGACGACGTCGTTCAGCTCGCCGATCAGCTCCCGGGCGCGGGCGGGGGAGAGGCGCAGCGCCCAGTCGTTGAGCGAGGCGGCGGTGCGCCACTCGTCGTCGGTCCGCTCCCGCTGGGCGGCGAAGGCGGCGAGCATCCGGCGCTGGTGGGCGACGATCCGGTCGGTGAGCCCGTCGACGACCTCCCGGCCGCCGGGCTCGTCGAGGAACTCGTCGGCCTCCCAGCGGGTGCTCCGGTGCAGCGCCCGCCACCACCGCTCGCGGGCCGTGCCCTCGCCGGGGACCTCCTCCACGAAGCCGAAGCCGGCGAGCTGGCGCAGGTGGTAGCTCGTGGCGCCGCTGCTCTCCCCGAGGCGGTCGGCCAGCCGGCTGGCGGTGGAGGGCCCGTCGCTGCGCAGCGCGGCCAGCAGGCTCATCCGCAGCGGGTGGGCCAGGGCGCGGAGGGCCCGGACGTCGTGGACGGCGACGGACTTCCCGGGCGGCGGCGGCGTGGCCACGGCGCCACGGTAGACCGCAAAGGATTCTTTGCAAAGAGATCTTTGCACGTTCCGCAGCGGCGTCAGGTGGACTCCTGGCGGCGTCCCCCCTGACCGCGGCGGGGGCGCGGGTCAGGGGGTTCGGGCGGGCACGGGGGCGGCGACGTCCTCCTCCAGCGCTTGACCGCGGCGCTCAGGCAGCCCCCAGGAGGCGAGCGCGGCGAGGGCGAAGAAGCCGGCGAAGACGCCGAACACCAGCCCGGTGCCGCCGGCGTCGACCAGGGGCGGCACGCACAGCGGCGCGGCGATCGACGCCAGCCGGCCGAACCCGGCCGCCGCGCCCGCGCCGGTGGCCCGCAGCGCGGTCGGGTAGGTCTCCGGGGTGACGGCGTAGAGCGCCCCCCAGGCGCCCAGGTTGAAGAACGACAGCACCATGCCGGTGACCAGGACGGCGGTGTCGCCGTCGGCGGTCGCGAACAGCGTCGCCCCGAGCGCGGAGCCGACCAGGAACGTGGCCAGCGTGGGGCGGCGGCCCCACTTCTCGATGAGCACGGCCGCCACCGCGTACCCGGGCAGCTGGGCCAGCGTGATGATCAGCGTGTACTGGAAGGACTTGACCAGCGAGAAGCCGTCGTCGAACAGCAGCGTCGGCAGCCAGATGAAGGCGCCGTAGTACGAGAAGTTGATGCTGAACCAGACCACCCAGAGCGCGGCGGTGCGGCTGCGGGTGCCGGCCGCCCAGAGCGCCGGGATGCCCGGTGCCGGCGCCGAGGAGGGGGCGACGTCGGGGGAGGGCACCGGCTCGACGCCGGCGGCCGCCTCGAAGCGGCGGACCGTCTCCTCGGCCTCCCGGGTGCGTCCCCGCAGCTCCAGGAAGCGCACCGACTCCGGCAGCCCGCGGCGCACGACGACGGCGTACACGGCCGGGACGGCGCCGAGAGCGAGCGCCCACCGCCACCCGTCGTCGCCGATCGGGACGACGAAGTAGCCGATCAGCGCGGCGAGCGTCCAGCCGACCGCCCAGAACGCCTCGAGCAGCACCACCACCCGGCCGCGCACCCGGGCCGGCGCGAACTCGCTCACCAGGGTGGAGGCCACGGGCAGCTCGGCGCCCAGGCCCAGGCCGATGAGGAAGCGGAAGACCAGCAGCGCGCCGATCGACCAGGACAGCGCGGCGGCGCCGGTGGCGACGCCGAAGACCAGGAGGGTCAGCGCGAACACCTGGCGGCGGCCGAACCGGTCGGCGAGCAGCCCGCCGAGGGTCGCGCCCAGCGCCATCCCGGCGAAGCCGATCGAGCCGATCCAGGAGAGCTCGGTCGAGGTGAGCGCCCACTGCGCGGCCAGCGCCGTCATCACGAACGAGATCAGCCCGACGTCCATGGCGTCCAGCGCCCAGCCCAGCCCGGAGCCGACGACCAGCCGGCCGTGCTCGCGGGTGAAGGGGAGGCGGTCGAGCCGTTCGGCCCGCGGGGTCGGGGTGGCCGTCGCCGTCATGGGCACAGTCTGCCGAGCGCGCCCGGCATCGGCTCGCGCTGGTCAGGCCGCCGCGGTGCGCACGTGCGCGGTGACCAGCTCTGCGACGCGGTCGGCGGCCAGCTCCGGGATCCAGTGCGGTACGCCCTCGAGCACCTCCAGCCGGTAGGGGGCGGTGCAAAACCCCTCGGTGGCCTCGGTCGCGGTCCGGCCGAGGAACGTGTCGCCGGTGCTCCAGACGTGCAGGGTGGGCACCCGCACCCGGCCCACCGGGTCGCGGCCGGCCAGGGGCAGCGCGCGGTACCAGCCCAGGGCCGCCGACAGCGCCCCCGGCTCTTGCATCCGCCGCACGTAGTGGTCGACGAGGTCATCCTCCAGGCCGCCGCCGCGCAGCAGCCGGCGCAGCACCGCGCCGTCGCCGGCGAGCAGCAGCCGCTCGGGGATCAGGGGCAGCTGGAAGAGCCCGATGTAGAGCGAGCGCAGCCCCTGGTCGCTCGTGACCATCGCCTGGGCCATCGCCCCGGGGTGCGGCACCGACAGCGCGGTCAGCGTGCGCACCCGGTCGGGGTGCCAGCCGGCCAGACCCCAGGCGACGATGCCACCCCAGTCGTGGCCCACCACGTGCGCGCTCTCCAGCCCGGCCGCGTCGAGCAGGGCGAGGACGTCGCCGACGGTCTCCCGCAGCCGGTAGTGCGACCGCCCGCGGGGGCGCGCCATGGGGGAGTAGCCGCGCTGGTCCGGCGCCAGGGTGCGCAGGCCGTGCTGGTGCAGCGCCGGGGCGACGCGGTCCCAGGCGGCGGAGTCCTGCGGGAAGCCGTGCAGCAGGACCACCGGCTCGCCGTCCTCGGGGCCGGCGTCCCGGACGTCGAACGTGAGGCCGTCGCGGCGGAAGCTGTCCATACCGGGACTCTGCCCTGCCGCGCACCGGCGCGCAGCGGGTGCGCTCCGGCGGCGGGAGCCGCGGTCGGGGACGATGGGGCGGTGACCGCACCTGCCCCGGAGCTGATCGTGCTCGTCGACGACGGCGGCCGTGCCATCGGCACCATGCCCAAACCGCTCGTCCACCACGGCGAGACGCCGCTGCACCGCGCCTTCTCCGCCTACCTCTTCGACGACACGGGCCGGCTGCTGGTCACCCGGCGGGCCGCGGGCAAGCAGACCTTCCCGGGCATGTGGACCAACACCGTCTGCGGGCACCCCGGGCCCGACGAGGACGACGGCGCGGCGATCGCCCGCCGGGCCGACTTCGAGCTCGGCCTCGGCGTCGACGACCTGCGCCCGGCGCTGCCGGGCTACCGGTACCGGGCCGAGTTCCTCGGCGTCGTCGAGAACGAGATCTGCCCGGTCTACCTCGGCCGCTTCACCGGCGCGCCCGCGCCCGACCCGACCGAGGTCGGCGAGTGGGAGCTGCTCGACTGGGCGTCGTTCCGGCGGCGGCAGGAGTCCGAGGGCGACGCGTGGTCGCCGTGGTGCCGGGAGCAGGCGCGGCTGATCGAGGACGCCGGGCTGGTGCCCACCACCTGACTCGGTGCAGTTCCCCGGACACTGCCGGTGAGCGCGGTTGGTCACGCCGCGCAGTCCTCCGGCTTCGCTCCGAAGGGGTCCGGCGCGTCGCCCGGCACCTCCACCGGAGTGCGCATCGGCCCTGCCTAGCGTCCGCCCCATGGACCGACGCGGGTTCCTGCTGACCCTGGCCGCGGGGCTCGCCGTGGCCGCCACCGGACGCGGCGTGGTCACCGGTCAGCGCGCCGGGGAAGGCGTTCCCGAGGCCGCGCTGCCGGCCCCGCCCGTTCCGGTCGAGGCCGCCGTCGACCGGCCCGCGGGTCCGCTGCCCCCGCCCACCGGGGTGGTGACGGCGCTGCCGGGCGAGGGCGACGGGCTGGCGCTCACCATCGACGACGGGACCAGCGGTGAGGTCGTCGCCGCCTTCGCCGCGTTCGCCGTCGACGCCGGAGTGCGGCTGACCTTCTTCCCGAACGGGCGCTACCGCTCGTGGGAGGAGAACGCCCAGGTCCTCCGGCCGCTGACCGAGTCGGGGCAGATCGCCTGGGGCAACCACACCTGGTCGCACCCCGACCTGACCACCCTCGGCGACGCGGAGGTGGCCGAGGAGATCCGCCGCAACCGGGACTGGCTGCGCAGCACGTTCGGGGTGGACACCCCCTTCCTCCGGCCGCCCTTCGGTGCCCGCGACGAGCGCACCGACCGGATCGCCGCCGACCTCGGGCACCCGACCATCGCCATGTGGAACGGCACGCTGGGCGACGCCCGTGTGCTCACCCCCGGCGAGCTCGTCGGCTACGCGCGCGAGTGGTTCACCGCCCAGACCATCGTCGTCGGTCACGCCAACCACCGGACCGTCACCACCGTGTACGGCGAGCTGCTGGACGTCATCCGCGAGCGGGGGCTGCGCACGGTCACCCTGGCCGACGCCTGGGCGGTCCCGAGGCCGCCCTTCTCCGGCGTCGTCGCCACCGGCCGGGTGCGGGGCTGAGCCGGGCCTCCCGGGCTGCGGGCGCACCGGTTCTCGGGAAGGCTGTCAGGAGCTGACCGACCGGGAACTGGGGGCACGATGCAGGAGTCGCTCAAGGGGCGCGTCGCGCTCGTCACCGGCGCCGCGAGCGGCCTGGGCCGGGCCACCGCGGTGGCGCTCGCCGAGGCCGGCGCGCACGTGGCGATCGCGGACATCGACGCGGGCGGGAGCGAGCAGACCCGCGACC
This sequence comes from Blastococcus sp. SYSU D01042, assembly GCF_054050515.1. Lineage (NCBI taxonomy): Bacteria > Bacillati > Actinomycetota > Actinomycetes > Geodermatophilales > Geodermatophilaceae > Blastococcus > Blastococcus sp. SYSU D01042. The sequence goes on along the minus strand of NZ_JBJGZM010000009.1, from coordinate 46,902 downwards.
TGGTGACCGGTGCCGGCGGCAGCGCCGAGGTCGTGGCCCTGGACGTCACCGACGACGAGAGCCGGCGCAGCGTCGTCGGCGGCCTCTTCGACGCCCACGGCGACAGCTTCGACATCCTGGTCAACGTCGCGGGCATCGACCGCCCCGGGTACATCACCGACATCGACCTCGCCGACTACCGCCGGGTGCAGGCGGTCAACTTCGAGGGCCCGGTCTTCCTGACCAGCGAGTTCACCAAGCGGGTGCAGCACCTGCCCGAGGGGCGCACCGCCGACGTCGTCCACATCGTGTCGCTCTCGGCGATCACCTCGGGCAGCGGCGCCATCGCCTACAACGGCTCGAAGGCCGGCTTCCTCAACGCCACCCGGTGCATCCAGCGCGAGCTCCGCGAGAAGGCCGTCACCGGACCCGACGGCACCGAGCGGCCCTTCCCGTGCCGCGTGCAGTCGGTCATCCCTGCGGCCATGGACACCCCGATGATGGAGCAGTGGGGGATCCCTTCCCACCTGATGATGCCGCCGTCGGCCGTGGCCGAGATGGTGCGCACCCTCGTGCTGCTGCACCCCTCGGCGTTCGTGCCGGAGATGCAGATCGTGCCGCGCCTCGAGCCGAACTTCCCGCGCTGAGCCGGCAGGAGGCGATCGGCATGAGCATGGCCGGACCCCACGGCAACGACCCCGACGGCGGCACCGCGTTCGGGAGCGGCGCGGTCGCCCCCGGCGCGCGCCTCGGTCCGGGCGATCTCGCCCCCGACGAGGAGCGCCTGCTGGCCGCGCTGGAGCGCGACGCCCGCGGTCTCCCGGAGATCCCCGTCCGCGACACGATCCCCGAGGTGCGGACCCCCGGGCCGCAGGCGGCGGGCCCGCCCGACGACGGGCTGACCCCGCTGTTCGCCGCGCCGGACCTGGACGACTGAGCGGTCAGGCGGGGCAGGGCCGGAGGCAGACGGCGACCAGCGCGACGTCGTCCTCCGCGCCCTCGGGCAGCAGGCGGGTGAGCAGCGCGTCGCACAGCTCGCCGACCGGCTCGTCGCGCAGCTCCCCGAGCGCCGCGGCCAGCAGGTCGACGCCGTCGTCGAACACCTGGTCACGGCGCTCGACGAGGCCGTCGGTGTAGAGCAGCAGCGTGCTACCGGGCTCGAGGAGCACCTCGTGCTCGGTGCGCGGCCGGGACGCGTCGGCGCCCAGGAGCAGGCCCGGCCGCGCGTCCAGCGCCCGCACCGCGCCGTCCGGGCCGCGCAGCAGCGGCGGGAGGTGGCCGGCGCTCGCCCAGCGCAGCACCGTCCCGCCGTCCCCCTCGGGCCGTTCGAGCCGGCCGACGACCACGGTGGCCAGGGCGCCGAGCCCGAGGCCCTCGATGGCCCCGTCCAGCTGGCCGAGGAGGGCGGCCGGGTCGGCGCTGCCCGAGTAGGCGATGCCGCGGAGCATCCCGCGCAGCTGGCCCATCGTGGCAGCGGCGTGGCTGTCGTGGCCGGCGACGTCGCCGATGACCAGGAGCGTCGACCCGTCGGGGAGGTCGAAGACGTCGTACCAGTCGCCGCCGACCTGCGTCTCCCGGGCGGCGGGCACGTACCGGACGGCGAGCTGGAAGCCCTGGGGCTGCACGGGCTCGGTGAGCAGGCTGCGCTGCAGCGTCTCCGCCGCGCGGACCACGCTGCGCGAGCGGGCGTAGAGCGCCTCGAGCAGGAGCGTGCGCAGCTCGGTCGCCTCGGCGACCTGGGCCGGGGTCCACGGCTCCGACCGGCCGCGCACCGTCTCCCGCCAGCGGTCGAAGGACTTGCGCGGGCTGAGCCGGATCCCGTCGCCCTCGCGCTCGGCGATCGCCTTGTTGTGCGGGTCGCCACCCCAGTCGACGCGCCGCACCGCCTCGCGGCGGTGCCACAGCACGTGCTGCCCGTCGGGCAGCGGCAGCACCAGCACGCCGCAGGCCACCTCGACCGGCACCCCGAGCTCCGGTGCCTCCTGCTGCAGGGCGTCGGTCGCCACGGCCTCGCCACCTCGGGCGGCCGCCCAGGCGGTCACCGCCTCGACGACGTCGGCGGGGAGCGGCTCGCCCTTGGTGCCGGTCCCGCTCTGCAGCGAGAGGGTGACGCCGTCGGCGGGGAGCAGGTCCAGCAGGCTGGTCGAGCCGAGCAGCGCCTCGACCAGCGAGCGGTCCTCGTCCAACGTGGCCGCGGTCAACCAGGCCAGGGTGGAGCGGACCTGCAGGGCCCGGTGCACCTCGTCCTCGGCGGTGCGGTCGACCAGCCGCAGCGACAGCGTCGAGCCGAGGAACTCCGCCGCGGCGCGCGTGGCGAAGGGCGGCTGGTGCGGGCCGGCGTAGTGGTGGCAGGCGATGAGGCCCCACAGCCGGTCGTCCTGCAGCAGGGAGATCGACATCGAGGCGCGCACGCCCATGTTCTTCAGGTACTCGATGTGGATCGGGGAAACGCTGCGCAGCGTGGAGTAGGTGAGGTCCAGCGGCGCCCCGGTGTCCGGGTGGAGGACCGGCTGGATGCGGCTGGGGACGTCGTCGACGTCGTTGAACAGCCGGATCCAGTTCTTCTCGTACAGCGCCCGCGCCTGGGCCGGGATGTCCGAGGCGGGGTAGTGGAGGCCGAGGAAGGAGTTGAGCTCCGCGGCCTTGGCCTCGGCCACCACCTCGCCGTTGTGGTCGGCGTCGTAGCGGTAGACCATCACCCGGTCGAAGCCGGTCAGGCTGCGGACCGCCCGGGCGGTGATGTCGTAGAGCTCCTCGAGCGAGGACGCCCGGTTGAGCTGGGCGACCGTCCCGCGCACCGCCTGGTAGGTGTTCGGGAAGGAGAACGGTCGCGGGCCGACGGAGGGCTCCAGCTCGATGACCAGGTTGGTCAGCGGCGGGGCGCCGGCGTCGACGGGCTGGCCGTGCTGGTCGCGGCTCCCGCTCAGGATCGCGCGGTGCAGGATCGCGTCCACCGGCACCGGTGCGCCGTCGACCTCGAGCACGATCTCCAGCGGGTTGCGCTCGCGCAGGTCGCCGAAGGCGCTGGCCGAGCGGACCACGGCCTCGGCGGCCGGGACGCCGAGCACCTCGGCGAGCCGACGGCCGAGGGCGTCGGTCCAGTCGATCCCGGTGTGCTCGGCGAGGTTCTCCGACACCTGGACGACGACGTAGTCGGGCTCGCTGACGGCCAGCAGCGCGCCGCGCGGCTGGACGGTGCCGGGGATGTGGATCGGCTCGCGCTCGCAGTTGGTGAGGTCGACCGGCTCGCCCGGGGCCAGCCACGTGACGTCCGGCCCGGCGGTGGCGGCGACGTCGGCTGCGTGCGTCTCCGTCGCGCCGGTGTCCGTCACCTGCCGACCCCCTGCGTCCGGCCCGCCGGCGCGCACCAGCCGCCCAGCACGGTGAAGGTGGTGCGTGCGGCGGCGAGGACGCGGTGCGCGTCGCCGCCGCGGGCGACGTGGGCGCGGGTCGCGCGCCGGAAACCGGCCCACATGGCGCCGGTCTCGTCGCCGTAGGGGGAGAAGGCCCGGACGCGGACGCCGTCGAGCCCGGGCAGCTGCGCCAGGTGCCGGTCGATGAAGACGCCGCCGAGCGTCGAGCCCTCGAGCACGTACATCCGGCCGAGCGCCTCGTCGGTGCCCCCGACGTCGGGCAGCAGCGGGCTCCGGTCCGACGGCGCGGAGCCCAGCCGGTCGAGGTCGCGGGCGAACAGCGCCGTGCGCCGGCGGCGGGGCCACTGCGCCTGATCGGCGTCGGCGGGGTGCCCGTCGGCCCAGCGGTCCAGCCCGGCCTCGGCGGCGCGCCAGAAACCGTGCATCAGGTCCAGCACCTGGACCAGGCGCGGGCGGCTCAGCGCGGGGTCGAGCAGGTCGAGGGCGCGCTCGACGTCCTCGTGCTCGGCCGCGGTGCCCGTCCGGAGCAGGCGCAGCACGTCGTCGTCGGTGCCGCGGTCGTCGTCCAGCGCAGCGTCGGTCCCCGCAGCCATCAGCTCGAGCGTAGGCGACCGGATGGCGTGCCGCGGACCGGGAGGCCGGGAGGTGTGCGAGATCTGCGCACTCGGGCCCCTCACGCCCCTGATCCCCCCGAGTTCGCAGATCTCGCGGGCCAGGAGATGCTCCCGTCGTCGGCGACGGCGGCTCCCGCGGACGGCCGGTGCGGGGCGAGCCGGCCGTCGGGCATCAGGTGGGAGACCGGCGCGCCGTGGCCGAGGACTGCGACGTCGGCGATCAGCCGCCGGTGGCAACGCCACCACACGCTCTCGCTGCACATCACCGCCACGGTGGTGGTCGACGCCGCGGCGAGCAGTTCGTCGAGGGCGGCGGCGAACTCGGGGGTGCGGGTGTGCGCGGCGTAGGCCGCGAACTGGCGGACCGTCCACCAGCCGTCCTCGACCACGGCGTCCTCGGGCAGGCTGCGGCGTCCACCGAGCCGGGGGTCCCAGCTGTAGCCGATGCCGAGGGCCGGCACCCACTGCTCGAGCTCCTCGCGGCGCACATCGGGGTTGGACCGGCTGCCCGGGAAGCGGCGGACGTCCACCAGCGCGCCGATCCCGGCCGCGACCAGGGCCGTGCCGAGGCCGGCGCGGTCCCGGGGGCCGTGGCCGACGGTCACCAGGGGCATGCTGCGCGCCTACCCCGGACGGCGCTGTCACCATCTCCGGGTGGGCGAGGCAGGAGCGCGGGTGCGGACGTCGCTGTGGCGGTCGCGCGGGATGCAGGCGCTGATCGGGGTCACCTTCCTGGGGTTCGCCAGCTACTGCCTGATGCTCGCCGCGCTGCCCGTGTACGCGGTCGAGGGCGGCGCCGCGGAGAGCACCGCGGGCGTCGTCACCGCCGTCTTCCTCCTGGTCACCATCGCCGTGCAGGCCACGGTCCCCGGGCTGACCGCCCGGTTCGGCGTCGGCCCGGTCCTGGTTGCGGGGCTGCTCGCCATGGGCGTCCCGTCGCCGTTCTACGCGCTGGACGACGGCGTCGCCTGGATCAGCGCCCTGTCGGCAGTGCGCGGTGCCGGGTTCGCCGTCCTGACCGTCCTCGGGGCGACGCTGTCGGCGCGGGTCGCGCCGCCCGAGCGGCGTGGCGAGTCCATCGGCCTCTACGGCCTGGCCATCGCCGTGCCGAACATGCTCGCGGTACCCGGCGGGGTGGCCCTGGTGCTGGGCGACTCGGTGGCGCTGCTGTCGTGGCTGGGTGCCTCCCCGGTGCTCGGCATCCCGCTGGTGCCGCTCCTGGTGCGCTCGCTGGACCCCCAGCCCGTCGCCGGGCGGGCCGGGACCGACCGCGCGGCGGCGCTGGCGGCGGTCGCCCCCTCGCTGGTGCTGTTCGCGGTGACCCTGGCCGGCGGCGGGCTGGTGACCTTCCTGCCGATCGAGCGCCCGGACGGCGTGCTGGCGACCTCGGCGCTGCTCCTCTACGGCGCCACGGGCGCGGTGAGCCGCTGGCGGGCGGGGGTGCTCGCCGACCGGATCGGCATCCGGCGGCTGCTGCCCGCCGGGCTCCTGCTGTCCGCGGCCGGCATGGTCGCCCTCGGTGGAGGGCTGGTCGCGGGCGACGCCTGGGTGCTCGTCGGCGCCGCGGTGTTCGGCACGGGCTTCGGCGCCGTGCAGAACCTGACGCTGCTGTCCTCCTTCGCCCGGGCCGGCGGGTCCGGCGCGACGGCGGCCAGCGCGGTGTGGAACGCGTCCTACGACGCGGGCACGGCGACGGGTGCGCTCGCGCTGGGGGTCGTGGCCGCGGGCATCGGCCTCGACCTCACCTACGTGGCCGTCGCCGCCGGGCTGGCTGCGCTGCTGCCCCTGGCGGCCGGCGCAACCCGGCCGGTGCGCGGCTGAACTCAGCCGCGCAGGCGCGCCGCGGCCTCGTGCAGCGACCGGATGAAGAGGACCTCCTCGCCCGACCGGCGCAGCCACGCCCGCAGCCCTTCCAGGTCGCCGCGGGACCGGTCGCGCAGCTGCCCCAGGTTCACCTGGCGCGTGCTGGCCTGCGCCCGCTGCGCCGGCGGGAGCGCCCGACCCTCGGCGCGGGCGACCGCGGTCAGCCCGGCACCGAGGAAGACCAGGTCGCGGACCTCGGTCAGCTCGGCGAGCAGGGTGTCGGCGGCAGGATCGCCCGCGGTGAGGAGGGCGAGGAACTCGTCGGCGCGGCGGCGCCCGTCGGCGGCCGGATCGGGGGAGGTCACCGCACCACTGTCCCCCGGCCGGGACGGCCGGGGGACGGGCGGGTCAGGCGTCGCGACGCCGGAAGACCAGCCAGGCGACGGCGGAGAGCACGGCGATCTCCGCGGCGAAGACCGCGAAGCCGGTCCACGGGGCCATGAGCTCGGGGTTGAACGAGACCGGGACGGCGACGGGGCTGCCCGCGTTGCCGGGCATGAGCTTCGCGGTCCACTCACCCCACGCGCCCGGCAGCAGGAAGGCCATGTTGCCGACGACGAAGACCAGCGCGAGCACGGTCGAGAGCGCAGCGGCGGTGTGCCGGACGAGGATGCCGACGGCGGCGGCCAGCAGGCCCAGGCCGGCCATGTACAGCCCGCTGCCGAACATCGATCGCAGCACGCCGTCGTCGGACAGCGCCAGGCCCACGCCCTCGCGGTCGAGGAACCAGTTGCCGGCGAGGTAGCCGACGAACGCGGTGACCGTGCCGGTGACGAACAGCGTCCCGGTGAGGACCAGCGCCTTGGCCGCCAGCACCGGCGTGCGCCGCGGCGTCGCGGCCAGCGTCGCCCGGATCATCCCGGTGCCGTACTCGCTGGTCACCGCCAGCGTCCCGAGCACGATGGCGGTGATCTGCGCGAACGTCATGCCGAAGGTGATGAACGAGCCGGGCGACTCGTCGGCCTCGCTGCTGGCCAGCCACTCCGCGTTGAGGGCGCAGACCAGCACGGTGAGCCCGGCGCCGAGGACGACGAGCATCGCCGTCGCCCAGGCCGTGGAGCGAACCGACCAGAACTTGATCCACTCCGACCGCAGGGTGGAGCCGAAGCCGGGCCGCGTGCCCGGGACGTTCCGGCGCGGGTCCAGGGCGACGGTGGTGCTGGCGGCGGTCACGGTCATCGGGGTGCTCCTGCGAGGTCGTCGCCGGTGCGGGCCGAGTACTCGACGCTCGCGGCGGTCAGGGTCATGAAGGCGTCCTCCAGCGAGGAGCGCACCAGCGTCAGCTCGTGCAGGTACAGGCCCTTGTCGCCGACGAGCTCGCCCACGGCCGCGGCGTCCAGGCCCTGGACGTGCAGCTCGTCGTCGACCGGTGCGACCTCCGCGCCTGCCGCGCGCAGCAGGTCGGCGACCTGCCCCTTCTGCGGGGTGCGGACCCGCACGTAGGAGGCGGCGTGCTCGGCGATGAAGTCGGGCATCGAGCAGTCCGCGAGGATCCGGCCCCGGCCGATGACGACCAGGTGGTCGGCGGTCAGCGCCATCTCGGACATCAGGTGGCTGGAGACGAAGACCGTGCGGCCCTCGGCGGCCAGCTGCCGGGCCAGCGTGCGGACCCAGCGGATGCCCTCGGGGTCCAGGCCGTTGACCGGCTCGTCCAGGACGACGACGGGCGGGTCGCCCAGCAGCGCCACCGCGATGCCGAGCCGCTGCCCCATGCCCAGGGAGAACTTGCCGACGCGGGTGCCAGCGACGTCCTGGAGCCCGACCAGGCCCAGCACCTCGTCGACGCGGGCGGCCGGGATGCGGTTGCTGGCGGCCAGCCAGCGCAGGTGGTCGCGGGCGGAGCGGCCGGGGTGCAGCGCCTTGGCCTCGAGCAGCGCGCCGACCTCCCGCAGCGGGGCGGGGGAGTCGCGGTACCGCCGGCCGTTGACGCTGACGGATCCGGAGGTCGGGCGGTCCAGCCCGAGCGTCATGCGCATCGTCGTCGACTTGCCGGCGCCGTTGGGGCCGAGGAAGCCGGTGACACGGCCGGGGGCGACGGTGAAGGAGACGCCGTCGACGGCGGTCTTCGCGCCGTACTTCTTGGTCAGGCCGGAGACGTCGATCATCGCCGCGGCCCGGGGGTCCGGTTCGGTGGGTTCATGGCGGAGAGCCTCGCGGCGCGCAGGTGGCCGGCACATCGGGGAGCGCCCTGAACGCACCCTGAACAGTCCCTGACGGGCATGCTCCTGTGCGAGATCGCCGCTCTCGCACGGTTCGTGGCACCAAGACGTGCGAGATCGGCGATCTCGCCGTGGTCGATGGTGGTCCTACGGGGTGCGGGCCGGCTCCGGCCGCAGCAGCCGCCGCAGCTGCCGGGCGGCGGACTGGCCGGCGCGGTTGGCGCCGATCGTGCTGGCCGAGGGGCCGTAGCCGACGAGGTGGAGGCTCGGCTCGCCCGCGACGTGCGTGCCGTCCATCCGGATGCCGCCGCCGGGGGCTCGCAGGTGCAGCGGCGCGAGGTGGCCGACGGCCGCGCGGAAGCCGGTGGCCCAGAGGATGGCGTGGGCGCGCACCTCGGTGCCGTCCGCCCACGCGACGCCGCCGGGGGTGATCCGGTCGAACATCTCCCTCCGCCGGAGGACGCCGCGGTCGAGGCCGTCGCGGACGTAGGGCGTCGAGGTGAGCAGGCCGGTGTGCCCCACGACGCTGCCCGGACGGCGGCCCTCGCGCACGGCGCGCTCGACCTCGGCGACGACGGCGCGGCCGGCGTCCTCGTCGAAGACCCCGTCGCGCCAGACCGGCTCGCGGCGGGTGACCCAGGTCGTGGTGGCGACCCGGCTGATCTCCCCGAGCAGCTGGGTGGCCGAGGCGCCGCCCCCGACCACGACGACGTGCTGGCCGCGGAACTCCTCGGCGGAGCGGTAGTCGACCGTGTGCAGCTGGCGGCCGCGGAAGGTGTCCTGGCCGGGGTAGTGCGGGACGAAGGGCCGGGTCCAGGTGCCGGTCGCGTTGACGACGGCGCGGGCGGTCCAGGCACCGGCGTCGCTCTCGACGCGGAACCGGTCGTCGTCGGTGCGGCGGACGGCGGTCACCCGGACCGGCCGGAGGACGGGCAGGTCGAAGTGCCGCTCGTACCCCGCGTAGTAGGCGGGCACCTGCTCGACGGCCGGGGCGGTCGGGTCCTCCGGGGTGAAGGGCAGCCCGGGGAGGTCGTGCACCCGGTGGGTGGTGGTCAGGGTGAGCGAGGGCCAGCGGTGCTGCCAGGCGCCGCCGGGCCCGCGGTCGGCGTCCAGGACGACGAAGCCGGTGCGCGGCGCGAAGCCCTGGCGCAGCAGGCCGTACGCCGTCGACAGCCCGGCCTGCCCGGCCCCGATGACGACGACGTCGACGTCGCGGAGGACCGGCGGGCTGGTCATGCCGGGAGCAACGGGGGTCGGCGGCTCCGGCTTCCCGGGGTCACGGGAACGACGGAGCGGCCCGGTCCTCGAGGACCGGGCCGCTCCGGGTGGTGCGCCATCAGGGACTCGAACCCCGAACCCGCTGATTAAGAGTCAGCTGCTCTGCCAATTGAGCTAATGGCGCGAGCCGCCCGCTGCCGGGCGACGAGGGAGAACGATACCAGCGCCCCCGGGGCCCGGTGCGGGGTGGCAGCGAGGCCCTCGCCACACCGCCCGGCCGATCGTTACGCGGGCGTTGTCGCACGTCACACCCGGTCGGTCGCGATCGGTGGACACTGGGGTGCCGGATCGCCGTCCAGCGGCGCCGGCGGGGGAGAGGAGTCGCGAGGTGCGACGTGCAGCGGCAGTGCTGGCGATGAGCTCGCTGGTGGTCCTGGCGGGGTGCAGCGGGAGCGACGGGGAGAGCCGGTCGAGCGGGGGCTCCGGATCCGCCGGCGGCTCGGCCGCCCCGGCCGAGCTCACCGTGGCGCCCGCCGACGGCGCCGTCGACGTCCCGCCGATCGCCCCGCTCGAGATCTTCGTGACCGAGGGCGAGCTGGCCGAGGTCACCGTGGTGGACGGCGCCGGCGCGCCGGTCGAGGGCGAGGTCCTCGAGGCGACGGACGACGCCGCCGCGGACGTGTGGACGCCGGCGGCCCCGCTCGCCTACGGCACCAGCTACACCCTGACCGCGACGGCCACCAACGCCGACGACGAGGAGACCGAGGCCTCGTCGACCTTCACGACGGTCACCCCGGCCGCCCTCTCCACCCCGTCGGTCGGGCCGCTGGACGGCACCACGGTCGGCGTCGGCATGCCCATCCGCGTCTACTTCGACGAGCCGGTGGTCGACAAGGCCGCCGTGGAGAGCCACCTGCTGGTCACCAGCTCCAACCCCACCGACGGCGTGTGGAGCTGGCTCACCGACAGCGAGGTGCACTTCCGGCCCTCGCAGTACTGGCCGGCCGACACCGAGGTCACCCTCGACGCCCAGCTGTACGGCGTCGGGTTCGGCGACGGGATCTGGGGCGAGAAGAACCGCACCGTCCGCTTCTCGATCGGCGACCGGCACGTCTCCGTGGCCGACGCCGGCAGGCACGTGATCGACGTCTACGACGGCGACCAGCTGGTGCAGAGCTGGCCGATGAGCGCCGGCGGCCCGGACTTCCCGAGCCGCAACGGCCCGCACGTCGTCACCGAGCTCAACCGCGACCGGGTCATGGACTCCAGCACCTTCGGCGTCCCGGTCGACAGCCCGAACGGCTACCGGACCCCCGTGGAGTACGCCGTCCGGCTGTCCAACAACGGCGAGTTCGTGCACGCCGCCCCGTGGTCGGTGGCGCAGCAGGGCAACAGCAACGTCTCGCACGGCTGCATCAACCTCTCCACCGAGCGGGCGGCCTGGTTCTTCGAGTTCTCCCAGCCGGGCGACGTCGTCGAGATCAAGAACTCGATCGGGCCGACCCTGTCCGCGGCCGACGGCGACATCTACGACTGGGCGATCCCGTGGGACGAGTGGCGGGCCGGCAGCGCGCTGAAGTGAGCCGCCGGACGGCCCGCGGCGGGCGCGTTTCCCGGTCCTGACCTGCGGGCACCCTCCATCCCGGACCGAGGGAGGCGCACCGTGGACACCTGGCTCATCGTCGTGCTCGTCGTCGTGGCCGTGGCGCTGATCGCGCTGCTGGCCCTGTACCTCAGCAAGCGCTCGCGGATCACCAAGGCCCGCAAGCGCGAGCAGGCCCGCGAGCACCTGCAGGAGGCGCAGCTCCGCTCCGCACGGGCGGACAAGGAGCGGGCGCTGGCCGAGGAGCAGTCGGCCGCCGCCCGCCGGGAGCTGGCCGAGGTGCAGGAGCGCGCCGCCCTCGCCGAGCAGGAGGCGCGCGAGCGGGCCGCCCGCGCCGACGAGGACCGCAGCGCCGCCGAGCAGCTCCGCGCCCGGGCGGAGAAGGCCGCGCCCGACCTCGTGCACGGCGGCACCGCCGACCAGGCGCACGGGCGGCACGCGTCCGCCGCCGACGGGACCCCTGGGTACGACGGCACCGACGGGCAGCAGCCGGCCACCGACCCCGGCACCGGCGGGGCCACCCGCCGCTGAGTTCCGCCCCGCCCGGCGGTCCTCACTCCCGAGGACCGTCGACCCGGGAGGGGCAACCATGACCGATCTGCTGGCGATCGGGACGCGCAAGGGGCTGTGGCTGGCCCGCAGCGAGGACGACCGGCGCACCTGGACGCCGGGGGAGCCGCACCTGCTCGCCCAGGAGGTCGCGGCGGTGTGCGTCGACACCCGCCGCCCGCGCCCCCGGGTGCTCGCCGGGATCCAGTACGGCCACTGGGGGCCCTCGGTCGTCCGGTCCGACGACCTCGGGGCCAGCTGGCAGGAGACCGACGAGGGCGCCGTCCGCTTCCCCGAGGACACCGGCGCCGCGCTCGCCCGCGTGTGGCAGCTGCGCCCGGACACCGCCGACCGGCCCGAGGTGGTGTGGGCCGGGTGCGAGCCGCACTCGCTGTGGCGCAGCACCGACGGCGGGTGCAGCTTCTCGCTGGTCCGCGGCCTGTGGGATCACCCGCACCGGCCGAGCTGGGAGCCCGGCGCCGGAGGTGGCGCGGTCCACACCGTGCTGCCCGCCCCGGGCTCGGACCGGGTCACGGTCGCCATGAGCACCGGCGGTGTCTACGCCAGCGAGGACGGCGCCACCGGGTGGACGCCGCGCAACCGCGGGATCAGCGCCGTCTTCATGCCGGAGCCCGCGCCCGAGTACGGCCAGTGCGTGCACAAGGTCGCCGTCGACGCGGGGGACCCGGCCCGCATGTACGCGCAGAACCACTTCGGCGTCTTCCGCACCGACGACGGCGGCGGCACGTGGACCTCGATCGCCGAGGGGCTGCCGGCCGACTTCGGCTTCCCGATCGCCGCCTCGCCGACCACACCGGGCACCGCGTGGGTGGTGCCGCTGGTGGCCGACCAGGAGCGGGTGCCGCCGGGAGGGCGGTTGCGGGTGCACCGCACGCGGGACGCCGGGGCCACCTGGACCGAGGTGGGGGACGGGCTGCCGGACGCCGCCTGGACCGCGGTGCTGCGGGACGCCCTCTGCGTGGACGAGGGCGACCCGACCGGCGTCTACGTGGGCACCCGCGACGGCTGCGTCTACGCCAGCTCCGACGAGGGCGACACCTTCACGCTGGTCGCCGACCACCTGCCCGACGTGCTCGCGCTGCGCGCCGCGCGGCTGCCCTGAGGAGGGGGAGGTGGCCGTCCAGGTGGTGCTGCCGGGGGTGCTCGCCGATCTGGCCGGCGGCGCCAAGCACCTCGACGTCGACCCGGCCGGGAGCACGCTGGCCGACCTGCTCGACGCGCTGGGGGCGCAGCACCCGACGCTGGCCCGGCGCATCCGGGACGAGACCGGGCGGGTGCGCCGGTTCGTGAACGTCTACGTCGACGGGGAGGACGTCCGCTGGCAGGACGGGCTGGCCACGCCCGTGCCCGACGGCGCCGTCGTGCAGGTGCTGCCCTCGGTCGCCGGCGGGTGAGGGGTCAGAGCGCGGCGAGCTCGGCGCAGGTGGTGCAGAGCTGCTGCTCGTCGTAGCCCTCCGGCGGCCACGGCTGCTGCTCGTCGATGGAGACGTAGGCGCCGCACAGCGCCTTGCGGCTCTGCCCGCTGACCCGGCCGATGGTGGCGTGCGCCGGGCCGATCTGGCGGGGCGTGAGGCCGTCCGCGCCGAAGCTGCCGACCATCACGACCGCGTGTGCTGTGCCGTACGCGTAGACGCTGGTCATGCCGCCAGGGTCCGAGCCGCCGGAGCCGGGGGCCAGCACCGCCGGGTGCGTGTTCGGCGCAGCCGCCACTCCCGCCCCGCCCGTCCCGCCCGGCGTCCTAGCCGACGAGCGCCGCCGCGAGCGCCGCACGGACCTCCGCCGTCTCGGCCTCGCCGGCCGGGAGCTGCGGCAGCCGCATCGCCGCACCCGGGATGAGCCCCGACAGGGCCAGCGCGAGCTTGGACCGCAGCGCGCCGTTGCCCGTGCCGGAGACCAGGTCGATGACCGGCAGCACCGAGCGGAAGGTCTCGCGGGCGCGCTCGGCCTCGCCCGCCCGGGCCAGCGCGATCACCTGGGCCAGCTGCGGGCCGACCAGGTGCCCGGCCATGCTCACCAGCCCGACCGCCCCGACGGACAGGAACGGGAGGAGCAGGCTGTCGTCACCGCAGTACCAGGCCAGGCCGGTCTCGGGCATGAGCCGCAGCGCTGCGACCGGGTCCTCGGTCGCGTCCTTGATCGCGGTGATCCGCGGGTGCCCGGCCAGCCGGCGCAGCGAGTCGGCGCTCAGCCGCATGCCGGTCCGCGCCGGGACGTCGTAGAGCATCACCGGCAGGTCTCCGGCGTCGGCCACGGCGGTCAGGTGGGCGACGACGCCCTCCTGGGAGGGGCGCGAGTAGTACGGGGTCACCGACAGCAGGCCGTCGGCGCCGGCCGCGGCTGCCTGGCGGGCCAGCTCGACCGCGTGCCGGGTGTCGTTCGAGCCGGCCCCGGCGAGCACGACCGCGCGGCCGGCCAGCGCGCCGACGACCTCGCGCACCAGGTCGGACTTCTCGCGGTCGGTGGTCGTGGGCGCCTCACCGGTGGTGCCGTTCAGCACGAGCCCGTCGTGGCCGGCGTCGGCCAGGTGGACGGCGAGCCGCACGGCCGCCTCCAGGTCGACGGCGCCGTCGTCGGTCATCGGCGTGACCATCGCGGTCAGCAGCGCGCCGAAGGGCCGGTCGGCGGGGAAGGCGGGCATGGCCGGGCAATCTACGTGCCCGCCATCCGCTGTGACGTCGGCCTCGACAGTCAGCGCTGTCGGTTATGTTCTCCGCAGCCTCCGGCCGGAGGCGGATCCGACCCCGGGGGTGGCCGTGCAGTCCGCGCTCTACGACGCCGAGCACGAGGCGTTCCGCGCCATGGTGCGCGACTTCCTGGCAGCGGAGGTCGTCCCGCACCACGCCGCCTGGGAGGAGGCCGGGGTCGTCGACCGCTCGGTCTGGCTCAGGGCCGGCGAGCAGGGGCTGCTCGGCATGGACGTGCCGGAGGAGTACGGCGGCGGCGGGGTGCGGGACTTCCGCTACAACGCGATCCTCACCGCCGAGATCGGCCGCGCCGGCGCCAGCGGGCTCGGCTTCACGCTGCAGAACGACGTCGTGGCGCCCTACTTGACCGGCCTCACCACCGAGGAGCAGAAGCAGCGCTGGCTGCCCGGACTGGTCAGCGGCGCGATCATCACCGCGATCGCGATGACCGAGCCCGGTGCCGGCTCCGACCTCCAGGGCCTCACCACCACCGCCCGCCGGGACGGCGACGAGTGGGTGCTCACCGGGTCCAAGACCTTCATCACCAACGGCATCAACGCCGACCTCGTGATCGTCGTCGCCCGCACCGACCCCGAGGCCGGCGCCCGCGGCTTCTCGCTGCTGGTGGTGGAGCGGGGGATGCCCGGCTTCGAGCGCGGTCGCAACCTGGACAAGGTCGGCCTCAAGGCCCAGGACACCGCCGAGCTGTTCTTCGAGGACGTGCGGGTGCCGGCCGCCAACCTGCTGGGCACCGAGGGTCACGGCTTCTTCCATCTCATGGAGAACCTGCCGCAGGAGCGGCTGTCGATCGCGGCGGGCGCCGTCGCCTCGGCCCGCACCGTGCTGGACCTGACCGTCGCGTACTGCAAGGAGCGCACCGCCTTCGGCAAGCCGATCGGCGCCTTCCAGAACACCCGGTTCGAGCTCGCCGAGATGCACACCGAGGTGACGGTCGCCGAGACCTACCTGGAGAAGGCGGTCCTCGAGCACAACGCGGGGCGCTTCACCGCCGAGGACGCCGCCATGGCCAAGTGGTGGACGACGGAGCTGCAGAAGCGCGTCGTCGACCGGTGCGTGCAGCTGCACGGCGGCTACGGGTACATGCTCGAGTACCCGGTGGCCAAGGCGTTCGTCGACTCGCGCATCCAGACCATCTACGGCGGGACGACCGAGATCATGAAGGAGATCGTCGGCCGCTCGCTGGGCGTCTGAGCAGTCAGCGCCCGGTACCCGCCCGTCCGCTCCTCGCACCGCCCGGAGGCCCGCCGTGACCGGCACCGACCAGCCCGCCCCGACCGTCCTCACCGAGCGGACCGGCCACGTCGTGATCGTCACGATCAACCGGCCGCAGGCGCGCAACGCGCTCGACCTGGACGTCGCGACCCGGCTGGCCGACGCCTTCGACGCCGCCGAGGCCGACCCGGAGGTGCGCTGCGTCGTGCTCACCGGGGCCGGTGAGCAGGCGTTCTCCGCCGGGGCCGACCTCAAGGCGCTGGCCCGCGGCGAGCGGGCGGTCGTGCCCGGCCGCGAGCACTACGGCTTCGCCGGGATCGTCCGGCACCCGACGAGCACCCCGGTGGTCGCCGCGGTCAACGGCGCGGCGCTGGGCGGGGGCACCGAGCTGGCGCTCGCCGCCGACCTGGTCGTCGCCGCCGAGCACGCCACCTTCGGGGTGCCCGAGGTGAAGCGCGGCCTGCTCGCCGCGGCCGGCGGCGTCTTCCGGCTGCCCGAGCAGCTGCCGCGCAAGGTCGCCATGCGGCTGGTGCTCACCGGCGAGCCGATGAGCGCCGCGGAAGCGCTGCGCTGGGGGTTGGTCAACGAGGTCGTCCCGGCCGCGGACGTCCTGCCGACGGCACTGGGGCTGGCCGAGGTCATCGCCGGCAACGCGCCGCTGGCCGTGCAGGCCAGCAAACGGCTGGCGTCGGCCATCGTCGACGGCGACCGACCGGCCGAGTCCGCGCTGTGGGACCGCTCCGGCGGGGAGATGGGCCGGCTGCTCGCGTCGGAGGACGCCGCGGAGGGGATGCGGGCGTTCGCCGAGAAGCGCCCGCCGCGGTGGACCGCCCGCTGACCCGCGCGCGGGCCTGGCCGGCGGTGGTGGCCGTCTCGGTGCTGGCGGTGCTCGCCGTGGTCGTGACGGCCCGGAGCGGGGCGGAGCCGGGCACGCCCAGGACCCGGCCGGCCGCCGAGGTGCCCGCGCTGGTGGACGGGAACGGCACGGTGGGGCCGGTGGTCGCCCTCGGCGACTCGCTCACCGCCGACGCGCGGCCCCGGTACTGGTCCTGGTACGTCGCGGCCCTGGCGGACGAGCCACGGCTCCTGGACGCGGGCAACGCCGGGATCCCGGGGGACACGACGACGGGCATGCTCGACCGGTTCGAGCGCGACGTCGCCGTCCACGAGCCGCGCGTCGTCGTGATCCTGGGCGGCACGAACGACCTGGCCGTGGGCCGCTCCGCCGAGGACGTGCTCGGCACCCTCGAGCAGCTGGCCGGACGGGTGCGCGAGCTGGACGCGGTGCCGGTGCTCGCCACCGTCCCGCCGCGGACCGACGGCGACCTCACCGAGCAGGTGGCGGACCTGAACGCCGCGATCCGGGCGTACGGCGAGCGCTCGGGCACGCGGGTCATCGACTTCTCCTCCGTGCTGGCCGACGACGACGGCGACTGGCTGCCGGGCTCCACCGACGACGGCGTCCACCCCACCGAGGCGGCAGCGGCGGCCATGGGCAGGCTGGCCGTGCGGGAGCTGTTCCGCGACTGATCCGGGCTCCCGCGGTGCGACTCACGGGTGGAGCGGCGCCCGCGCGGGCAGGAAGGCGGTATGAGCTCCGCTGCGCCGCGCCTGCCCGACGCCCTGCAGGCGCTCCGCGACACCCTGGCCGAGGCGCCGCTGCACCTCGACGTCCCCGGGCGCGACGAGGCGAGCCGCTCGGCGCGGGCCGTCGTCGACCAGGTCGACGACTACCTGCTGCCGCGCCTGCGCGACCTCGACGCCCCGCTGCTCGCCGTCGTCGGCGGGTCCACCGGGGCGGGCAAGTCGACGCTGGTCAACAGCCTGCTCGGTGCGCCCGTGACGACCGCCGGCGTGCTGCGGCCGACCACCCGGTCGCCGGTGCTGGTCTGCTCGCCGGTCGACCGCGACGCCTTCTCCGGCGACCGGGTGCTCCCCGGACTGCCGCGGAGCACCGGCGAGGGCGAGGCCCCGGGTGGGCTGCGCCTCGTGGTCAGCGACGCGCTGCCGCCGGGGCTCGCCGTACTCGACGCGCCCGACGTGGACTCGGTGGTCGAGACCAACCGGGAGCTCGCCGCGCAGCTGCTGGCCGCGGCCGACCTGTGGATCTTCGTGACCACCGCCGCCCGCTACGCCGACGCCGTGCCGTGGGAGCTGCTGCGCACCGCACAGGAGCGGGGCACCGCGCTGGCCGTCGTCCTCGACCGCGTGCCGCCGGAGGCCGCCGGCGAGATCGCCGCCGACCTCGGCGGCATGCTGCGCACCGCCGGGCTCGAGGCGGCCCGGCTGTTCGTCGTGGAGGAGCGGCCGCTGACCGGTGGGTACCTGCCCGAGGACCAGGTCGGCCCGTTGCGCACCTGGCTGCACGGCCTCGCGGCCGACCAGGAGCAGCGCGCGGCCGTCGTCCGGCAGACCCTCGCCGGGGCGCTGGAGAGCCTGGGCGCCCGGGTCGACGCGGTGGCCGAGGCCGTGGACCGGCAGACGGCCGCGGGCGCGGCCCTGCGGGAGTCGGCGGAGGCC
The DNA here is from genome assembly GCF_054050515.1 of Blastococcus sp. SYSU D01042. Lineage (NCBI taxonomy): Bacteria > Bacillati > Actinomycetota > Actinomycetes > Geodermatophilales > Geodermatophilaceae > Blastococcus > Blastococcus sp. SYSU D01042. The sequence goes on along the minus strand of NZ_JBJGZM010000009.1, from coordinate 29,085 downwards.
GCCTACGCGCGGGCGTGCGCGGACGTCTCCGACGGCGTGGCCAGCGGTGCCCTGCTGCGCGGCGAGGTGCTCGCGCGCTGGCAGGAGTTCGTCGGCACGGGCGAGTGGATGCGCACGCTGCAGGGGCACGTCGGCCGGCTGCGCGACCGGATCACCGCCTCGCTCACCGGGCGTCCCACCGCGGGTGCGGGGTTGCAGCAGGCGCTCGAATCCGGCGTCGAGGTGCTGCTGAGAGACGCCGCGGAGGAGGCCGCCGAGCGCACGGTCACCGCCTGGCGCAGCACCCCGGGCGGACCATGGCTGCTCGCGGACCGGCAGCGCGAGCTGGAGACGGCGTCGCCGGAGTTCGCCGGCGTGGCCGCCGCCGAGGTGCGCGACTGGCAGGGCGCGGTGCTCGACCTGGTGCGCAGCGAGGGTGCCGACAAGCGCACCCGGGCCCGGACCCTGTCGTGGGGGGTCAACGGTGCCGGCGCGGTGGTGATGGTCGCCGTCTTCGCCTCCACCGGTGGGCTGACCGGTGGTGAGGTCGCCGTCGCCGGCGGCACGACGGCCGTGGGCCAGCGGGTGCTCGAGGCGGTGTTCGGCGACTCCGCGGTGCGGGCGCTGGCCGCCCGGGCGCGGGCGGACCTCGAGGTCCGCGCCGACCGGCTGCTCGTCGCCGAGCGGGACCGCTTCGACGACCTGGTCGAGGCGGCCGCCCCGCCGCCCGGCAGCAGCGAGCAGCTGCGCGCGGCGGTGGCCGAGCTCGCCGCGGCCCGGCGGGCGCAGCGGTGAGGCGCCGGGAGCGCGGGCAGCCGCTGGGCGAGCGGCTCGCCGCCCTGCGGGAGGCGGTCGAGGTCGCGGAGGGCCGGCTGGACGTGCCCGACGTGGCCCGCGCCCGCACCCTGCTGGCCAAGGCCGGCGCGCGCGAGGCGCTCGGGGACGCCACGGTCGTCGCGCTGGCCGGGGCGACCGGCAGCGGCAAGTCCACGCTGTTCAACGCGCTGTCCGGCGCCGAGGTGAGCACCCCCGGCGTGCGGCGGCCCACCACCGGGGTGGCGCACGCCTCGGTGTGGGGCGACGTCGGCGCCGACCGGCTGCTGGACTGGCTGGAGGTGCCCCGGCGGCACGCCGTCGGCGGCGCGGACCCGGCGCTGGACGGCCTGGTGCTGCTCGACCTGCCCGACCACGACAGCGTCCGGCTCGAGCACCGGCTGGAGGTGGACCGGCTCGTGGAGCTGGTCGACGTGCTGGTGTGGGTGCTCGACCCGCAGAAGTACGCCGACGCCGCGGTGCACGACCGGTACCTCGCCCCGATGGCCGGGCACGCCGGCGTCCTCGTCGTCGTGCTCAACCAGGTCGACCGGCTCGACGAGCAGGCCGCGGCCGCGTGCCGGGCGGACCTGCGCCGGCTGCTGGATGCCGAGGGCCTCGCGGACACCCCCGTCGTGGCCACCTCGGCGCGCACCGGCGCGGGCCTCGACGAGCTCCGCACCGAGCTGGCCCGCCGCGTCTCGGCCCGGCGGGCGGCCACCGAGCGGCTGACCGCCGACGTGCGGTCGGCCGCCGCGGCCCTGGCCGTCCACTGCCCGGACGGCGACGCCGGTGCGGTGTCCGGGCGCGGCGCCGAGGCCGAGCTGACCGGTGCCCTGGCCGACGCGGCGGGCGTCCCCGTGGTCGCGGCGGCGGTCGAGCGCTCGGCGGTCCGGGACGGGACCGCGCGGACCGGCTGGCCGCTGGTGCGCTGGGTGCGGCGGCTGCGGCCCGACCCCCTGGACCGGCTGCACCTGGGCGACGAGCGGGCCCGCTCCTCGCTGCCCGAGGCCGGGGCGGTGCAGCAGGCCGCGATGACCGCGGCGCTGCGCCGGGTCCGCGCCACCGCGGGCGAGGGGCTGCCGCAGGCCTGGCGGGACGAGCTGCGGCGCACCGCCGACCAGGCGGAGTCCGGGCTGGCCGACCGGCTCGACCGGGCCGTCACCGGCACCGACCTCGGGCCGGTCCGGGTGCCGCTGTGGCAGCGCGCGGTCGGCGGGCTGCAGTGGCTGCTGCTTGCCTGCGCACTGGCCGGGGCGCTGTGGCTGCTCGGGCTGGCCGTGCTGGGCTGGCTGCAGCTGGACGACGTCCTGCCGCTGCCGCGCGTGGAGGGCATCCCGCTGCCGACGTTGCTGCTGGTCACCGGGTTGCTGGGCGGCGCGCTGCTGGCGGTGCTCGCCCGGCCGTTCGTGCGCACCGGTGCCCGCCGACGACGGCGCCGCGCCGAGCAGCGGCTCACCGCCCGGGTGGGGGAGGTGGCGCGCGCCGAGGTGCTGGCGCCGCTGGACGGCACGGTCGAGGACGTGCGGGCCTTCTGCGCGGCGGTCGCCCGCGCCGGCGGCTGACGGGGCTACGCCGTCCCGAGGTGCGCGATCACCGCCCGGTAGGCGGCGTCCTCCTCGCCGGCCGACGTCGGCACGACCCGCGCCCTCGGGCGCCGCGCCACCAGGGCGACCAGCCGGTCGTACATCTCCCCGAGCTGGGCGTCGCCCCCGGTGGTCAGCGCCACCGCGTCGCGGTGGTGCGCCGCCAGGGCCGGGTCCGCCGACCGGGCGTGGAAGCGGGCCAGCGCGTCGTCGCGGGCGTCCATGAGGACGATCTCGGAGAAGCCGCAGCCCGCCGCGGCGGCCGCCCGCTCGAGCTCCTCGACGAAGGGTGCGCGGCCGAGGTACTGCGGGACCACGACGTCGTGGCCGGCGCGCAGGTGCTCGTCCGCCATCGCGAGGGCGATGCGGCGCGCGAGGGCGCCGGACTCCTGCGGGAACTCCTGCCACCGCCCCAGGGCCCTCCGCACCTCGTCCACGTCGAGGCAGAGGGCCAGCGGGTGCTCGGCCACGTACCGCCGGGCGAGGGTTGACTTGCCGATGCCCGGTGGGCCGTTGAGCAGGATCAGGCGGGCCATGCCGGTGGACACTAGGGCCGGACCGGGGTGCTTGTTGCAAGCGACTTGCAATAGAGTTCCCGCGTGCACCGGACCTGGACCTTCGGCCGTTCCGTCGCCGGCGGGCTCGTGCTCGCCACCGCGCTCACCGCGTGCGGCGACGCCCGGCCCTCGGCCGGGGCGGAGGCCCCCAGCGAGCTGCGGCTGGCCATCGGCGGGGAGTCCGAGGACGGCTACGACCCGACGCTCGGCTGGGGCCGCTACGGGTCGCCGCTGTTCCAGTCGACGCTGCTGACGCGGAACGCCGACCTCGACGTCGTCCCCGACCTGGCCACCGACTGGCGGGTGAGCGAGGACGGGCTGACCTGGACCGTGGACCTGCGCACCGACGCCCGGTTCACCGACGGCGAGCCGGTGACCGCCGGCGACGTCGCCTACACGTTCACGACCGCCAGCCGCAGCGGCGGCCTCACCGACGTGACGGCGCTGCGCGAGGCGGTCGCCGTCGACGAGGACACCGTCGAGCTGCGGCTCGAGCGCCCGCAGAGCACCTTCGTCAACCGGCTGGTCAGCCTGGGGATCGTGCCCGAGCACGCGCACGGGCCGGACTACGCCCGCAACCCCGTCGGCTCCGGGCCCTTCGAGCTGGTCCAGTGGGACGAGGGGCAGCAGCTCATCGTCCAGCGCAACGACGACTACTACGGGGAGAAGCCCGAGTTCGAGCGGATCGTCTTCCAGTTCACCGGCGAGGACGCCTCCATCGCCGCCGCCTCGGCCGGCCAGGTCGACATGGCCGCGGTGCCCGGCGAGCTTGCCACCCGCGACATCGTCGGCATGGAGCTGGTCACGGTGGAGTCGGTCGACAACCGCGGTCTGATGTTCCCCTACGTCCCGGACACCGGCGCCACCACCGAGGACGGCGCACCCATCGGCAACGACGTCACCTCCGACGTCGCCGTCCGCCGGGCGGTCAACCTGGCCGTCGACCGGGAGGCGCTGGTCGAGGGCGTCCTCGAAGGGCACGGCTCGCCCGCCACCGGTCCGGTCGACGGGCTGCCCTGGTACGAGCCGGCGTCGGCGATCGAGGACGCCGACCCCGACGGCGCCGAGCAGCTGCTCGAGGACGCCGGCTGGGTCGACACCGACGGCGACGGCGTCCGCGAGAAGGACGGCGTCCGGGCGGCGTTCACGCTGCTCTACCCGGCCTCGGACTCGCTGCGCCAGGGCCTGGCCCTCTCGGTGGCCGACATGGTCGCCCCGATCGGCGTGGAGATCACCGCCACCGGCGAGAGCTGGGACGTCATCGACCAGCGGTTGCACGCCGACGCGGTGCTGTTCGGCTGGGGCAGCCTGGACCCGACCGAGATGTACAACCTGTACTCGTCGACCCAGGCCGGCGTGGAGTACTGGAACCCGGGCTTCTACGGCAACCCCGAGGTCGACGCGCACCTGGACGCGGCGATGACCGCCACCGACCAGGCCGAGGCCGCGGAGCAGTGGCGGCTGGCGCAGTGGGACGGCGAGGGCACCGGCTTCGGCCCCTCCGGTGACGCCGCCTGGGCCTGGCTGGTCAACCTCGACCACACCTACTACGTCGACGAGTGCCTCGACCTCGGAGCGCCGCTGACCGAGCCGCACGGCCACGGCTGGCCGGTCACGGCGGGGATCACCGGGTGGCGGTGGACCTGCTGACCCGGGTCCTGCGCGGGCTGGCCGGGCGGCTGGTCCGGCTGGTCCTGCTGCTCGTCGCCGTGGCGACGGCGTCCTTCGTGCTGATGGTGAACTCGCCGGTCGACCCGGTGGACGCCTACGTGGGTGGTGACGTCGCCGCCATCGGCCCGGAGCAGCGGGCCCGGATCGCCGAGCGGTGGGGGCTGGACGACCCGCCGCTGGAGCGCTTCGGGACGTGGTTGGGCAACCTCGCGCAGGGCGACCTGGGGTGGTCGCTGTCGTTCAACCAGCCGGTCACCGAGGTCATCGGCGAGCGCTTCCTCACCACGCTGGCGCTCATGGCCACGGCGTGGGTGCTGTCCGGCCTGCTGGGCTTCGCCCTCGGTGTGCTCGCCGGGGTGCGGGAGGGCCGGTTCGCCGACCGCGCGGTCTGCTGGTGGGCCTACACCCTGGCCTCGGCGCCGACGTTCTGGGTGGGCCTGCTGCTGCTCTACGTCTTCTCGGTCTCCCTGGGCTGGACGCCGGTCTGCTGCGCGGTCCCGGTCGGCGTCCTCGCCGACGACGTCACCCTCCTCGACCGGCTGCACCACCTGGTCCTCCCGGCGCTGACGCTGTCGATCGTCGGGGTGGCGCCGGTGGTGCTGCACACCCGGCACGCCGTGATCGAGGCGATGGCCAGCGACCACGTCGCCTTCGCCCGCGCGCAGGGCGAGCCCACCCGCGGGGTGGTCGCGCACCACGTGCTGCGCAATGCCGCGGCACCCGCAGTCCTGCTGCAGTTCGCCGCGCTCGGCGAGCTCTTCGGCGGCTCGGTGCTCGCCGAGCAGGTCTTCTCCTACCCCGGCCTGGGCGCGGCGACGACGCAGGCCGCGCTCGGTCAGGACGTGCCGCTGCTGCTCGGCATCGTGTTGTTCACCACCGTGTTCGTGTTCGTCGGCAACCAGCTCGGCGACCTGGTGCACGCCGGGCTCGACCCCCGGGTCCGCGGCGAGCTCGAGCGCGCCCGCCGCCCCCGGTGGGGTCGCGACGACCCGGACGCGGCGATGCTCGTCCCGGACCCGCCGGCGCCGCCGGTGGCCGCTGAGCCCGCCGGGCAGGGCGCGCGATGACCGCCGTCGCGGACGCCGCGCCCGTCACCCGGGGCTTCGACCGGCGCCGCCGGACACTGGCCTACGTCGGGCTGGCGGTCCTCGTCGTCCTGGGCGTCGTCGTCGCCGGGACCCTGGCCGCCGACGCCGCGCAGACCACCAGCCTCACCGACCGGAACCTCGGGCCCTCGGCCGCGCACTGGTTCGGCACCGACCGGCTGGGCCGCGACGTGCTGGCGCGCACGCTGGCCGGCCTGCGGTTGAGCCTCGCCATCGGCGTGTGCGCGGCGCTCCTCTCGGCGGTCATCGCGCTGGCGCTGGCCTGCCTGGCCGCGGTCTTCGGCGGCGTCGTCGACCGCGCGGTGGGCTGGCTGGTCGACCTCTTCCTCGCCCTGCCGCACCTGGTGCTGCTCATCCTGCTGGCCTTCGCCTTCGGCGGGGGCACGCAGGCGATCGTCCTCGTCGTCGCCCTCACCCACTGGCCCTCGCTCACCCGGGTGCTGCGGGGCCGCGCCCGAGAGGTGATGAGCTCGGACTACGTCGCCGTCTCCCGGCAGCTGGGGCGTGGGCGGTGGTGGATCGCCCGCCGGCACCTGGCCGGGCACCTGGCCGGCCATTTCCTCGTCGGCACGGTGCTGCTCTTCCCGCACGCGATCCTGCACGAGGCGGCGCTGTCGTTCCTCGGCCTCGGCATCGACCCGGGGCAGCCGTCGATCGGCGTGCTGCTGTCGGAGTCCATGCGCTACCTGACCGCCGGCGCCTGGTGGCTCGCGGTGCTGCCCGGGCTGTGCCTGCTGGTCGTGGTCAAGCTGGTCGACACCATCGGGAGCAGCACCCGGGCGCTGCTCGACCCGCGGAGCCACCACCTGTGAGGCCGCCGGTGCTGGAGGTGCGCGGGCTGGAGGTCGACTTCCTGCAGTACGAGCGCGGGCTGCGGCGGCGCACCGTCCGGGCGCTGACCGGGATGTCCCTCACCGCGACCGCGGGCGAGGTCGTCGCCCTGGTCGGCGCCAGCGGCGCGGGCAAGAGCCTGCTGGCGCACGCCGTGCTCGGGCTGCTGCCGCCCAACGCGCTCGAGCGCGGCGAGGTGCTGCTCGACGGCGAGCTGCTCGACCCCGCGGGCCGGCGCCGGCACGCCGGCCGTGGGATGACGCTGCTGCCGCAGGCGGCGAGCTTCCTCGACCCGCTGAGCACCGTCGGCGCCCAGGTGCGCCGCTCGGCGCAGCTGGCCGGGCGGCCCGAACCCCGCCGGGCCGCGGCCGAGGCCCTGGCGCGCCGCGGGCTCGGGCCGGAGGTGCTGCGCCGCTACCCGCACGAGCTCTCGGGCGGGATGGCCCGGCGGGTGCTGGTGGCCATGGCCACGCTGAGCGACCCGAGGGTGCTGCTGGCCGACGAGCCCACCACCGGGCTGGCGTCTGCCGACGTGCAGGCCACGCTGGCCGGGTTCCGGGCGATGGCCGATGCCGGTGGCGCGGTCGTGCTCATCACGCACGAGCTGCGGGCCGCGGTGCAGGTGGCCGACCGCGTGGTCATCTGCCGGGAGGGGCGGACGGTGGACGTCGCCGACCCGGCCGCCTTCACCGGGGACGGCGCGGCGCTCGCCCACCCCTACACGCGGGCGCTGTGGCAGGCGCTCCCCGGCAACGGGTTCCGCGTGGCGGAGGGGGTCTGATGCTGCGCGCCGAGGGTGTCTGGTTCCGCTACGGCGCGCGCCGGCCGTGGGTGCTGGCCGACGTCGAGCTGGAGGTCGCCGCCGGTGAGGTGGTGGGCCTGTGCGGGCCCAGCGGCGGCGGCAAGAGCACGCTGGGCCGGCTGCTCGCCGGCCACCTGCGGCCCGACCGCGGGCGGGTGACCGTCGACGGCGCGGTGCCGCGGCCGGGTCGCGCTCCGCACCCGGTGCAGCTGGTGACGCAGCAGCCCGAGCGCGCGATGGACCCGCGCTGGACGGTACGGCAGGTGCTCGCCGCGACCGGCGCGGGCGAGGCCGCGATCGCCGGGCTGGACGAGCGGCTGGTCCTGCCCACCTGGCTGGACCGCTACCCCCACGAGATCAGCGGGGGCGAGCTGCAGCGGGTCAACCTGGCCCGGGCGCTGCTGGCCCGGCCGCGCCACCTGGTGGCCGACGAGATCAGCGCCAGCCTCGACGCGGTCACCCAGGCACGGATCTGGACGCTGCTGCTCGAGCACTGCCGGGCGGCCGGCATCGGCGTCCTGGCGATCTCGCACGACCGGCCGCTGCTGGAGACCGTGGCCGGCCGGGTCGTGGACCGGACGGCCGAGGAGCAGCTGCCTACGCGGTGAGCTCGGCCGCGGCGATCATGCGGCTCAACGTCTCCACCCAGGCGGCCTGCACCGCCGGGGGCTGGTCGTCCACGACGGCGTGCGCGCCGCCGTCGAGGTCGCCGTCCCGGGCCACGGCCTCGAAGCTCAGCCGGAACAGCAGGTCGGTGATGGTCTGGGAGGGCAGTCCGGCATCCACGAGGGGCTGCAGGATCCACTGGCGCGGGTCCACACCACTGGTTCGGCGGGAACGGCTCCGTCGGATGCACGTCGGCCCGGGTTCCCGGCCGTGACCCCGAGCGGGCCCCGGTGTGGCGGGCACTACTGTCCGCCCGTGATCCGCCGCAGGCTGTTGCCGCCCCTCGTCGCCGTCCTCACCGTCGCCGGTCTCGCCGCGTGCTCCGAGGACTCCCCGGAGGCGTCCGGGTCCGGCAGCGGCTCCGCCGCCACGGCGGCGGCCGCGGCGCAGCCGGTCGCGTGGGAGCGGGTGGCCACGCCGGACGAGTGCGAGTGCAGCGACGGGTCGGAGTTCCACTACTGGCAGCACGAGGGCGACCCGACCAAGGTGCTCTTCGTCCTCGAGGGTGGCGGCGCGTGCTTCAGCGCGCAGACCTGCGGGCCCACCGGGGGGACGTCGAAGGTGAACCTCGCCTCCGATGCGGCCGACGGGCCCGGCGAGCAGGGGCTGCTCGACGTGGGCGACCCCGACAACCCGCTGGCCGGCTACAGCGTCGTCTACGTGCCGTACTGCACCGGTGACCTGCACCTGGGCGACAACGCGCAGGACTACGGCGGTGGCGTGGTCGTCGAGCACAAGGGCCGGGTGAACGCCACCGCCGCTCTCGAGGGCATGGCCGAGCGGTTCCCGGCCGCCGCGGAGGTGGTCGTCCTCGGCTTCAGCGCGGGCTCGGCCGGCGCGCCGCTCTACGGCGGGCTCGCCCACGACCTGCTCCCGGACGCCGACATCGCGGTGATCGCCGACGCGTCCGGGGCCTACCCCGGGGACGAGCTGATCACCACCGCCATCGGCGGGCTGTGGGGCATCTTCGCCGACCTCCCGGCGTGGCCGGAGAGCGCGGGCGAGCCGCAGTCCGCGTGGTCGCTGCCCGGCCTGTTCGTGCAGGCCGGCCGGCACGTGCCGGGCATCGCCCTGGCGACGATCGACACCGCCCAGGACTCGGTGCAGCGCCGGTTCACCGACCTCATCGGGTTCGGCCGCACGCCGCTGGTGGACCTGATCGACGCCAACGCCGAGTTCATCGAGTCCAGCGGGGTGGAGGTCGCCTCCTGGGTGGGGCCGGGCACCGGGCACGTCAGCACCGCCGGCGACGAGGTGCTCTACGGCAGCGAGGTCGACGGCGTGGCGCTGGTCGACTGGATCGGCGACTTCCTGGCCGGTGAGGACGTCGCCGACGTGCACTGCACCGCCTGCGGCTGAGGCTCCCCGGTGAGCGAGGGCGCCGTTCGTGGAGCGGCGCGACGGAACCGGGCGGCCGGCTCTGGGACGATGGGCGCGGCCGCCGATCGGCCGCACCCGACCGCCGGCTCGTCCGCGAGCCCGATCCGAGCACCGCTCGCCAGGAGTGACCCGATGCCCCGCCGTACCGCCTCCCGGGCGCTGCTTGCCGTCGCGATCTCGGTCTCGCTGGCCGCCTGCGCCTCACCCGACGACGACGCCGCGGCGCCCGCGACCACGACGGCCGCCGGCTCCTCCACGCCGTCGGCGCCGGCGTGCGAGGACCGCCCGGCGACCGCCGAGCCGGATGCCGGGATCTCCGCCGACCTGGCCGAGAAGCCCGAGGTGCCCGCCACCGACGCCGCGCCTCCGTGCGACCTGGTCGTCAGCGACGTCGTGGTCGGGACCGGGGCGGAGGCCGTCCCCGGGACCACCGTCGAGGTGAAGTACGTCGGGGCGTTCTACGAGACCGGCGAGGAGTTCGACTCCTCCTGGAGCCGCGACGCCGACGAGACGCTGCCGGTGCCGCTCGGCGCCGGCCGCGTCATCCCCGGCTTCGAGCAGGGGCTGACCGGGATGCAGGTCGGCGGCCGGCGGGTGGTCACCATCCCCAGCGAGCTCGGCTACGGGCCGCAGGGCACGGGGCCCATCCCCGGCGGCGCCACGCTCGTCTTCGTCATGGACCTGGTCGAGGTCGGCCCCTGATGCGAGCGGCTCGTCGCGTCCTGCCGGCGCTCGCGCTGGTGCTGGCCGTCACGGCCTGCGGCGGCGGGGACCCGGAGATCGCCGCGGGCGGCACGGTCGTGACCCTGCCGCCGGCGAGCACCAGCCCGGCCGCCCCGAGCACCCCGGCCGCGGAGGCCCCCGAGCCGGAGCGCAACGAGCGGGGCAACGTCCCGCTGGAGGTCGGCGAGGCGGTGGCCGTCCCCACCTCCGACGCGCCGGGCGCCCCGACCGCGCTGAGCTTCGCGCTGGAGGAGTTCGACCTCAACCCGCCGTGCGACAGCGGCCGGGAGCAGGCGCCGGTCACCGAGAACTTCCTCGCCTGGCGGATGCGGGTGGTGACGACGCCGGACTACGACCCGCGCGCGCTGACGATCATCCAGGAGCGCGACTTCGTCGTCCTCGGGCCGGACGGCGCCGTCGTCCCCTTCCTCGAGGGCAACGCCTACCTCTGCCTCGACCAGCCCACGTCGTTCGCCAACGTGCGGATGGCCCCGGGGCAGGAGTACAGCGGCTGGCTGGTGCTCGACGTGCCGGTCCGCGCCGGCACCCTGGTCTACGCGCCCTACGGCCGGTCCACCGGCTGGGAGTGGGCGTTCGACCTCTGACCGGCCGGGGCCGCGAGCCCCACGACGTCCCCGACGACCCAGACGGCGGGCGGGCGCACCGCGTGCTCGACGAGCGTGCCGCCGAGTTCGGCCAGCGTGGTGCGGAGGGTGCGCTCCCGGCCGGTGGTGCCCTCGACGACGACGGCGACGGGGGTGCCCGGCCGCCGGCCGTGGCGGACCAGCGCGGCCGCGATCGCCGGCGCGGTCTCCACCCCCATGAGGACGACGACGGTGCCGCGCAGCCGCCCGATCGCCGCCCAGTCGACCAGCGACTGCGGGTGCTCCGGCGGCAGGTGCCCCGAGACGACGACGAACTCGTGGGTGAGGCCGCGGTGGGTGACCGGGATGCCGGCGGTGCCCGGGACGCCGACGGCGCTGGTCACGCCGGGCACGACTTCGACCGGGACGTCGGCGGCCGCGCAGGCGAGCAGCTCCTCCATGCCGCGGCCGAAGACGAAGGGGTCGCCGCCCTTCAGCCGGACGACGAGCCGGCCGGCGCGGGCGTGCTGCACCAGCAGCGCGTTGATCTGCACCTGCGGCATCGCCCGGCCGCGGGGCAGCTTGGAGGCGTCCACGATCTCGACGTCGGGCCGCAGCCCGGCCAGCAGGGACCGCGGGCCGAGGTGGTCGACGACGACGACGTCGGCCTGCGCGAGCGCCTCCCGGCCGCGCACGGTGATGAGCCCGGGGTCGCCCGGCCCGCCGCCGACGAGCAGCACCCGGCCGCGGGGGCCGTCGGGCGGGACGGCGTCCGGTCCGTCGGCGAGGGCGGGCTGCGCGCTGGAGGCACCCGGATCGCCGGCGCGGGTGCAGAAGACCCGCGCGCGCTCGGCGTCCGCGGCGACCTCCGCGTCCACGCCCGGGTCGTCGGCCGCGGCGACGGCGAACCAGGCGGCGCCCAGGTCGCCGGCCGCGTACCGGCGGCGGGTCCACGCCAGCGCGCCGGAGCCGGCCAGCGACTCCAGCGCCGGGACCACGTCCGGGCTCACCACCGTCACGAGCGCGCCAGCGTCCAGCAGCCCGACCGCGGCGCGGTAGGCGCCGGAGCCCCCGCCGACGACGACCGCCGCCCGGCCGTGCAGCCGCAGGCCGACCGGGAGCAGCGGGGCGGACGGCCGGGGGAGCGACGCGGTGCTCACGGTTCCTCCTCGGGGATCGGGTCGGTGGGGAGCACGGCGGCCAGGTCCGCGGCGAAGGAGGCGGAGACCTCCGGCCGGCGGACGGCCACCCGGAGGTGGTCGGTGGTCAGGCCGGGGAAGGTGTCGCCGCGGCGCACGGCCCAGCCGCGGCGGCGCAGCTCGGCCCGCACCCGCGGGCCGTCGGGCACGCGGAGCAGCACGAACGACGAGCGCGGCTCGCCCTCCACGGCGACACCCGGGGGCAGCGCGGCGAGCAGGGCTGCCCGCTCCGCGGTGAGCGCGCGGGCGGCAGCGTCGGCCTCGGCCCGGGCGGCCGAGGTGGTGCAGGCGGCCAGCGCGGCGAGCGCCGGCGTCGACACCGGCCACTGCGGCTGCTGCTCGGCCAGCCGCGCGACCAGCGCAGCAGGCCCCAGCGCGTAGCCGACCCGGAGCCCGGCCAGGCCCCACGTCTTGGTCAGGCTGCGCACCACGAGCAGGCCCGGGACGTCGCGGCGGGCGGCCAGGGAGCCGGGCTCGCCGGGCACGGTGTCGGCGAAGGCCTCGTCCACCACGAGCACCCGACCCGGCCGGGCCAGCGCGGCGACGTCCTCGGCCGGGTGGAGCACCGACGTCGGGTTGGTCGGGTTGCCGAGCACCACGAGGTCGGCGTCCTCCGGCACCGCCGCCGGGTCCAACCGCCAGCCGTCCTCGGCGCTCAGCTGCACCCGGGTGACCGGGTGACCGGCCGCCCGCAGCGCCGCCTCCGGTTCGGTGAACGAGGGGTGGACGACGGCGGCGAGCCGGGGCCGCAGCGCCCGCGCGAGCAGCACGAACGTCTCGGCGGCGCCGGCGGTGAGCAGCACCTCCTCGGTGGGCCGGTCGTGCGCGGCGGCGACGGCGGCGAGCGCCGGGGCGGGGTCGGGGTAGGCGGCCGCGGCGTCGACCGCGTCGTGCAGGACGGCGCGCAACCACTCCGGCGGCGTCCCGGCCCGGACGTTGACGGCGAGGTCGACCAGGCCGGGGGCGAGCTCGGCGTCGCCGTGGTGGTGGAGGTCGGCCGACGGGCCGGCCACCGCCACCGTGACCCGGCCGTGCACCGTCTTCGGCACGAGCAGCGGGCCGCCGGACAGCAGCGCCGCGGCCTCGGCGACCGAGCCGGTGCCCACCGCGGCCGCGACCCGGTCCGAGGGCGTCGGCACCGGGACGGCGGCCAGCGCACCGGCGGGGTGCCCGACCAGCGCCCAGCCCCGGCGGCCGGCGGCCTCGCGGAGGCCCGGCTCGCGCTCCCGCGCCTCGAGGGTGGCCAGGCGGACGCTGCGGATCCCGGGCGGCAGCACGGAGTCCACCGCGGCCAGCACCTCGTCGGCGGCGACCCCGCTCGGCGTCCCCACGCCGACGGTGATCACCGGGGCACCGCCGGTGCCTGGGGCAGCGCGGTCAGCAGGTCGGCGGCGTCCCGGGGCAGCCGGCCCTCGGGCAGCAGGCCGAGCCGGCGCAGCCGGGTGCCCACGGTCAGCGCCCAGGGCCGGTCCAGCCGGGCGCGGGCCAGCAGCTCGTCGTCGCCGAGCAGCTCCTCGGGGGCGCCCTGCACGACCTGCCCGCCGACCACGACCGCGACCTCGTCGGCCCAGCGCAGCGCCAGGTCGACGTCGTGGGTGCTCAGGGCGACCGTCGAGTCGTGCTCCTCCAACCGGGCCAGCGCGGCGAGGGTCTCGGCGACGGCGGACGGGTCGAGCCCGGCGGTGGGCTCGTCGAGCAGCAGCACGCAGGGGCGCATGGCGACCGCGCCGGCGATCGCCACCCGCTTGCGCTCGCCGTAGGACAGCTGGTGGACCGGGCGGGCGGCCAGGCCGTCGACCGCGAGCAGGTGCAGGGCCTCGGCGACCCGGGCGCGCACCTCGGCCTCGTCGAGCCCCAGGTTGAACGGGCCGAAGGAGACGTCCTGGGCCACCGACGCGCTGAGCAGCTGGTCGTCGGGGTCCTGCAGCACGAGCTGCACGGCCTGCCGGTGCGCGCGCAGCCCGGCGCGGGAGTACGCCACCGGGACGTCGTCCACGGTCACCGCGCCGCCGGTCGGCCGGAGCGCGCCGGACAGGCAGCGCAGCAGCGTCGTCTTGCCCGAGCCGTTGGCCCCGAGGACGGCCAGCCGGCGTCCGGCGGGCACCGTGAGCGAGGCGCCGTCGAGCACCGGCCGGTCGCGCTCGTACCCGGCGACCAGCCCGTGCGCGGCGAGGGTCCGGTGGCTCACGCCACGACCGCCGAGGTGGCCGCGATGGCGGCGAGACCGGCGAGCGACGCGGCGAGGAAGGCGCGCGAGGAGGGGAGGACCTCGGGCAGCACGCGCAGCCCGGTGTCCGTGCCGCGCCCGGCCAGGCCCTCCTGCATGCGGCGGGCGCGGTCCCAGGAGCGGGTCAGCACCGCAGCGGCCAGCGTGCCGGCCGAGCGGTAGGAGCGGCGCAGCGACGAGTACCCCATCCGGGCCGCCTGCGCCTCGCGGATCGCGCGCATGCTGCTGAGCAGCACGAACAGCAGCCGGTAGACGACCGAGGCCACCTCGACGACGGCGTCGGGCACCCGGGCGCGCCGCAGCGCCGGCAGCAGGTCCGACATCGGCGTGGTGGTGGCCAGCAGCAGCACCGCGGCGCTGCCGGCCAGCGCGTGGCCCACCAGGGAGCCGGCCCGGGCGGCGGCGTCCGGCGCCCAGCCGAGCCCGCAGCCGTCCACCGTGACGACGGCGGTGAGCGCGCCGACCGCGATGAACGCCGAGGGCCACCGCACCGCCCGGAGGAAGGTCCGGGCCGGCACCCGGGCGGGGCCCAGCGCGAGGACGACCGCGACGACGCCGACCAGCGCGCTGCCCGGCCAGGCGGGCAGCACGAGGGCGCTGAGGACCAGCCCGCCGCAGAGCAGCAGCTTGTCGCCGGGCGCGCGCCGGCGCCACGCGCTGGCCCACGCCGCGTCGTCGACGGCCAGCCCGGTCACCGCGGATCGGCCCCTGGAGCGGTCGCCGGCGCCGTCCGCCGGCCGCGCAGCCGGCCCAGCACGTACCCGAGGACGCCGCCGCCGAGCGCGGCCTGGAGCGCGAACAGCCCGGACTCGACCTCGCCGGCCGGGCTGAAGGGCGAGTCGATCCAGGGGGAGTAGCCGTCGGCCTGGAGCTCCTCGGTGACGGCGGCGTCGGTGCCGCCGTACTCCGAGGCGCCCCCGTCGATCAGGAGCGGCACGGCGAACAGCGCGATGACGGCGAGCACGAGCAGGGCGTCGACGAGCGCGCGGCGGGTCACGCGGCACCTCCGGACGTGCGCGCGGGAGCAGGCTCGAGGACCCCGAGCCGCTCGAGCTCGGGTCGGGCGTTGACGGTGAGCACGCGGAACAGCAGGACGCCCAGCAGCCCCTCGCCGATCGCCAGCGGGATCTGGGTGACGGCGAAGACGCCGAGGAACTTCAGCAGCGCGCCGGCCAGGCCGCTCCCCGCGTCGGGGAAGGCCAGCGCCAGCTGCAGCGACGTCGTGACGTAGGTGGCCAGGTCGGCCAGGGCGACCGCGACGAACACCGCGGGCAGCAGGCCGGCGCCCGCACCACGGGCGAGCCGGTAGGCCCCGTACCCGGCCCACGGCCCGACGACGGCGAACGCGAAGGCGTTGGCGCCCAGCGTGGTCAGCCCGCCGTGCGCGAGGAGCAGCGCCTGGAAGAGCAGCACCACCGTGCCGAGCAGCGCCATCACCGGCGGCCGGAAGAGGATCGCGCCGGGGCCGGTGCCGGTCGGGTGGCTGGAGCTGCCGGTGACCGAGGGCAGCTTGATCGCGCTCAGGACGAAGGTGAAGGCACCGGCCGCGCCCAGCAGCAGCGTCGACTCCGGGTTCTCCCGCACCTCCTTCACGACGGCCCGGGCGCCGTGCACGACGAACGGCGCGGCGGCGACGGTCCAGCCGGCCGCGTGGCCGGCCGGGAGGAACCCCTCAGCGATGTGCACGGGCGTGCTCCGTTCGGGTGGATCGGTCGGCGGCGGCGCAGGAGGTGACGAAGCGGGCGGCGAGCTGGGGGCTGCCGGCCCAGTGCAGGTGCAGGTACGAGGCGTGCACGCTGCCGGTGACGAAGCCCTCGGCCCCGGCGGCGGACCACCGCCAGGCGCCGGTGGCCCCGGCGGGGGGATCGGCGTGCGTGCGGTGGAACTCGTGGCCGCGGACCTCGGTGCCGGCGGCGGCCAGCACCGAGCCGGTGGCGGCGACCGCGGCCCGGTAGCCGAGGGTCAGCCGCGGCGACATCGCCGTCGCCACGTCGAGGACCCCGCACATCGGCACCCCGTCGAGCGCGCGGGCGAGGTAGAGCAGCCCCGCGCACTCGGCGGCGACCGGTGCGCCGCGGGCGGCGAGCGCCGCGACGTCGGCCCGCAGGGAGGTGTTGGCCGAGAGTTCGGCGGCGTGCACCTCGGGGAAACCGCCGCCGACGACCAGGCCGGCGGTGCCCTCGGGCAGCCGCTCGTCGCGCAGCGGGTCGACGCGGACCACCTCGGCCCCCGCCGCCTCGAGCAGCTCGGTGTTCTCGGTGTAGCCGAAGGTGAACGCCGGCCCGCCGGCCACGGCGATGCGCGGCCGGCCCGGGGCGGGGGCCACCTCCGCCGCGGGGTCCCAGGGGCGCGCGTCGAGCGGGGGAGCGGAGCGGGCGAGGGCGAGCACGGCGTCGAGGTCGACGGCCGCGCCGACGACCTCGCCGAGGTGGCGGACCGTGGCCAGCGCCGCGTCCGAGCGCTCGGCCGCCGGGATCAGCCCGAGGTGCCGCGACGGGGTGTGCAGCCGCTCCATCCGGCGGACCGCGCCGAGCACGGGCACCCCGGCGGCGGCCAGCGCCTCCCGCAGGATCGCCTCGTGCCGGTCGCTGCCGACCCGGTTGAGGACGACGCCGCCGAGCCGGACCGACGGGTCGAAGGTGGCGAACCCGTGCACGAGCGCCGCGACCGACCGGGCCTGCGAGGACCCGTCGACGACGAGCACGACCGGCGCCCGCAGCAGCCGGGCGACGTGCGCGGTGGAGGCGAAGCCGGGCTCGACCGAGGGGTGCGTGGCGCCGTCGAACAGCCCCATCACGCCCTCGACGACGGCGACGTCGGCCGGCCGCGGGTGCAGCGCTCCGCGCAGGAGCAGCGGCGCGATCCGCTCCTCCCCGACCAGCCACGGGTCGAGGTTGCGGCCGGGTCGGCCGGCCGCCAGCCCGTGGTAGCCGGGGTCGATGTAGTCGGGGCCGACCTTGTGCGGCGAGACGGTGAGCCCGCGGGCGGTGAGGGCGGCGATCAGGCCGGTGGCGACCGACGTCTTGCCCGCGTTGCTGCTCGGCGCCGCGACGACGACCCGAGGCAGGCTCACCACTCGATGCCTCGCTGACCCTTCTGGCCCGCGTCCATCGGGTGCTTGACCTTGGTCATCTCGACCACCAGGTCGGCGGCCTCGACCAGCGCGGGCGGCGCGTCGCGGCCGGTGATCACCACGTGCTGGGTGCCCGGGCGGTCCGTCAGGGTGGCGACGACGTCGTCCACGTCGACCCAGCCCCACTTCAGGGGGTAGGTGAACTCGTCGAGGACGTAGAAGCGGTGCGTCTCGGCGGCGAGATCGCGCTTGATCTGCGCCCAGCCCTCGGCGGCGTCGGCGGCGTGGTCGGTCACGGTGCCCTGGCGCCGCGACCAGCTCCAGCCGCTGCCCATCTTGTGCCAGACCACCGGGCCGCCCTCGCCGGTCTGCTCGTGCAGCCGGCCGAGCGCGGTGAGCCCGTTCTCCTCGCCGACCTTCCACTTGGCGCTCTTGACGAACTGGTAGACCGCGACCGACCAGCCCTGATTCCAGGCGCGCATGGCCATGCCGAAGGCGGCGGTGGACTTGCCCTTCATCTCGCCGGTGTGGACCACGAGCAGCGGCCGGTTGCGCCGCTGCCGGGTGCTCAGCCCGTCCTGGGGGACGACGGGCACCTGACCCTGCGGCATCAGGCTGCCCGCGCGCTGCGGACGGTGGCGGCCAGCGCGTCGGCGGCCAGCTCCTCCAGCCGCAGCGTCTGCGCACCCAGCGCCGCGCCGAGCCCGGCGGCGAGGCCCAGCCGCACCGGCCCGGACTCGCAGTCGACGACGACCGCGGCCGTGCCCGCGGCGGCCAGCAGGGCGGCGGCCCGGTGCGCGTCGGGCAGCGAGCTGCTGCCGCGGGCGCCGGTGGCGCGGCCGTCGGTGACCACCACGAGCAGGGGGCGCCGCCGGGGATCGCGGATCCGCTCGATGCGGAGCACGTCGTGGGCCTCGAGCAGGCCCGCGGCCAGCGGCGTCCGCCCGCCGGTGGGCAGCTCGGCCAGCCGGGCGGCCGCCGCCTCCACCGACCAGGTGGGCGGCAGGGTCAGCTCCGCGGCGGACCCGCGGAAGGTGACCAGGCCGACCTTGTCGCGGCGCTGGTAGGCGTCCAGCAGCAGCGAGAGGACCGCGCCCTTGACGGCGCCCATCCGCGCCCGGGAGCCCATCGAGCCGCTGGCGTCGACGACGAAGAGGACGAGGTTGCCCTCGCGCCCCTCGAGGACGGCCTGGCGCAGGTCCTCGCGGGCGATCCGCAGACCCGGGCCGGAGCGGCCGCGCGCCCGCTGGTGCGGTGCGGCGGCGACGACCGTGTCGGCGAGGTGCAGCTTGGTGACCGTGCCGGCCGGGCGGGTGGAGCCGACGACCCGGCCCCGCTCGGCACGGGCCCGCGAGCGCCGGCCGGCTGCGCCGGCACCGATGCCCGGCACCTCCAGCCGCCGCGCGCGGAACGGGTCGGACGCCTCGACGGCGGCCCGGTCCGGTGCGGGGGAGGCCTCGGCGGTACCGCCGCCCTCGCCGCGCGGCGCCGTCGTCGGCCGGCTGTCGTCCTCGCCGTGCTCAGGCACAGGAGGCCCTACCTGCGTCCCGGCGTCCGATCCGTAGGCATTGCTTCCTATGCCTGGATCATCCGGGCGGTCGGGGGTGCCGCCGCCATCCGGTCCGCCGCCGTCCGGTCCGTCGTCGTCGGGGCCGCCGTCCTCGGGGCGGCTGTCGGACAGCGCCTGCTCCAGCGTCTCCTCGTCGAGTCCTGGGGCGTCGAACGGGTTGCGCCGGCGGCGGTGCGGCAGGGCGAGGCGGGCGGCGACACGGACGTCGTCCTCGGTGACCTCGTCGCGGCCGGACCACGCGGCGTGCGCGATCGCCGCGCGGGCGGTGACCAGGTCGGCGCGCAGGCCGTCGACGTCGAAGGCGGCGCAGACCGCGGTCACCTGCTGCAGCGCGGCGTCGGAGAGGACGACGTGCGGCAGCCGCGCGCGGGCGGCGGCGATGCGGTCGGCCAGGGCGGACTCCTCCGCCGACCACGCGGCGGCGAAGCCGGCCGGGTCGCCGTCGGAGGCGAACCGCCGGCGCACCACCTCGGCGCGCTCGGCCGGGTCGCGCGGCGCGGCCACCTCGACGGTCAGGCCGAACCGGTCGAGCAGCTGCGGCCGCAGCTCGCCCTCCTCGGGGTTCATGGTCCCGACGAGGAGGAAGCGGGCGGCGTGCCGCACCGAGATGCCCTCGCGCTCGACGTAGGCGGTGCCCATGGCGGCGGCGTCCAGCAGCAGGTCGACCAGGTGGTCGTGCAGCAGGTTGACCTCGTCGACGTAGAGCACGCCGCGGTGCGCGGCGGCCAGCAGGCCGGGCTCGAACGCCTTCACGCCCTCGGTGAGCGCGCGCTCGAGGTCCAGCGAGCCGACGACCCGGTCCTCCGAGGCGCCCACGGGCAGCTCGACCAGCCGCGCCGGGCGGACCGGACCACCCTCGGTGGGCTCGTGCGGGCCGTCGGGGCAGCCGGGGTCAGGAGCGGCCGGGTCGCAGGCGAAGCGGCAGCCGGGCACGACCGCGACCGGCGGCAGGACGGCGGCGAGCGCGCGGACCGTCGTCGACTTCGCCGTGCCCTTCTCGCCGCGCACGAGCACGCCGCCGACGGCGGGCGAGACGGCGTTGAGCAGCAGGGCCAGCCGCATGTCGTCCATGCCGACGACGGCGCTGAAGGGGTAGGTCATGCGCGGGCACGGCGCACGGGTCACGCGTCCTCTCCCCGGGTGTCCACGCCCGGAGGTGGCAGGAGCGCGACGGCGGGAGTTCCTGACTCACCGGCCCGGGGGCCGGCTCACAGTGGCGGGACCGCGCCGGAATCTCACCGGGCTTCCTCCACTGCCGTCGCGTGTGGCGGCGTCATCAGACCACAGCCGTTCCGGGGACGTGCAGCCCGGGCGTCAGCCGGCGGCCGAACCCGGCGGCAGCAGCGGGAGCCCGGGCGGGGCGCCGGACTCGATCAGCCGCCACAGCGAGTCGGTGTCGGCGTGCTCGGCGACCAGATCGCCCAGGCGGTCCAGCCGCGCGTCGCGCACCGCGGCGAAGTCGGTGTCCGGCGCGGCCACGAACCTGCGGCCGGTGGTCCCCGCGACCTCGGCGAGGAACGCCCGCCGGAACCCGTCGTTCTCCAGCGCGCCGTGCCAGGTGGTGCCGAACACCGCTCCCGCGCGGGCTCCGTCGAGGAAGGGCTCGGCGGCGTCGTCGACGGTGACCACGCCGTGGTGGATCTCGTAGCCGGTGACCGGCTGCCCCAGCGCGCTGCCGGCCGGCCGGCCCAGGGTCTTCTCCCGGGCGAACCGCACCTCGGTGGGCAGCAGCCCGAGCCCGGCGACGGTGCCGGCGCGGGACTCGACGTCGTCGGTGATGCTGCGGGCCAGCATCTGGTGCCCGCCGCAGACGCCGAGCACCGGGCCGCCGGCCGCGGCGTGCCGGCGCACCGCGTCGGCCAGGCCGGTCTCGCGCAGCCAGCCGAGGTCGGCGACCGTCGCCCGGGTGCCGGGGAGGACGACGAGGTCGGCGTCGGCCAGCTCCTCGGGCCGGGTCACGTACCGCACGAGGACGCCGGGCTCGGCGGCCAGCGCGTCGAGGTCGGTGAAGTTCGACAGCCGGGGGAGCCGCGCGACCGCCACGCGCAGCACGTCCTCGCCGTGCGGGGGCGCCGCCATCGCCGCCCCGGTGGGGACGCCGAGGGAGTCCTCGACGTCGAGCTCCAGACCGCCCAGCCACGGCAGCACGCCGAGCGTCGGGCGGCCGGTGAGCCGTTCGAGCTGCGCCAACCCGGGCTCGAGCAGGCGGACGTCGCCGCGGAACTTGTTGACCAGGAAGCCCGCGACCAGCCGCTGGTCGGCCGGCGGCATGAGCGCGACCGTGCCGTAGAGGGCCGGGAAGAGCCCGCCCCGGTCGATGTCGCCGACCACCAGCACCGGCAGGTCGGCCGCCGTGGCCAGGCCCATGTTGGCGATGTCGTCTGCGCGCAGGTTGATCTCGGTGGGCGAGCCCGCACCCTCGCAGACCACGACGTCGAACCGGGCGCGCAGGTCGGCCAGGCTGCTGAGGACCTGCTCGAGCAGCGCGGCCTTCATCGGCCGGTAGGAAAGCGCGGTCACGTCGGCGACCGCGCGGCCCAGGACGACGACCTGGCTGGACTGGTCGCCGCCGGGCTTGAGCAGCACGGGGTTCATCGCCGCCTCGGGCTCGACCCGGGCGGCCGCGGCCTGCATGACCTGCGCCCGGCCGATCTCGGCGCCGTCGGGGGTGACCATCGAGTTGTTGCTCATGTTCTGCGCCTTGAACGGCGCCACGGACACGCCCTCGCGGGCCAGCCACCGGCAGATGCCCGCCGTGACGACCGACTTGCCGGCGTCCGAGGTGGTGCCGGCGACCAGCAGCGCGCCGCTCACGACCGGCTCCGCGACAGCCGGGCCGCGACGGCGAGCGCGGCGGCGGCCAGCCAGACCGCCCGGGAGAGCCGGACCGCCGGGCCGATGTCGGCCGGCTCCGGCGCCCGGCCGTCGCCCAGGTGCGGCCGGTCCTCGACCCGGGAGCCGTAGACGTTGCGCCCGCCCAGGCGCAGTCCCAGCGCGCCGGCCGTCGCGGCCTCGCAGCGACCGGAGTTGGGGCTCGGGTGGGCCGCGCCGTCGCGCAGCCAGGTGCGCAGGGCGCCGGTGGCCGAGCCGCCGGTCAGCGGCGCGAACGCCACGGTCAGCGCGGCCGTGAGCCGCGCCGGCAGCCAGTTGGCGACGTCGTCGAGGCGGGCGGCCGCCCAGCCGAAGCGCAGGTACCGGTCGGAGCGGTACCCGACCATCGCGTCGAGGGTGTTCACCGCCCGGTAGCCGAGCAGCCCCGGCAGCCCGGCCACCGCGCCCCACAGCAGGGGCGCGACGGCGGCGTCCGAGGTGTTCTCCGCGACCGACTCGACGGTCGCCCGGGCCAGCCCGCCGGCGTCCAGGGCGCGCGGGTCGCGTCCGGCCAGCGCGGGCAGCGCCGCCCGGCCGGCCTCGAGGTCCCCTGCCTCCAGCGCCGTCCGCATGCGGTCGGCCGCCCGCCCGAGGGAGGTGCCGCCGAGCACCGCCCAGGTCGCCGCCGCGGTGGTCAGGGTCCGGACGGCGGGGCGCCTCCGGGTCGTGCGGTCCAGCAGCGCGCCGGTGCCCGACGCGGCCGCCACCAACCCGGCCGCGTAGGCGGCACCGACCGGCCGGGAGTCGCGCCAGACCCGGCGCTCCAGCGCCCCGGCGAGCGTGCCGAAACCGGCCACGGGGTGGGCGCGCCGCGGGTCGGCGAAGAGCACGTCGGCGGCGGCGCCCAGGGCCAGGCCGGTCGCGATCGGGGTGTCCATCGCGGCCCATCGTGTCAACCGGCCCGCGCGGCCCGGTGCCTAGGATCGCCCGTCGTGCGCGCTGACGAGCAGGACCGAGCCGCGCCGGTGACCGTCGTGGGCATCGGCGCCGACGGCTGGGACGGCCTGTCGCCGGCCGCCCGGCGGGCCGTCGAGGCGGCCGACGTGCTGCGCGGCAGCGCCCGGCAGCTGGGGCTCGTGCCCGACGCGGTGCCGGCCGAGCGGGTGCCCTGGCCCTCCCCGATGGCGCCGGCGCTGGCGGGCCTGCCGGCGGCGCACCCGGGCCGTCGGGTCGTGGTGCTGGCCAGCGGGGACCCGATGCTGTCGGGGGTGGGCAGCTCGCTGGTGCGGCTGCACGGGCCGGACGTCGTCCGCGTCCTCCCGCACCCGTCCTCGGTGAGCCTGGCCTGCGCGCGCCTGGCCTGGGCGGTCGAGGAGACCGCCGTCGTGACGGTCGTGGGCCGGGCGCTGGAGCTGCTGGTCCCGCACGTCACCCCCGGCCGGCGGCTCCTGGTGCTCGGCTCCGACGGCGCGACGCCGGCCGAGGTGGCCGCCCTGTGCACCCGGCTGGGCTACGGCGCGAGCCAAATCACCGCGCTGGCGCAGCTCGGCGGGCCCGGGGAGCACCGGCTGACCGGGACGGCCGCGGACTGGCCGCACGGCGTGGTCGACCCGCTGGTCGTCACCGCGGTGGAGGCCGTCGCCGACGCGGGCACGGTGCCGCTGCCCACCGTGCCGGGGCTGCCCGACGAGGCGTTCGACGACGACGGCCAGCTGACCAAGCGCGACGTCCGGGCGGTCACGCTCGCCCGCCTGGTCCCGCTGCCCGGGCAGCTGCTCTGGGACGTCGGCGCCGGCGCGGGCTCGATCGGCATCGAGTGGATGCGCACCCACCCCTCCTGCCGCGCGGTCGCCGTCGAGGGCCGGCCCGACCGGGCGGAGCGGATCCGGGGCAACGCGGCCCGCCTGGGGGTGCCGGGACTGCGGGTCGTCGAGGGTCGGGCACCGGACGTCCTGGCCGGTCTGGCCCGGCCGGACGCGGTCTTCGTCGGGGGAGGGGTGACCGTGCCCGGGGTGCTGGCGGCGTGCTGGGAGGCGCTGCGCCCCGGCGGCCGGCTGGTGGTCAACGCGGTCACGCTGGAGAGCGAGGCGTGGGTGGCCCGGTGGCGGGCGGAGGTCGGCGGCGAGCTGACCCGGCTGCAGGTCTCGCACGCGAGCCCGGTCGGGAGCTTCACCGCGCTGCGGCCCGCGCTGCCGGTCACGATCTTCTCCGTGGTTCGGTAGCGGCATGACGGTGCACTTCATCGGCGCGGGGCCGGGCGCGGCCGACCTGGTCACCCTCCGGGCGGCGCGCATCATCGCCTCCGCGCCGGTCTGCCTGTACGCCGGTGCGCTGGTGCCGCGCGAGCTGCTCGACACCGCCCCGGCCGGTGCGCGGCTGGTGGACACCGCCGACCTCGACCTGGACCGGATCACCGCGGAGCTGGTGGCGGCGCACGAGGCGGGGCTCGACGTCGCCCGTCTGCACTCGGGCGACCCGTCGGTCTACAGCGCGATGGCCGAGCAGATGCGCCGCCTGGACGCGCACGGCGTGCCCTACGAGGTCGTGCCCGGGGTGCCGGCGTTCGCCGCGGCCGCGGCGTCGCTGAAGCGCGAGCTGACCGTGCCCGGCGTCGGGCAGACGGTGATCCTGACCCGCACCTCGGCCCGCTCGACGCCGATGCCGCCGGGGGAGGACCTCGCCACGCTCGGCGCCTCCCGGGCGACGCTGGTGCTCCACCTGGCCGTGCAGCGGATCGCCGAGCTGGTGCCCGAGCTGGTCCCGCACTACGGCGAGGACTGCCCGGTCGCGGTGGTCGCCCGCGCCAGCCGCGACGACGAGCTGATCCTCCGCGGGACGCTCGCCGACGTCGCCGCGCAGGTCGAGGAGGCCGGGGTGAGGCGGACGGCGGTGGTCGTGGTCGGCGCCGTGCTGACCGCGGGGGAGTTCCCCGACAGCCACCTCTACTCGACCGCGAGATGCCGCTCCTAAGCGCGGCCGACGATCGTGCCGCCGCGGTCGATGACCACGACGTCGACCTCGACCGGGGCGCCGCGCAGCACGCCGAGCGCGGTCAGCCGCGCGCCGTCGGCGACGAGGTCGCCGAGCGGCAGGCCGGCGGCGGCGCACTGCTGCAGCGCGTCCAGCGCCGTGTTCGCGCTCCGCACCCCGGCGACCAGCTCCGGCGAGCCGCCGGCCGCGCGCACCCGCTCCGCCAGCGAGTCGGTGGACACCTGGGAGCGGCCGGAGTGCAGGTCGAGGTGGCCGTCGGCGAGCTTCGCCAGCTTGCCGATCCCGCCGGCGATGGTCAGCCGCGGGACCGGGTGCCGGCGCAGGTACTTGAGGACGGCGCCGGCGAAGTCGCCCATGTCGAGCAGCGCGTCCTCGGGCAGGCCGTGCAGCTCGGTGACCACCCGCTCGCTGGTCGAGCCGGTGCAGCCGGCCACGTGCTCGCGGCCCGCGGCCCGGGCCACGTCGACGCCGCGGCGGATCGAGTCGATCCACGACGAGCACGAGTACGGGACGACGACGCCGGTCGTGCCCAGGATCGACAGCCCGCCGAGGATGCCCAGCCGCGGGTTCCACGTCTTCCGGGCCAGCTCCTCGCCGTGCTCGACGGAGATCTCGACGACGACGTCGCCGGTGCCGCCCGACCGGGCGGCGACCGCGGCCACGTGCTCGCGCATGAACTGCCGGGGCATGGGGTTGATGGCCGGCTCGCCGACGGCCAGCGGGAGCCCCGGCTTGGTGACGGTGCCGACGCCCTCGCCGGCGCGGAAGGTCACCCCCGAGCCCGGCTCGCCGTGGGAGACCCGGGCCGAGACCAGCGCCCCGTGCGTGACGTCGGGGTCGTCGCCGGCGTCCTTGACGACGCCGACGGTGGCGGCGCCGTCGGCGAGGTCCTCGGTCGCGAGCGCGAAGGACGGGTGCACGCCACGAGGCAGGTCGATCTGAACCGGGTCGGGGAACTCGCCGGTGAGCAGCGCGGTGTAGGCGGCGGTGGTGGCGGCGGTCGCGCAGGCGCCCGTCGTCCAGCCGTAGCGCAGCCCCGTGGCGCCGTCCCTGCTCACGGGGCAAGCATGCACGGGTGGTCGGCGTGAGCGGGCGGGTGCTGGTGCTCGGGGGCACCGGTGAGGCGCGGCGGCTGGCGACGGCGCTGCTGGCCGAGGGCGTCGACGTGGTCAGCTCGCTGGCCGGGCGGGTGGCCGACCCGGTGCTCCCCGAGGGCGAGGTGCGGATCGGCGGCTTCGGCGGTGTCGACGGGTTGGCCGCCTGGCTCCGGGCACACCCGGTGGCCGCGGTCGTGGACGCGACGCACCCGTTCGCCACCGCCATGACCGCCTCGGCCGCGGCGGCGTGCGCGCTCACCGGGCACCCGCTGCTGCGCCTGCAGCGCCCGGGCTGGAGCGAGCAGCCGGGTGACGACTGGCGCTGGGTCGCCTCGCTGGACGAGGCGGCCGCGGCGGTCACCGGGTTCGCGCACGTCTTCGTCACGACCGGCCGCACCGGGCTGGAGGCGTTCGCGGGCCTGACCTCGGAGGTGCTGGTGCGCAGCGTCGACCCGCCGGGGCCGCCGCTGCCGCCACGCACGACGGTGGTGCTGGAGCGCGGCCCGTTCAGCGTCGCCGACGAGCTCGCCCTGCTGCGCGAGCACCGGGTCGACGTCGTGGTCACCAAGGACAGCGGCGGCTCGATGACGGCGGCCAAGCTCACCGCCGCGCGCGAGCTCGGGCTGCCGGTCGTGGTGGTCCGCCGCCCCCCGCTGCCGGCGGGCGTGCCGACGGTCGCGACGGTGGACGAGGCGCGGGCCTGGGTGCTGGCTCAGCCCGGGTAGCGCCGCGAGGTCCAGACCAGGCCGGACGGGCCGACCCGGGTCTGCGAGGACCCGATGATGAGCAGGCAGCGCATGTCCACCGTCTCCGGGTCCAGCTCGCCGAGCGTCGTCACGGTGAGGCGCTCCTCGGGCCCGCCGACGTCCCGGCCGACCACCACGACGGTGTCCGGCGGCCGCACCTCGAGCAGCGCCTGCTGCGCCTCGCCGAGCTGGTGCGGGCGGTGCCTGGAGCGTGGGTTGTAGAGGGCGATGACGAGGTCGGCTGCGGCCGCGTGCCGGAGCCGGTCGACGACGACGTCCCACGGCTTGAGCACGTCGGACAGCGAGAGCACGCAGAAGTCGTGCCCGAGCGGGGCGCCGACCCGCGAGGCCACCGCCTGGGCGGCGGTGAGCCCCGGCACGACCCGCACCGGGACGCCCGCGAACTCCGGCTGCCCGACGACCTCCAGCACCGCGGCGGCCATGGCGAACACGCCGGGGTCGCCGCTGGAGACGACCGCGACCCGGCGTCCCTCGCGGGCCAGGCCGAGCGCGTGGGCGGCCCGCTCGGCCTCGACCCGGTTGTCGGTCGGGAAGCGCTCCTGGCGGGGGTTGGCCGGCACCCGGTCCAGGTAGGGGCCGTAGCCGATGAGCACCTCGGCGGTCGCGAGCGCGTCGGCGGCCTCGGGCGTCGTCCAGTAGCGGGCGCCCGGGCCGAGCCCGACCACCACGACCTCACCACCGGCGGCGTCGTCCTCGGCCTGCCGGTCGGCGAGGGGGAGCTCGTCGGTGAGCGGGCTGGGCAGCAGGGCCAGCGAGAAGTACGGGACGGTCGCCGGGTCCACCTCGGCGAGCGGCATCGAGCGCTGCCCCTCGGTGGTCGCCCGCTCCACGTACAGCGCGCGGTCCAGGACGCCGGCGCGGTCGAACGCGTCGCGGACCTGTGGGAAGGTGCGGCCGAGCTTCATGACCGCGGCCGAGTCGGTCGTCGAGAGCCACTCGGACAGCTCGTCGGCGCCGAGCGTGCCGGGCAGGACGGTGAGGACCTCGTCCCGCTCGACCAGTGGCCGGCCCACGGCCGCGGCGGCGCCGCTCACGCTGGTCACGCCGGGCACGACCTCGGTGGGGTACCGGTGCGCGAGCCGCTTGTGCATGTGCATGTACGAGCCGTAGAAGAACGGGTCGCCCTCGGCGAGGACGACGACGTCGCGACCGGCGTCGAGGTGGGCGGCCAGGCGGGCGGCGGCGGCCTCGTAGAACTCGTCGATGGCGCCCTGGTAGCCGCCGGGGTGGTCGGTGGTCTCGGTGGTCACCGGGTAGACCAGCAGCTCCTCGACCTGGCCCTCGCGCAGGTAGGGAGCGGCGATACCGCGGGCGACCGACCGGCCGTGCCGCGCGGCGTGGAAGGCCACGACGTCGGCGGCTCCGATCAGCCGGGCGGCCTTGACGCTGACCAGCTCGGGGTCGCCGGGGCCCAGCCCGACCCCGTAGAGGCGCCCGGTCACTCGACGTCGCTCGCGATGGCGTTGACCGCGGCGGCGGTCATCGCGCTGCCGCCGCGACGGCCGCGGACCACCAGGAAGTCGAGGTCGGAGGCGGCGAGGGCGTCCTTGGACTCCGCGGCGCCGATGAAGCCGACCGGGATGCCGAGGACGGCGGCCGGGCGGGGTGCACCGGCGGCGACCATCTCGAGCAGGTGGAACAGCGCGGTAGGGGCGTTGCCGATGGCGACGACCGCGCCGCCCAGGCGGTCGCCCCACAGCTCCAGCGCGGCGGCGGTGCGGGTGGTGCCGAGTTCCGCGGCGAGCCCGGGGGTGCGCGGGTCGTTCAGCGTGCAGAGGACCTCGTTGTCCTTGGGCAGCCGGCGCCGGGTGATGCCGGAGGCGACCATCTGCGCGTCGCAGAGCACCGGGGCGCCGGCGTCCAGCGCCTCGCGGGCGCGGGCGACGACGGAGGGGGACCAGGCGGTGTCCTCGACCAGGTCCACCTGGCCGCAGGCGTGGATCATGCGCACGACGACCCGTGCCACGTCCTCGGGCAGGCCGTCGAGGTCGGCCTCGGCGCGGATCGTGGCGAAGGACTGCCGGTAGATCGCGGCGCCGTCCTTCTCGTACTCGTACAGGTTCTCGGACATCGGCGAGGAGGCTACGTCCCGGTCGGCCGGGCGCGGTCAGGCGCTGACGAGGAACGGCTGGGCGACGACGATCTCGGTGCCGTCGGGGCGCCAGGTGCGCCACCGTCCGTCGGGTTGTCGTTCGACCCGGAAGCCGGAGTGGACCTTGGTGTGGTGCCGTTCGCACAGGAGTGCTGAGTTCTCGAGGCTGGTGTCGCCGCCGTCGATCCAGTGCAGGAGGTGGTGGACGTCGCACCAGTGGGTCGGGGCGTCGCAGCCTGAGAACACGCAGGACCGGTCCCTGGTCTCGACGGCGCGGCGCAGGTGCGGCGGGACGACGCGGTGGGTGCGGCCGAGGTCGAGGGGTTGGCCGTCGGGGCCGATGACGATGCGGGTGAGGTTGCCGTCGCAGGCCAGCCAGCGGGCGCGGGCGGCGGAGATGACCCCGCCGAACCCGGTGCGACCGGCACCCGCTCCGGCGGTCGAGGTGTCCACGAGGTCGTCGAGGTCGATGGTGACCGCGACGTGCGGCTTGACGGTCCGCATCGTGGGGAGCGTGCCGGAGGCCAGGGCGTTGTCGGCGAGCTGCACGAGGGCGTCGG
>NZ_JBJGZM010000008.1:0-171894 GCF_054050515.1 Blastococcus sp. SYSU D01042 | reverse complement strand
CTCGATATCAATCAACCAAAGGAATCCCAGCCGAGATCCGAAGAACCCGGCACGGGGTATTACTTGGCACTGACTTTCGGCACGCTGTTGAGTTCTCAAAGAGCGGACGCGCAGACACTCGACCCTCGCAGGCCCCGTGACTGGCTGGATGTCCAACACTACGCCGGTTTCCGTTGCCCCCGCCAGCGGCGGGTCCCGGTCCGGCGGACCTCCCGGTCCGCGCGGCGCAGAGAGAAAGTTACGTCCCTCCGCGGGCGGTGTCAAACCGCGTGGTGGTGACGCCCGACACCGGCTCGTCACACGCGGCACACGTGCTGTTCACGCGCCCCGCCGGTCCGGTCAGGAGCCCCGCTGCACCCCGGCGATCGACCGCTTCCCCCGTCGGAGCACCAGCCAGCCACCCGGCAGCCAGGCCTCCGCGCCCGGTACGGCGTCGGCGTCGGTGACCCGCTCGTTGTTGAGGTAGGCGCCGCCCTCCTTCACGGTGCGACGCGCCTCCGACAGGCTGGCCACCAGGCCCGAGCGCTGGAGCAGGACGGCGACGGACGGCAGTTCGCCGTCCACCGTGACGCTGCCCGCCTCGCTGAGCGCCGCGGTGAGCGTGCCTGCGTCCAGGGTCGCCAGGTCATCACGACCGAACAGCGCCCGCCCCGCAGCCTCGGCCTGGCGGAGCTGGTCCGCGCCGTGCACCAGCAGGGTGAGCTCCTCCGCGAGCGCGCGCTGTGCCGCCCGCGCCGCCGGCCGCTCGAGGCTCTCCGCGAGGAGCGCCTCCACCTCGTCGGCCGGCCGCTCGGAGTACAGCGGCAACCATGCCCGGGCGTCGGCGTCGTCGGCGTTCAACCAGAACTGGAAGAAGGCGTAGGGCGAGGTGAGCGCCGGGTCCAGCCACACCGCACCGCCCTCGGTCTTGCCGAACTTGGTGCCGTCGGACTTCGTCACCAGGGGCGTCGAGAGGGCGTGCACCTTCGCGCCTGAGGTACGGCGGACCAGGTCGATGCCGGCGGTGAGGTTGCCCCACTGGTCGGACCCGCCGGTCTGCAGGGTGACCCCGTGCCGCTGGTGCAGTTCGCGGAAGTCGTTGGCCTGCAGGATCTGGTAGCTGAACTCTGTGTAGCTGATCCCCGCGTCCGAGTTGAGCCGGGCGGAGACCGCCTCCTTGGCCAGCATCTGGCTCACGCGGAAGTGCTTGCCGATGTCGCGCAGGAAGTCGATGGCCGAGACCGGCGCGGTCCAGTCGAGGTTGTTGACGTAGACCGGTGCGGGCAGCCCGTCCCGCTCGGCCGGCAGGTCGAGGAAGGGCGCGACCTGCTCGCGGATGCGCTGCACCCACCCGGCCACGGTGTCGCGGTCGTTGAGCTGGCGTTCGGCGGTGGGCCGCGGGTCACCGATGAGGCCGGTCGCACCCCCGACGAGGACGACGGGCCGGTGGCCGGCCCGCTGCAGGGCACGCATGACCATGTACTGGACGAGGTGGCCCACGTGCAGGCTCGGCGCGGTCGGGTCGACGCCGCAGTAGAACGCGACCGGCCCGTCGGCGAGGTGGGCGCGCAGCGCGGCCTCGTCGGTGCTCTGGGCGATCAGCCCGCGGCGGTGCAGCTCGTCGATCACTCCGACGTCGGAATCAGCGGTCACGGGGGTCCATCCTGCCCGCCGGCGCGACGACGCGGTTTCCCACCCGCCCGGAACGCGCTCACCGACGGCGCATCCGCCTCCCAGAAGCGCCACGGCAGCTCCGCCGCCTGGCTGATCCCCACCCGTGGGCCGGCCGAGACCGCCTCCGGCTGCGGTCCCCGGTGCAACCGGACCGCCGACGAGGGGTCGAGCAGATCGGCGCCCCGGTCGTCCGGGCCGATGCCCAGCGCCTGCGTGAGCCGCGCCGGGCCGCGGGCGAGGTCGCGCGCGACCCGGGCGGCCGGGCGCCGGGTCCGGGCGATCGGCTCCCCCACCACCACCTCGCCGGCCCGCAGCAGCACGGCCGAACCCCGCCCCTCCGGCCCGACGACGACGTTGGCGCACCAGTGCACGCCGTAGCTGAAGTACACGTAGAGCCGCCCGGGCGGGCCGAACATGATGGCCGCGCGTGGGGTCGGTCCGCGGTGCGCGTGCGACGCCGGGTCCTCCCCCTCGCCGGAGTAGGCCTCCACCTCGGTCAGCCGCAGCGCCACCTGCCCCTCGGGGCGGTCGGTCACCACCCAGCAGCCGAGCAGCGACGGCGCCACGACGTCGACCGGCCCGAGCAGGTCCGCCTCGCGGACGAGGGGGCCCGCCGAGGGCCGGCCGGGACCGGGGGCCGGGCTCAGAGCGCGGCCGCCACCGGCGAGCTGCCGGCCCATTCGGCGTGCTGCCGGGCCAGCTCGGCCAGCGAGGTCAGCTGCTCGGCGACGCGCTCGGGGGCGGTTCCGCCACGGGCCTTCCGGGCGGCCAGGGCGCCGGGCACGGACAGCACGGTCCGCACGTCCGGGGTGAGCCGCTCGTCGATGCCGGCGAGCTGGTCGTCGTCGAGCTCGTCGAGCTCGAGGCCGGCCTGCTCGCAGAACGCGACCATCTCGCCGCTGATCTCGTGCGCCGACCGGAACGGCACGCCCTGCCGCACCAGCCACTCGGCGACGTCGGTGGCCAGCGCGAACCCCTGCGGCGCGGCGGCCTCGAGCACCTCGGGCCGCAGCGTCAAGGTGGCCACCATGCCGGTGACCGCGGGCAGCAGGAGCAGCAGCTGGGACAGCGAGTCGAAGACCGGCTCCTTGTCCTCCTGCAGGTCGCGGTCGTAGGCCAGCGGCAGCCCCTTGAGCATGGTGAGCAACCCGGTGAGGTTGCCGACGAACCGGCCGGACTTGCCGCGCGCCAGCTCGGCGATGTCGGGGTTCTTCTTCTGCGGCATGATCGAGGACCCGGTGGCCCAGGCGTCGTCGAGCCGGGCCCAGCCGAACTCGGTCGACGTCCACAGCACGACCTCCTCCCCCAGCCGGGAGAGGTGCACGCCGATCATCGCGGCGACGAAGCAGAACTCGGCGGCGAAGTCGCGGTCGCTCACACCGTCGATCGAGTTGTCGGTGGCCCGGTCGAAGCCGAGCTCGGCGGCGACCGCGTCGGGGTCCAGCGGCAGCGACGACCCGGCCAGCGCGCCGGAGCCGTACGGGCTCACCGCGGTGCGCCGGTCCCAGTCGCGCAGCCGGTCGACGTCGCGGGCGAAGGAGTGCGCGTGCGCCAGGAGCTGGTGGGCGATGAGCACCGGCTGGGCGTGCTGCAGGTGGGTCATGCCCGGGGCGGCGACGTCGGCGTACCGCTCGGCCAGCCCGACGATGGCGTACTCCAGGGAGGACAGCTCGCCGGCCAGCGCGCGGACGTGGTGGCGCAGGTAGAGCCGCAGGTCGGTGGCGATCTGGTCGTTGCGGCTGCGGCCGGCGCGCAGCTTGCCGCCCAGGGCGCCCAGCTTCTCCGTGAGCCCGCGCTCGAGCGCCTCGTGCACGTCCTCGTCGGACTCGATCGCCGTGAAGGTGCCGGCCGCGACCTCGTCGGAGAGCTCGCGCAGGGCACCGAGCATCTGCTCGAGCTCCGCGTCGGCGAGCAGGCCGGCGCGGTGCAGGACCCGGGCGTGGGCACGCGAGCCGGCCAGGTCGAAGGGCGCCAGCGCCCAGTCGAAGTGGGTCGACTTGGACAGCGCCGCCATCGCCGGCGACGGGCCACCGCCGAAGCGGCCCCCCCAGAGCCGGGTCTGCGATCCAGGTGACGTGGTGCTCACGTGCCGGCGTCCTCTTCCAGGTCGTCCTGCAGTTCGGGGTACACGGCCGGCGTGCGCTCGGCGAGCGCGCGCAACCGGTCGGCCAGCGCCGGCCCGCCGTCGGGCGCGCGGGACACGACCAGCAGAGTGTCGTCCCCGGCGATGGTGCCCAGGACGTCGGGGAGGCCGACCTTGTCCAGCGCCGAGGCGAGGAACTGGGCAGCCCCGGGCGGCGTCCGCAGCACGGCCAGGTTGGCGCTGCCCTCGGCGCCGGTCAGCAGATCGGCCAGGAGCCGGGTCAGCCGGGCGGGAGCGGTCTGCGCCGGCCGCAGCGGCGCGTTCTCGGGCGGCAGCACGTAGGACGCCGGGGCGCCGTCGGAGCCCCGCATCTTGACCGCCCCCAGCTCCTCGAGGTCCCGG
Source organism: Blastococcus sp. SYSU D01042 (assembly GCF_054050515.1). Lineage (NCBI taxonomy): Bacteria > Bacillati > Actinomycetota > Actinomycetes > Geodermatophilales > Geodermatophilaceae > Blastococcus > Blastococcus sp. SYSU D01042. Next base: position 167,756 of record NZ_JBJGZM010000008.1, on the reverse strand, counting down.
GAGAGCGTCGCCTGGGTGACCTCGATGCCGGAGCCGGCCAGCAGCGCGGCCAGGTGGGTCTGCGAGGTCACCGCCTCGGCCTCGATGAGCTGCCGGATGCGGGCCTGGCGCGCGCTGCGGCCGGGGGCCGACGTCATCGTCGCCGCCGCGTCGTCACGAGCGCTCCAGCAGCCAGACGAGCACGGCCTTCTGGGCGTGCAGGCGGTTCTCCGCCTCGTCCCACACCGCGCTCTGCGGGCCGTCGATGACCCCGGCCGCGATCTCCTTGCCGCGGTAGGCGGGCAGGCAGTGCAGGACGACGGCGTCGTCGGCGGCCCGGGCGAGCGCGGCGTCGTCCACCGCGTAGGGCAGGAACGGCGCGGTGCGGGCGTCGTGCTCCCCCTCCTGCCCCATCGACACCCAGGTGTCGGTGACCAGGACGTCGGCACCGTCGGCCGCGGCCGCGGCGTCGGCGGTCCAGGCCACCGAGCCGCCGGTCCCGGCAGCGATCTCCGCCGCGCGCTTGAGGATCTCCGGGTCCGGCTGGAAGTCCTCGGGTGAGCCGATGCGCACGTGCATCCCGGCGGTCGCGCCGCCCAGCAGGTAGGAGTGCGCCATGTTGTTGGCGCCGTCGCCGAGGTAGCTCAGCGAGCGGCCGGCGAGGGAGCCCTTGCGCTCCACGACCGTCTGCAGGTCGGCCAGGATCTGGCAGGGGTGGAACTCGTCGGTGAGCGCGTTGACCACCGGCACCCGGCTGGCCGCGGCCATCTCCTCGATCCGCTCCTGGCCGAAGGTGCGCCAGACGATCGCGGCGACCTGCCGGTCCAGCACGCGGGCGGTGTCGGCGATCGGCTCGCCGCGGCCGAGCTGGCTGGTGGCCGCGTCGATGACCAGCGGGTAGCCGCCGAGCTCGGCCACGCCGACGGAGAACGAGACGCGGGTGCGGGTCGAGGGCTTGTCGAACAGGACGGCCACGCCCCGCGGCACGCCGTTGGCCGCGCGCAGCGGCACCGGTGCCTCCGCGGTGTGCCGCGTCGCCTTGAGCGAGGCGGCCAGCGCCAGGACCTCGGCCTGCTCGGCCGGGGTCAGGTCGTCGTCCCGGAGGAAGTGGCGGGTCACGAACCGGTCTCCAGGGCGGCGTCCAGGGCAGCGGGCAGCGCGGCGACGAAGGCGTCGACCTGCGCGTCGGTGAGCACCAGCGGTGGGGCGAGCCGCAGCACGCCCGGCGCGACGGCGTTGGTGAGGAAGCCGGCGGCGCGCAGCTGCGCCTCGAGCCGTGCGGCGACGTCGGCGGTGAGGACGACGCCGAGCAGCGCACCCCTCCCCCGGACGCCGCCGATGCCGGCGTGGCCCAGGCCCTCGATGCCGGCCGTGAACCGGTGCTCGATCTCCTTGGCGCGCTCCAGCAGGCCCTCGTCGCGGATCGTGTCGAGCACCGCGAGCGCGGCCGCCGCGGCGATCGGGTTGCCGCCGAAGGTGGAGCCGTGCGACCCGGCGGTCATCAGCTCGGCCGCGTCGCCGAAGGCGAGCATCGCGCCGATCGGCAGCCCGCCGCCCAGCGCCTTGGCCAGCGTGATCACGTCGGGCCGGAGCCCGTCGGCCTGGTGGGCGAACCAGTGCCCGGTGCGGCCCATGCCGGTCTGCACCTCGTCCAGGGCGAACAGCGCTCCGGCGTCCGCTGCCGCGGCCGCCCCGGCGGCCAGGTAGCCGGGCGGCGCGGGCAGCACGCCGCCCTCGCCGAGCATCGGCTCGAGCAGCACCATGGCGGTCCGCTCTCCGACGGCGGCCGTCAGCGCGCCGGTGTCGCCGTAGGGCACGTGCGCGACACCGCCGGGCAGCGGCAGGAACGCGGCGGCCTTGGACGGCTGGCCGGTGAGCGCGAGGGCGCCCATCGTCCGCCCGTGGAACGCGCCCGCCGCCGCCACGACCTGCGGGCGGCCGGTCAACCGGCTGAGCTTGAAGGCGGCCTCGTTGGCCTCCGCGCCGGAGTTGCAGAAGAACACCCGGCCGGGCCGGCCGGTGAGCTCCAGCAGCCGCTCGGCCAGGGCCACGCCGGGCTCGTGCATGGCGAGGTTGGAGACGTGCCCGAGCTTGGCGGCCTGGGTGCCGATCGCCTCGACCACCCGGGGGTGGGCGTGACCGAGGATCGTCGTGGCGATCCCGCCGAGCAGGTCGGTGTACTCGCGGCCGTCGACGTCGCGGACGACAGCGCCGGAGCCGGAGTCCAGCGCGACCGGCGGCGTCCCGTAGTTGCCCATCATCACCGCTGACCAGCGGCGGGCCAGCTCCTCCGTGCGCGTCATGGTGCTGTGCCCTCCTCCTGGGTCGTCGGTGCATCGGTCGGTGCGGGCAGGGCCGGGACCACCATCGTCCCGGTGCCCTCGGTGGTGAACATCTCCAGCAGCAGGGCGTGCGGTGTGCGGCCGTCGACGACGGTCGCCCGCTTCACCCCGCCCTGGACCGCCCGCAGGCAGGCGGCCATCTTCGGCGCCATACCGGCGTCCAGGTCGGGCAGGATCTCGGCCAGCTCGGCGACGTCGATCTGCTGCACGAGCGAGTCGCGGTCGGGCCAGTCGGAGTAGAGGCCCTCGACGTCGGTGAGCACGACGAGCTTGACGGCGTCGAGCGCGACGGCGACGGCCGCGGCGGCGGTGTCGGCGTTGACGTTGTGCACGACGCCGTCCCGGTCGGGGGCGACGGTCGCGATGACCGGGATGTGCCCGGCCTCGAGCAGCGCGCGGACCGGGGCGGGGTCGACCTCGACGACGTCACCGACCAGGCCGATGTCGACCGGCTCGCCGTCCACGACCGCCTGGGTGCGCTCGGCGGTGAACAGCCCGCCGTCCTCGCCCGACAGGCCGACGGCCAGGGGCCCGTGCTGGTTGATCAGCCCGACGACCTCGGGCGTGACCTGCCCGGTGAGCACCATCCGGACGACCCCGATCGTCTGCTCCGTGGTGACCCGCAGGCCGCCCCGGAACTCGCTCTCGATGCCCAGCCGGCCCAGCATCTCGGTGATCTGCGGGCCGCCGCCGTGCACGACGACCGGCAGGATGCCGCAGGTCCGCAGGAACACCATGTCGTCGGCGAAGGCGCGGCGGCACTCGTCGTCGACCATCGCGTGGCCGCCGTACTTGATCACCACGACGTTGCCGTGGAACTCCTTGAGCCACGGCAGCGCCCCGGTGAGGACGGCGATGCGGCGCGCGTCGCCCTCGGGGTCGTGGGTGCGCATCACCCGGTGGGTGCCGATGCGCCGCGGCGGGACCGCCTGGTCGACCGCCACGTCCGGCGGGGTGGGGTCCTGGGCGTCGTCGGCGCTCACGTCGAGTACGCCGAGTTCTCGTGCACGTAGGCGATCGACAGGTCGTTGGTCCAGATCGTCGCCTCCTCGGTGCCCGCCCGGAGGTCGACGTCGATGGTGATCTCCCGGCCGGTGAGGTCGACGCCCTCGCGCGGGTCGCCGATGGCGCCGCCCCGGCAGACCGTGACGCCGTTGATGGTCACGTCGACCTGGTCGGCCTCGAACGCGGCGTCGGTGGTGCCGATGGCGGCGAGCACCCGGCCCCAGTTCGGGTCGTTGCCGAACAGCGCCGTCTTGAGCAGGTTGTTGCGCGCGCAGGCGCGGCCCGCGGTCAGGGCGTCCTCGACGGTGGCGGCGCCGCGGACCGTGATCGCGATGTCCTTGGTCGAGCCCTCGGCGTCGGCGAGCAGCTGCATCGCCAGGTCGGTGGCCGCCGCGACCAGCGCCGCGGTGAACTCCTCGGCGCTCGGGCTGACCCCGCTCGCGCCGTTGGCCAGCACGACGACCGTGTCGTTGGTCGACAGGCAGCCGTCGGAGTCGACCCGCTCCACGCTGAGCCTCGTGGCCTGCTCGAGGGCCGGCTGCAGGACCTCGGCCGGCACCACCGCGTCGGTGGTGAGCACGACGAGCATCGTGGCCAGGCTGGGCGCGAGCATCCCCGCGCCCTTGGCCATGCCGCCGATGCTCCAGCCCGCACCCTGCTGGACGGTCGTCTTGGGCACGCTGTCGGTGGTCATGATGGCCCGCGCCGCGTCGGCGCCGCCGTCCTCGGAGAGCGCCTGCGCCGCCGCGGTGACCCCGGCGGTCAGCTTCTCCATGGGCAGCCGCACGCCGATCAGCCCGGTGCTCGCGACGGCGACGTCGATCGCGCCCAGGCCCAGTTCCTCGGCGACGTGCTCGGCGGTGGTGTGCGTGTCGGCGAAGCCCTCGGGGCCCGTGCAGGCGTTGGCGCCCCCGGAGTTGAGGACGACGGCCCGGCAGCGCTGACCGGCGAGCACCTGGCGGCTCCAGACGACCGGAGCGGCCGGGAAGCGGTTGGTGGTGAAGACGGCGGCGGCGACGTCGTCGGGGCCGGTGTTGAGCACCAGCGCGACGTCGGGGTCGCCGCTGGACTTCAGCCCGGCCGCGACGCCCGCGGCGCTGAAGCCCTTCGGGGCGGTGACGCTCACGGTGCGACTCCTACGAGCGGGAGACCGGCGGTCTCGGGGAGGCCCAGGGCGAGGTTGGCGCACTGCAGCGCGGCTCCCCCGGTGCCCTTGGTGAGGTTGTCGACGGCGGCGACGACGACCAGGCGTCCGGCGTCGGGGTCGACGGCGATCTGCAGCGCGACGGTGTTGGCGCCCAGCACCTGGGCCGTGGTCGGCCACTGCCCCTCGGGCAGCAGCTGCACGAACGGCTCGTCGGCGTAGGCCTTCTCGTAGGCGGCGCGGGCGGCGTCGGCACCGGTGCCGGGGGTCAGCTTCGCCGAGCAGGTGGCGAGGATGCCGCGGCTCATGGGCACCAGCGTCGGCGTGAAGCTCACGCCGACCGGTGCACCGGCCGCCTGCGACAGGTTCTGCACCATCTCGGGGGTGTGCCGGTGCACTCCGCCGACGCCGTAGGCGCTGACCGCACCCATGACCTCGCTGCCGAGCAGGTGCGGCTTGGCCGACTTGCCCGCACCGCTGGTCCCGCTGGCGGCCACGACGACGACGTCGGGTTCCACGAGGCCCGCCGCCAGGGCCGGGGCCAGCGCGAGGGTGACCGAGGTCGGGTAGCACCCGGGGACGGCGATCCGCCGCGCACCGGCCAGCTGCTCGCGCTGGCCGGGCAGCTCGGGCAGCCCGTACGGCCAGGAGCCGGCGTGGTCGCTGCCGTACCACCGCGACCACGCCGCCGGGTCGGTCAGCCGGTGGTCGGCGCCGCAGTCGATCACGACGGTGTCCGCCGGCAACTGGGCGGCGATCGCCGCCGACTCGCCGTGCGGCAGCGCCAGGACGACCACGTCGTACCCGGCCAGGCTCGCGGGGTCGCTGGGCTGGACGGCCATGTCGGCGTAGGGCAGCAGGTGCGGCTGCAGCTCGCCCAGGCGTCGGCCGGCGCTCGAGTTGGCGTGCACCCCGGCCAGCCGGAGGTGGGGGTGCGCGGCCAGCAGGCGGCACACCTCTCCCCCGGCGTACCCGGTGGCGCCGGTGACCCCGACCGTCCACGTCTGCCCTGTGTTCACGATGAATGACCATACACGGTCATGCATGAATGCTCACGTGGGTTTCCCGAGCGGAAGCCGGGCGAAGAGCACGGCGGCCAGCAGCGCGAGCGCCGCGGACGCCGCCCACGGGACCACCGGGGCCTCCTCCCCCGGTCCGGGGAGCCCCGTGGTGGCCGCGGCGGTGAGCAGCACCAGCGCGGTCCCGATCGCGGTCCCCAGCTGGGCGCTGGTGTTGATGACACCCGACGACGTCGCGCGCTGCGACTCCGGCACGTCGGTACCGAGCGACGTCGTCGCCACTGCCGCCAGCCCCAGCCCGAGTCCGGCGACAGCCATCCCGACCCCCACCAGGACGGCGGTGGCCGGCGACAGCAGGGGCAGCGCGGTACCGGCGGCGATGAGCGCGAGCCCGGCCGCGGTGACCCGCTCGCGGGGCCGGTGCACGATCAGCCGGGCGGCGACCGCGGACCCGGCGACGACGGCGACGCTCAGCGGGAGCAGCGTCGCGGCGGCCTCCAGCGGCGTCCGCCCCAGCGTCGACTGCAGGTACAGGGTGATCAGGGTGGCCACGCCGCTGGTCGTGGCGGTGTTCACGAAGGACCCTGTGGTGCCGCGGAGCACCTGCGGTCCCCGCACGAGCGGGCCGGGCAACAGCGGCGCGGCCGACCTCCGGTCCGCCCCCACGAAGCCGGCAGCGGCCACGACGCCGCCCGCGACGAGGAGCGCGCCCTGCACGCGGGGTTCCTCCTCGCCGAGCAGCGTCGTCCCGACCACGAGGAGCATCACCGCCGCGGTGAGCAGCGCCGACCCCAGGCCGTTGAGCGGCGTGCGCGTCGACGACCGGGGCTCGGGCGGCACCACGACCGCGAGCACCACGGCCAGGACCGCGGCGCCGGCCAGCAGCCCCCAGAAGATCACCCGCCACGTGGTCAGCGCGGACACGGCGCCGCCCACGACGAACCCGGCGGCGCCCGCCGCGGCGCCGGCGGCGCTCCACGCGGCCACGGCGCGCGCCCGGGCACGGTCGTCGTCGGTCAGCGACGTCAGGAGGCGCAGCGCCGAGGGGACGGCCGCGGCCGCCGCGGCACCCTGCACGCACCGCGCGGCGGTGAGCACGGCCACCGATCCGGCCACCGCCGCGAGCAGCGACCCCACGGCGAACAGTGCCAGCGCGCCCAGGATGGTGCGGCGGTGGCCGAGCCGGTCGCCGAGGCGGGCACCGAACATGAGCAGCCCGCCGAAGAACATGGCGTAGCCGGTGGCGACCAGGGTGCCGTCCGCTCCGGTCCCTCCGACGTCCGAGAGCATCGGCGGCAGCGCGGTGACGACCACGGTGACCCCGAGGACGTCGACGAACTGGATCAGGCACAGGACGGCGACGACCCGCCCCGTCCGCGGGCCTGCCCGCGCACTCCCCGCTGCTCCACGCACGACCGGCAGGATGCCGGGGCCTTCCGACAGTTCGCACCGGAGCCCGCAGTGACTGGGCGTAGGTCCCGCTGGGCAGTGCTCCGGCCGTGACCGCGTTCGACCGGATCGTCATCGTCTTCAACCCGCAGAGCACCGGCGACGCCCCCTCGTCGGCGCAGGACCTGCGCGACGAGCTCGCCCGCCGGCTCCCCGGGGTGCCCCTCGAGCTCGCACCCACCCAGCACGCCGGGCACGCCCGCGACCTCGCGCGGGAGGCGGCCGCGTCCGGGCGCCCCCTCGTCGTCTCGGTCAGCGGCGACGGCGGCTACAACGAGGTGGTCAACGGGGTGGTGGACGCCGGCAACGAGAAGGCCGTCTGCGCCGTCCGCGCGGCCGGCAACGCCAACGACCACCGGCGGGTCACCCGGCAGCGGCACCTGGCCGACGCCATCGTGGCCGGCGAGGTCCGGCGCATCGACCTGCTCCGGCTGACCGTCGGGACGGGCGCGGACGCCGAGGTCCGATACGCGCACTCCTACATCGGGGTCGGGCTCACGCCGGTCGTCGCCGTCGACCTGGAGGAGGGCGGCAAGGGGTCGTGGCGGGAGATCGTGTCGGTGGTCCGCGGTTTCGCGCGCTTCCGGCCCTTCCCCATCCGGCTCGAGGACGGACACCGGCGCCGGATCGACAGCCTCGTGTTCGCCAACATCGCCGAGATGGCCAAGCACGCGCGGCTCAGCGACACGGGCGCGCCGGACGACGGCCGGTTCGAGGTGATCACCCAGCGGCAGACCGGCAAGCTCCGCATCCTGGCGACGGCGGTCCGGGCCGCCACCCGGGGCCTGGGCCAGCAGCCCAGCGCGACGCACTACGGCTTCACCCCGTTGGCGCCGATGCCGCTGCAGCTGGACGGCGAGCTGGTCGCGCTGGCGGCCGGTGTCCCGGTGAGCGTGGACATCGCCCCCCTCGCCCTGGCCACGGTCGGCTGACCACCAGCGGTCAGGCCAGCGGGTCGTCCTCGCCGTAGGGGCGCAGCCGCAGCCGGCGGGCGTCGCCCTCGGGTGTCGTCGCGCGCAGCACGTCGAGCGCGTCCTTGCCGGCGCGGATGAACCGCCCCGACCACTGGTCGAGCTCGCCGGCGGCGATCGCGGCGACCAGCTCGACCACCCGCTCCGGCGGTGTCCAGTCCTCGAAGCCCTGCCACATGTGCATGGAGCGGGTCATCGGCGTGTCGACGACGCCCGGCGCGACGTCGAATGCGCGGACATCGGAGCCCTCGAGCGCCGCGGCCAGGGACTCGGTCAGCCGCATGAGCCCCGACTTGGCGACCGAGTAGGCCGAGTAGTCGGGGTTCGCGCGGGTGCCCATGCCGCTGGCCAGGTCGACGATCCGCCCGCGGTTGCGCAGCACCATCCACGGCACGACGGTGCGCACGGTCAGCAGCGCGCCCCGCACGTGGCTGGAGACGACGTCCCACCACTGGTCGGGATCGGCCTCCCAGACCGGCACCTCGAACTCGTCGACGAGCCCGGCGTTGTTGACGAGCAGGTCGATCGGACCGAGCTCCTCGCGCACGACGCCGACCGCCTCCTCGACCGATGCGCGGTCGGTGACGTCGGCGGCGACGGCGAGCGTGCGCCCCCCGGTGGCGGCGCCGACCTCGTCCATCGCCGTCCGCAGCCGGTCCCCGGTGCGGGCGAGCCCGGCGACGGCCATGCCGCGCGCGGCCAGGCCCTCGACCAGGTGCCGGCCGATGCCGGACGACGCCCCGGTGACCAGGGCGACGCCCGACAGCTCACGCACGGAGGGTCGCCCCCGTGCGCTCGGCGGCCAGCGCGACGGCGGCGTCGCGCACCGCGGCCGCCTCCTCACCGGTCAGCGTCCGGTCCGGCGCGCGCAGCGTCAGCGCGAACGCCAGCGACCGGGACCCGGCCGGCACGGGGGCGCCGGTGTAGACGTCGAAGAGCCGGAGCTGCTCGAGCAGCTCCCCCGCGCCCTCGCGCAGCGCCTCGGCCACCGCGGCGGACGGGACGTCGTCCCGCACCACGAGCGCGAGGTCCTGCAGCACCGGCGGGAAGGCGGAGATCGACGGGCCGAGGGCGACGGGGGCGGCGGGCAGCGCGTCGACGTCGAGCTCCATCACCGAGGTGCGGGCCGGCAGCTCCAGCGCGGCGCACACCCGCGGGTGCAGCTCGCCTGCATACCCGACGACACGGAACCCGACGTCCGGCGTGCCCACGAGCAGCTCCGCGCACCGGCCCGGGTGCCACGGCGCCCGCTCCCCCGCCCGGACGGTGAGCTCGACCCCGGACGCGGCGGCGACCCGGCGTGCGGCCTCGACCGCGTCGGCCCAGACCGCTGGCCGTCCCGCGCCCCACCAGCCCCGCGGCTCGCGGTGCCCGGTCAGCGCCACCGCCACGTGCCACGGTTGCCGCGGCACGGCGCCGAGCAGCGCGGCGAGCGTCTCGTCGTCGGGGCGCGCCTCCACGCCGGGCAGCGGGGCGCTGGTGCGCTCCCCGCCCGGGAAGACCGAGCCGTGCTCGAACAGGGCGAGGTCGCGCTGCCCCCGGGAGAGGTTCCGCGCGAGCGAGGCGAGCAGGCCCGGCAGCAGCGTCGTCCGCAGCGCCGGCTCCTCCTCGGACAGCGGGTTGCGCACGAGAACGACCGCGCGGCGCTCGTCGTCGTCGGGCAGGCCGAGCGCGTCCAGGGCCGGCGTCCCGACGAACGGGTAGGACGGCGCCTCGACGTAGCCGGTCTCGGCGAGGGCCCGCCCGATGGCCCGGCGGCGGCGCTGCACGTCGGTCAGCCCGCGGCCGGGCGGTGCGGTCGGCAGCACCGACGGGATGTCGTCGTAGCCGGCCAGCCGGACGACCTCCTCGACGAGGTCGGCCGGGTCGGTCAGGTCGGGTCGCCACGACGGCGGGGTGACCAGCAGGTCGCTGCCGTCGCCGTCGACGGAGCACCCGACCGCGGTCAGCAGCTCGACGACCTGCATCGGCGAGTACGCGACCCCGGCGGTGCGGGCGGGCCGGGCGGCGTCCAGCGGGATCTGCGGCCGGGCGGTGCGCGTGTCGACGTCGACCACCCCGCCGACGACGGTGGCGCCGCCGTACTCGCACAGCAGGTCGGCGGCGCGGGCCAGCGCGACGACCGTCATCTCCGGGTCGACCCCGCGCTCGAAGCGCTTGGCCGCCTCGCTGGGCAGCCGGTGCCGGCGCGCGGTGCGCGCGACGCCGGTCGGCTCCCAGTGCGCGGCCTCGAGCAGCACCGCGGTGGTGCCGTCGCCGATCTCGGTGGTGGCACCGCCCATGACGGCGGCCAGGCCGATCGGCCCGGTGTCGTCGGTGATGAGCAGGTCGTCACCGGCGACCAGGGTGCGCGTCGTGCCGTCCAGGGTGGTCAGCCGCTCGCCCTCGCGGGCCAGCCGGACGGTGATCGGCCCGGACACCTTGTCGCGGTCGAAGGCGTGCATCGGCTGGCCGAGCTCGACCATCACGTAGTTGGTGACGTCGACGGCCAGCGAGATGCTGCGGATCCCGGCCTGGGCCAGCCGGCGGCGCAGCCACCACGGGCTCGGCGCGGCGGGGTCCAGCCCCTCCATCGCGAGCATGGAGAACCGGTCGCAGCGCTCGGGTGCGTCGACGGCGACCTGCCAGGCGGGCGCGCCGGACCAGGCCGGCGGCGTCGCCGCACCCGGGTCGCGCCACGGCGCGGCCAGGCCGGTGCCCATCTCCCGGGCGATGCCGCGCATGGAGAGGCAGTAGCCGCGGTCGGGGGTGACCGCCAGCTCGATGACGACGTCGTCCAGCCCGGTGACCGGGCCCGCCGGCGTGCCCGGCGGCGGGACGTCGGCGCCCTCGCCGCCCAGCACGAGGATGCCGGCGTGGTCCTCCCCGAGGCCGAGCTCCTTGACCGAGCAGATCATCCCGTCGGAGATGCGGTCGTAGGTCTTCCGCGAGGCGATCGCGAAGCCGCCGGGCAGCACCGCGCCGGGCAGCGCGACGACGACGGTGTCGCCGACGGCGAAGTTGCGGGCGCCGCAGACGATGCCGCGCGGCTCCGCCTCCCCGACGTCCACCGAGCAGAACCGGATCGGCTTCTTGAAGCCGGTCAGCTCCTCGATCTCCTGGACGCGGCCGACGACGAGCGGGCCGGTGACCTGCTCGGGGCGGTGGATCTCCTCGACCTCGAGGCCCAGCCGCACGAAGGCGGTGTCGAGGTCCTCGACGGAGGTCCCGGCGGGGACGTCGACGTACTCGGCCAGCCAGCCGATGGGGACTCTCACTGTGCTTCCCCTTGCCTGTGACGGTTGGTCACTGCTCTACCCCGAAGGCCGTGGTGAACCGGACGTCGCCCTCGACGATGTCGCGCATGTCGCCGACGCCGGAGCGGAACTGGAGGGCGCGCTCGATGCCCATCCCGAAGGCGAAGCCCGAGAACTCGTCGGGGTCGATGCCGCAGGCGACCAGCACCCGCGGGTTGACCATCCCGCAGCCGCCCCACTCGACCCAGCGCGGGCCGTCGCGGTGCTCGGGGAACCACACGTCGAACTCCGCCGAGGGCTCGGTGAACGGGAAGTACGACGGCCGCCAGCGGGTGATCGCCTCGGCGCCGAACAGCGACCGCGCCAGGTGGTCCAGCGTGCCGCGCAGGTGGGCCATGGTCAGGCCGCGGTCGATCGCCAGGCCCTCGACCTGGTGGAACACCGGGGTGTGCGTCGCGTCGAGCTCGTCGGTCCGGTACACCCGTCCCGGCGCCACGACGTAGATGGGCGGCGTGCGGGAGAGCATGGTCCGGGCCTGCACCGGGCTGGTGTGCGTGCGCAGCACCAGGCCCGAGTCCTCCGGTGCGACGAAGAAGGTGTCCATCATCGTGCGGGCCGGGTGGTCGCGGCCGATGTTGAGCGCGTCGAAGTTCAGCCACTCGGCCTCGAGCTCGGGGCCGTCGGCGACCTCGTAGCCCATGCCGACGAAGGTGTCGCTGATCCGCTCCATGACGGTGGTGAGCGGGTGCCGGGCACCGCGGGGCGTGCGGTCCCACGGCAGCGTGACGTCGACCCGTTCCTCGGCGAGCACGCGGGCGTCGCGCTCGGCCTCCAGCTCGGCCAGCCGGGCGGCGTAGGCGTCGGTGACCGCGACCCGGGCGGCGTTGACCCGCTTGCCGGCGTCGGAGCGGGCGGCCGGCGGCAGGGCGCCGAGCTCGCGTCGAGCCAGCAGCACCGGCGCGCGGTCGCCCAGGTGGGCGGGGCGCACGGCGGCCAGCCCGTCGAGGTCGGCCGCCTCGGCGAACGCCGTCCGGGCCGCGTCGACGGCGGCGTCGAGGGCCTCCGGGGAGAGGGCCGCGACCTGCTTGGGGTCGTAGGGATCGTTGGCGCCAGACACGGGAGGCCATTCTGCCCGGAGCCGGCCCCGGGCCGCGCCTGGGTTCCCGGTCCGCGCTGTCGGGGCCGGCTGCTAGAACGGCAGCCGGCCCCGCACGGTGCGGGGCTGGGACCCGGAGGTCGACGTGGCGGTGGTGCTGGCCCTGTCCTCGGCCGTCGTCTACGGCGCGTCGGACTTCCTGGGCGGGCTGGCCAGCCGGCGGGCCTCGGTCTACGCGGTGGTCGCCGCCTCGCAGCTCATCGGGCTGGCCGCCCTGCTCGCACTGCTGCCCTGGCTCGGCGGCCCGGTGTCCTCGGCCGACCTCGCCTGGGGTGCGGCGGCGGGGCTCGCGGGCTCGGTCGGCCTGGTCGTCTTCTTCCGCACGCTCGCCGGCGGCGTGATGAGCGTCGTCGCCCCGGTCACCGCGGTCACGGCGGCGGCCGTCCCGGTGCTGGTCGGGCTGCTCGGCGGCGAGACCATCGGCCCCTGGGCGGCGGCCGGCATCGCCCTGGCCCTGGTGGCGGTCGTCCTGGTATCGGCCGAGGGCGGCCTGGCGGCGCTGCGCGCGGCGCGGCCGGCGGCGCTGGCCCCGCGCTGCTCGCCGGCACGATGTTCGGGCTCTTCTTCGTGGCGCTGGACCGGACGTCGGCGGACGCGGGGCTCACACCGCTGGTGGCCGCCCGGGTCGCCTCGGTCACCCTGGTCGTGGTCGTCGCCCTCGCCCTCCGGCAGCCCGTCGGCGTGAGCCGCCCGGCGCTGCCGCTGGTCGCCGTCTCCGGGGTCGGTGACATGCGGCCAACGCGCTGTTCCTGCTCGCCACCCAGGCCGACGGCCCGCTGGCCGTCACCGGCGTGCTGGCCTCGCTGTACCCGGTGAGCACGGTGGTGCTCGCCCAGGTCGTGCTGCGCGAGCGGCTGGTCGGGGCCCAGGTGGCCGGCCTGCTGTCGGCCGCCGCCGCGATCGTGCTCATCACGCTGCCCGCCTGATCTCCCCCCATCGGAGCAGACGCCGCCTCCGGGCTCACCCGGCGCGCCCGGCCGGCCGATGGGAGCACGTGGACCTCTCCCCGGAGCACACCGCGAGCGCGCTCGAGGCAGCGCTGGCTCCCGGCGCCGTGCGCAGCGTCTTCCAGCCCATCGTCGAGCTCGACACCGGCCGCGTCGTGGCCTACGAGGCGCTCGCCCGCGGGCCGGAGGGGCCGCTGGAGCGCCCCGACCTGCTGTTCGCGGCGGCCCGCTCGGCCGGCCGGCTGGCCGAGCTGGACCAGCTGTGCCGCACGGCCGCCTTCCGCGGCGCGGTGGAGCAGGGCCTGCTGGGCCCGCTGACCGTCTTCGTCAACGTGGAGCCGGAGGTGCTCGACAGCGCACCGCTGGACGACCTGCTGGCCATCGCCGACGCCGCCCCGCGCGACCTGCGGATCGTCCTGGAGATCACCGAGCGGGCGCTGGCCGCCCGTCCGGCCGAGCTGCTGCGCACCGTCGAGCGCGTCCGCAGCCTGGGCTGGGGCGTCGCGGTCGACGACGTGGGCGCCGACTCCATGTCGCTGGCCTTCCTGCCGCTGCTGGCCCCCGACGTCATCAAGCTGGACCTGCGGCTGGTCCAGGACCGCCCCGGGCCCGCGGTCGCGGAGATCATGAACGCGGTCAACGCGCACGCCGAGCGGACCGGTGCGGTGGTGCTCGCCGAGGGCATCGAGACCGAGCAGCACCTGGCCATGGCGCGGGCGCTGGGCGCGACGCTGGGCCAGGGGTGGCTGTTCGGCCGCCCCGGCCCCGGAGCGGTCCCCGGCCTGCCCACCGGCGAGCTGGCCCTGCTGGGCGTCCCCGAGGTCGCGCAGGGCGACATCTCACCGTTCAGCTGCCTGCCGGCCGGCGCGCCGCTGCGCCGCTCGGTCAAGTCGCTGCTCATCGAGCTGTCCAAGCAGCTGGAGCGCGAGGCCATGCGGCTGGGCGAGACCTGCGTCGTCGCCGCCACGTTCCAGGAGGCCCGGCACTTCACGCCCTCGACCATCCAGCGCTACCGCGACCTCGTGGAGCGCACCGGCTTCGTCTGCGCCCTGGGCGAGGACCTCCCGGTGGAGCCGCTGCCCGGCGTCCGCGGTGCCGCGCTCGACCCGGCCGACCCCGTACGCGGCGAGTGGGACGTCGTCATCCTCAGCCCGCACTTCAGCGCCGCGCTGCTGGCCCGCGACCTCGGCGACGACGGCCCGGACCTGGAGCGCACCTTCGAGTACGCGCTCACATACGACCGCGCGACGGTCATCCGGGCGGCGCACGCGCTGCTCACCCGGGTCGTCCCGCGCACGGAGGCCGCACTGCCCGTCGTCGCGGAGCGCACGGCGCAGCCGGTCGCCGTCGCGTCCGGGCGGCCGCAGGTCGGCCCGGACGGCGACGCGCTCCTGCGCAGCGCGCTGGCGGCCACGACCAGCGGCGTCACCATCGCCGACATGCGACTGCCCGACCAGCCGCTGATCTACGTCAACGACGCGTTCGAAGCCCTCACCGGCCTCTCCCGCGACGAGGTGATCGGCCGCAACTGCCGGTTCCTGCAGTCCCCGGACACCGATCCGGCGGCCGTGGCCCGGATCCGGGCGGCGATCGACCGGGGCGAGGAGTGCCGGGAGACCGTGCTCAACGTCCGGGGCCCGGACCGGGAGCCGTGGTGGAACGAGATCCACCTGGCGCCGGTCCGCGACGCCGACGGGACCGTCGTCCAGTACATCGGCGTGCAGCACGACGTCACCGCGCGGGTGGCCGCCGAGCGCGCCCTCCTGCAGGAGCGCGACCGCAACCGCGCCTTCCTGAGCCGCATCGAGGAGCTCGCCTACACCGACCCCCTCACCGGGCTGCCCAACCGCCGGCGCCTGGAGGAGCAGGTGGAGACGGCGCTGTGGAACGCGCGCAGCGGCTCGGACACCGTGGCCCTGCTCTTCGTCGACCTGGACGGCTTCAAGGCCGTCAACGACGACTTCGGGCACGCCGCCGGCGACGAGCTGCTCCAGGTCATCGCCCGGACCCTGCGCAGCCGGCTGCGCCGTGGCGACCTGCTGTCGCGGCTGGGCGGGGACGAGTTCCTCGTCGCGCTCACCGGGCTTGCCCCCGGCACCGCCGCCCTGGAGGCCCGCCGGGTCGCCGACGAGCTGTCCGCGGCCGTCGGCGTGCCGGCTGCCGTGGCCGGGCGGGAGGTCACGGTCGGCGCCAGCGTCGGCGTGGCCGTCTACCCGGCCGACGGCGAGGAGTTCGGCGCCCTGCTGCACAGCGCCGACATGGACATGTACGCGCGGAAGACGGCCACGCGCGCGCTCGTCCCGCAGCGCTGACCCGTCCCGATCCGCAGGGAGACCACGTGTCCACCATCCCCCGCCCGCGCGGTCCGGAGCCGGAGGTCCTGGCCCGGCTGGAGCAGCTCCGCGGCACCGACCCGGTGACCGGCCTGCCCGGCCGGACCCGCACCGAGGCCCTCCTGGAGGTGGCCGTCTGGACCGCGCGCAGCGGGGACGCCGCCCTGGGCGTGCTGGGCGTCGAGCTGACGGGGCTGGACGCGGTCTCCGAGCGCTTCGGGCGGCCGGCCGCCGACGACGTCCTGCGCGCGGCCGCCCAGCGGGTGCGGGGCCGGCTTCGGCACGGCGACCTCGTGGGCCGGCTGCGCCCGCAGCGGTTCGCCGTCGCCGTGCCGGGGCTCGCGCCGGCCGTCGCCACGCGGGAGACCGCCCGGATCGCCGGCGCGCTGGCCGACGCGGTGGGCGCGCCGTTCGTGGTGGCCGGCGAGCAGGTCGTGCTCGGCGTCCGCGTCGGCACCGCGCTGTGCCCGACCGACGCCGGCGACGTCACCGGCCTGCTCGCGCTCGCGGCTGCCGGGGAGGCCGGCGTCCGGCACTGAGCCGGCTCAGGCCCCCGCGGCGCCGTCGAGCAGCTCGACCGGGAAGGGCGGGCGGTCCACCCCGGTGATCCGGGTGTTGCCCCACGGGTCGGACTCGGTGGCCTCCGCGGTCCCGGTGCCGTGCGGCGTCGTGACCTGCACGCGGGTGCGTGGCGGCAGCGCCAGCGCCAGGCGCCCCGACCACACCACCGAGCCGGCGAGCGGGTCGAACCGGGCGCCGAGCACGGCGCGGACCTTGCGGGCGGGCCGGCCGTCGGCCGTGACGGTGACCTCGCCGTCGTAGCCCTCGGGCTCCTCGTGCTCGCTCATCGGCTCCCTCTCGTCGGGATGGGGTCAGCGGGTCGGGGGCAGGAGCGCGCCGAGCCCGCCGTGGGCCAGCTCGGTGAGCTGGTCCACCAGCTGGGTGGCCGGGACCGTGCGGGCCGCCGACCACCAGTGCGCGGCCAGCTGCACCATGCCGACGACGCCGTAGGCCCAGGTGAGGGCCGGCTCGGGCGAGCGGCCCGCGGCCTTCAGCCGCTCCCCCATGAGCACGCCCAGGGCCTCGGCGATCTCCCGCTCGGTCGCGGCGACCAGGTCGGCGCGGCCGGACCGGCCCGCGTGCGCGTAGGCGAACCGGTAGAGCGCGGGCTCGTCCTCGATGAGCGAGACGAACGCGGCGATCACCGCACGCAGCTGCGCCCGGTCGTCCGGGCGCTCGGCGGCCAGCTCGCCCATCAGCCGCGGCAGCAGGATGGCCTCGGAGATGCGGCCGAGGACGGCGTCGACCAGCTCGTCCTTGTCGCTGAAGTACCGGTAGATGACGGTCTTGGACACGCCGGCGCTGCGGGCGACGTCGTCCACCGCGAACTCGGGTCCGGCCACGCGCACGGCCTCGACCGCGGCGCTGACCAGGTCCTCGCGCCGGGCACGGCGGTGCTCGGTCCACCGGGACCGTCGACCGTCGGGCGCGGCCTCACCAGCTCCCGGCTCCTGCGCGGCCGGCGCCGGGTGCAGCGCGGGTTGCATGTGTTCCACAGTAACAGCTACCTTTCAGGGACAGCCCCGCTCGACGCCCGAGGGAGACCGCTGATGACCGCCACCCTGCCTTCCGGCACCGCCGGCCACGACGCCGCCACGCGCAAGGCGCCCGTCGACCGGCAGGCGCTGTCCGCGCGCCTGCTCGGCTCGGCCGCCAAGAAGTCCTACGACCCGGTCGTCGACATCGACTGGGAGGCGCCGATCCCCGAGCACCTCTACGGCCTGTCGCCCGAGTGGTCCAGCCTGTTCGGCACGCCGTTGTGGGACGGGCTCACCGAGGAGCAGCGGGTCACGCTCACGGTCCACGAGTACTGCTCCATCTCCGGCGTCGGCATCTGGTTCGAGTGTCTGCTCATGCAGCTCGTCCTGCGCGACATCTACGGCGACGACCCGGCCCAGCCGCACGTGCAGTGGGCGCTGACCGAGATCGCTGACGAGTGCCGGCACTCGGTGATGTTCGCCCGCACCGCGCAGACCTTCGGTGCGCCGTCCTACCAGCCGCCGAAGAGGATCCAGCGGCTCGGCAAGGCGTTCGCGGCCAAGGGCGACGGCCCGGCCGCCTACGCGGCGATCCTCGTGGCCGAGGAGATCCTCGACATCTTCCAGCGCGACCTCATGAAGGACGAGCGCGTCCAGCCCCTCACCCGGGCGACCAGCCAGATCCACGTCGTCGAGGAGGCACGGCACATGCGCTTCGCGCGCGAGGAGGTCGCCCGCCGGACGCCGGAGCTCTCGGCCTGGCAGCTGCGCAAGCACCGCACCATCGTGGCAGCGGTGGCCGCCATCGTCGCGGAGAACCTCGTCCAGCCCGAGGTGTACGCCAGCGTGGGGCTCGACCCGGAGACGGCGAAGGCGGCCGCCCGGGAGAACGAGCACTACGCGGCCAAGCTCCGCGAGGCCTCCGCCGGGCTGGTGGACTTCCTGCGCGGCGTCGGCCTGATCGGCGGGCCGTCCGAGCGGCTCTGGAAGCGCGCCCAGCTCATCTAGCCCTGGGCCAGCTGGGTGGCGTAGAGGCAGATCGCGGCGGCGGCGGAGAGGTTGAGGCTCTCCGCCCGGCCGCGCATCGGGATCCGCACCCGCGCGTCGGCCAGCGCTGCCAGCTCGGCGGGCACGCCCCGCGCCTCGTTGCCGAACAGCCACAGCACCGGGCCGGCGAGCCGCCCGTCCGCCGCCGCGACGTCGAGGCCGAGCTCTCCCCCGCCGTCGGCCGCGAGCACGGTGCCGCCCGCCGACCGCCAGGCGGGCAGGAACTCCTCCAGCGGCGCACCGCGGACGACGTCCAGGTGGAAGAGGCTGCCGGCGCTGGACCGGACGGCCTTGCCGCCGTACGGATCGGCCGAGCCCGCGCCGAAGACGACGGCACCGGCACCGCAGGCATCCGCCGTCCGCAGCACGGTGCCGGCGTTGCCCGGGTCGGCCAGCTCGGCCAGCGCGACGGCGAGGGCGGGCGGTGCGGCCAGGACCTCGCCGGCCGGGACGTCGCGCAGCGCGCAGACGGCGAGCAGCCCCTGCGGGGTGACCGTCTCGGACAGCCCGGCGGCGGCCTTGTCGGTGAGCAGCCGTACCGGCACCGGGGAGCCGGCGAGCAGGTCGCGGTGCGCCTGCGCGGCGGCCTCGGTCGCGAACACCTCGCGGACGCGGTCGGGATCCGCCAGCGCCTCGACCACCGCCTGCCGGCCCTCGGCGAGGAAGAGCCCGGCGTCGTTCCGGCCCGTCCGGCGGGTCAGCTTGCGCGCCGCGACGACGCGCGCCGAGCGCTCGGTCAGCAGCTCGCCCATCCCCGTCCCCTCCTCGCGCAGACGCCGACGCCGCCGGCACCCGGCCCCGGAGGGCCGGACACCGACGGCGTCGGGCGGTGCTGCTGGTCGATCAGGCGGCCTGGGCGCCGGTCGCCTCGGGGTTCGCGGCGAGCGCGGCCCGGGAGGACTCGACGAGCGCGGCGAAGGCGGCCGGCTCGTTGACGGCCAGCTCGGCCAGGACGCGGCGGTCCAGCTCGATGCCGGCGAGCTTCAGACCCTGCATGAACCGGTTGTAGGTCATGTCGTTCTGACGCGCGGCGGCGTTGATCCGGGTGATCCACAGCTTGCGGAAGTCGCCCTTGCGGACCTTCCGGTCGCGGTAGTTGTAGGTGGCCGAGTGGAGGATCTGCTCCTTGGCCTTGCGGTACAGCCGCGACCGCTGACCGCGGTAGCCGCTGGCCTGCTCGAGGACCGTACGGCGCTTCTTCTGGGCGTTGACCGCCCGCTTCACGCGTGCCACGTGAGTGCTCCTGTCTTTCTAAAGGTCAGTGGAAAGGGGCGCTCAGAGGCCCAGCAGCTTCTTCATCCGCGGCGCGTCGGCCGGGGACAGGACGCCGATGCCGCTCACGCGACGCTTGCGGCTCGAGGACTTGACCTCGAACTTGTGCTGGTTGTTCGTGTGCTCGCGCACCAGCTTCCCGGAGCCGGTCACGCGCACGCGCTTGGCCGTGCCCTTGTGGGTCTTCTGCTTCGGCATGTCCCTCGTCCTGTTCGTCTGGATGTCGGTGCCGGCGGCAGCACGCAGCTGCCGCACGGCACCGGCCGTCTTCGGTCGTGCGGGTCGATCGGGGCGACCGATCAGGCCTGCGCGGCCTGCTCGTCGTTCGCCGTCCCGGACGCCGAGGCCTTCTCCGCCTTCGCCGAGCGGCGCGCGGCGTCGGTGGCTGCCTGGTTCCGGTGCGGGGCGATCACCATGACCATGTTCCGGCCGTCCTGCTTCGGGTTGGACTCGACGACGCCGAGGTCGGCGACGTCGGCGGCCAGCCGCTGGAGCAGCCGGTAGCCCATCTCCGGTCGCGACTGCTCGCGGCCGCGGAACATCACGGTGATCTTGACCTTGTCGCCGCCCTTGAGGAAGCGCTCGACGTGGCCCTTCTTGGTCTCGTAGTCGTGCGGGTCGATCTTGAGGCGCAGCCGCATCTCCTTGATGACGGTGAGCGCCTGGTTCCGCCGGGCCTCGCGGGCCTTCTGGGCGGACTCGTACTTGAACTTCCCGTAGTCCATCAGCTTGGCGACCGGCGGCCGGGCCATGGGAGCGACCTCGACGAGATCGAGCTCCGAGTCCTGGGCCAGGCGCAGCGCTTCGCCGATCGACACGACGCCGACCTGCTCGCCCTCGGGTCCGACGAGACGGACCTCGGGGACGCGGATGCGGTCGTTGATGCGGGGCTCGGTGATGGCCTCTCCTCTGCTCTTGCCTGTGAGGAGCTCACCCGTCCCGGGAGCCGGAGAGCAGGAAGGCCCCGTGAGCATCGGCTCACGGGGCCCACTCTCCGGACACCGCACGCGTCACGGGGACACGTGCGGGGCGCGACAACCGGTCGGAACCGGTTCTCGCGATCCGGGACCTGAGTGCCTCGACGGCATCAGGTGGGAGCGGGCTCCTCTTGGATCAGCGGCCCGGGGCGGGGCCGCTGGTTGGTTCGCGCGCCTCATGTAGCGGGGGGAGGCACGCCCACCCTACAGCGTCGGGGACGCTGCCGTCATTCCCCCTCAGTCGTCGTACAGCAGCGGCGGCCGCGGCGGGGGCGCCGGGTCCTCCGCGCGGGCCGCGGCGTGCAGGGCCCGCAGGCCCTCGATCGCCCGAGCCGCGTGCTCGCCGTCGAACACCTGCAGGCCCAGCAGCGAGATCTCGTCCCCGTTCTCCAGCGCGAGGGCGCCCCAGGCCGACGTCCGGTCGAAGCGGACCGCCTTCACCGACTGCCAGGGCAGCTCGTGCCGGACGAACAGGTTGCGCACCCGCACCCCCGAGGCGTCGGCGTCCACGCGGGAGCGGCCCAGGAGCAGCACCCCCGCGGCCAGCAGGACCCCGACCCCGCCGAGCGCGACCTGGTCGGCGACGCCGTAGTCCACGACGGAGTTCGTCGTCGACGGCAGCGTCACCACGACGACCGCCGCGACCGCCAGCACGACACCGGCCACGACGGCCAGCAGCAGCCGCAGGCGGCGGGGCACGGCCGAGACGGCGGCGGGTGCGGCGGTGGGCCCGGACATGCCCCCATGGTGACAGCCGCCGCCGCGGGGACGGCTGGCAGAGTGCCGGTCGTGGAGATCACCGGCACCGCCCAGCACGCCGCCTGGCAGGCCCGGGCGCTGCCCCCGGTCGAGCAGCTGCGGGCCGACCTGTGGTCGATCCCCGTGCCGATCCCGCACAACCCGCTGCGCTACAACAGCATCTACGCCTTCGCCCTCGACGGCGGCGGGCTCGGGCTGATCGACACCGGCTGGGGCAGCGACGAGGCGTGGGCGGCGCTGACCGCCGGCCTGGCCGCGGTCGGCGGCGACGTCTCCGACGTCCGCGGCGCGCTGGTCACCCACCTGCACTTCGACCACCTGGGGCTGGCCGGCCGGGTCCGCGAGGCCAGCGGCGCGTGGATCGCCATGCACCCCGCCGACGCCACCGCCGTCCAGGGTCTGACCACCTCGGGCGCGCAGCACGCCGTCGACACCGAGGTGGAGTTCCTCGTCGGCCTGGGCGCGGACCGGGCCGAGGCGGTCTCCGACGTCGGCCCCGCCGACAACTTCGGCGCCTGGACGACGATGGCGGTGCCGGACCGGCTGATCGAGGACGGCGAGCACGCCGACTTCCCCGGCTGGCGGCTGCGGGCCGTGCACACCCCGGGGCACACCCCCGGCCACCTCTGCTTCGCCGAGGAGGACGCCCGCCTGCTCTTCTCCGGCGACCACGTCCTCCCCCGCATCAGCCCGAACATCTCGACCAACGTCCGTGCCGGGGACCCGCTCCGCGACTACCTGGACTCCCTCGCCGCCGTCCGCGACCTCGACCCGGCCGAGGTGCTGCCCGCGCACGAGTGGCGCTTCCGCGGGCTGGCCGACCGGGTCGACTCGCTGACCGCCCACCACGAGCACCGCCTCGAGGAGCTGCTCGCCGCGATCGCGACGCACCCGCGTTCGACGCCCTGGCAGCTGGCCGCCCACCTCACCTGGTCCCGGCCGTGGGAGCAGTACGAGCGGCGGATGCGGATCTTCGCCGTCACCGAGACCGACGCCCACCTGCGGCTGCTGGCCAGCCGCGGCCTGGTCGTCGGCAGCGGCGGACCGGTGCCGACGTGGACCCTGGCCGCCCGCTGACCTTCACCGGGCTGGCCGCGGACCTACTCGGCGCCGGCCCGCTGCTGGGCCGCACGCGGCTGGTCTGCGTCGACGGCCCGGCCGGCTCGGGCAAGACCACGTTCGCCGGCCGGCTGGTCGCGGCACTGGCGGGCGACGCCGAGCTGGTCCACATGGACGACCTCTACGCCGGCTGGACGCTGACCGGCGCGGTCGCCCGCCTGGAGGCCGGGGTCCTGGGTCCGCTCGCCGCGGGCCGGGCGGGCGGGTACCACCGCTACGACTGGGGAGCCGGCCGCTTCGCCCCCGAACCTGTGCCGGTCCGCGCGGCGCCGGTGCTGGTCGTCGAGGGGTGCGGCAGCTCGCCCCGCCGGCTGGACCCGTGGACGACGCTGCGCGTCTGGGTGGAGGCGCCCGACGAGCTGCGGGTCGCTCGCGGCCTCGCCCGGGACGGGGACGCGATGGCGCCGCACTGGCACCGCTGGCTGGCCACCGAGGCGGTCGAGTTCGCCCGCGAGGGCACCCGCCGCCGGGCGGACCTGCTGGTCGACGGCACCGCCGGTGGGGCCGGCGACGGCTACGTCCCGCTCCCGGAGCGGCGCTGATCCGGGAGCGCCGCAGGTTTGGCGCGGGGTGGTTCTGCGCACCGCTCTCCCAGGACCGCGCCGGTCGAGCACCCGGCACGGCGCGATCCGGACCAGGAGGGCGTCTCGCCGCCATGAGCCGAGCCGCACGAACCGATCTCCCGCTGGCCGACGAGCTGGCCGGGGTCTTCGCACGCATGTCCGGCCTCCTGCTCACCGAGGAGACCGTCGATACCTCGCTGAGCGTCCTCAGCGCGCTGGCCCACGAGACGGTGCCCGGCTCCTGCGGGGCGGGCGTCTCGATCATCGAGGCCCGCAGACGCACGTCCGCCGGCTCGACCGACGACCGGGTGCGCGAGGCCGACGGCCTGCAGTACGAGCTCGACGAGGGCCCGTGCCTGGCGGCGACCGAGCAGCGCGAGCTGGTCGTGGTCGAGGACGTCCGGCGCGACCGCCGCTGGCCGCGCTGGGCCGAGGCCGTCGCGCCGCTGGAGCTGGGGTCGGCCCTGAGCGCGCCCCTGGTCGCGGGGGACCACGCGCTCGGTGCCATCAAGGTCTACGCCGACCACCCGGGCGCCTTCGACGACCGCAGCCGGCAGCTGCTCACGCTGTTCTCGGCCCAGGCCGCGCTGCTCGTCGCGAACGTGCGCTCCCACGAGCGCGCGGAGCGGCTCAGCGACGGGATGCGCCGGGCGGTGGGCGACCGGGACCTCATCAACGTGGCCAAGGGCGTGCTCATCGGCCGGCACGGGATGGACGAGGAGGCGGCCCAGCGCATGCTGGTCGCCCGCAGCCTGGAGCAGGGGGTCCCCCTCGCCGACGCCGCGCGGAAGGTGCTCGCTGCCGCCGGCCGCCGGCGGCACTCGTGACCGAAGAGGTGCAGCGATCGGCCCTGGCAGCGGGTTACGGGCGCGCCGAGCTCACGCTCGAGCAGCTGTGGATGCGCTACTTCGCCCTGGGCGGTACCGCCGACCTCACCGACGTCGACGGCTACCTGCACGGCCTGGCGGGCCTGCCCGCGAACCAGCACGACCTGCTGGCGCACGCGGTCAACGAGCGCCTCGACGAGCTCTTCACCCGTCACCGGGTGCCCTACCTCGCTCCCGTCCGGCAGCGGCCGTCGACCACCGGGACACCGGCCGCCCTGGTCACGCTCCTGGAGGCGGCCGGCGCCGTGCCGCCCGAGCGGCTGCCGGCGCTGGCCACCGAGGCCGGCCGCCTGCTGGACGTCGACGTGACGGTGCACCGCATCGACCACGAGCAGCGCTGCCTGGTCCGGCTGGGCCCTCCGGGCGCTCCCGGCCGCCGCCGGCAGGGCGTCGAGAGCACGATGGCCGGCCGGGCGTTCCGTGCCGTCCAGATGGTCGTCTCCGACCGGGACGACCGGCCCCGCCTCTGGGTGCCCCTGCTCGACGGTGCCGACCGGCTGGGTGTGCTCGAGGTGCGCGTGGGTTCCCGCGAGTTCCTGCACGACCCCGCGCTGCGCGAGCAGTGCTGGCTGCTCGCCTCGCTCCTCGGGCACCTCCTCGTCTCCATGGAGGCCTACGGGGACGACCTCGAGCGCCCGCGCCGCACCCGTGAGATGAAGCCGTCGGCCGAGCTCGTCTGGCAGCAGCTCCCCCCGCTCACGGCCGCGACGGACACGTTCGAGCTCGCCGGCCGGCTGGAGCCCAGCTACGACGTCGGCGGTGACGCCTTCGACTACGCGCTGTCCGAGCGGACCGTCTCCCTCGCGGTCTTCGACGCCGTGGGGCACGGCATCCAGGCGGCGCTCATGGCCGCGGCCACCCTCGCCGCGTACCGGAGCGCCCGCCGCGACGGCCGGAGCGTCTTCGACCAGGCCCGCACCGTCGACGACGTGGTGTCCGGGACCTTCCCCGGCAGCGCGTTCGTCACCGGCGTGATCGCCGAGCTGGACACCGGGTCCGGGCGGCTGCGCTACGTCAACGCCGGGCACCCCGCCCCCCTGCTGCTCCGCGACGGCCGGCTGGTCAAGGAGCTCGGCGGCGGGCGCCGCGTGCCCTTCGGCCTGGACACCTCCGGCCTCACCGTCGCGGAGGAGGTGCTGGAACCGGGCGACTGGCTCGCGCTCTACACCGACGGCATCGTCGAGGCACGCGACGCCGCGGGGGCCTGGTTCGGCGAGCCCCGGCTCGCGGAGTTCCTGCGGCGCGCGATCGCCGGCGGGCAGCCGGCCGCCGAGACGGTCCGCCGGCTCACCTCCGCCGTCCTCGAGCACCAGGGCGGGCTGCTGCAGGACGACGCCTCGGTGCTGCTGGCCCGCTGGAAGCGGCCGTGAGCCTCGTCACCGGAGCACCTCCGGGGGTCGTGCCGTACACATCCCCGTAACGCCGGGACCGCACCATGGGCGGGCACCGGGCCGAGGGGGACGCGTGACCGAGGGGCAGATGTGACCGAGCTCGACCAGGGACCGGCGGCGCCGGCCGAGCTCCCGCTGGCCGGCTACACGGTGGCGGTGACCGCGGCCCGCCGCAAGGAGGAGCTGGGCGCGCTGCTGGACCGGCGCGGGGCCCGCGTCGTCTACGCGCCGGCGATCCGGATCGTGCCGCTGTCCGACGACACGGAGCTGGTGGCGGCCACCCGGCGGGTGCTCGAGCACCCGGTCGACCTCGTCGTCGCGACCACCGGGGTGGGCTTCCGCGGCTGGCTGGAGGCCGCCGACGCCTGGGACCTCCCGCTGGTCGAGCACCTGCGGCCGGCCCGGGTCCTGGCCCGCGGGCCCAAGGCCCGGGGCGCCATCCGCGGCGGCGGGCTGGTGGACGCCTGGTCACCGGAGTCGGAGTCCTCGGCCGAGGTCCTGGCCCACCTGCTGTCGGGCGCCGAGGGTCCGCTCGGGGGTCGCCGGATCGCCGTCCAGCTGCACGGGGACCCGCTGCCCGACCTGGTCGCCGGGCTGCGCGCGACCGGCGCCGAGGTGCTGACCGTCCCGGTCTACCGCTGGGTGCTGCCCGAGGACGTCGGCCCGGTGCGCCGGCTGGTGGGGTCGGTGGTGGCCGGTGCGGTGGACGCGGTGACCTTCACCAGCGCCCCGGCCGCGGCCAGCCTGCTCGCGGTCGCCGACGAGCTGGGCCTCCGCGAGGAGCTGGTCGCGGCGCTGCGCGACCGGGTGCTGGCCGTGGCGGTCGGGGTGGTCACCGCCGGACCGCTGGAGGCGGCGGGGATCCCGACGCGGCAGCCCGAGCGGGCCCGGCTGGGCGCGCTGGCTCGCGAGGTCGTCGCCCGGCTGCCCGAGCGCGACCCGGTGCTGGCCGTGGGCGGGCACGCGCTGCAGGTGCGCGGGGACGCCGCCGTCGTCGACGGTCGGGTGGTGGAGCTCGCGCCCGGTCCGATCGGTGTGCTGCGGGCGCTCGCGCGCCAGCCGGGCGCGGTGGTCCCGCGCAGCGAGCTGGTCGGGTCCCTGCCCGGTGGCGGGGACGAGCACGCCGTCGAGATGGCGGTGGCGCGCCTGCGGGCGGCGCTGGGGGCGCCGCTGGTCGCCACCGTGGTGAAGCGCGGCTACCGGCTCGCCGTCTGAACCGGGGTCACCGCAGGTCCAGCCGCATGAGCACGCGCGGGAAGCCGCCGGTCACCGACTGCGTGTCGGCGGCCTTGGTGAACCCGGCCCGCTCGAACAGCGCGCGGGTGCCGACGTAGGCCGAGGTCAGGTCGACCGTCCGGCCCTCGTTGTCGACCGGATAGCCCTCGACCGCCGGCGCGCCGTGGCCACGGGCGAACTCCACGGCGCCCCGGACCAGGGAGTGGCTGATGCCGGTGCCGCGGTGCCCGGGCCGCACCCGGATGCACCACAGCGCCCAGACGTCGAGGTCGTCGACGTGCGGGATCCTCCGGTTGCGGGCGAAGTTGGTGTCCGCCCGCGGGTGGATCGCCGCCCAGCCGACCACCTCGTCGCCGTCGTAGGCGAGCACGCCCGGCGGCGGGTCCTCGGCGAGGAGTTGCCGCACCCGCTCGCCGCGTGCCGGGCCCACCAGCGAGGCGTTCTCCCGCGACGGGAGCCGGTAGCTCAGGCACCAGCAGACGTTGGCGTCCGGCCGCTTCGGGCCGACCATCGTCGCGACGTCGTCGAACGCGCTCGCCGGGCGGACCTCGATCGCCATGCCGCGCATCGTGGCACCACGTCACACCCGGTGGGCGGCTCCCGGGCGCAGGTAGACGGCCCAGGTCACGGCGACGCAGACGACGTAGAACCCGATGAACACCAGGTAGGCGGAGTCCCCGGTGCCGGTGGTCATGAACGACTGCCGGAACGCGAGGTTGACCAGCACCCCGCCGAACGCGCCCACCGCCCCGGCGATGCCGATCAGCGCCCCGGACATCCGCAGCGCGTGCCGGTCGGCGGCGTCGGCGTCCCCGCCCTCGGCGACCCGCTGGAGCGCCTGCGACCGGAAGATCGCCGGGATCATCTTGTACGTCGACCCGTTGCCCAGGCCGCTGAGCACGAACAGCAGCCGACGACGAACAGCGGCAGCGAGCCCACCTGGCTGGCGCTCCACACCACCAGGGCGCCGCCGGCCATCGCGACGAAGTTCCAGCACGTGATCCGCGCCCCGCCGAAGCGGTCGGCCAGCACGCCCCCGACCGGCCGGATCAGCGACCCGAGCAGCGGCCCCAGCCAGGTGAGCGACGCGGCGGCCAGCGGGGTGGCGAAGGAGCCGGTGAACTGGTTCTGCAGCACCTGCCCGAAGGCGAAGCCGAACCCGATGAACGAGCCGAAGGTGCCGATGTAGAGGAAGGACATGATCCAGGTGTGCGGCTCGCGGGTCGCCTCGCGCATCGCCCGCGGCTGGTTGCGCGCCGTCGTCAGGTTGTCCATGACCAGCGCCGCGCCGACGGCGGCGGCGACGATCAGCGGGATGTAGACGACCAGGATCAGCCGGGGGTGCTCGGCACCGGCGGTGGCCAGCACCAGCAGGCCGAGCAGCTGCACGACGGGGACGCCGAGATTGCCGCCGCCGGCGTTGAGGCCGAGCGCCCAGCCCTTGAGCCGGTCGGGGTAGAAGGCGTTGATGTTCGCCATGGAGCTCGCGAAGTTGCCGCCGCCCACGCCGGCCAGGCAGGAGACGAACAGCAGCGTGCCGAAGGAGACACCGGGCTCCAGCACGACCGCGGTGGCGATGGTGGGCACCAGCAGCAGCGCGGCGCTGACGATCGTCCAGTTCCGCCCGCCGAACCGGGCGACGGCGAAGGTGTAGGGCAGCCGGACGGCCGCGCCCAGCGCCGTCGGCAGGGTGGTGAGCAGGAACTTGCCGGCCGGGTCGATCCCGAACACCGGCTCGGGCAGGAAGAGCACCAGCACCGACCACAGGCTCCAGATCGAGAAGCCGATGTGCTCGCTGAAGACGGAGAAGAACAGGTTGCGGCGGGCGACCCGCTTGCCCGTCGTCTCCCAGAACCCCGGCTCCTCCGGCCGCCAGTCGTCGATCCACCTCCCGCGCCGGGACGGGGTGGGTGTCGGGGCGGTGGACGGCGCGGGCGTCGCGCGGGTCGGTGCGGCCATGCGGGAACGGTGGCCGCCGTTCGTTTCGCCGGCGTCGCCGTCGGCGTGATCTCGTGTTCCGTTCCGCTCACCGGCGCTGCCCCGCTGTGGTGAGGCGGCGACCGCCGGGCGTGCGCGACCGGTGCCCGGACGGAGATGATCACCCGGTGACCGCCTCCGAGGAGACCGCCGAGCTGCCCGGCCGCACGCTGATCGAGCAGGGCGCCCCGGTGGCCGGCTCCATGAGCCGGGCGGCCGCCACCGTGGTCTTCGAGCCCTCGGCCGCCGTGGTGCAGGTGCACGAGCGCTTCGCCGCGAGCCTGCGCACCGTGGCCACCGGGGCCGCCGCGCTGCCGGTGCCCCGCGAGCGGGTCCGCGCCGGCGCGGTGCTCGCCTTCGCCGTCGAGTACGCGGCCACCCAGCACCGCGCCGGCCGCCCCGCCCGGGACGACGGCTGGTTCTCCGCCCGCCCCGGCGGCCGGCCGGCGGCGGAGGACGTCGCCGAGGCGGTGGTCGCGGCGGCCCGGCGGTCGGCCGACGAGCGACGGGTCCGCCACCTCGGCTACCTGCTCGCCGAGGTCGCCTGCTCCCCCGAGCTGGACGCCGAGGTCGCCGGCCGGGCCCTCCGGCTGACCGACGGGCTCGGCTGGCGGCAGCTCGGGCTGCTGGCGGCCGTG
The DNA here is from genome assembly GCF_054050515.1 of Blastococcus sp. SYSU D01042. Lineage (NCBI taxonomy): Bacteria > Bacillati > Actinomycetota > Actinomycetes > Geodermatophilales > Geodermatophilaceae > Blastococcus > Blastococcus sp. SYSU D01042. The sequence continues at coordinate 138,771 of NZ_JBJGZM010000008.1, read as the reverse complement.
GGCCGCCGCGACCGCACGCCCCTGCCCATGGCCCCGCTGCCCGACGAGCCGACGGGTTGGTCGGAGTGGGCCGCCCGCGAGGACGTCGCCGACCTGCAGCGCGCCGGCCTGCTCGACCCGCCGGCCGCCGCGCCCCGGACGGGCGCGACGCTGCCGCGGCTGCGCGCGGCCGACCTGCGGCTCACCCGGCGCGGCGTGCTGCTGCACCGGCTGCTGGCGCTGGACCTGCTGCACGAGGACGCCGTCACCGGGGCCCTCGCCGCGCTGGGCCTACCGCGCTCCTGACCTCCGCCGGGCCACCAGGACGGTGTCCGGGACGGGGTTCCCGGTGCGCTCGGCCGCGCCGGGGTCGCGGTCGCGCGTCCCGGTGACGACGTCGGCCCACCCGGCCGGGTCGAGCACCGCGGCGACGTCCTCGGCGCTGTAGAGCGCGCCCGCCTCGTGGGCGTGCGCGTGCCCGTGCCCCCACCGCTCGCCGTGCTGGTGACCGACCACGAGCAGCGTCCCGCCCGGGGCGACCGCGGCGGCCAGCCGCCGGAAGAGCCCCTGGCGGTCGGCGAAGGTCGCGTGCAGGTAGTGCGCGGTCACCAGGTCGAAGGCTCCCTCCGGCGGCGTCCACTCCTCGAGGTCCTCGTGCCGCCACGCGATCCGGTCGCCGAGCAGCAGCTCGGCCGCCTTCGCCGCCCCCCGGCCCAGGGCGACCGGGGAGAAGTCGACGGCGGTGACCTGCCAGCCGCGGGCGGCCAGCCAGAGGGCGTCGCCGCCCTCGCCGGCACCGGCGTCGAGGGCCGTGCCGGGTGCCAGGCCGGTCGCCTCGACGACCAGCTGGTGGTTCGGCCGGCCGGTCCACACGGCGGGCGCGGAGCGGTACAGCTCGTCGTAGGCGTCCCGGGTGACGGCGGGCTGCCGGGCGGCGCCGTGCTCGTGCACGCTCACGCCGCCACGCCCCGCGCAGCGGACACCGCGCGGGCGGTGTCCTCCTCGACCAGGTCCATGTTGATCATCGCTCCGGCCTTGAGCCCCTGGGCCGCGGCCACGATCACCTGGGCGCTGAGGTCGCCGGCGTTGCCGGCCACCCAGACGCCGGGGGCCTCGGTGCGGCCGGTCGGGTCGGCGGGCAGGTAGCTGCCGACGACGGCGCCGTTCACCTCCATCGGCACCGGCGTCACGCCGAGCCCGACCAGCAGCTCGGCGTTGGCCACCATCCGCGTCGTCACCACGACCGCGTCGCGCGCCACCAGCTCGCCGTCGGCCAGCCGCACGTCGGCAGCGCCCTCCAGGCCGCGCACCTCGGTGCGCACGACGCGGACCCCGCGGGCGGCCAGCCGCTCGAGCTCCTGCTCGGTCGGCTCCGCACCGGTGTGCACGAAGAGCACCACGTCGTCGGTCCACTGCCGCCACAGCGTCGCCGCGTGCACGCCCATCGGGCCGGTGCTCACGATGCCCACCGCGCGGTCGCGGGTCTCCCACCCGTGGCAGTAGGGGCAGTGCAGCACGGTGCTCCCCCACCGCTCGACCACGCCGGGCAGGTCCGGGAGGTCGTCGGCCAGCCCGCCGGCCAGCAGCACCCGCCGGCCGTGCACGGCGGCGCCGCCCTCCAGGTCGAGGCGGAAGCCGCCCTCCTCCCGGGCCAGCCCGGTCACCCGGCCGGGGCGCACCGTCGCCCCGTAGCCCTCCACCTCGGCCCGGCCGAGGGCGTACAGCTCGGCGGGCGGGGTGCCCTCCCGGCCGAGGTAGTTGTGCACGTGCCCCGCCGGTGCGTTGCGGGGCTCCCCGGCGTCCACCACCAGCACGCTGCGGCGGGCGCGGGCCAGGGTGAGCGCTCCGCTCAGCCCCGCCGCGCCGCCGCCGATGACCACCACGTCGTATCGCTCGTCCATGCCGACCACTGTCGGCCCGATCTGGCCGAGGCGGCAACCACCTTTGCCGGGATGGCAAACTGGTCGCCATGAGCGACGACGACGTCCTGAAGGACGTGGGCCCCCGGCTGCGCGCGCTGCGGACCGAGCGCGGGGCCACCCTGACCGACGTCGCCGGGACGACCGGCATCTCGGTGAGCACGCTGTCCCGGCTGGAGTCCGGCGGGCGCCGGCCCACCCTCGAGCTGCTCCTGCCGCTGGCCCGGACCTACGGCGTGGCCATCGACGACCTCGTGGACACCCCGGCACCGGCGGACCCGCGGGTGCACGGGCGGCCCATCCAGCGCGAGGACGGCATGACGATGGTGCCGCTGACCCGCCAGGCCGGCGGGCTGCAGGCGCACAAGATGATCCTGCCGGCCCGTTTCCGGGTGCAGGAGACCGACCAGAAGACCCACGAGGGCTACGAATGGCTCTACGTGCTGTCCGGCCGCATCCGGCTGCTGCTCGGCGCGCGCGACTTCGTGCTGGGTGCCGGCGAGGTGGTCGAGTTCGACACCCGGGTGCCGCACACCTTCTCCAACCCGTTCCCGGAGCCGGCCGAGGGGCTGGTGCTGTTCGGGCCGCAGGGCGAGCGGATGCACGTCCGCGCCCGCCCGGCGAGCGCTCAGCCCGACCGGGCGTAGGCCACCGGCGTCGTCGCCAGCATGCGGCGGAAGTGCCGGGTCAGGTGCGGCTGGTCGTGGAACCCGACGGCGAGCGCCACCTCGGCGGCGGGGACGCCGTCGAGCAGCAGCCGGCGGGCGCGGTCGATCCGCCGGCCGGTCAGGTAGCGGTGCGGTGGCAGACCGTGCCGCCGCGTGAAGGCGCGCACCAGGTGGGTCGGCGTCACGCCGAAGCGGGCCGCGGCCTCGCCCAGGTCGACCCCGTCGGCCACCCGGGCGTCCAGCAGCTCCCGCAGGCCGTCCGCGACCCGGGCGTCGCGCACGGCCGGTGCGGGCGCGACGGCCCGGTCCAGGTGCTGGCCCAGCCGCTCCAGCACGAACGCCAGCCGGCTCTGCGCCTCCAGCTCCTCGGTGCGGGGGCGCAGCGCCGCGTGCAGGTGCGAGATCCGGTCGCGCAGCACGTCGTCGGCGAACGCCGGGGAGTCGACGGCCGGGCCGACCCGGTCCGTCCCCAGCGTGCCGGGCTCCAGGTAGAGCACCCGCTTGCGGAACCCGCCGGGGAACTGCGACCGCCCGTCGTGCGGCACCCCCGGCGGCAGCAGCGTGACCGCCGCGGCCGAGGCGCCGTGCGGATGCCGGTCGAGGTCGTACCGGACGGCGCCGGAGTCGACGAGCAGCAGCGTCCAGGCGTCGTGGGTGTGCGCCGGGTAGGCGTGGTCGGTGAACCGGGCGTGCAGCACCTCGGTCAGCCCCGGCACCGCGGGGCGCCAGGCCACCACCTCGGCCGGGCCAGTCACGTCAGGAACGTACAAGACGCCGGCGTCGCGACGGCCGCACGCTGACCTCCGTGACGACCGCGCAGACGACCTCCGTCCCCGCAACCGCCGAACCCGGCCCGCCGTGGCCGACCAAGATCGTCGTGCTGCTCCGCGAGGGGCTGCTGCCGTGGCAGGCGCTCAACGTGACGGCGTTCCTGTCGAGCGCGGTGGCCGCCGCGATCCCCGAGCTGATCGGCCGTCCCTACGAGGACGCAGACGGCACCGGCTACCTGGCCATGATCCGGCAGCCGGTGCTGGTCATGACCGGGGGCGCCGAGGTGCTCGCGAGCGCCCGTGCCCGCTCGCTGCAGCGGAACCTCCCGACGGCGGTGTTCACCGCCGACCTGTTCGCCACCGGCGGCGACGCGGAGAACCGGGCGGCGGTGCGGGCGGTGGCCGGGGCCGACCTGGACCTGGTCGGGCTCGCGCTGCACGGGCCGAAGAACGCCGTCGACAAGGTGGTGAAGGGCGCCCGCATGCACCCCTGACCCCCGCGTCCTGCTCCTCCGCAGAAAAGCGTCCTGCTCTTCCGCGGAGAAGCGGCTCAGACGGTGACGACGAGGTCGCCGTCCCGCTCGCGCACGGGGAACAGCCGCAGCGGGCCGGCGCCGCCGGACGAGCTGCCGTCGGACCACCGGTAGGCGTAGAGGTGCAGCGGGCAGACCAGCACGTCGACGTCGGTCTGCCCGTCGGCCAACGGGCCGCCGGCGTGCGGGCAGGCCGCCTGCGTGGCGTGCAGGGAGCCGTCGCGCAGCCGGAACACGGCCACCTGCACCCCGCCGGCGACGAAGGCGCGCCCCTCCCCCACCGGGACGTCGTCGAGCGGGCCCACCACGTGCTCGACCGCGAGCCGCTCCTCGGTGAGGCTCATCGGACCGGCACCTGCGGCAGCGCGACCAGCGGCAGGGCGGGCCGGAACTGGCCCGGCGTCGCCGGCTCGGCGGCGTCCTGGCCCCACGGGTCGGTGTAGGCGTCGATCGAGCGCTGGATGCCGGCGTCCAGCTCGGCGCAGGCGGCCTCGTCGTCCAGCACCGCGCGGATGGCGTCCAGCCCGACCCGGGGCACGAAGTCGTAGGTGCGCTCGAGCCAGTTGGCGTTCTCGCGGTAGTGCTGCAGGAACCGTCCGGTCAGCGTCATCACCTCCGCGGCCGAGCCGACGGTCGCGAGCAGGTCGCCCTTGCGCACGGTCGCGCCCGCGGCACCACCGACGTACACCTCCCACCGCCCGCTGCCGACGGCGACGACGCCGACGTCCTTGACGTAGGCCTCCGCGCAGTTCCGCGGGCAGCCGACGACGGCCATCTTGATCTTCGCCGGGCTCTCGATGCCCTGGAAGCGGGTCTCCAGGTCGATGCCGAGCCGGGTCGAGTCGTCCAGGCCGAACCGGCAGAAGTCGGAGCCCACGCAGGTCTTCACCGTGCGCATGCTCTTGCCGTACGCGTACCCGCTGGGCATGCCGAGGTCGGACCACATCGCCGGCAGGTCCTCCTTGCGGACGCCGAGCAGGTCGATGCGCTGGCCGCCGGTCACCTTGACCATCGGCACCTCGTACTTCTCGGCGACGTCGGCGATGCGGCGCAGCTGGGCCGGCGTGGTCACCCCGCCCTTCATCTGCGGGACCACGGAGAACGTGCCGTCGCGCTGGATGTTGGCGTGCACCCGGTCGTTGATGAACTCGCCGTCCTTCTGCGGCATGAAGTCCGAACCCCAGATCAGCTTGAGCAGCGAGGTCAGGCCCATCTTGGAGCGGGCGTCGTCCTTGCCGCCGGGCGCCAGCGCGGCGAACACCGCCGAGACGCTGCGCAGGTCCTGCGCCCGGATGGCGGCCATCAGCTCCGGTTTGGCCAGGGGGACACCCGGCACGTACCAGGAGGCGGCGGGGTCCTCGGTCACCTCGCCGTCGGCGGCCCACTCGACGACCTGCTTCACCAGCGACGTGCAGGAGCCGCAGCCCTTGCCGGCGCGGGTGCGGTCCATCACCGCGCCCACGCTGCCGCAGCCGTCGGCGACGGCGCCGCAGATGTCGCCCTTCGAGACGCCGTTGCAGTTGCACACCTGCGAGTCCGCCGGCATCTCCGCGACGCCGACCTCGGCGGCACCGTCGGAGAGGTCGACCAGCAGCCGGATCCGCTCCTCGGGGAGCGGTGCGCCGCGGTCGAACGCCTGGGTCAGGAAGGCGACCTTGCGGGTGTCGCCGAGCAGGGTGGCACCGATCAGCCGGTCGTCGCGGATGACCACCGACAGGTGCACCCCGCGCCTGGGCTCGGAGATGACGAGGAACTCGTCGTCCTCCCGCTCGGGGGTGCTCACCCCCATGACGGCGACGTCGACGCCGGCGACCTTGAGCTTGGTGGCGGTGCGGCTGCCGGTGTACTCGGCGCCGGGGTCGGTGCCGGTGAGGACGTCGGCCAGCACCTTCGCGTGCTCCCACGCCGGGGCGACCAGGCCGTAGACCGAGCCGCGGTGCTGCGCGCACTCGCCGATGGCGTAGACGTCGGGGTCGTCGGTGCGCAGCTGGTCGTCGACGACGACCGCCCGCTCGACCTCCAGCCCCGACCGGACGGCGACGTCGGTGTGCGGGCGCACCCCGGCGGCGACGACGAGCAGGTCGCACTCCAAGCGCCGGCCGTCCTCGAGGACGACGCCCTCGACGTGCTCGTCCCCCAGCACCTCGGTGGCCAGCACGTCGAGGTGGACGGTGATGCCGAGGGACTCGACGCTCTTCTCGAGGACGGCGCCCGCTTCGCGGGAGAGCTGGGCGTTCATCAGCCACGGCATCGCGTGCACGAGCTCGACATGCAGCCCGTGACCCTGGAGCGCGCGGGCCGCCTCCAGGCCGAGCAGGCCGCCGCCCATGACCACCGCGCGCCGGCAGCGGCCGGTGGCCTCGAGCATCGCCCGGGTCTCGTCGATGGTGCGGAAGCCGTGCACCCCCGGCAGCAGCGAGCCGTCCTCGCGGCGCACGCCGGTCATCGGCGGGATGAACGAGTAGCTGCCGGTGGCCAGGACCAGGTGGTCGTAGGGGATGACCGAGCCGTCGTCGGTGTGCAGCTGCTTGGCGGCGGTGTCGATCCGCTCACCGCGGACGCCGGCGCGCAGGGTCACGCCGTTGTCGGCGTACCAGTCGAGGCTGTTGAGCACGATCTCGTCCTCGTGCGCCTCCCCGGCCAGCACGGGCGAGAGCATGATCCGGTTGTAGTTGCCGTGCGGCTCGTCGCCGAGGACGGTGATGCGGAACTGCTCGTCCCCGCCGCGCTCCAGCACCTCCTCGACGAAGCGGGCGCCGGCCATTCCGTTGCCCACGACGACCAGGCGGCTCCGGGTGTCCAGGTCGTCGTCCACGTGCAGGGTCGTGACGCCGGCGGGACGTCCGCCGAGGACCCGCATCAGACCTCCACCAGCCCGAGGTCGACCACGAGCTCGCCGGTGACGCCCTTGGGCGCCGCGGCGTGCAGCTCGACCACCGAGCCGCCGGGCAGGTCCTCGACCACCCGCAGCGGCACGTGGGTGTCGGCCTTCGCCCCGATCGGGAACCAGCGCACCGGCCGGCCGTCGCGCAGCAGCAGGACGTAGACCAGCTCGCCGGTGGCGTTGCCGCCGCGGAAGTACAGCGCCTGGGCCGAGCACCCCCACGGGACGGTGTACCGCAGAGCCGGGTCCACCGGGCCGGGCTTGGCCAGCCCCTCCCCGGTGATCGGGTAGACGCCTTGCAGGAAACGGGGCGTGCTCTTCACGGTCGTGCTCCTTCTGCTCCGGGCGGGGGGCCGGGGTCGGGCGACGTCGAGCTGCTGGTGCGGGCGGGGTCGCTCACCGTCGGGCGCCGGGGCGCCGATGCGCTCCTCGGGGCCGCCGACGCGGGTGACGGCGACGGCGCAGACCTTGAAGGCCGGCATCCGCGAGGTCGGGTCCAGCGCGGGGTCGGTGAGCGCGTTGGCGCTGGAACCGCCGCCCCAGTGGAAGGGGGCGAAGACGACGTCGGGCCGGATCGCGTCGGTGACCGTGGCGTGGAAGCGGGCCCGGCCGCGGCGGGTGGCCAGCTCCACGACGTCGTCGGGGGCGATGCCCAGCCGCCGCGCGAGGTCCGGGTGCAGCTCGGCGCGCGGCGTCGGCGCGATGAGCTGCAGGCTGCGGGTCCGGCGGGTCTGGGTGCCCGACTGGTACTGCGCCAGCACCCGGCCGGTGGTGAGCACGAAGGGGTACGCGTCGTCCGTCGGCTCGTGGGCGTCCACGTGCTCGACCCGCAGGAAGCGCGCCCGCCCGTCCGGGGTGGCGAACCGCTCGGTGAACAGCCGGGGGGTCCCGGGGTGCTCGGGCGCCTCCTCCGGCGTCGCGGGGCACGGCCAGAAGACGCCGTCCTCGGCGTCGATCCGCCGGTAGCTGATGCCCGAGTAGTCCGCCGTCCCGCCGGCGCTGGCCCGCCGGAGCTCCTCGAACACCGTCTCCGGGTCGCCGCTGAAGCCGCTCGCGCCGAGCCGGGCGGCCAGGCTGGCGAGCAGCTGCAGGTCGTCCGGGACGCCGTCCGGCGGGTCGAGCGCCCGCCGGCGGCGGATGACGCGGCCCTCGAGGTTGGTCATGGTGCCGTCCTCCTCCGCCCACATGGCGCTGGGCAGGACGACGTCGGCCAGCTCGGCGGTCTCGCTGATGAAGAAGTCGCTGACGGCGAGGAAGTCCAGGTCGCCCAGCCGGCTGACCACCCGTCGGGCGTCGGGGGCGCTCACCGCGACGTTGGACGCCAGCACCAGCAGCGTCCGGACGCCGCCGTCGGTGCCGAGGGCGTCCAGCAGCTCGAAGGCGCTTCGGCCGGGCGACGGCAGCTCGTCGGGGTCGACGCCCCAGACGGCGGCGACGTGGGCGCGCGCCGCGGGGTCGGCCAGCGAGCGGTAGCCGGGCAGCTGGTCGGCCTTCTGCCCGTGCTCGCGCCCGCCCTGGCCGTTGCCCTGGCCGGTGACGGTGCCCCAGCCGGAGCCGGGCCGGCCGGGCAGCCCGAGGGCCAGCGCCAGGTTGATCCAGGCCTGCGCGGTGTCGGTGCCGCTGCGGTGCTGCTCGGCGCCCCGGGCGGTCAGGACGATCGCGCGCTCGGCCCCGGCCAGCGCGCGGACGGTGCGCCGCTGCTGCGCGACCGGCACCCCGGTGATCCGCTCCACCCGGTCCGGCCAGTGGGCGGCGACCCCGGCGCGCACGTCGTCGAAGCCGGTGGTCCGCGCCGCGACGTACTCCTCGTCGACCAGGCCCTCGGCGACCGCGATGTGCAGCAGCCCGTTGGCCAGCGCCAGATCGGTGCCCGGAAGCGGCTGCAGGTGCAGCGCCGCGTGCCGGGCGGTCGCGGTGCGCCGCGGGTCGACCACGACGTGCAGCGCACCCCGCTCGCGGCCGGCGTCGAACCACTGCATCGCCGGCGGCATCGTGTCGGCCGGGTTGGACCCGACCAGCACCACGACGTCGGCCTCGGCGATGTCCTGCAGCGGGAACGGCAGGCCGCGGTCGAGGCCGAACGCGCGGTTGGCCGCGCCGGCGGCCGAGCTCATGCAGAACCGGCCGTTGTAGTCGATGGCGCTGGTGCGCAGCGCGACGCGGGCGAACTTCCCGAACTGGTAGGCCTGCTCGTTGGTCAGCGAGCCGCCGCCGAAGCACCCGACGGCGTCGCGGCCGTGCACGCGCTGGGTGCGCTCGACCGCCGCGACGACGAGGTCGAGGGCGTCGGCCCAGGTGGCCTCCACCAGCGGGCTGCTCCGGTCGCCGGGGACGGCGCGCACCAGCGGCCGCAGCAGCCGCTCCGGGTGGTCGAGCAGCTCGGTGGACGACCAGCCCTTCGAGCACAGCCCGCCGCGGTTGGTGGGGAAGTCCAGCGGCACGAGCGTCGCCGGGCGGTCGCCGGCGGTCACCGCCATGCCGCACTGGAGCGAGCAGTAGGGGCAGTGCGTCGCCGTCGTCCGGACACCGCCGCGGACGGCGGGCTCGGGGGCGACGGCGGCGGGCACGAACCGAGCGTCGCCGCCGGTCGTTACCCCGGGCGCACGACCGCGTCAACGTCGCGTGCACAGGACCTCACACGACCGCGGGTGCCGCCGTGAGCGGCACGGGGTGCACGATGGCGCCGGGGGTCGGGAGTGGACGAACCGAGGAGGACGACCGTGGACCAGCCCCGCGAGGACGCCGATCCGGACAGCCCGGAGGGGCGCGGCGGTGCGGCCGCCGTGCTGCCCGCGGCCGCTCCCGGCTCGGGACGCGGCGGCCTGGACCGGCGGCGCATCCTGGGCGCGGCCGTCGAGTTCATCGACACCCAGGGGCTGGCAGCGCTGACCATGCGCCGGCTGGGCGCGCACCTGGGTGTCGAGGCGATGGCCCTGTACCGGTACGTCCCCAGCCGGGAGAACCTGCTCGACGGCGTCGTCGAGACGGTCATCGACGAGCTGTACGGCGACCCCGACGTGCACCTCGAGCCGGGGCACGGCTGGCAGGACTACCTGCAGCGCCTGGCGCACGGCGTCCGCCGGATCGCCCTGGCCCACCCGGAGGTGTTCCCGCTGGTGGCGACCCGCCCGCCGGCGGCGCCCTGGGTGCGGCCGCCGCTGCGCAGCCTGCGCTGGGTGGAGTCCTTCCTCGTCGCCCTGATGGACAGCGGCTTCTCCCAGGAGGCCGCAGTCTCGGCCTACCGGGCCTACTCGAGCTTCCTGCTCGGTCACCTGCTGCTCGAGGTGTCGCAGAAGGGCGTGGCGGTCAACGCGGAGGACAAGCCCGAGGGCGTGCCCGAGGCCCAGGAGCAGGTCGACCTGAGCGAGTACCCGACCGTGGTGCGACTGGAGTCGCTGCTGTCGCTCGACGAGTCCGCGGCGGAGTTCGAGGAGGCGCTGGAGAACCTGCTCGAGCGCCTCGAGGTGGTGCTGCGGGAGGGCCGGACGCCGCGGCGGGGCGATCCTCGCGACTGACCGGCTAAACGTCGACCGGCTCGTTTACGTCGTAAACGGTCGGGCATCTTCGCAAGCGGCCCTCGGGTGAGCACCTACCCCCGAGGCACGACCGCAATCGGCAATCCCAGCCCTGAACCCGCGAGGAGCGCACGTGATCACCGAACAGCAGCTCAGCAGCGTCATCGGCAGCACCGCCCACGGCGCGGACGGCAAGCTCGGCACCGTCGGCGAGGTGTACCTCGACGACGAGACCGGCCGCCCCGAGTGGGCCACGGTCCGCACCGGCATGTTCGGTACCAAGGAGTCCTTCGTGCCGCTGGCCGAGGCCGACCTGTCCGGCAGCGACCTGCGCCTGCCCTACGACAAGGACAAGGTCAAGCACGCGCCGCAGATCGACACCGACGGCCACCTCTCGCCGACCGAGGAGGCCGAGCTCTACCGCTACTACGGCATCGGCTCGGGCACCGGCGCGGACTTCGCCGACACGACGACGACCACGACCGGCCGGACGAACGACCACGGCACCGTCGGCCACGACACCTCGGGTCCGACCACGGACGACGCCATGACCCGCTCCGAGGAGCACCTGCGCGTCGGCACCGAGCGCGTCGAGGCCGGTCGCGCCCGCCTGCGCAAGTACGTCGTCAGCGAGAACGTGACGCAGACCGTGCCGGTCTCGCACGAGGAGATCCGGGTCGAGCGCGAGCCGATCACCGACGCCAACGTCGGCAGCGCCCTGGACGGGCCGGCCATCTCCGAGGAGGAGCACGAGGTCACCCTCCACGCCGAGCGCCCCGTCGTCGCCAAGGAGGCCGTGCCGGTCGAGCGCGTGCGCCTGGACACCCAGACGGTGACCGAGCAGGAGACCGTCAACGAGACGGTCCGCAAGGAGCAGATCGAGCTCGACGACGAGACCACCACCCGTCGCAGCTGATCGTCCGCGGCGGCGCGGACCCCGGTCCGCGCCGCCGCCGCTCGTCCCCCAGCCCCCTCCCCTGGAGCCACTCACACCATGAGCACACCCGATCCCGCCGGCGCCCGGTCGCCGGGCGCCTCGGCCACAAAGGGCGCAGCCCGCGACGCCGTGGACGCGCAGCAGTCCCGCTACGGCGGCATCAAGTGGGGAGCGGCCTTCTTCGGGTGGCTGTCCGCCAACGGTCTCGCCGTCCTGCTGGTGGCGTTGCTCAGCGCCGGCGGCGTCGCCATCGGCCTGACCGAGGGGCTCGACTCCGCCGACGAGGCCGCGGAGCAGGCGGACACCATCGGCATCGCCGGCGGCATCGTGCTGCTCGTGGTGCTGTTCCTCGCCTACCTGGCCGGTGGCTACGTCGCCGGTCGCATGGCCCGCTTCGACGGCGCCCGGCAGGGCATCGCCGTGTGGGTCATCGGCCTGCTCGTCGTGCTGGCGCTCGCCGTGGCCGGGCTGGTGTTCGGCTCGGAGTACAACGTGCTGCAGCAGCTCGACCTGCCGCGCATCCCGATCGACGAGGGCACCGCGACGACCGGCGGCATCATCGCCCTGGTCGCCGTCCTGGTGGTCACGCTGGTCGGCGCGATCCTGGGCGGCAAGCTCGGCGACCGCTACCACCGCAAGGTGGACCGGGTGGGCTTCGACGTCTGACCGAGGACCCCGACGGGGGCCGTCCCTCCCGGGGGCGGCCCCCGTCGCCGCGTCCGGGGCGTGGTCTGATGCCCGGATGACCCCAGGCCCCACCATCCGGCGCATCGACGACCCGGACGAGGAGGGCCCCGACGTCCGGCTCGCCGAGACCCGCGACGTGCCGCGCATCGCGGCGACGCTGACCATCGCGCTGGCCGAGTCCCGCTGGACCCGCTGGGCGCTGCCCGACGACGGCCGGATGCAGCGGCTGACCCGGCTGCACGAGCTCGACGCCGGCCACCGCGGCGTCGCGACCCGCAGCGCGTGGGTGAGCGACGACGTGGACGCCGTCGCCAGCTGGGAGCCGCCCACGGGCAACGCTCCCCTGCCCGCCGACGTCGCCGAGGCGCTGGCGCGCGAGCTGCCCTACATCGCCGGTGCCCGCGCCCGGGTCGTGGCCGAGACCGGCGCGCTGATCTCCGCGGCGCGGCCATCCGCCCCGCACTGGTGGCTGGCCCACCTCGGGGTACGGCCCTCGTCCCGTCGCCGCGGCCTCGCGGCGGCCGTGCTGGCACCGGTGATCGTGAGCTGCGACGCCGAGCAGCAGGTCGCCGCCGCCGCGGTGTACTCGTGGGCGAACGCCCGCTTCCTGCGCGGCTTCGGCTTCGAGGTCACCGAGGAGCTGCGGACCTCCGACGACGAGCTGCCCGTGTGGGTGGTCGAGCGGCAGCCGCTGCCGCAGCGCCGGGATGCGGCATCATCCAGCGATGTCCCCTGATCCTGAGACCTCCTCGCTGCCGCTGCCGGACTTCGTGGACTGGTCGATCTTCCCGTTCGAGGGTGACCTTCGGGTGCGGCAGCCCAAGCCGCCGTTCCCGTCGGACCGCCCCCGTGCGGGCGAGCCGGGCGGGGCACCCTGCCCCGCGTGCGCGGCCGACGATGCCGAGTACATCTGGGCGGACGAGCGCTGGCGGGTCCTCGCGGCCAGGCCGTCGGGGGTGCCGGTTCAGGTGTTCCTCGAGACCCGCGAGCACCTCGACTTGGACGACCTCGACGACGAGATGGCCGGCGAGCTCGGGCGGATGACCGTGCGGCTGGACCGGGCGATCCAGGCCGTCGGTGGCATCGGCCGGGTCCACGTCGCGCGCTGGGGCGACGGCGGCTCGCACTTCCACATGTGGTTCTACGGCCGCCCGCGCGGCGCCAGCCAGATGCTCGGGTTCTGCCTGCCGATGTGGGCGCAGATCCTCCCGCCGACCGAGGTGGAGGTGTGGCGCGCCAACATGGCGGTCGTCGCCGCCGAACTCGCGAAGGTGAGCGGCACGGCGATCGCCCGCCCTTAGCCGGACGGGGCCTGCCGCACCCGGACGGCCAGGCCTGCGCACAGGATCACCGCCAGCCCGCCGACGACGGTGCCCGCCGACACCTGCTCCCCCAGCAGCAACCCCGCCCAGGCGATGCTCAGGACGGGCTGCACCAGCTGCATCTGGCTGACCTGCGCCATGGGGCCGATGCCCAGGCCCCGGTACCAGGCGAAGAATCCCAGGAACATGCTGACGACCGCGAGGTAGCCGAAGGCGGCCCAGTGCTGCGCGCCACCGTCAGCCGGGTGCTGCGCCAGCGCCAGCACGGTCAGCGTCCCGGTGACCGGCGCGGCGAGCACGAGCGCCCACGAGATCGTCTGCCAGGCGCCCAGCTCCCGGGCCAGCAGCCCGCCCTCGGCGTAGCCGGCCGCGGCCGCGAGGACGGCGCCGAAGAGCAGCAGGTCCGCCCAGTGCAGCCGGCCGAAGCTCCCCGCCTGCGCCGAGGCGAAGCCCACGGCGGCCAGCGCGCCGACGGCGGAGGCGATCCAGAACGCCACCGGCGGCCGCTCACCGGTGCGGAGCACCGCCACCACCGCGGTGGCGGCGGGCAGCAGCGCGATGACGACGGCGCCGTGGCTGGCCGGCGTGGTCGTCAGCGCGAACGACGTCAGCAGCGGGAAGCCGGCGCACACGCCCGCGGCGACGACGGCCAGGCGGCGCCACTGGACCCGGCGCGGCAGGCGCTGCCGGGTGAGCGCCAGCGCCAGCGCGGCCAGGACGGCGGCGACGGCGGCCCGCCCGGCACCGATGAACAGCGGGTCCATCCGCTCGACCGCCACCCGGGTGAAGGGGACCGTGAAGGAGAAGGCCAGCACCCCGAGCAGGCCCCATGCCAGGCCGGCAGCCGGCGCGGATAGCGGGACGGTGAGCGGACGGGTAGCGCTATCGTGCGTCGTCATGGTCGACGATAGCGGGAGCCGCATCGCCTCCGAGCTCCGGGCCTGGATCGCCGCCAGCCCGCCCGGCGCCCAGCTCCCCTCCACGAGGGTGCTGGCAGCCCGGCACCAGGCCGGCCCGGTCACCGTGCAGAAGGCGCTGCGCACCCTCGCGGGACAGGGGCTGATCGAGACCCGGCCCGGCGTCGGCGCGTTCGTCCGCGCCGTCCGCGCCGCCCGGCCGGCCGACTAGGGGTGGCAGACAGCGGCCCTGCGGGGCCCCGCCGTCCCCTCGCCGGAGCTCCCCGCCGCCCTCCGCACCGCGCCCAACGACGTGATCGCCTTCCACTCCGGCTTCCCCGACCGCGAGCTGCTGCCCGAGCGCCTCGTCCGCGCGGCGCTCACCCGCGCCGCGCGCGGCGACGCGGCGCTGTCGCGCCCGCCGGCCGCCGGCCTGCCGGAGCTGCAGGCCTGGTTCGCCGCCGAGCTCGCGGCCGCGGCGCCCGCGGACGTCGCCGCGCCCACGCCGCGGGACGTCATCGTCATCCCGGGCAGCCAGAGCGGGCTGAGCGCCGCCTTCCGCGCGCTGGCCGGCGCCGGCCGGCCGGTGCTGGTGGAGTCCCCGACGTACTGGGGGGCGATCCAGGCCGCGGTCCGCGCCGGTGTGCAGATGGTCCCGGTGCCGTCGGGTCCGGAGGGTCCGGACCCCGGCGACGTCGCCCGGGCGTTCGAGGAGACCCGCGCGCGGCTGTTCTACGCGCAGCCCAGCTACGCCAACCCGACCGGCGCGCAGTGGTCGGCGGATCGCGGCCGGCAGGTGCTCGACGTGGTCCGGGCGCACGGGGCCTTCCTGCTGGAGGACGACTGGGCGCACGACTTCGGCATCACCAGCGAGCCGCGCCCGCTCGCCGCCCAGGACGACGCCGGGCACGTCGTGCACCTGCGCTCGCTCACCAAGAGCGTGTCCCCCGCGATCCGGGTGGCCGCGGTGGTCGCGCGCGGTGCCGCCCGCGACCGGCTGCTGGCCGACCGGGCCGCCGAGTCGATGTACGTCAGCGGGCTGCTCCAGGCGGCAGCACTCGACGTCGTCACGCAGCCGGGGTGGGCCCGCCATCTGCGGGCCCTGCGCCAGCAGCTGCGCGCCCGGCGCGACCTGCTGGTCACGAGCCTGGCCGAGCACGCCCCGCAGGCGCACGTCGCGCACGTGCCGGCGGGCGGGCTGCACCTCTGGTCGCGGCTGCCCGACGGCACCGACCTGCCGCGGGTGGTGCGGGACTGCGCCGCCGCCGGCGTCGTCCTGGCGCCGGGCACGGAGTGGTTCCCCGCCGAGCCGACGGCGCCGTACCTGCGGCTGAGCTTCGCCGGGCCCGACCCCGGCCGCTTCCCCGACGGGGCACGGATCCTCGGCGAGGTGCTCGCGGGCTGAGAAAGGTTCGGCCGAGGTGTCGATCCCGGCAGGATCGGTTCGTACAGGGGGTGCGAGCCGGCAACCGGCCGGCTGCTCCCGAGGAGGAACACGATGCCCCAGTACCTGCTCAACATCGTCCAGCCCGTCGGAGAGGTTCCGCCGCCGGAAGACCTCGAGCCCGTCATGCGCGAGCTCGCCGTCCTCAACGCGGACATGAAGGCCGCCGGGGTCTGGGTGTTCTCCGCCGCTCTCCACCAGCCGGAGGCCTCGACGGTCGTCCGGGCGCAGGGCGAGGCCCTGCTCACCACCGACGGCCCCTTCGCCGAGGGCACCGAGTTCGTCGGCGGCTTCGACCTGATCCAGGTGGCCGACCTCGACGAGGCGCTCGGCTGGGCCGGTCGGCTGGCGCGCGTCCTGGGCGGGCTGCCGGTCGAGGTGCGCCCGGTCGCGGAGTCCTTCTGACCCGGATGGACCCGGCAACCACCGACGCGATCAACCGCGTCTTCCGTGCCCATCACGGCAAGGCGGTCGCCGTCCTCACCCGCCTCCTCGGCGACATCGACGCCGCCGAGGAGGCGGTCCAGGACGCCTTCCTCACCGCCGTCGCCCGCTGGCCGGTCGACGGCGTCCCCCCGGGGCCGGAGGGCTGGATCGTCACGACCGCCCGCAACCGGGCCATCGACCGGCTGCGGCGCGAGAGCACGCGGACCGCGCGCCACGTCGAGGCGGCGCTGCTGTCCGCTCCCCCACCGCCCCGCGAGGAGGGCCCGGTGACCGACGACCGGCTGCGGCTGCTGTTCACCTGCTGCCACCCGGCGCTGGCGGTGCCGGCGCAGGTCGCCCTGACCCTGCGCCTGCTCGGCGGCCTCACCACCGCCGAGGCCGCCGCCGCCTTCCTGGTCCCTGAGGCGACGATGGCCCAGCGGCTGGTCCGGGCCAAGGGGAAGATCCGGGCCGCCCGCATCCCCTACCGGGTCCCGACGGAGGCCGAGCTCCCCGACCGGCTCCCGGCCGTGCTCGCCGTGGTCTACCTGATCTTCACGAGGGGCACTCGGCGACGTCCGGGCAGCAGCTGGTGCGCGCGGAGCTGTGCGCCGAGGCGATCCGGTTGGGCCGGCTGCTGCACCAGCTCATGCCCGACGAGCCTGAGGTCACCGGTTTGCTGGCGCTGATGCTGCTCACCGAGGCGCGCCGCCCCGCCCGGACGGCGGCCGACGGCGAGCTGGTGCTGCTCGCCGACCAGGACCGCACCCGCTGGGACGCCGCCCTGGTCGCGGAGGGGCACGAGCTGGTCCGCGCCTGCCTGCGGCGCAACCGCCCGGGCCCCTACCAGCTGCAGGCCGCGATCGCCGCCGTGCACAGCGACGCCCCGAGCGCGGCCGGCACCGACTGGCGGCAGGTCGTGGCGCTCTACGACCAGCTGCTGGTCCTTACGCCGAGCCCGGTGGTCGCGCTGCACCGCGCCGTCGCCGTCGCCGAGGTGTCCGGGCCGGCGGCCGGGCTGGCCCTGCTCGACGGCCTCGACCTGCCGCGCCACCACCTGCTCCCGGCCGTCCGCGCCGACTTCCTGCGCCGGCTGGGCCGCACCGACGAGGCCCTCGGGTCCTACGCCGAGGCGCGGGCGCTGGCCGGCAACGAGCGGGAGCGCGCGTTCCTCCGGCGGCGCGCCGATGAGTTGTCGCCGTCGCCGCGGTCGAGTGGGGCATGAGCACCCCGCCCGCCCTGGACCTCAGTCCCAGGTACGGCGCTGCTTCTTGAGCTGACCGCGCTGCTTCTTCGCCTCGATCCGCCGCTCCTGCGAGCCGCGGGTCGGCCTGGTCCGCCGCCGGGCCGGCGCCGGCGGGGCGAGCGCCGCCCGCAGCACCGCGGCCAGCCGCTCGCGGGCGGCCTGCCGGTTGCGCAGCTGCTGGCGGTGCTCGCTCGCCGCGATGGTGAGGACGCCGTCGACGAGCCGGCCCGCCAGCCGCTGCGCCAGCCGCGCCCGCTGGGGGTCGGTGAGGCCGGGCAGCTCCAGCGGGGCGACCGACAGCTCGACCCGGGAGTCGGCGGTGTTCACGCCCTGCCCGCCGGGGCCGGAGGAGCGGGAGAACCGCCACGACAGCGCGGCCGCGGGCACGACCACCGACGAGGTGACCGGCAGGTCACCGGAGGCGTCGTCGACGGCAGGCACCCGCACAGTCTGGCCGATGCTCACGACGGCACGGGAGCCGACAGCGGCCCCGGGGCGAGGTGCTCCGCCGTCCAGCCCGCGACGGCCGCCTGCCACTCCCCGCGCTCCTCGGGGTGGACGCCGTCGAGGATCCGCCGCCAGCTCAGCGCCCGGGCCAGCGGTGCCACGCGCAGCGCCAGGTCGCACTGCTCCCGGAGCTCGCGCCGGCTCCCGTACGCCGACCATGGCTCGAGGTAGGCGTCGCGCAGCCGCCGCAGCGCCGGGGACCCGGCGGGCACGGCCAGCACGTCGGAGGCCGAGCGCAGCGCCACGAGCAGGCTGAGGAAGGGATGGGCGAGCGAGGCGTCGCCCCAGTCGAAGAACCGGTACCGGCCGTCGGCGGCGAAGACGTTGCCGTCGTGCAGGTCGTCGTGCTGGACGGTCGCGGGCACGCCGTCCGCCAGCTCCCGGCACACGGCGGCGTAGGCGGGCAGGTCCGCTCGGACCCGGTCGCGCACGGCGGGGTCCAGCCCGTCCGGCTGCCCGACGTCCTGCGCGTCGTCGTCCAGCAGGTCGGCGACCAGGTCGGGCAGCGCCGCGGGTCGCAGGTCGGGCACCCCGAGGGCGAGCACCTCGTCCACGCGGCCGACCAGCTCGACCTGCAGCGCCGCGTAGGCGGTGAGCAGCGCGGCCCAGACCGCGGTGTCGCTCTCCGTCGTCCGCACCCGGTCCCCGCCGTCCGGGAGCAGCAGGAGCCGGCGGGCGGGGTCGACCGCCAGCGGGACCAGCACCGACCCGGGCGCCCAGCGGCCCACCGCCGCCGACAGCGCCGGCTCGTGCGCCGACCCCGCGCCCGGCACCTTGAGCCACGCCGCACCGCCGCCGCGCAGCGGGAAGCGGAACGCGGTGGACCAGACCCGCACGTGCGGCTGCTCGGGCTCGCCGTCCGGTTCGAGCCCGGCGGCGGCCAACTGCTCCTCGGCCCAGCCCAGGACGTCGGCCCGCCACGCGGGGTCCCGCCAGGTCGCGAGCCCGGTCGTCGTCCGGCCGGTGGTCACCGCCCGGCCTCAGGCCGCGTCGGGCACCGCATCCGGGCCGCCGGCCGCGCCGGGCCGGCAGCGCACCAGGCGCCGCAGCGTCAGCCAGCCGCCCCGCCGGGCGCCGTGGCGCTCGAGCGCCTGGACGGCGTAGGCCGAGCAGGTCGGCTCGAACGAGCAGCACGGCGGCCGCTTCGGGCTGATCTCCCGCTGGTACACGCGCACCGCGGCGACCATCCGGTCCGCGAGCCGGGTGCCCCGCTCCCCCGTCCCGGCCGAGCGGACCCGCCGCGCCGTGGTCGGGGCCAGCAGCAACCCGTCCATCCCGCAGCCGAGGGCGTTGGCCAGGCAGCACCCGGTGTTGAGGAAGAGCAGGTCGCGCAGGCAGGAGTCGTTGCGCCGTCCGTACCCCGGGCCGTAGCCGTAGCCCGGCGGTGGCCCGTAACCCCGCCCGTAGCCCGGGCCGTAGCCGCCGTACCCGCGCCGGGGACGACGGCGCCGCGGACCCCAGCCGCTGCTCCAGATGAAGACCACGTCAGAGGATGGGCTTGCCGCCGGTGACCGCGACGCGGGCCCCGGACACGTAGGACGCCTCGTCGCTGGCCAGCAGCACGTACACCGGTGCGAGCTCGGCGGGCTGGCCCGGCCGGCCCAGCGGCACCTGCTGACCGAAGCTCTCCACCTTCTCCTCCGGCATGGTCGCCGGGATCAGCGGCGTCCAGATGGGGCCCGGGGCGACGCTGTTGGCCCGGATGCCCTTCTCGGCGAGCATCTGGGCCAGGGAGGCGGTGAAGTTGGCGATGCCGGCCTTCGTCATCGCGTAGGCGGCGAGGTTCGGGCTGGGCATGTCGGAGTTGACCGACGAGGAGTTGATGATCGAGCCGCCCGAGGGCATGTGCGGGAGCACGTCCTTGCACAGGGTGAACATCGCCGAGAGGTTGAGCGCGACGGTGTGGTCCCACTCCTCGTCGCTGATCTCGTCGAGCGAGTCGTGGCTCATCTGGTAGGCGGCGTTGTTGACCAGGATGTCGACCCGGCCGAACTCCTCGACCGCCTTCGGGATGATCGTCTTGGCGTGCGCCCGGTCGGCGAGGTCGCCGGGCACCAGCACGCACTTCTGGCCTGCCTGCTCGACGTACCGGGCGGTGTCCTGGGCGTCCTCGTGCTCGTTCAGGTACGAGATCAGGACGTCGGCGCCCTCGCGGGCGAAGGCGATGGCGACCGCGCGGCCGATGCCGCTGTCTGCGCCGGTGATGACGGCCTTCTTGCCGGCCAGCCGGCCGGAGCCGGTGTAGCTCTCCTCGCCGTGGTCCGGCTTCGGGTCCATCTCCCCCAGCGTGCCGGGCGGGGTCTGCTGCTGGGCGGGCTGGGACTCGGGACGGGGCGACGACATGGTTCTCCTCCGGTGCGCTGCGCGGGCCGGTCCGGCATGTCTGTTCACCCGGGGCCGACCCGGACGCGCTACCCGCGGATCGCCACGCGGAACCTGCGTCTCAGGCGGCGCGGGCCACCGGGGCGTGCTCGGTCGCCGCGTTCAGCGGCACCCAGCGCATCTCCAGGCGACGACGCCCGCCGGGGTCGACCACGACGGTCCACCGGCACTCCGGGCAGAATCGGTCTCGCATGTGTCCAGCCACCTTCCGTTCACCTGTTGTTCACCTTCTGCCCTCCTGCTGTCCACGTCACACTCCCCGGCCTTCTCGTTACCGGATCGTTACCGGAGGCGGTCGCCCACCGCGTCCACCGCGCCGGTCGGGGGAAGCGATCCGGCGTCGGGCACGCTGGTGGGTCTGATGACCACGACCACCGCCCCTCCCCTGCTCGACGACGTCGACGACCTCACCGCCCTGCGCGCGAAGGGCGCCGACCCGGACGAGCTGTTCGCCGACTTCGCCGCCTGGGCCGAGTCGGGCGGGACGACGCTCTACCCGGCGCAGGAGGAGGCGCTGATCGAGCTGGTCAGCGGCGCGAACGTCGTCCTGGCGACGCCGACGGGGTCGGGCAAGTCGCTGGTCGCCACCGGCGCGCAGTACGCGGCGCTGGCCGCCGGGCGGCGCAGCTACTACACCGCCCCCATCAAGGCGCTGGTCAGCGAGAAGTTCTTCGCGCTCTGCGGGGTCTTCGGCGCAGCGAACGTCGGGATGCTCACCGGCGACGCCTCGGTGAACCCCGGGGCGCCGATCATCGCCTGCACCGCCGAGGTGCTGGCCAACATCGCGCTGCGCGAGGGCCCCGGATCGGAGCAGCTCGCCGACGCGCTGATCGTGATGGACGAGTTCCACTTCTACGGCGACCCCGACCGCGGCTGGGCCTGGCAGGTGCCGCTGCTCGAACTGCCGAAGGCGCAGTTCCTGCTGATGAGCGCCACCCTCGGCGACGTCACGACGCTGCGCGAGGACCTCACCCGCCGGACCGGCCGGCCCACCGCGCTGGTCGCCAACGCCGAGCGCCCGGTGCCGCTGCACCACTACTACGCGACGACGCCGATGCACGAGACCATCCAGGAGCTGCTCGACACGAAGCAGGCGCCCGTCTACGTCGTCCACTTCACGCAGGCCTCGGCGCTGGAGCGCGCGCAGGCGCTGATGAGCGTGAACGTGTCGACCAAGGAGGAGAAGGCCGCGATCGCCGACATGATCGGCGGCTTCCGCTTCACCTCCGCCTTCGGGACGACGCTGTCGCGGCTGGTGCGGCACGGCATCGGCGTGCACCACGCCGGGATGCTGCCCAAGTACCGGCGGCTGATCGAGCAGCTGGCGCAGGCCGGGCTGCTCAAGGTCATCTGCGGCACCGACACCCTCGGCGTCGGCATCAACGTGCCGATCCGCACCGTCGTGTTCTCCGCGCTGTCCAAGTACGACGGCACCCGCACCCGGCTGCTCACGGCGCGGGAGTTCCACCAGATCGCCGGGCGGGCGGGGCGGGCCGGTTACGACACCGCCGGCACCGTCGTCGTCCAGGCGCCGGAGCACGAGGTGGAGAACCTCAAGCAGTTCGCGAAGGTCGCCGACGACCCGAAGAAGCGCCGCAAGCTGGTCCGCAAGAAGGTGCCCGACGGCATGGTGCCGTGGAGCGAGTCGACGATGAACCGGCTGATCGAGGCCGCGCCCGAGCCGCTGACCAGCAACATGCGCGTGTCGACGGCGATGGTGCTCGACGTCGTCGACCGGCCGGGCGACCCGTTCGCGGCGATGCGCCGGCTGCTCACCGACAACCACGAGCCGCGCAAGAAGCAGCTGCGGCTGATCCGCGAGGCGATCGGCATCGCCCGCTCGCTGCTGCAGGCCGGCGTGCTGGAACGGCTGCCGGAGCCCGAGGCCGACGGCCGGCGCTACGACCTGACCCTGGACCTGCCGCCGGACTTCGCGCTCAACCAGCCGCTGTCCACCTTCGCGCTGGCCGCGATCGACCTGCTGAACCCGGGATCCGACACCTACGTGCTGGACGTGGTCAGCGTCATCGAGGCGACGCTGGACGACCCGCGGCAGATCCTGGCCGCGCAGCTGAACAAGGCGCGCGGCGAGGCCGTGGCGCAGATGAAGGCCGAGGGCATCGAGTACGACGAGCGGATCGAGCTGCTCGAGGAGGTCAGCTACCCGAAGCCGCTGGAGGAGCTGCTCGGCGCGGCGTTCGAGGTGTACGTGCGCACGAACCCGTGGGCCGCGGACGCGCACCTGTCGCCGAAGTCGATCGTGCGGGAGATGTGGGAGCGGGCGTTCACCTTCCGCGAGCTGGTGAACACCTACGGCCTGACCCGTTCCGAGGGCGCGGTGCTGCGCTACCTGTCCGACGCGTTCAAGGCGCTGCGGTCGGGCGTGCCCGCGGCGGCGCGCACCGAGGAGGTGACCGACCTGGTCGAGTGGCTCGGCGAGCTGGTGCGCCAGGTGGACTCCTCGCTGCTGGACGAGTGGGAGTCGCTGACCAACCCCGACGACGACGGCCCCGTCGCCGAGGTCGCCGTCCCCGCCCGGCCGCGGCCGCTCACCGGCAACGAGCGGGCGTTCACCGCGATGGTGCGCAACGCGCTGTTCCGCCGGGTGGAGCTGTGGGCCCGCCGCCGCTGGTACGACCTGGGCGAGCTGGACGCCGGCTCGGGCTGGGACGCCGAGCGCTGGGAGACCGTCGTGCGGGGGTACTTCGCCGAGCACGACGAGGTGCGCACCGGCGGCGACGCCCGCGGCCCGGCGATGCTGATCTGGGACCGGTCGGAGCCCGGCGTCTGGCGGGTGCGGCAGATCGTCGACGACCCCGCCGGGGACCACGACTGGGGCTTCGACGTCGAGGTGGACCTGGAGGCCTCCGACGAGGAGGGCGCCGCCGTCCTCCGCCTCGTCGACGCCGGCCGCCGCGACTGACCTCCCCCTTCCCGCCATCCGTCCGTGCACGTCACGATCGGGCATCGATGCTGGTCGGGGGCGTACCGGTAGCCCTACGGTCCGGCCATGCGGAGCCTCCTGGGCACGGCGTGCGCCCTCCTCGCGGTGGGACTCGTGGTGGGCTGCTCGGGCTCCTCGGGTCCCGAGTCGAGCGGCGCCGACACGGGCGGGAGCGCGGGCGCCGTCGCCGATGAGGCCGCGCCGGCGGCCGACGCCGACCGCCAGGTGGTCACGACCGCCGACGCCTCGCTCGTCGTGGACGACCCCGCGGACACCGCCCAGCGGATCAGCGAGCTGGTGGAGGCCGCCGGTGGCCGCGTCGAGCAGCGGACCGAGCGGGCGGCATCCGGGGACGGCGAAGGGGAAGGCGCGTCCGCAGAGCTGACCGTGCGCGTCCCGGCGGCCGAGCTGACCGGCGTCCTCGCCGACCTCGAGGAGCTGGGCGAGGTGGCCGACGTGTCGGTGTCCCGCTCGGACGTGACCGGGCAGGCGGTCGACCTGGACGCCCGGATCTCCGCCCTGCAGACGTCGGTCGCCCGGCTGCAGACGCTGCTGGACGAGGCGCCGAGCACGGAGGCGCTGCTGGCCGCGGAGGGTGCGCTCTCCGGACGGCAGGAGCAGCTCGAGTCGCTGCAGTCGCAGCGCGCGCTGCTGGCCGACCAGGTCGAGCTGTCCACCCTGGGCGTCCACCTGCGGACGGGCGTCGTCGCACCGCCCGGCGGCCCCGACGGGTTCGTGGACGCCCTCGGCACCGGCTGGCGGGCCCTGGGCTCGGCAGGCAGCGCGGCCCTCGTCGTCCTCGGCGTCCTGCTGCCGTGGCTGGGGGTCGCCGCCGTCGTCACGGCCGCGGTGCTGGTCCCCCTCCGCCGGGCCCGTCGGCCGGCCGAGTGAATCGCGCGTCGCGGTTGCTCACCGCCACGGCCGGCGTCCTGGCGCTCGTGGCGTGCACGGGCGCGCCCGACGACGTCGTGCGCACCAGCGGCCCGCTCGCCGCCGGGTTCGAGATCGAACCGGGGTCAGCCCTGCTCGGCGACGCGTTCCCGTTCGGCGACGACGGCCTGCACGTGCTCCTCCGGGTCGACAGCGACCTGGAGAGGGTCTTCGAGGGCTACGTCGAGCAGGCGGCGGAGCTCGGCTTCCCGGTGATCGCACGGTGGGCGGACGGCCAGTGGTGCAGCGACAACCCCGACAAGTGGAGCTCGTTCCAGGGTGAGGACACCCCCTTCGAGGTCGAGTGCTCCGCGTCCTGGTTCGAGCAGGACGACGCCGACTACCGGTCGATGCGGTTGCGCGGTCTCGCCGAGCCGGACGGCTCGGGCTACCTGGAGATCTCCGGCGGCCGGTACTCGGGGACGCCGTCGTCCCGCCCGCCCGTCGAGGACGGACCCGTCGCCCCGCTCACGGACGCCGAGATCGCTCCCGACCTGGCCGTCCACGAGGACAGGCCGCCCCTCCGCATCGTGGAGGGGAGCGAACTGCTCTTCGACCCGCTCCCCTCCGAGTGCGCCACCGGCGGCTGGATCGCTCTGCTCCGGGTGACCGGCGACCTCCTGCCGGTCATGCGCGGCTACGCGGAGCAGATCGACGCCATGCGGGCCTTCACGACCGAGGGGCTGGTGGTGGACGAGGAGCAGGCGTTCGTGAGCGCGTCGGCGGCCGGCGGAGGCGACCTCGGGGCCGTCGGCGTGGCGGGCGAACCTTCGTACGTGCTGCTCTCGCGCTGCAACGACTGAGCTCCCGACCCGACGCCCGATGACCGAAGTGGCCACTTCGGCGGATGTGAGCGGTTCGACTCCCCCGTCGGCGGCCGGGATGACAGCGCCCGTGGAAGGCTCGCCGCGATGCGCGGATGAGCGGGTGGGAGATGGTCGCGGTCCTCGCGGCGGGGCTGACGGCCGGCGGGATCAACGCCGTCGTCGGGTCGGGGACGCTGGTGTCCTTCCCCGTCCTGCTCGCCGTCGGCATCCCTCCGGTGCCGGCCACCATCAGCAACTCCCTCGGCCTGATCGCCGGCAACGCGTCCGGCGCCTTCGGCTACCGCCGTGAACTCCGCGGGCAGGGCCGGCGGCTGCTCGCGCTGCTGCCGGCCTCGGTCCTCGGCGGGCTCACCGGGGCCTTCCTGCTGCTCCACCTCCCGGCGTCCACGTTCGAGGCCGTCGTCCCGGTGCTCGTCGGGCTGGCCGTCGTGCTCGTCGCGGTCCAGCCGCTGGTGCAGCGCGCGCTGGCCCGGCGGCGCTCCCCCGACGACGTCGAGCAGCACGTCGGCCCGGGCCGCACGGCCGCGCTGTTCGGCGGCGCCTACCTGACCGGAACCTACGGCGGGTACTTCGCGGCCAGCCAGGGCGTGCTGCAGATCGGCATCTTCGGCCTGCTGCTGCGGGAGTCGCTGCAGCGGCTCAACGCGCTGAAGAACGTCCTCACCCTCGCGGTCAACACCGTCGCCGCCGGCGCGTACGTCGTCACCGCCACCGACCGGGTGGAGTGGACGGCGGCCGGGCTGCTGGCCGCCGGCTCGCTCGTCGGCGGCGCCGTCAGCTCCCGCTACGGGCGGCGGCTGCCCGAACCGGTGCTGCGGACGGCGATCGTCGTCCTCGGCCTCATCGCCATCGGGGTGCTGCTGGACCGATGAGCCCTCTGGAGTTCGGCTTCCTCGTGCTCGCCGGCATCGGCGCGGGCCTGACCGGCAGCATCGCCGGGCTGGCCTCGCTGGTCAGCTACCCGGCGCTGCTGGCCACCGGCATCCCCCCGGTGACCGCCAACGTCACCAACACCGTCGCGCTGGTGCTCAACGCGGTCGGCTCGGTGAGCGCCTCGCGCCCCGAGCTGCGCGGCCAGGGACGGCGGCTGCGCCCGCTGCTGGTCGCCGCCGTGCTCGGCGGCGCGGCCGGGATGGCGCTGCTGCTGCTCACCCCCACCGAGGCGTTCGAGCGGATCGTTCCCTGGCTCATCGCCGGCGCGTCGGCGGCGATCCTCGTCCAGCGCCCGCCGCGCGAGCTGGCCGCCGAGGGAGCACAGCGCCCGGTCCGCGATCCCCGGTGGCTGCCGCTGGGCACGTTCGCGGTCGCGATCTACGGCGGCTACTTCGGCGCGGCGGCCGGGGTGCTGCTGCTGGCCATGTACCTGCTCACCACCGGCGAGGGCCTCCCCCGCGGCAACGCGATGAAGAACGTGGTGCTCGGCGTGGCCAACGCCGTCGCGGCGATCGGCTTCGTCGCGCTCACCGACGTCGCGTGGTCCGCAGCACTGCCCCTGGCGCTGGGCTTCCTGGTCGGCGGGCGGATCGGACCCGGCGTCGTGCGCCGCGCGCCCCAGGCGATCCTGCGCACGGTCATCGCCGTCGCCGGGCTGGGCCTGGCCGTCCACCTGGGCATCCAGGCCTACACCTAGCCGAGTGCGCGCCGGGCGTGGTCCCGGGGGCAGGGAGACCACGCCCGGCGCGCAGTCGGACGATCAGCCCCGGCCGACCCAGGCGGCGAGCACCAGCACGACGACGCTGGCCAGCATCAGCAACCGCGCCGGCGTGAGCCCGTTGACCAGCCCGGCGGTCGCCTCCACCCACTGCGGGCGGACGACGGCGTCGCGGGCCTGCTGCCGCACGATGCGCACCTCGTCGGCCAGCAGCGTGCCGGCGGTGCCCAGCATGCCGAGGCCGAGCACCACGAACACGACCGACAGCCGCTGCCCGTAGCTCTCCGCCGCGCCGCCCAGCACCGCGGCCACGATCCCGCCCAGCACCAGGCCGAGCAGCCCGCCGGCGACCGGTGCCCACGGGCCCATCACCGTCAGCGGCCCGCGGCGCGGCATGCGCGGCCGGGGCCGCACGGTCACCGGCGCGGTGCCGTGGACCCCGGCGGGGAGGTCCGGGTCGGCCGGTTCCTGCGCCGGCGGCACCGGAGCCGCCGGTGCGACCGGCTCGGCGGATGCGGCCGCACCGGGAGCAGCCGTCACCGCGGTGGCGCCCGCCTCGGGCGCGGCCGCGGCCTTCGCCTTCTTCCTCGTGCCGCCGGTGGACGCCGCCGCGGTGCCACCGGGGCGGACCACCGGGATCTCGGCCGTACCGGTCCCGGTCGTGGTGCTTCCGTCGCGTTCACTCATCCCTGATCACCTCCCGCGCCACGCTAGGCGCACCGGCACCACGCCCCGGGGAGGGCGCCCCGGCGGACCGGTGACGCAGCGTGATGCCGCGCCGGGCGTCGGGCAGACTGCCCCGGTGATCAGCATCCGGCCGGCCGTGCCCGCCGACGGACCGCGCCTGGTCGCCCTCGACCGCGCCACCTGGTCACCGGAGAACGCGGTCGTCCCGCTGTGGCCCGAGGGCACCGATTTCTTCTCCCGGCGCCCGCCTGCGGACGTGCTGGTCGCCGAGGACGCCGGCCGCCTCCTCGGCTACACGGCCCTGGGCCGGCCCACGCCGCTGGACACCAACCGGCACGTCTGGCACGTGCAGGGGCTCGCGGTCGACCCGGCCGCGCAGCGCCAGGGCATCGCCCGGCAGCTGCTCGACGCGGCCGCCGCCGAGGCCGCCCGCCGGGGCGGCCGCAAGCTGGGGCTGCGGGTGCTCGGCGGGAACACCTCCGCCCGAGCGCTCTACGAACGGGCCGGTTTCGCCGTCGAGGGCGTGCTGCGCGAGGAGTTCCTCCTCGACGGCCGGTTCGTCGACGACGTCCTCATGGCGCGCCCGCTCGCCTGATCCGGCGTCAGACCAGCCGACGGCTGTCCTGGGCCACCACGCGCAGCCACCGGTAGCCGTAGCCACCGAGCGCGATCTCCACCGAGCCGTCGTCGCCCACCGCCGTGCTGCCCTCCTCGAGCAGGTCCACCAGCCGGTGCGTCGAGTCGCAGTCCTCCAAGGTCAGCGGCACCGTCCGCGGCTCGGGCCCGAGGTTGTGCAGGGCGATCAGCGCTCCGTCGTCCCACGAGCAGAGGTGCGCGAGCACCTCGGCGCACGGGTGCTCGAGCACCTGGAACCCGCCCCAGCCCAGCTCGGGCGACTCCCGGTAGCGGCGGATCAGCAGCTTCATGAACGACAGCAGCGAGTCCGGGTCGTTGCGCTGGTCGGCGACGTTCACGTACTCCGGTGCGAACCCGCCGCTCACCACCGGCCCGGGCAGCTTCCCGGGAGCCGCGGGCGAGAAGCCGCCGTTGCGCCCGGAGGTCCACTGCATCGGCGTGCGGACGGCGAGCCGTCCCTCGGCGTCCAGGTCCTCCCCCATCCCGATCTCCTCGCCGTAGAACAGCACCGGCGTCCCGGGCAGGGAGAACAGCAGGCTGTAGACCATGCGCACCCGCCGCGGGTCGCCGTCGAGCATGGGTGGGAGCCGGCGGCGCAGGCCCCGGCCGTAGACCTGCATCCGCTCCTCGGGACCGAACGCGGCGAAGACCTCGGCCCGCTCGTCGTCGCTGAGCTTGTCCAGGGTCAGCTCGTCGTGGTTGCGGACGAAGGTGGCCCACTGCGAGTCGGGGTGCAGCGTCGGGCGGGCCTCCAGCGCGGTGGTGATCGGGCCGGCGTCCGCGCGGGCGAGCGACAGGTAGAGCGCCTGCATGCCGATGAAGTCGAACTGCATGGTCAGCTCGTCGCCGTCCGCGCCGCCGAAGAACTCCAGCTGCTTGTCGAACGGCAGGTTGACCTCCCCCAGCAGGACGCCGCTGCCGGACCGCCGCCCGACCAGCGACCGCAGCGAGCGCAGGTACTGGTGCGGCTCGGGGAACGCGCCCTCGTCGGCGCCGGCCGTCTCGAGGAAGAACGGGACGGCGTCCACCCGGAAGCCGTCGAGCCCGAGCTGCAGCCAGAAGCCCATGATCTTGGCGACCTCGTCCCGCACCCGCGGGTTCGTGACGTCGAGGTCGGGCTGCTCCTTGTAGAAGCGGTGCAGGTACCACTCGCCGGTCTTCTCCGACAGCGTCCAGATGCTGTCCTCCTGGTCGGGGAAGACGACCTGGTCGGAGGTGTCCGGCGGCGGGTCGGAGCGCCACACGTAGAAGTCGCGGAACGGCGAGTCCTTCGACTGCTCCGCCGACCGGAACCACGGGTGCTTGCGCGAGGTGTGGTTGACGACCAGGTCGGCGATCACCCGCATGCCGCGGTCGTTCGCCGTCCGGATCACCTCGACCAGGTCGCCGTGGGTGCCCAGCCGGGGGTCCACGCCGTAGAAGTCGGTGATGTCGTACCCGTCGTCGCGCTCGGCGGTCGGGTAGAAGGGCATCAGCCACAGGCACGTGACGCCGAGGTCGGCCAGGTGGTCGATGCGCTGGGCGAGGCCCGCGAAGTCGCCGATCCCGTCGGCGTTCCAGTCCATGTAGGTCTCGACGTCGAGGCAGTAGACGACGGCGTTCTTCCACCACAGGTCGCTGGTGTCGGTGATCCTCACGGCGCGGGCACCGGGTCGACGTGCGGACGGCGGTTCGTGGCGGGACCGGGCGGGTCGATCGCCGCGACGGGCGCGGCCGCGGTGACGCCGAGCTGCGGCAGCACGTGCTCGCCGAACGCGTCGAGGAACGGCCGCTGCTCGACACCGACGTGGTGCAGGTACAGCTCGTCGAACCCGAGGTCGAGGTACTCCTGCAGCCAGGCCGCGTGCTGCCCGAGGTCGGCCGACACCCGGACCGAGGCCGTGACGTCCTCGGGCGTCACGTGCGCGCTGGCCTGCTCGAAGGCCTCCGGGCTGTCCAGGTCCCAGCACAGCGGGGGCGGGAACACGTTGCTGCGCCACTGGTCGTGCGCGATGCCCAGCGCCCGGTCCGGGTCGGGGTCCCAGGAGACGTGCACCTGGAGCACGAGCTTGCCCTGCCCGCCGGCGTCCCGGTAGGCGGCGATCATCTCGCGCAGGTGGTCGTGCGGCTGGTTGATGGTGACCAGGCCGTCGGCCCAGTCGGCGCCGTTGCGGGCGGTGGCCACGCTGACCGCCGGGGCGATGAGCGCCGGCTGGATCTCCGGCAGCGTGTAGATCGTGGCGCGGTCGACGGTGACCAGGCCGTCGTGGCTGACCTCCTCGCCGGCCAGCAGCGCCCGGATGACGTCGACGCACTCGCGCAGCCGGGCGTCGCGCACGTCCTTGCGGGGCCACTTGTCCCCGGTGACGTGCTCGTTCATCGCCTCGCCGCTGCCCAGCGCCACCCAGAACCGGCCCGGGAACATCGCGCCCAGGGTCGCGATCGCCTGGGCGACGATCACCGGGTGGTAGCGCTGGCCCGGGGCGTTCACCGCGCCGAAGGGCAGCGACGTCGTCGCCATGGCCGCGCCCAGCCACGACCAGGCGAAGCCGGACTCCCCCTGCCGGGGGTTCCACGGCGTCAGGTGGTCCGAGCACATGGCACCCGTGAAGCCCACCTGCTCGGCGTGCCGGACGGCCTCGAGGAGCGCCGCGGGGTGGACCTGCTCGTGCGAGTTGTGGAATCCGATGACCGGCATGGGTCATGCCTACCCAGGTCGGGCCGGTGCGGCTACCGCAGCAGCGCGGCGACGTGCGCCGGGGCGGTCGCGACGTCCAGGTGGTTCCCCCCGCCGTCGCCGGCGACCGGCCAGCCGCGGTCCCGCGCCTCCGCGGCGGCGCCGTCGTAGGCGGCCGACAGCTGCACGTAGCGGGCGCCGTCCTCGGGCCATGCCCCGGGGACCGGGACGGCGACGTCGTAGAAGTCGGCGGGCAGCTCGTGCCCCTCGGCCCGGACGGCGGCGCGCAGCTCCTCACCCGGCAGCAGCTCGTCGAGCGCGGCGGGACCCCACCACGTCGTCCAGTCGGGGATCCGGCCGCCCACGACCATCCCGGCGACCCGCCGCCGGATGTCCTCGTCGGCCTCGGTCGCACCCGATCGCGCGGGCACGAGCGCGTCGACCCACACGACCCGGCGGGCGCCGACGGCGACGGCGACCGCGGGCAGTGTCACGCCGGCGCCGGAGAACCCGAGGACGGCGTCCGCCGCACCGGCCGCCGCGGCCGCCGCGGTCCAGCGCTCCGGCCAGCCGGCGGCGGACCGCACCGCCGCGCGCAGGTCCGGCAGGGCCACCTCGTCACCCCCGGCCCGCAGCTCGGCGGCCAGCGGCCCGAGGACGGCGGGGCCCAGCAGCGGCGGGTGGACGAGCAGCCAGCGGGTCATGCGCCCAGTGTGGCGGCCGGGCGCCGCGGGGCGTGCCCGGTCAGCGCGCGCTGTCGACCAGGAGCGACGTCCGGCGGAGCACCAGCCGCTCCGCGTCCTCCGGTGCCAGCGGTGCGTCGAACAGGTAGCCCTGCGCGAGGTCGCAGCGGGCGGCGCGCAGCGCGTCGCGCTGGACCCCCAGCTCCACCCCCTCGGCCACGATCTCGAGGTCGAGGGTGCGGCCGAGGTCGATCAGGCCGCGCACGATCGGCGGGAGGTGGTCGCCCTGGATGGTGGAGATGAACGAGCGGTCGATCTTCAGGACGTCGACCGTGAACTGCCGCAGGTAGCTCAGCGACGAGTAGCCCGTCCCGAAGTCGTCGAGCGCCAGCCGCACGCCGAGCGCACGGAGCTCGGCCAGCCGCTCGGCGGCGGCGTCCGGATCGCGGACCAGCGCCGTCTCGGTCACCTCCAGGACGAGCGCCGAGGCCGGCAGGCCGGTGGTCGTGAGCGCGTCGACGATCTGCTCGACGAGGTCCGGCGAGGCCAGCTGCACGGCCGAGACGTTGACGGCCATGGTGAGCTCCTCGCCACCGGGCAGCTGCCGCCACCGGGCCGCGGTGGCGCACGCCTCGTGCAGCACCCAGGCGCCGATCTCCCCGATCAGGCCGAGGTCCTCCGCGACGGGCACGAACCTGTCCGGCGGGACCGGGCCGAGCGACGGCGAGCTCCAGCGCAGGAGCGACTCGAAGCCCACCACCGTGGATCCGGAAAGCTCGACGACCGGCTGGTACACCAGGCGCAGCTGGTTCCCCGCGAGGGCGCCCTGCAGCTCGCGCTCCAGCTCACGCCGTTCGACGACGGCGGCGCGCATGCTCGGGTCGAACACCACGACCCGCCCGCGTCCCGCCGCCTTGGCCGCGTACATGGCGATGTCGGCGTCCCGGACCAGCGACTCGCTCGTGGCGTCATCGTCGCCCACGGCAACGCCGACGCTCCCGGACACCGTCATGACCTGGTTGCCGATGCGGATGGGCGCACGGAGCGCGGACAGGACGCGCTCGCCGACCGCCTCGAGCTCGTCGGCACCGGGGACCTGGTCGACCAGCACCGCGAACTCGTCGCCGCCGAGCCGCGCGAGCGTGTCGCCCGCACGGACCGTCGCGGACAGGCGCCCGGCGACCACCTGCAGCAGCTCGTCGCCGGCGTGGTGGCCGAGGGCGTCGTTGATCCCCTTGAACCCGTCCAGGTCGATGAAGGCGACGGCCACCGCCTCGCCCCGGCGCACGTTGCGGCGCAGGGCGTTCTCGACGCGGTCGGCGAAGAGGGCGCGGTTGGCCAGGCCGGTCAAGCCGTCGTGGAAGGCCTGGTGGGCCAGCGTCTGCTCGGCGCGCTTCCGCTCGGTGATGTCCGTGGCGTGCACCACGACACCGCGCACGTCCGGGTCGTCGGAGAGGTCGGCCAGCCGCACGGCGAGGTGGTGCTCCTGGCCGTCCACCCGGCGGGCGAGCTCTGCGCTCACGACCGCTCCGCCCGCGGCCAGCGCCCGCTCGAAGACGACCCGGGCCTCCTCCAGGTGCAGCCCCGCCCTCGCCAGCAGGTCGCGGACGGTCCCGTCGCCCGGGCCGCCGGAACCGAGCAGCTCGGCGAGCCGTGAGACGTCGCTGCGCACCTGTCCGGAGCGGTCGACCACGACGACCGCGTCGGAGGAGTGCGCCGCCAGGGCGGCGCTGTGGCGGGCCTGCGACCGGACCAGCTCGCGTGCGTGCGCCTCGGCCTTCAGCAGGCGGACGGTGCGCACGAAGACCAGAGCCACCAGGACGGAGGTGGCGGCGTACACCGACACCGGGCTCTCCGGTCGCCCGGTCAGGTCCGTGACGAGCTCGATCGAGCCGGGCACCAGGAGCGCTCCGAGGGCCACCGCCAGGCGTCCGACCCCTTCGCCGGTCCCGGCCGGGGGCGCGGGGGGTCCGGGCCGCCCGACGGCCCGGACGGCCACCGCGAGCAGCCCCGCGCCGAGCATCCACCCGGCATCCAGCAGGGCCGTCGTCCCGCCCTGGTCGGCCATGACCAGGAAGCCGAGGTCGGAGGCCAGCCAGCAGAGCGAACCCGCAGTCAGGGCGGCGGCGCTGCAGTGCCGCCGGCCCCCGACGAGGAGGCGGAACACCAGCGCCAGGAGGGCGGCGTCGAGGGCCGGGTACAGCGCCCAGACCGTCCGGCTGAGCAGCGAGACCGAGTCGTCGACGACCGTCTCGGCGATGGAGAGGTGCCACATCAGCAGGAGGGCGGCGACGAAGACGACGGCCGCGTCGATCCAGCCGTCGACGCGCTGCCGTCGCGGCTGCTGCACGGTGCGGGCCAGGGCGGTCAGCCCGAGGGCCAGGGCGGCATAGCCGGTCAGGTAGGCGAGGTCGGCCACGGACACCTCCGCCTCGTGGCCGAGCCACTCGAGGACGAGGAACAGGAGGTCGCCGACGGTCGACAGCGTCAGCCCCCCGGCGATGAGGATCGCAGCGGGACGCCCCGGTCCGCTCCGCACCCACGACCACGCCAGGCCGGTCGCGGTCCCGACGACCAGGAGGTACAGCACGTCCCCGGCCGGCGTCCCGGCGAGCGCCCGGTGGAGGACGAACAGTGCGAGCACGGCCATCACCCGGCCGGCCCAGGCCTGCCGCCGGTCCCGCTCCCTGGCTCGGTGCTGCATCGATGTCCCGCTTTCTCCGGTGTCACGTCCAGGTCGGCGTGCCGACCGGACGGCTGGAGGGGCGGCGGGCGGCGGAACCCCCCAACGGATGACGGTCCCCGGACAGCGGGTTTCGCCGGGCCCGGACACTGGACCGGTGCTGCCACCGCCCGGGACGCCCGGCACCGACCTGCCGGTCCGGGGCGCGCTGCCCGCGCTCGCGGGCGCGCTGACCGCCCGCGGCACCGCCGTCCTCGTCGCGCCGCCGGGCACCGGGAAGACGACGATGGTCCCGCTCGCGCTGGCCGGGGAGGTCGCGGGCCGCGTCCTGGTGGCCGAGCCCCGGCGGGTGGCCGCCCGGGCCGCCGCCCGCCGGATGGCCGCCCTGCTCGGCGAGGAGGTCGGCGGCCGGGTCGGCTACAGCGTGCGGGGCGAGAGCCGGCGCAGCGCCGCCACGCGGGTCGAGGTGGTCACCACCGGCTTGCTGGTCCGCCGCCTGCAGTCCGACCCCGAGCTGGCCGGGGTGTCGGCCGTGGTCCTCGACGAGTGCCACGAGCGGCACCTGGACACCGACCTCGCGCTCGCCTTCCTGCTCGACGCCCGCGCGGCGCTGCGGTCGGACCTGCGGCTGCTCGCCATGTCCGCCACCGCGCAGGCCGAGCGGCTGGCGGCGCTGCTCGGGGACGGTCGGCCCGCGCCGGTCGTCGAGGCCTCCGGCGCCCTGCACGACGTCGACGTGGTGTGGGCGCCGCCGGCCGGCCCGGTGGACCCGCCGCTCGGCCTGCGCGTCGACCCGCGGCTGCTCGCGCACGTCGCGGCCACCGTCCGCCGGGCGCTGGCCGAGCGGGCCGGCGACGTGCTGGTCTTCGTGCCCGGTGCCGGGGAGATCGGCCGGGTCGTCGGGGAGCTGCGCGGGGTGGACGCCGACGTGCTGCCGCTGCACGGCCGACTGCCCGCCGCCGCCCAGGACGCCGCCCTGCGCGCCGGCCCGCGCCGACGCGTCGTCGTCGCCTCGGCGCTCGCGGAGAGCAGCCTGACCGTCCCCGGCGTGCGCGTCGTCGTGGACGCCGGCCTGGCCCGCGTCCCGCGCGCCGACCTCGCCCGCGGCCTCGGGTCGCTGGTCACCGTGCGGGCGTCCAGGGCCGCGGTCACCCAGCGAGCCGGCCGCGCCGGCCGGGAGGGCCCGGGCGCGGTCTACCGCTGCTGGACGCCCGCCGAGAACGACCGGCTGCCGGCGCACGACGAACCGGAGGTCGCCGTCTCCGACCTCACCGCCTTCGCCCTCGAGCTGGCCTGCTGGGGAGCGCCGGGCGGCCAGGGCCTGGCCCTGCTGGACCCGCCTCCACCGGCCGCCCTGCTCGTCGCCGAGGGGACCCTGCGCACGATCGGGGCGGTGGACGACGACGGCCGGGCCACCCCGCGCGGCCGGGCGCTGACCGCCGTCGGCGTGCACCCGCGGCTGGCCCGCGCGCTGCTCGACGGCGCTCCCCTGGTGGGCCGCCGCCGCGCCGCGGAGGTCGTCGCACTCCTGTCGGCGGACCTCCCCGCGCGGGGCGACGACCTGGTCACGGCCTGGCGGGCGCTGCGCGCCGGAACGGACCGGGCCGCGAGCGCGCGCTGGCGCGAGGAGGTCGGCCGCCTCGAGCGTGCCGTGCCGGATACCGCGGCGCCCCGGCTGGCCGACGACACCGCCGCCGGGCTGGTGGTCGGCCTCGCCCACCCCGAGCGGCTGGCCCGGCGGCGCGGCGGAGGCGGCACGTACCTGATGGCCGCGGGCACCGGCGCCGAGCTGGCACCCGGCACCGGGCTGTCCGGCGCGCCCTGGCTGGCGGTCGCTGCCGCGGACCGACCGGCCGGCTCCCGGGACGCGCGGGTGCGCTCGGCGGTCGCGATCGACGAGGCGACCGCGCTCGAAGCCGGGGCCGCGCTGCGCACCGAGGGCGACGAGGTCGCCTGGCGCGACGGCGACGTGCGCAGCGCGCACGTGCAGCGGCTGGGCGCGATCGTGCTGGCCGAGCGGCCGGTCCCGGAGCCCGATCCCACCGCGCTGGGGGCCGCCGTCGCGGAGGGCCTGCGCCGCGAGGGCCTCGGACTGCTCACCTGGACGCCGGCCGCCGAGCGGCTGCGGGCCCGCCTCGCCGCCGCGCGCGACGGGCTGGGCGATCCGTGGCCGGCGGTCGACGACGACGAGCTGCTCGCCGGGCTCGACGTCTCCGGGGCCCGCAGCCGAGGGGACCTGGCCCGGATCGACGTCGCCGCGGCCCTGCGCGCGCTGCTCCCGTGGCAGCTCGCCGGCGACCTCGACGCCGTCGTGCCCGACACGGTGACGGTGCCGACCGGCTCGCGGATCCGCGTCGACTACACCGACCCCGCCGTCCCGACCCTGGCGGTGCGGGTGCAGGAGGTCTTCGGCTGGGCGCAGGCACCGCGGGTCGCCGGACGCCCGCTGCGGCTGCAGCTGCTCTCCCCCGCGCACCGCGTGGTGGCCACGACCGCGGACCTCGCCGGGTTCTGGGTCACCGGCTACCCCGCCGTCCGCAGCGAGCTCCGCGGCCGCTACCCCCGCCACCCCTGGCCGGAGGACCCGGCCGCGGCACCGGCGACGAAGCGGGCCGGCTCACGTCCCCGCCCCCGCGACTGACACTGCGGGCCGGCCCTCCCCCGGCGAGGATCGTCCGGTGACGCGCACACCGACGACGGACGAGTACGGCATCGACGCGACCTGGCTGGACGCGCTCGACGAGGAGCACGAGGTGGCGCAGGGGACGATCGACGCGCTCCGCGGGATCATCGGCACGCCGCCGGAGGACCTGGAGGACCGCGCGCCCATCGTCGCCCGCCCCGGCGACGCGCTGGAGGTGGACGAGGCCGACGTCGTCTGCGAGGACGGCGAGGTGCGGTCGGTCGACGGGCACCTGCCCGCGGACTTCCCGCTCGGCTACCACTGGCTGCAGACCACCGACGGGCGCCGCCGCCGGCTGATCGTCTCGCCCGGGCGGTGCTGGCTCCCCGAGCAGCGCACCTGGGGCTGGGCCGTGCAGCTCTACGCCGCCCGCAGCCGCGAGAGCTGGGGCATCGGCGACCTCGCCGACCTGCGCAGCATCCGCCGCATGGCCGCCGACCAGGGCGCGGGCTTCGTGCTGATCAACCCGCTGCACGCCGTCGCCCCCATCGCCGAGCAGGAGGCGAGCCCCTACCTGCCCGCCACCCGCCGCTTCCTCAACCCGATCTACCTGCGCGTGGCCGAGGTGCCCGGCGCCGACGCCGTGGACCTGGAGGAGGACGCCGGGCGCGCCCTCGGCGACGGCGAGCTCATCGACCGCGACGCCGTCTGGGCGCGCAAGCGCGAGGTGCTCATGCGGATCTTCTTCGCCCACGGCGGCGGCGAGGCCTTCGGCCGGTGGCGCGAGGAGCAGGGGCAGCAGCTGCAGGACTGGGCCACCTGGGCGGCCATCACCGAGGAGCACGGCGCGGACTGGCACGCCTGGCCCGAGGAGCTGCGGCGGCCCGGCAGCCCGGCGCTGGCGGCCTACGTCGAGCAGCACGGCGCCGTCGTCGGCTTCCACGCCTGGTTGCAGTGGGCGCTGGAGCTGCAGCTCACAGCCGCCACCGAGGGCATGACGGTGATCCAGGACCTGCCGATCGGCTTCGCCGGCGGCGGCGCGGACGCCTGGACCTGGCAGGACGTGCTGGCCGACGGCGTGAGCGTGGGCGCGCCGCCGGACGCCTTCAACAGCCAGGGCCAGGACTGGGGCTCGCCGCCGCTCATCCCGTGGCGGCTGCGCGACGCGGACTACGAGCCGTTCGTGCAGTCGATCCGCGCGACCATCGCCGGCGCCGGCGGGCTGCGCATCGACCACGTGATGGGCCTGTTCCGGCTGTGGTGGGTGCCGCGCGACGGCACGGCCGCCGACGGGGCCTACGTGCGCTACCCGGCCGAGGACCTGCTCGACATCGTCGCCCTGGAGAGCCACCGCGCGCAGGCGCTCGTGGTCGGCGAGGACCTCGGCACCGTGGAGGACGGCGTGCGCGAGGCCATGGCCGAGCACGGCGTGCTCTCCTACCGGCTGCTGTGGTTCGAGGAGGACGAGCCCACGACCTGGCCGGCCGAGGCCATGGCCGCGATCAGCACCCACGACCTGCCCACCGTGGCGGGCCTGGTGGGCGGCGCCGACATCGCGGAGCAGCGGGAGCACGGCACCGGCACCGAGGAGGAGCTGGAGCGCGGCCGGACGACCCTGCTCGCCCAGCTGCCCGGGCTGCCCGAGGGCGCGTCGGCGGAGGAGGCGGTGGAGCTGGCGCACCGGCTGCTGGCGCAGGCGCCGTCACTGCTCCTGTCGGCGACGCTGGACGACGCCGTCGGCGAGCCGCGCCGGCCCAACATGCCCGGCGCCGGCGAGCGCCCCAACTGGTCGCTGCCGCTCCCCGTCCCCGTCGAGGACCTGCCCGACCACCCGCTGCTCCGCACCGTCGCGCGGACCCTGGCCGCCGGCGTGGCGGGCGAGCAGGCCGGCTGAGACCGGGCGCTCCGACGACCGGAGGCCGGCTCCCAGGTCGTGGGAGCCGGCCGCCGGCGTTCGTGCGGGAGACGTGCCGACCGACCGGGCGGGCCGGTCGGCACGGAGGCCTCAGCGGACGGTGGCCCGCCCGGTGTAGTCCTCCGGCCTCAGCGGCGACTCGTCCTCCAGGTAGGCCTGCAGGGCGTCGAAGTCGATCAGGCCGGTCCCCTCCGTGGTGCCCTGCGCGAAGGCGGTGAAGTTGTCGCCACCGGAGGCCAGGAAGCTGTTGGTGGCCACCCGGTAGGTCGCGGCCAGGTCGATCGGCTCGCCGGAGATCCGGATGGTGTCGACGGCGATCCGCTCGCCGGCCGGAGCGGTCGGGTCGTAGGACCAGGTGAGCTCCTCGGACGCGCCGAGCGCGAGGAACGGCCGCGAGGCGGTGGCGGGCTGCCACTGCTGCTCGAGCACCTGGACCAGCTGCGCGCCGCTCAGCGACACGACGACCAGGTCGTTGGCGAACGGCGTGACCGCGTTGGCCTCGGCCAGCGTTATCTGCCCGTCGCCCCCGTGCAGCAGGTCCGCGCGGAGTCCTCCCGGGTTCACCAGACCGAGGTCGGCCGGCTCGATCGCGCTGAGCTCGGACCCGTACACGTAGCTGTCGGCGACCAGGCCGCCGAGGGACGAGTACGCGCCGCGGTCCTCGGCCCCGGCTGCGGTGAAGGCCCGGGTGATGTCGGCGGTCACCGAGCCGACCACCTCGCTGCCCACCTCCTCGGCGAAGTCCACCGCCGCCGCGACGGTGGCGGCGACCTCGGCGACGCGCGGGTACGTGGCGACGAGCTCGTCGGCGGGCCGGGTCGTGAGCGGCAGGTTCTCGACCGTGAAGGCCGTGACCTCGTCGGTGCGCTCCACGTAGGTCAGCGCGATCCGGCCGAGCGCGGCTCCGTAGGAACCGGTCTGGATGACCGGGCGGGTGTCCCCGGTGCCGGGGACCGGCGCCGACCAGGCGTAGCTCTGGTGGGTGTGACCGGTGAAGATCGCGTCGACCTGGGCGTCCACGCCGTTGACGATCGCCGCGAAGGCGGTGTCGGCGGCGAGCTCGTCCTGCAGCGAGGCGCTACCGCGCGCGCCCTCGTGGGCGAGGAGGACGATCACGTCCGCCTCGTCGCCGGCCCCATCGGTGAGCGCGTCGACCACGCGATTGGTGGCGTCCACGGGATCCCCGAAGGTGATGCCCTCGATACCGGCGGGCGAGACGAGCGAGCTGGTCTCCGTGGTGACCACGCCGATGACCCCGACGGTCACACCGGCGGCCTCGAGGAGCGCGTACTCCGGCAGGACCGGCCTGCCGTCAGCGCCGTACACGTTGGCGCCCAGGTGGTCGTAGTCGGCCAGGCCGCTCTCGCCGTCGACCCCGACGCGGCCGACGAGGTCGTCGAAGCCGCGGTCGAACTCGTGGTTGCCGACGGCCGAGGCCTGCAGCCCCATCTCGTCGAGCACCTCGATGGTCGGCTCGTCCTGCTGCACCGACGACACGAACGGGGAGGCGCCGATGTTGTCGCCGGCCGACAGGAGCAGGGTCGCGTCGACGTCCTGACGGGCCCGCTGCTCCTCCACGGTGCCGGCGATCTCCACCGCTTCCAGGAGGCGTCCGTGGAAGTCGTTGACGCCCAGCAGCTGCAGCTCCGTGACGCCGCCCGTGCCGTTGCCGTTCCCGTTGTTGCCGCTCCCCTTGCCCTGGCCGTTGCCCTGGCCGTTTCCCTTGCCCTGGCCGTTCCCGTTGCCCTGGCCGACGCCCTTGCCGTGGCCGTTCCCCTGGGGCTGAGCGGTGCCCGGCGGTGACGTCGTGGCGGCCGGGTCGGCGGACGGCGCCGCCAGTGCCGGTGACATCCCGACCAGGCCACCCCCCAGCAGTGCGGCGGTGACGGCGGCGACGGCGCGCGCCGGCCGGTGAACTGCGTGCATCGAGACTCTCCACTTCAGGTGGTGGTGACGGAACAGACCGTTCCGTCCCGTCGTGAACAACAGATTGCGCGTGAACCGCGAGCAGGCGCCGGGCGGGTGGCCGGACTGCGACCGGCCGCGGACCTCCGCGCGGTGCGGGACCGGCCCTCGAGGGAGACCCGGCCCCGCACCTGTGCACGGTCGGTGCAGGTGACCTGCGGTCACCTACCGGCCGGCGTTCCCTCTCCCGTTGCCGTTCCCGTTCCCGTTCCCGTTCCCGTTCCCGTGGCCGTTGCCCTTGCCGTGGCCGTTGCCGTGGCCGTTGCCGTGGCCGTTGCCGTGGCCGTTGCCGTGGCCGTTGCCCGGCTCATCGGCCAGGTCGAGGCCGACGAGGATCGGGTCGTGGTCGCTGGACCGGTACTGGTCCGGCGCGTAGAGCGCCGGGTTGCCGGTGTACTGGTAGGCGAACGACTCGACCGAGTTGATGTTCCAGTGCGCCGCGTCGGTCACCTTGGCCGTCAGGCTCGCGGTGGCCATCGCGTGGTCGAGGGAGCCCGACATGTCGTCGAAGACGTAGCTGTAGCGACCCGGGTCGAACTGCGTGCCCAGGTCGGTCAGCCCCGCCTGCTCGAGCACCACGATCGGGTCCTCGGCGGAGTAGGCGTTCAGGTCGCCGAGCACCATCACGTCGTCGTCACCGGTGCTCGTCCGCAGGTCGGCCACGAAGCCGGCCAGCGCCTCGGCCTGCCCGATGCGGTCCGGGTTCGACGCGCCCTGCCCGTCGCCCTGGTCGGCGTTGACGCCCTCCCCGCTGCCCTTGGACTTGAAGTGGTTGGCGATGACGGTGAACGTGTCGCCCTGCGCCCGGAAGGTCTGCGCGATCGGCTCGCGGGCGTTGTCGAAGTTCGCCTCGTCGACCAGGCCGACCGCGTCACCGACCGGGGTCACCGACGCCGGCTGGTAGATGACGGCGTTGCGGATGACGTCCCGGTCGACACCGAGCAGCTCGTCCGGGAAGGCGGTGAATGCCCACTTCTCGCTGCCGGCCGCCGCGTTGAGCCGCCCGACGAGGTCGGCCACCGCCGCGTCGGCGTCGCCCGGGCTGAAGCCGGTCGAATCGGTGTCCTCGATCTCCATGAGCGCCAGCACGTCGGCGTCCATGGTGCCGATCGCGGTGACGATCTTCGCGGCCTGCCGGTCGAACGCGGCCTGGCTGGTGGCGCCGCGGGCATCGGGGCCCGAGTGCGTCACGAAGTAGTTCAGCACGTTGAACGCGCCGACCTGGATGTCACCACCGACGGGGTCCGGCGACCCCGGCCGGGTGTCCTGCGGGGCGAAGACGCCGCCGGAGGTGCCGTCGGCGGGGAACAGCCGCCACCGGTCGAAGCCGTAGCCCAGCACCAGCGGCTCGGTGAAGTCGAGGACGTCGCCGACGCGCACCGGCGAGTCGGGGGTCAGGTAGGGCGCGGTCGCCACGCTCACCCGGCCGCTGACGGCGTCGTCGAGGACGATCCGGCGCAGCTCGTTCTGCGCGGCGATCGCCTGGGCCTCCGTGCCGGGACGGGCGAGCTCCGTGGGCTGCACGAGCAGACCGCCCTCGGAGAGCGTCAGGTCGCCGAAGCTGGTCAGGTCGAAGACCTCGCTGACGGTCAGCGCGTCGACCGGCTCGACCAGCATGCCCTCGACCCGCTCGCGGGCCGCGTCGTCGGCCGGCAGGTCCAGCGGGGTGGCCTCGGGAAGGTCCGCGACGGTGCCGTCGGCGCACACGCTGACGGTGCTGGTGCCACCGATCTGGGTCTGCCCGAAGTACTCCTGGGCGGTGCCGCTGACGGCGACGGTGTCGCCGAGGTCCACCGCGGCGGTGCTGAACACGAACACGCCGTCGGACGTCGCCGGGTCGGCGTCGCCGGCGTCCTGGACGAAGAAGCCGGACATGCCGGGCAGGTCGCCCACAACCGTGCCGCGCACGCTCACCGCCTGGCCGTCGATCGGGGTGGCCTCGCCGCCGCCCTGCACCGCGCCGACGGCGTGGCTCGGCGCGACGTCGCAGGCGGCGCCCGGCTCCTCGCCACCGGGCTCCTCACCACCGGTCTCCTCACCACCGGGGGCCGGGTTCACGGCGCCGGGGGTCGCGGCCGCGGGGCCGGCCCAGACCAGCGCGTCGGCCGTGGCGTCGTAGCGACGGGACAGCGACTGGCCGGCCGGCTCGCTGCCGGTCTCCGCGACGCCGATGTCGGTGCTCGCGGTGCCGGCGGCCGGGCCGTTCGTGGCGGTCATACCGCCCTCGTAGGAGAGGAACTCCAGGACGGTGCCGTCCTGGACCAGCGCCAGGCCGTCCGGGGCGCCGTTCTGGATCCCGTTGGCCGGGTACTCGAGGACGGCGACGGCGGGGCCGTCGGCGGGCGCCGCCACGAGCGGCAGCGCCCGGGTCGAGTAGCTCGCGCCGTTGGAGGCGTTGTACAGCACCACCTCCAGGCCGGCCGACGTCGTGCCGGCGGGCAGCTGGACCTCGACGAACTCGCCGACGTCGGTGCCGTCGTTGTCGTAGTGGATCTCGGCGATGAACGGGCTCGTGGGGGGCGCCGCCGTCGCGACGGCAGGGAGGCCGACGACCGCGACGGTCAGGGCCGCCGAGCCGAGGACACCTCGCCGCACGACCGCGCGGGCGGTCGGGCGGTGCGGTGCGGTGCCGGGTTGTGCGGGCACGGGGTTCCTTCCGGTGAGGAGCGGGACGCGGCGCAGCCAAGAGCGCCCGGATGACGAACGGGTTGCGGAACGACTTCGGTACTCCCGCGTCGGCGTCCGGTACGGCGCTCCTCTGCTGACGGAGTGTCCATGCTGCGTCACCTGACGTGACGACGCCACCGCGCTCCGGTCCCGTCACCGCGCGTCGTCGGCGCGTCGGCCGCGTGAGCTTCACCACCCGGTCGCGTCACCCAGAGTTCACCCGGACACGCCCGACGAGTGACCGCTCGAACATGTGTTCGCACCGTGCCATGCTGGGCCGGTGGCAGGTGGGATGCACAGCGGGCGCAGTCGACGCTCCCTCCAGGAGCGAGCGGCGGAGTCCGGCGTGAACGCCCCGCCCGACGCCTCGCGGGCGCCCGGCCCCGCGAGCGCGGTGTTCGCCGCCGCAGGCGACGGCGGCGAGGGTCGGCACTGCTGGGTGCGTGACCCGCCGGAGTTCCCCGGCACCTGGCCCGGGCTGCTCGTGGAGTGGCGCCAGCGCGCCGGGACGTGGCAGGGGCGGGTCGCTTACACCGTCACCGGGCCGCACGGGCCGGCGCTGATCGAGACCTGGCTGCCTGCGGCGCGGCTCGAGCCCCGCTGACGCCGCCCCGGGATTGGGTCGGGTGGCCGCTGGCTATGGCTCGGGGGACCACTTCCCCCATGGACGGAGCACTCCCGATGACCTCCCCCGACCAGCCGAACCTCGACGACGTCCTCGTCCCCGAGGAGAACGTGACGCGGGACCGCACGCAGCACGCCAAGGACCCGCACCCCGACGACGAGGTGCTCGAGCACCGCACCGAGCAGGAGCGCCAGGCCGTCGGCTCCGACGACGCCGACCCGGCCGGCGGCATCCGGCACCCCGCCACCGACTGATCCGCGCCGCTCCCGTGCCAGGAGCCCGGCTGGAGGCCGGGGACGTCGCCGGCTGGCTGCTCAAGAGCACCCGGCCGCCGGACGCGATCGACCCCGGATGGGCGCCGGGCGAGCAGCGGGACCTGACCCGCTGCGTCCGGTCCTCCTACCGGCTCGACCTCGTCGTCCCCGGCCGGCCGGTGGTGCTGTGGGTGAGCGGCCGCGTCCTGCCGGGTGTGCACGCCGTCGGCACGGTCACCGGTCCGGTGCGGCCCGGCGACGGGCCGGACGACGACCAGCTCGTGCTGCCGGTGCGGCTGACCCGGCTGGCGGTTCCGGTCGAGCGCGGCGAGCTCCTGCACGACCCCCGGTTCCGGGACGCCGAGGTGCTGCGGATGCCGGCGGGCAGCAACCCCTCCTGGCTGAGCGAGACCCAGCTCGACGTGGTCCTCGAGCGGGCCGCTCCGGCCGGGCTGGGACGATGGGGCCCGTGATCTCCGACCGGTTCCGCTGGGGCGCGCTCGCCTGGCTGCTCACCCTGCAGTTCTTCGTCGTCGAGACCCTCGTGCAGCTGCGCGGCGAGGGGCACTCCCGCATCGACGACGTCATCAGCGACCTGGGCGCCACCACCTGGCCGGGCCACCAGGCGATGAACGCCTCCTTCGTGGTGCAGGCAGGGCTGATCCTGGCCGGCGCGCTGCTGCTCCTCCCGCCGCTGCGCAGCGGCGCGGGCAGGGTCGCCACCTACCTGTTCGGGATCGCCGCGCTCGGCGTGCTGCTCGTGGGGGTGCTGCCCAGCGACCGCTCCGACACCTGGCACGCCGTCGGCGCCACCCTCTACCTGGTCGGCGGTGCCCTCGGCCTGATCGCCCTGGCCTACGCGCTGCGGC
This sequence comes from Blastococcus sp. SYSU D01042, assembly GCF_054050515.1. Lineage (NCBI taxonomy): Bacteria > Bacillati > Actinomycetota > Actinomycetes > Geodermatophilales > Geodermatophilaceae > Blastococcus > Blastococcus sp. SYSU D01042. The sequence goes on along the minus strand of NZ_JBJGZM010000008.1, from coordinate 94,041 downwards.
CGCGCTCGGAGCTGCTCGGCACGACGCTGGTCCTGCTCGGGCTCGTCGGGGCCGCGGCGACCACGTTCTTCGTCACCGGCGTCGACGTCCTCGCCGAGGGGGCGACCGAGCGGGCCGCCGCCTACGTGCTGCCGATCGGACTGGCCCTCGCCGGGGTCGCGCTCTGGCGGCTGGGCGCCGGCGCGCCGGTCGCGGACCGGCCGTCGCTGCGCGAGGAGCGGGCCCGGGAGCGGGCGCTGGCCGCCGAGCGCGCGTCCGAGCGGGACGCGGCCCTGGAGGCCGCCGCCCGGCGCAGCGCGCCCTCCTCCCCCGCCGACGACGACGCCGGCCCGGACGACGACGAGGACCCCTGGGCCGCTCCGCGCCGCACCGGCTGACCGGCGCTCAGCCGGTCACGACGGTGAGCACGTCGGCGACCGGCCGCCGCCCGCTGTGCGGGGCGGCGGGCGTCTCCTGCGGGTAGCCCATCCGCAGCAGCATCTGCGGGTGCCCGACCAGCGAGAGCCGGGACCGCAGGCGGGTCCGCGTGGCCGGCCAGTCCAGCGCCTGGGTCAGCGGCGAGGCGGCGAGCCCGGCGGCGGTGGCCACCAGCAGCACCCGCGCCAGCGCCCGGCCGGCCTGCACCCAGTCGTACCGCTCGTCCCCGTCGGTGCCCATGAGCACGACCGCGGGCCGTTCGACCGCCGGCGGTGGCGCGTCGGGGTCGACCACCCCGGCCGGCGCGTGCTCCCGCGTGCCGACGACGAAGTCGCGGATGGTCCAGTTCGAGGGCCGCTGGTGCGGGTCACCGCCCGGCACCGCCCCGACCGGCACGCCGTCGACGGCTGCGGGGTCGGTGCGCAGCCAGCTCTGCAGCTCGGCCAGGTAGGCGGGGTCCCCCTGCTCCATCTCCTCCGCCCGGTCGATGAGGAAGACGGTGGCAACCTCCTCCTCGGAGCGGGTCACCGGCTTGAACCACGCGCCGAAGGCGCCGGCCTCGGCCTGCAGCCGGTCCGTCAGGCCGGCCGGGAGGTCGCGGGCCTGGAAGGGGTCGCGCACCGTGTGCCGCTGCCCGACGGCGGCGGCCAGCGCGCGGTCCTCGTCGGTCGCCTCGATCGGGCCGATGACCCGCAGGGTGGCCAGGTGGTCGGCGTCGTCGTCCGGCAGCAGTTCCACCTCGGTGAGCCGCCCCGCCGCAGCGAGGGCCACGACGGCGAACTCGACGGCGATGCCGCAGCTGATGACCTGCTGCCGGCGGGTGGGGTCGAGCACCGGCAGCGCGCGGGCCGGGTCGAGGTGGACGTCGAGCTGGTCGGGCGTGGCGGTGAACCGCCACGGCTGGGTGTTGTGGATCGAGGGCGCCCGCGTGGCCGCCTCCACCACGCGTGCCCACTCCTGCTGCTCCACCGCGTCCCCTCCTGGTCGTTGCCTGTTGCCTGCCTACCCCATCCGCGGCGGGAGACCCACCATGAGGTCAGCCGGCGGGCACCGTCTCGGCCTGCGGGACGACCGGCCGCCGCCCGCCGCGCCGGGACAGCGCCACCCCCGCGAGGCACACCGCGCCGCCCACCACGGCCAGCGCCGGCGGGACCTCGTCCAGCAGCACCCAGCCCAGCAGGATCACCAGCGGCGGCACGAGGTAGGTGGTCACGCCCAGCCGGCCTGCGTCCATCCGGGTCAGCGCGTACGCCCAGGTGCTGAACGCGAGCGCCGTCGGCACCACCCCGAGGTAGACCATGCCGGCGATGGAGCCGGCCGGTGCGGTGCCGAGGTCGGCGAGCAGGGCGCCGGCCCACGGCAGGCAGCAGACGGCGCCGATGGCGCACGCGGTCAGGGTGACCTGCAGGGCGGGCAGCCGGCCGAGCAGCGGCTTCTGCGCGACGACGCCCACGGCGTAGGTGACCGCGGCGACGACGCAGAGCAGCACGCCGAGGAGGTCGACGTCCGCGCCGCGGGTGGCCAGGCCGATGAGCAGCACGCCCGCGAAGGCGACGGCCACGCCCACCACCAGCCAGCGCGGGAACCCCTCGCCCAGCAGCCACCCGGCCAGGACGGCGATGAGGATGGGGCCGATGTTGACCAGCATCGCGGTGGTGCCGGCGTCCAGGTGCTGCTCGGCGGCGTTGAGCGCGAGGTTGTAGACCCCGAACCACCCGACGCCGCACACCACGAGCAGCACCCACTCGCGGCGGTCCGGGCGCACCCAGCCGCGGCCGGCGGCCAGCGCGGCCAGCACCGCCGTCCCCACCAGCAAGCGACCGAGCGCGAGGGCACCCGGGGAGACGTCCTCCCCCACGCCGCGGATGGCGACGAACGCCGACGCCCAGGCGAGCACGGTCACGACGACGGCCAGGAGCGTGCGTCCCGGGAGGGCTGGTGCGGTGGTCACGACCGGACCCTAGGCACCGGCACCGACACGTTCCGGCGGATACCGGCCGTCGCGTCCGCTTCGGCGGTCCTGCCACGGTCCTCGGCAGGAACGCCGCGCTCAGCCGCGCAGGTGCTCGGCGTACGTGCGCCGCCCGCGCGCGCCGCCGCGGGGCAGGGCGGCGCCGTCGCGGATCGCAGAGCTCAGCCGGCCCGGTACCGGTGTGGCCACCACGTGCACGCCCGGAGCGCGCGCCGCGGTCCACAGCCGCGCCAGCTCGGCCGCGGTGTGCACCTCCGGCCCGCCGAACTCCACCACGCCGCCCGAGGGCGGGCCGGAGCTCAGCTCGACCACGTGCGCGGCCACCTCGTCGACGTCGACCGGTTGCGCCTGCCAGCCCATCGGCACCGGGAGGACCGGCCCGCGGCGGGCGGTGTCGAGGAACTCGTCGACGAACTCGTGGAACTGGGTGACCCGCAGCAGGGTGACCGGGAGGCCGGAGGCGAGCAGCACCTGCTCGGCGGCGAACTTGGCGCGGTGGTAGCCGAACGGGATCCGGTCGACGCCGACGATGCTCACGTGCAGCAGGTGCCGCAGCCGGTCGCGGTCGACCGCCTGGACCAGCCGGCGGGTGCCCGCGACGTCGACCTCCCACGGGTCCCCGCGCGGGTCGCCGGCGGCGTGCACCACGACCTCCGCTCCGGCCAGCGCCGTCGTCAGGTCGAAGCCGGTGGCGAGGTCGCCGCGCACCCCGCCCGGTCCGGTGCCGCGCCGGGACATCTGCCGCACCGTGGCGCCCGTCGCCCGCAGCCGCGGGACCAGGCGCTGACCGAGCCGGCCGGTGCCACCGGTGACCAGGACCTCCACGGACCCATCCTGGCCCTCGCACCTCCGATCGCACACGCCCGGCCCGGCCTGCACGGCGGTATCTCACACACGAGATACCGTGCCCCGGTGACGCTGACCGAGCAGGCCCCTGACACCGCGATGGCCCGGATCGGCGCGCTGGTCCGCGACGCCCGGCGGCACCGCGGCCTCACCCAGCAGCAGCTGGCCGACCGGCTGGGCACCAGCCAGAGCGCGGTGGCACGGATCGAGCAGGGCAACCAGAACCTGACCCTCGAGCTCCTCGGCCGGCTGTCGGCTGCGCTGGAGAGCGAGCTGATCAGCGTCGGGCCGTCGGGCCCCACGCACCTGCGGGTCACCGGCGGTCGGCTGCTCAGCGGCAGCGTCGCGGTCAAGTCCTCGAAGAACGCCGCGGTGGCGCTGCTCTGCGCGGCGCTGCTCAACCGCGGGCGGACGACGCTGCGCAACGTCGCCCGGATCGTGGAGGTCGAGCGGATCCTCGACGTCCTCCGGTCGATCGGCGTCTCGGCCACCTGGGACGAGGCCGGTCACGACCTCACCCTCGTCGTCCCCGAGCAGCTGGACCTGGCCGGCATCGACGCCGACGCCGCGCGCCGGACCCGCAGCATCATCATGTTCCTCGGCCCGCTGCTGCACCGGGCGCCGGAGTTCGAGCTGCCCTACGCGGGGGGCTGCGACCTGGGCACCCGCACCGTGCAGCCGCACATGATCGCCCTGCGCCCCTTCGGGCTGGAGGTGGAGGCCCGGGCCGGCGAGTACCACGCCACGGTCACCCCGACCGGCGCCAGCGACCGCACCATCGTGCTGACCGAGCGCGGGGACACCGTCACCGAGAACGCCCTGCTCGCCGCCGCCCGCACCGAGGGCACGACGACCATCCGCAATGCCAGCTCCAACTACATGGTCCAGGACCTCTGCCTGTACCTGCAGCTGCTCGGCGTGGGCGTCGAGGGCCTGGGGACGACGACGCTGACCGTCTCCGGCCGGGCGGTGCTCGACGCCGACGTCGACTACACGATCAGCGAGGACCCGGTCGAGGCGATGAGCCTGCTCACCGCGGGCATCGTCACCGGCTCGGAGCTGACCGTGCGGCGGGCGCCGGTCGAGTTCCTGGAGATCGAGCTCGCCGTCCTGGCCGAGATGGGCCTGCGCTACGAGCTCTCGGCGGAGTACCTGGCCGACAACGGGCACACCCGGCTGGCCGACGTCACCATCCACCCGTCGAGGCTGCGGGCGCCGATCGACAAGATCCACCCGATGCCGTTCCCGGGCCTCAACATCGACAACCTGCCGTTCTTCGCGGTCATCGCCGCGCAGGCGGAGGGGTCGACGATGATCCACGACTGGGTCTACGACAACCGGGCGATCCACCTGTCCGACCTCACCCGGCTGGGCGCCGACGTGCGGCTGCTCGACCCGCACCGCGTGCTGGTCGACGGCCCGACGCGGTGGTCCAGCGCCGAGGTCGTCTGCCCGCCGGCGCTGCGCCCCGCGGTCTGCATCCTGCTGGCCATGCTGGCGGCGAAGGGCACCTCGGTGCTGCGCAACGTCGACATCATCGCCCGCGGCTACGAGCACCTCTACGAGCGGCTGGTCGAGATCGGCGCCGCCATCGAGGTCTTCCACGACTAGCAGGTCACCGTTCCTGGTCCGTGGGGCGGACGAGCACCTCGTTGACGGCGACGTGGCGGGGCTGGCTGACCATGTAGACGACGGCGCGGGCGATGTCCTCGGCCTGCAGCGGCGTCATGGTCTCGGCCATCTTCCTCGACGCCGCCTTCGCCTCGGGCTGGGTGATGTGGTCGGTGAGCTCGGTGGCGACCGCGCCCGGCTCGACCAGCCCGATCCGCACCCCGCGCCCGGTCACCTCCTGCCGCAGCGACTCGCTGAAGGCGTTCACCGCCCACTTGCTGGCGTTGTAGACGCCGGCGCCCTTGCGGGCCACCCGCCCGGCGACGCTCGACACGTTGACGACGTCACCCGAGCCCTGCTCGACCATGCCGTCGATGGCCGCGTGCGTCATGTACATGAGGCCGAGGACGTTGGTGTGCAGCATCCGCCGCCAGTCCTCGGGGTCGGCGCCGACGATCGTGCCGAGCAGCATGACGCCGGCGTTGTTGACCAGGACGTCCAGGCCCCCCAGCTCGGCCCGGGTGCGGGCGACCGCGTCGGCGCACGCCTGCTCGTCGGTCACGTCGAGGTCGAGCGCGAGCACCGTGGCGCCGTCGGCCCGCAGCCGGGCGGCGAGGCCGTCGAGCCGGTCCTTGCGGCGCGCCCCGATGGCGACCGCGGCGCCGGCGGCGGCGAGGGCCTCCGCCGTCGCCTCCCCGATGCCCGACGACGCCCCGGTGACCAGTGCGACCTTCCCCTGCAGCGGACCTGTCACGTGCGTCGCCTCCTCCGTGCCGCACGGTGCGGCGTCCTGGCCATCCTCGTCCGTACGCTGCGCCGGTGCGCGACCTGACCACCCTGCCGACGGCGCACCTGCACGTGCACCTGGAGAGCGCGGTCCGCGAGGACACCGCCCGCGAGCTGGCGGCGGAGCACGGTCTCGCCCTGCTCCCGCGCGCGGGCCGGTACGCCGGGTTCGCGGAGTTCGCCCAGGTCAACGGCGCTGTCCGCGACTGCCTGCGCCGACCGGAGGACTTCACCCGCGTGGCCCGGGAGTTCTGCGCCGATCAGGTCGCCCAGGGCGTCCGCTACGCGGAGGTGACGTTCACCGCCGCGAGCCACGGCGAGCGGCTCGGCGACCCCGAGATGCCGCTGACCGCGGTGCTGGACGGGCTGGCGGCCGGGCGGGCGGAGACCGGGCTCGAGGTGCAGGTGCTGCTGGACCACCCGCGGCGCCGGTCCGCAGAGCGCTTCCGGCGGACCGTGGAGCTGGCCCGCCGGTACCGCCACGCCGGCGTCGTGGGTGTCGGCTTCGCCGGGGCCGAGGAGCACCCGCTGGCCCCCTTCGCCGGGCTGGTGGCCGAGGCCGCCGACGCCGGGCTGCACCTGGTCCACCACGCCGGCGAGACCCAGGGCCCGGCCAGCGTGCGGCAGGCGCTCAGGACCGGCCGGGCGGAGCGGATCGGCCACGGGCTGCGCGTGACCGAGGACCCGGAGCTGGTCGCGGATCTGCGCGACCGCGCCGTCCCGCTCGAGGTCTGCCCGTCGTCGAACGTCGCGCTCGGGCTGGTGCCCGACCTGGCCGCGCACCCGCTGCCGGCGCTGCGGGACGCCGGGCTGGTGGTCACCCTGTCCACCGACGTCCCCGCCGAGACGGGCTGGACGCTGCCGGGCGAGTACGACGCCGTCCGCGACGTCCACGGGTGGGACGACGCCGCGCTCGCCGACCTGGCCCGCGCCTCGGTGACGGCGTCCTTCGCGCCGGCAGCCGTGCAGCGCGAGCTGCTCGCCGGGATCGACGCCTGGCTGGCTGCCTAGAGCAGCGAGTCCAGCCCCTCGTCCGGCGGCGGGGCCATCCCGGCCTCCAGCGGCGGGCGGTGCGGCTGGTCCAGCCCGCTCATCCGGGCGGCGTGCAGCGCGAGCAGCAGGTTCAGCCGCAGCGTGGGGTCGCTGGTGAAGGGCCCGAGCATCCGCTCCAGCTTGCCGATGCGGTAGCGCATCGTGTTGTAGTGGAAGTGCAGCCGGCGCGCGGACTCCGCGACGTTGAGGTTGGTCTCCAGCAGCACCAGCAGCGTCTCGCGCAGGTCGGCGGAGTCGGCGTCGGTCGCGTCGGCCAGCGGGCCGAGCACCTCGTCGACGTAGGAGCGCAGCTCCGTGCTGTCCGGGATGAGGGAGAGCAGACGGAAGACCCCGAGCTGGTCGAAGTGGGTGACCGACGCACCGCCCTGGATCTCCTGGCCGACGCCGAGGGCGCGCTGGGCCTGGCGGTGCGCCTCGGCCAGCTCCGACAGCGAGCCCGCGGGCCGGCCGATGCCGGTGCCGAGCACGCGACCGAGCCGGCGCAGCCGCCCGTTGACCCGCGAGCTCACCGCGGCGACGAGCGAGGACACCTCCTCGGGGGTCCGCCCGTCCAGCGGCAGCAGGGTGACGATCTCGGTCGCGAGCCCCGCGACGGCGGCGCCGGCCACCTCGGCCTCCAGCGCGGAGCGCCAGCCGTCGGCCAGCCGGTCGAGGACGTCGAGGGCCCGGGTGGGGTCACCCGCGGCGTCGGCGACGGTCTCGGTCGCGGTCACGAGGACGGCGACCGGGCCGTCCAGCCGCCAGCCGAAGGACCGGGTGTAGGCCAGCGTCCGCTCGGTGTGCCCCACCGAGCCGCCGACGAGCCGGCGCACCAGGTCACCCTGGAACCGCAGCTCGACCGAGTGCACGGCCTGCAGCCGGATGACCGACAGCGCCGCGATCACCGCCGCGCGTTCGAGGACGCCGCCGGCACCGACCATCATCGCGCCCGTCCGGTGCACCGCGACCAGCCAGCCGTGCCGCTGGTCCCCGGCCATGATCGGCGCCACCGCGTACTCACCCACCCCGCCGGGCAGCTGGTGGTGGCCAGGGACGAGCAGGATGCCGTCGGCCGGGGAGAGGTCGGCGTCGGCCAGGACGTCGGCCGGGGTGACGGCGGTGCGGTCCGCGCGCACGCCGGCCAGCCGGTGGGACGGCGTGAGCTCGGCGAGCGCGTCGTCGGCGGCGGCGTCCAGCAGCCACAGCCAGTCGCTGATCTCCTCGACGTCGTCCTGCACGCCGGCGCTGGTGACCACCTCGCGGTCCGGGCCCAGGCCGAGCACCGCGGCGCCGTCGAGCATCGCGGCGAGCCGCGCGGTCACCTCGGCCAGCCCCCCGCCGGTGAGCGCCACCTCCATGAACTGGTCGTCCATGCGGGAGTTGAGCGCGAGGGCCTGGCCCTGCTTGGTGACGACGGCGCCCAGCACCTCGGCGACCACCTCGTCCAGGCGGACGTTGGCGGGCAGCGCCAGCACGGGCAGCCCGCGGCGGTCGGCCTCGGCGAGCACCTCGGCCGGCACGGGGGGCGGCCCCTCGGTCCTGCGGAAGGCCAGCGCAGCGGTGCCCATGGAGTCCAGCCGCTCGACCAGCGCCCGGCAGTTGGCGGGGTCGGCCGGGGGCAGCCGCGCGCCCAGCACGACGAGCACGTCGGCGCCCGCGCCCGCGAGCGGGTCGGCGGGCTTGTCGACGACCATGAGCCGGACGGAGCGGCCCAGCCCGCCGGCCCCGGCGACCACCGCGGTGCCGGTCAGCCCCGGGAGGTCCAGCGCGTCCTCGACGGTGAGTCCCATGCGCTCCTGCCAGCTGCCGCGGTCGGTCCAGGACGGGTCCGGACGCGCCGACTCGTCGACCACACGGTTGCGACGAAACGGCACGGTTCCGTCACGCTGCGTTGGAGCTACCACCGAGGCTTCACCCTGCGTCACGACGCATCCCTTTCCAGTCGCCAATGAGGCGGTCCCGTCTCGGAAGTCTGTCAGGACTCCTTGAACGGCACCATCCATTCTTGGCGAGTTCCGCCATAAGACGGCGTGCGACGCGCCGCATAGGTTCGAAGCCCGCTCAACCCGCTCGCAGCGATGCTAAGCCGTCACCCGGCAACCGGCGGCACGGCCCTCTGCGTCCGGACGCGAGCAGAGACCGGACGGGGGCTCTCGCCCCCCGTCGCACCTCCGGCGAAGGGCCGCCAGTGCGCACGATCGACGAGACAACCGGCAACGACACCAGCACGGACACCCACTCGCAGGCGGCCGCGCGCGGTCGCGCCGCGCGGGCCGGTGTCCCGACCATCCCCCTCCCCCGCGGATCCGGCGCGGCGGCGGCGCGGACCACGCGTCCGGCGCGACCCATGGCCGCCGTACCGGCCGCCGCGAGCACCGGTGTCGCCGCGCTGCTGCGCGGACCGGTCCGCAAGGCGCGCGTCGTCGCCAGCACCCCGACCGGGGTGTACCTGCACGTGCCCGGTGAGCGCGACGGCGACGTCGTCGGGGTGCTCACCAGCGACGCCGCGCGGCTGCCGCTCGGCTGCGTGCTGTTCCGCCCGAGCACGGGGCGTCCGCTGGCCTCCCCGACCGCTCCGGCCGAGGTCGGCGGCGGCCGCATCGTCGTCGGCGACCTGGTGGTCAGCGCCGCCGCGTGGTGGGACCCCCGCCCACGGCTGCCCAGCGCCCGCCCGGCGCTGCTGCCCGAGGGAGTGCGCCAGTTGCGGACCACCCTCTACGGGGAGGGCGTCCCGCACAGCGCCTTCGCGCTGCCCGGCCTGCCCACCGGCCCCGGTGGACCGCTGGCCGCGTTGCGCGGTGCCGTCCGGCGGGCCGACCTCGATGCCGCCCTGCGCACCGCGACCCGGCTGATCGGCCTCGGCCCCGGGCTCACCCCGGCCGGCGACGACGTCATGGCCGGCACGGTCGCCGGGCTGGTCCTGCTCGGGCACCCCGCCGCTCCGCGCTTCGCGGCCGGCGTCACGACCCTGGCGGCCTGCCGCACCACCGAGCTCTCCCGCGCGCTGCTGCGGCACGCGGCGGCCGGCCGGGTGAGCGGTGAGTACGCGGCGGTGCTGCACGCCCTGGTCGGCGAGCGGCCGCTGGCCCCGGCCGTGGCGGCGTTGCTCGCCTCCGGCCCGACCGGCAGCCGGGCGACGGCGCTCGGGCTGTGCACCGCGATCGACCTGGTGGAGCGCACCACGCGCGTGCGCTGACCGGCCGGTCGGCCGGCTGACCCCACCGGGCCGCGGTCAGCCGGCCGGCGCGGGCACCAGCGGGACCAGCGCGGCCCACTGCTCGATGCGGCAGCCGTCGGTCCGGGAGAGCTGGAGGTCGACCGGCTGCCCGCCCCAGCGGCCGACGACGTGCGCGGTCTCGGGCCCGCCGTACACCTGGGTGCACATGACGTCGTCGGGCAGCGGGGCGAACGGGTCGGTCAGCGCGGACAGGTGGTCGCAGGCCGCCTGCGCCTCGGGGTGGCTGCCCTCGACGAAGCCGACGCAGGTGAGCGTCCACGTCTGCGCCGCGCTGCCGTCGCCCAGGTCGACCTCGACCTGCAGGTCGTTGTCGGCCTGCGAGATGCCGCCCCCGGCCGCGGCCCCGCCGCCGCCTCCGTCCGTGCTCGGCCCCGCCGCATCGCCGTCGTCCGCCGTCCCGCAGCCGGCCAGGGCCAGGGCGGCGACCGTCAGGAGCAGGGGCAGGAGTCGGCGCATGCCGGACTGACGCGCGGGGACGCCGGGAGGTTCCGGCTCAGAGCCGGGAGGCATGGATGCTGGTGACCAGGATGGCTCGCGCGCCGAGTTCGTACAGCTCGTCCATGACCTGGTTGGTCTGGCTGCGGCGGACCATGGCGCGGACCGCCGACCAGCCGGCCCGCTGCAGGGGGCTGACCGTCGGCCCCTCGATGCCCGGGGTCAGCTCGGTGGCGCGGGCGAGCAGGTCGTCCGGGCAGTCGTAGTCGAGCATCACGTACTGCCGGGCGACCAGCACGCCCTGCAGGCGGCGGCGCAGCTGCGCGACCGCCCCGATCTCCTCGGCGCCCTCGCGGCCGACCAGGATGGCCTCGCTGGCCAGCACCGGCTCACCGATGATGTGCAGCCCCGCGGCCCGCAGCGTCGTCCCGGTCTCCACGACGTCGCAGACGGCGTCGGCGACGCCCAGCGCGCACGCGGTCTCGACGGCGCCGTCGAGCTTGACCACGTCGGCCTTGATGCCGGAGTCCTCGAGGTGGCGCTGCAGCAGCACCGGGTAGGCGGTGGCGATCCGCTTGCCGGCGAGCTGGTCGACCGACTCGATGCCCGAGCCGACCGGGGAGGCGAAGCGGAAGGAGGACCGGCCGAAGCCCAGCGGCATGACCTCGACCGCGGTCGGGCCCTCGCCCTCGGCCGGCGCGGTCTCCAGCAGCATGTCGCGGCCGGTGATGCCGACGTCGAGGGTCCCGGCGGCCACGTAGACGGCGATGTCGCGGGGCCGCAGGTAGAAGAACTCGGTGTCGTTGTCCGGGTCGTAGACGACGAGGTCCTTGGTGCTGCGCCGCATCCGGTACCCGCTCTCGGCGAGCATCTCGGCGGCCGGCTCGCTCAGGACGCCCTTGTTGGGCACGGCGATGCGCAGCACGGGAGAGCTCCTCAGGGCGGTGGGTCGGGTCGCGATCAGAGGTGAGCGTAGACGTCGTCCAGGGTCAGACCCCTGGCGAGCATCAGCACCTGCACCCGGTAGAGGAGCTGGCTGATCTCCTCGGCCGTCCGCTCCTCCCCCTCGTGCTCGGCGGCCATCCACGACTCGGCCGCCTCCTCGACGACCTTCTTGCCCGCGGCGTGCACGCCGTCGCGCACGGCGGTGACGGTGCCCGAGGCGGGATCGCCCTCGGCGACCTTGGCCGAGAGCTCGGCGAACAGGGCGTCGAACGTCTTCACGACCGGCCTCCGGCGGGGGTCACGCTGAACCCGGTGGTGCGCTGCGGGGGCCGCAGGTCGCGCAGGGTCAGGGCGGTGGCCAGCGCGGCGATGGTCGCCTCCCAGCCCTTGTCCTCGGCCGAGCCGGGCAGGCCGGCGCGGTCGCGCGCCTGCTCCTCGGTGTCGCAGGTGAGGACGCCGTTGCCCACGGGCGTGGCCGCGTCCAGCGACACCCGGGTCAGCCCGGCGGTCACCGCGTCGCAGACGTACTCGAAGTGCGGCGTCCCCCCGCGGATCACGACGCCGAGGGCGACGACGGCGTCGTGCCGCTCGGCCAGCGCCTGGGCGACGACCGGCAGCTCGACGGCACCCGGGGCGCGGACCACGGTCGGCGCGGTGATGCCGCTGGCCCGGGCCGCCTCGAGGGCGCGGGCCAGCAGACTGTCGGTGAGCTCGGCGTGCCACGTCGTCGCGACGACGCCGAGGGTCAGCCCTGCCGCGTCGACCGGCTCCACGACGGGTGCTCCAGTGCCGCTCACGAGGGCTGCTCGTCGACGCGCAGCGGGACGTTCTCCGGGATCGGGTCGGCGTGCACGGGCTCGCCGGCGACCTCGACCTCCGGCTCGATGATGTCCAGCAGGTGGCCCATGCGGTCGCGCTTGGTGCGCAGGTAGCCCAGGTTCTGCGAGGTGACGTGGCTGGGCAGCGAGACCCGGCCGAGCACCTTGAGGCCGTAGCCCTCCAGCCCGGCGCGCTTGGCCGGGTTGTTGGTCAGCAGCCGCATCGTGTGCACGCCGAGGTCGACCAGGATCTGCGCCCCGGTGCCGTAGTCGCGCGCATCGGCCGGCAGACCCAGGTCGAGGTTGGCGTCGACGGTGTCGGCGCCGAGGTCCTGCAGCTGGTAGGCCTGCAGCTTGTGCAGCAGGCCGATGCCGCGGCCCTCGTGCCCGCGGATGTAGAGCACGATGCCGCGACCCTCCTCGGCCACGGCGGCCAGCGCGGCCTGCAGCTGGGGGCCGCAGTCGCAGCGCAGCGAGCCGAAGACGTCGCCGGTGAGGCACTCGGAGTGCACGCGCACCAGCACGTCCTCGCCGTCGCCGATGTCGCCGTAGACGAAGGCCACGTGCTCGCGCTCGTCGTAGGAGCTGCGGTAGCCGACGGCGGTGAACGTGCCGGGGGTCAGCGGCACGATCGCCTCGGCCACCCGCTCGACCAGCTTGTCGAAGCGCTTGCGGTAGGCGATCAGGTCGGCGATCGACACCATGACGAGGTCGTGCTCGTCGGCGAAGACGCGCAGCTCCTCGCCGCGCGCCATGCCGGTGGGGTCCTTCTCGCTGACGATCTCGCACAGCGTCCCGGAGGGCCGCAGGCCGGCGAGGACGGCGAGGTCCACGGCGGCTTCGGTGTGGCCGGGCCGGCGCAGCACACCGCCGTCCTTGGCCCGCAGCGGGACGATGTGCCCCGGGCGGGAGAGGTCGCGGGAGTTGGTGTCCTCCGCCGCGAGGGTGCGGATCGTGGTCGCCCGGTCGGCGGCGGAGATGCCGGTGGTGACGCCCTCGCGGGCGTCCACGGTCACGGTGTAGGCGGTGCCGAGGCGGTCCTGGTTCACCCGGTGCATGGGGGGCAGGTCCAGCCGGTCGGCGTCGGCCTCGGTGACGGCGACGCAGATGTAGCCCGAGGTGTAGCGGACCATGAAGGCCACCAGCTCGGGGGTCGCGAGCTCCGAGGCGAAGATCAGGTCGCCCTCGTTCTCGCGGTCCTCGTCGTCGATCACGACGACCGGGCGGCCGTCCTTGATCGCCGCGATGGCGGTCTCGATGCTGTCCAGACGGGTCAAGGGTGTCGTCACCGACGTGCCTCCAGCAGTCGCTCGACGTGCTTGGCGATCACGTCGACCTCCAGGTTGACGGGGTCCCCCGTGGCGCGCGCGCCCAGCGTGGTCTCGCGGAGGGTGGTGGGGATGAGGCTGACCTCGAACCAGGGCTCGGGGTCGGCGGCGGCGCTGACCGCGCTGACGGTCAGGGACACGCCGTCGACGGTGATGGAGCCCTTCTCGACGACGTAGCGCGCCAGGCCGGCGGGCAGCCCGACGCGGACGACCTCCCAGTGCTCGGCCGGGGTGCGGGCGAGGACGGTGCCGACGCCGTCGACGTGGCCCTGCACGATGTGCCCGCCGAGCCGGGTGTTCGGGGTGACGGCCCGCTCGAGGTTGACCCGGCTGCCGGCCTCGACCTTGCCCAGGCTGCTGCGGCGGAGGGTCTCCGCCATGACGTCGGTGCTCCAGACGCCGTCCTCGACGCCGGTGACGGTCAGGCAGACGCCGTCGACGGCGATGGAGTCCCCGAGGGCGACGTCCTCCAGCACGCGGCTGGCGCGGATCTCGAGGCGGGCGGCCTCGGCCTGGTCCTCGCGGACGACGAGCGTGCCCACCTCTTCGACGATCCCGGTGAACATCTCAGCTCCTCCTCCGGACGGACTGTCGTCCCCCAGTGTGCCGGGTGGGCCGCAGGCGGAGCTGCACGTCCCCACCCAGGGGGAGGATCTCGACGGTCTCGAACTCAAGCGCTCCGGTGATCGCGCTGATTCCCAGGTCACCCACCAGGGCGGGCCCGGCACCCAGCAGCTTCGGGGCGAGGTGCACCACGGCCTCGTCGACGAGGCCGGCGCGGAGGAAGGCGGCGGCCAGCGTCGGGCCGCCCTCCAGCAGCACCCGGCGGACGTCGCGGACGAACAAGTCGGCGAGCAGGTCGGCCGGTCCCGCGGCCCGGCTGACCAGGGTGGGCGCGGCGTCGTCGAGCACCCGGGCGTTCTCCGGCAGCCGCCCGCGGCGGTCGACGACCACCCGCAGCGGCTGCCGGCCGGCGTCCCGGCCGTCGGCGTCCCGGACGGTGAGCTGCGGGTCGTCGGTCACCGCCGTCCCGGAGCCGACGACGACGGCGTCGCAGGTGGCCCGCAGGCGGTGGACGGCGGAGCGGGCCTGCTCGCCGGTGATCCACCGGCTGCTGCCGTCGGCGGCGGCCACCCGGCCGTCGAGCGTGGCGGCCACCTTCCAGACCACCTGCGGCCGGTGCTCGCGCACGCCGGTCAGCCAGGGCGCGAGGCTCCCGAGCTCCGCCTCGTCCTGCTCGACGCCGAGCTCGACGTCGATGCCGGCGGCGCGCAGCCGGTCGGCTCCCCCGCCGGCGTTCTCCGTCGGCTCGGGGACGGCGACGACCACGCGGGCGACCCCGGCCGCGATCAGCGCGTCGGCGCACGGCCCGGTGCGGCCGGTGTGCGCGCAGGGCTCGAGCGTGACGACGGCGGTGCCACCGCGCGCCCGTCCCCCCGCGGCCGCCAGCGCCTGCACCTCGGCGTGCGGGCCGCCGGGCGGCTGGGTCGCCCCCTCGCCGGCCACCGTGCCGTCGGCAGCCAGCACGACCGCGCCCACCGCGGGGTTGGGGCTGGTCGTGCCCAGGACCGAGGCGCCCAGGTCGCGGGCGCGGGCCATCGCGCCGAGCTCGGTGCCGGTGACGGTCATCCCGGCATCGCCGCGGCGGCCTGCGCGCGCAGCGCGGCGATGGCCCGGGCGGGGTCGTCGGCGCCGTAGACGGCCGAGCCCGCGACGAACATGTCGACGCCGGCCCCGGCGGCCTGCTCGATGGTGTCGGCGTTGATGCCCCCGTCGATCTCGACGATCAGCGTGAGGTGGCCGGCATCCACCAGCTCGCGGGCCTTGCGCGCCTTGGGGAGCACGTCGGCGATGAAGGACTGGCCGCCGAAGCCGGGCTCGACGCTCATGACCAGCAGCGTGTCGAAGTCGGTCAGCACGTCGAGGTGGTCCTCGAGCGGGGTGCCCGGCTTGATCGCCAGACCGGCGAGCGCACCGGCGGCGCGGATGTCGCGGGCCACCGCACGCGGGTCGGTGCAGGCCTCCGCGTGCACGGTGACGTTGCGGGCGCCCATCTCGGCGTACCCGGGCGCCCAGCGCTCCGGGTTCTCGATCATCAGGTGGCAGTCGAGCGGGACCGGGCTCACCGCCTGGATCGCCTGAGCGACGGGGAGGCCGAGGGTCAGGTTCGGGACGAAGTGCGCGTCCATGACGTCGACGTGCAGCCAGTCGGCGTCGGCGACCCGCGCGACCTCGGCGGCGAGGTTCGCGAAGTCGGCGGAGAGCAGGCTGGGGGCGATCATCGGCTGCCGGGACACGCGGGGAGTCTAGGTGCCGCGGGATCGCGCCCCGACCGCCTGCGAGCGGCCTAGCCTGCGCCCGTGACCGACAGCGCCCGGCCGCCCGCGGGAGAGCTCGGGAACGACGCCACCGCCGAGGCGGCTCGACGCGGTCGCGAGGTCCTCACCCGCCAGGTCGCGACGATGCTCGGATACGCGGCCGGGGCGTCGCTGCTCTGCCTCCGGCCGTGGACCTGGTCGTCGGAGTTCTGGCTGGGGGCGGGGTGCTTCGTGCTCGCCCTCGAGCGGGAGGCCCGCGCCGGCCGCCGCTGGCTGGCAGACCCGCCGGGCCCGCCGCGCGACTGACCTGCGCAAACTGTCGTACCCCGCGCCTAGCGTGGGGTCATGGCATCGAGGGGCGGGGTGGCGGTCGGTGTGACCGTGGTGCCGGTCGATGCCGCGCCGTCGCCGTGGGAGCCGGCCGATCCGGATCCGGCGCCGCGGGTGGAGCGGCTGGGCGAGTGGCTGCCGCGTCGCCGGTCGTCGGCGGAGTCGGCGGGTTTCCTGCAGCAGGTGACGGTGGCCGAGGCGAAGCTGGCGTCGCTGAAGCTGGAGCTCGCCCTGGACATCGCCGCGGCCCGCCCGGTCGGCGACGATGCCCGGCCGGGGCGGGCCGGTGAGGCCGAGCACGGGCCGGCGGGGACCAGTGAGTTCGCCCTGGACGAGCTGGCGCTGATCCTGGGGGTCAGCCGGGCGGCGGCGGTGACGCTGCTGGACCACGCGCACGTGCTGTCCACCCGGCTCCCCCGCACCTGGGCGGCGCTGGCCGGCGGGGCGCTGGACTGGCCGCGTGCCCGGGCGATCGCCGCGGAGCTGGGCCGCCCGGCCGATGACAGCGACCCGGCCGTGGTCGCCGCGGTCGAGGCCGCGGTGCTGCCGGTCGCGGGCGGCCTGTCGGTCCGGGGGCTGCGGGAGCGCGTGCAGCGCGAGCTGGCCGCCCGCGACCAGGCGGCCGCTGACCGGCGCCGGACGCAGGCCCGCCAGGCCGCCGATGTGACGGTCCGGCGGATCGGCAACGGCATGAGCGAGCTGGCCCTGCGGATGCCGCACCCCGAGGCGGTCGCCTGCCGCCGCACCCTGGACGCGCACGCCTGCACCGCCCAGGCCGCCGGTGACCGCCGCCCGGTCGGCGTGCTGCGGGTCGGCGCGGGCCTGGACCTGCTGCTGCGGCCCTGGCAGCAGCAGCCACCGGTGACCGCGCACCTGACCGTCATCGCCCCACTCGACGCGCTCACCGTCGGCGGGTTCCTCGACGGCGGCGCCCCGCTGCCCGCCGCCTACCGCCGGCCGGGAGCCGAAGCGCCGGTCGGCGAGGTGGACGGTGAGCCGATCACCGCCGCCCACCTGCGCGAGCTGCTGGCCCAGCTCGACGCCGTGGGCCCGGGCGGGCTGCGCGCGCCGGCCGGCGGCGCCCTCGACATCGCCCTCACCGACCACCGGGGCCGGCTGCTGGCGGTCACCGGCCAGCGCGAGGTGGAGCGCCTCGCCCGCCGCGGCTGCCCCGACCACCCCCACCAGGCCTGCGGCTGCCCGCTGCTCGGCGCCCCTGAGGCCGTGAACCGCTACACCCCGACGGCCGCGCAGCGCCGCTACCTCACCGCCCGCGACCGCACCTGCCGCCACCCCGGCTGCCACGTCCCCGCCGCACGCGCCGACCTCGACCACGTCGTGCCACACGGAGAGGGCGGCGCCACCGACTGCGCCAACCTCTGCTGCCTGTGCCGCCGCCACCACCGGCTCAAGACCCACGCCCCCGGCTGGACCCACACCCTCGACGACGACGGCACACTCACCGTCCTCACCCCGTCCGGCGTCACCCGGACCAGCCGACCACCGGGACACCGGGTGCTCGCCGAGCCACCGAGTCCCCCGCCCCCACCGGCGGACGACCCACCACCCTTCTGACCTCCACCGCGGTCAGCCATGATCACCGCGTGCGATACGTCGACCTGAGCCACGTCGTCCGGTCCGGGATGGTCACCTACCCCGGCCTGCCCGAGCCCGAGATCGGTCTGCACCTGGCCTTCGACGAGTCGCACGGGACCTACGCCGCGGGCACCGAGTTCCAGATCGGCCGGATCAGCATGGTGGGCAACACCGGCACGTACCTGGACACCCCGGCGCACCGCTACCGGGACGGGCACGACCTCGCCGGTCTCGCCCTGGAGCGCTGCGCCGGCCTGCCCGCGGTGGTCGTGCGCGCCGCCGGGCTCGGCCACGCCCTGGACGCCGGCGCGTTCGCCGGCCTCGACCTGGCCGGGCGGGCCGTGCTCGTGCACACCGGCTGGGACGAGCACTGGGGCACCGAGCGCTACCTCGACGCCGACCACCCGCACCTCACCGAGGACGCCTGCCGGGTCCTGGTGGACGGTGGGGCGGCGCTGGTCGGCATCGACTCGGTCAACATCGACGACACCGTGGGCCGCGCCCGCCCGGCGCACACCGTGCTGCTGGGCGCCGACATCCCCGTGGTCGAGCACCTCACCGGGCTCGGCGGGCTCCCCGACACCGGCGCCGTCTTCACCGCCGTCCCGGTGGCCGTCGAGGGGCTGGCAACCTTCCCGGTGCGGGCCTTCGCGACCGTCGACTAGGCCGCCGCGTCCCGGTCGGGCAGCCCGATCCACTCCGCCCAGGAGAGGTCGCGCCCGACGAAGCGCGGCGGCGCGGGCAGCGGCCACCCCTCCGCCAGCCAGCGGGGCACGAAGTCGTCCAACGCCCGCTCCACATCCGTGCCGACGAGCTCGTCGACCACCCACCAGGACACCTCGGCCCCGACGTCGCCGGCCTTCTCGGGCGGGTCCACGTAGACGCAACCCAGGAGCGCACCCTCGTCCTCGGGCAGCAGCGCGTAGTTGAAGCTCTCGTGCGCCTCGATTTCCCGCTCGTGCCGGGCCAGGTCCGCGCGGTCCTGCTCCGGCGTCATCCCCGCCGGCGGCCAGCCCCACGCGTCGCCGTAGATCGCCCAGAGCCGCTCGCGCGAGCCCATCACCGCGGGGAAGTCGATGCCCACGTCCTCGGCGCGGATCGGGCGCAGGTGGTGCCCCGTCGGCAGGTCGGCGCGCAGCGGGTGGACGAACTCCTCGGGCAGCCAGGCCATGCCCGGCACCGTAGCCGGGCCGGAGCTGGGGTCAGCGGGTTCGACGCAGCAGCGCCATGAACATGGCATCGGTGCCGTGCCGGTGCGGCCACAGCTGCGCGTAGTCCCCGCGCGCGATGCCGGGCACCTCGGGGAACAGCGGCGCGACCGGCAGCACCTCGACGTCGTCGCGCGCGGCGGCGACGTCGACCACGCCGACGGTCTCCTCGGTGTGCGGCGAGCAGGTCACGTACGCGACCACTCCCCCCGGCCGCACCGACGCCAGGGCGCTCGCCAGCAGCTCGACCTGGAGCTCCACCAGCGGGGCGACGTCCTCGGGCGTCCGGCGCCAGCGCACCTCGGGACGGCGGCGCAGCGCGCCCAGGCCCGTGCACGGCGCGTCGAGCAGCACCCGGTCGAACGAACCGGCCTGCCAGGGCGCCTCGCGGCCGTCCGCGGCCAGCACCTCGACGTCGGCCTGGTCCCCCAGCGCCTGGCGCACGAGATCGGCGCGGTGCGGCGCCCGGTCGGCGGCGGTGAGCCGGACCCCGTCGGGGCGCACCGCCGCCAGCAGACCGGCCTTGCCACCCGGCCCCGCGCACATGTCCAGCCACGCCGCGTCGGGCCCCTCCAGCGGCGCCCGGCTCAGCAGCAGCGCGGCCAGCTGGCTGCCCTCGTCCTGCACGGCGGCCCGGCCGGAGCGCACAGCGGCCAGCCGCCCGGGATCGCCCCCCGGCAGCCGCACCGCGTAGGGCGACCACGGCCCGGGCTCGCCGCCGGACTCCGCAGCCAGCTCCTCGCGCGGGATCCGCCGCGCGACCAGGTGCACCTCGGGCGCCGCGTCGTCGGCGAGCAGCGCCGGCTCCAGCTCGCCCCCGCCGCCGAGGGCGTCCCGCCACGCGTCCACGATCCACCGCGGGTGGTCGGTCGCCAGCGCCAGCTGCTGCTCGGCGTCGCCGCCGAGCGCGGCCAACCAGGCCGTGCGGTCACCGCCCGCCGCCACCTTGCGCAGCACCGCGTTGACCAGCCCGGACGCGCCGGTGCCGACGATCGCCCGGGTGAGGTCCACCGTCGTGTCGACCGCCGCGTGCGAGGGCACCCGCAGGTCGATCAGCTGGTAGGCGCCCAGGCGCAGCAGGTCGAGCACCCGCGGGTCGAGCTCGGCCAGCGGGCGGTCGACCAGGCCGGCGAGCACCGCGTCGAGGGTGCCGGTGGCGCGCAGCGTGCCGTAGGCGAGCTGCGTCGCGAAGGCCGCGTCGCGGGTGTCCAGGTCGCGCTCGCGCAGCAGCTGCGGCAGCAGCAGGTTCGCGTAGGCGTCCCGCGACGAGACGCCGTCCAGCACGTCGTAGGCGGTCAGCCGCGCACCGTCCAGCGGACGGCGCCGCCGGGGCCCGCCGGCCGGACGCTTCGGCGGCCGGGTCACGCCTCGCCCAGCCGTTCGCCGGCGGCCGGCCGGGCACCGCGCGCCCAGTCCGCCGCCGGGATCATCCGCTTGCCGGCCGGCTGCACCTCGCCCAGCCGGACGGCGCCGCTGCCGGCGCCGGCCAGGACCTCGCGGCCCTCGACGCGCAGCTCGCCGGGCGAGAGCGCCGGCGCCTCCGGCGCGGGGGTCACCGGGCCCAGCCGCAGCCGGTCACCACGCCACGTCGTCCAGGCTCCCGGCGCGGGCGTGACGCCCCGGACCCGCCGGTCCACCACGTGCGCCGGCAGCGCCCAGTCGACGCGGGCGTCGGCGGGTTCCACCTTCGGCGCCAGGCTGACGCCCTCGGCCGGCTGGGGCCGCGGCTCCAGCGCCCCGGCGGCGATGCCGTCGAGCGTGGCCACGAGCAGCTGCGCGCCACTGACGGCCAGCCGCCCCAGCAGGTCGCCGGCCGTGTCGCGGGGCCCGATCGCCTCGGTGACGGTGCCGAACACCGGACCGGTGTCCAACCCGGCCTCGAGCCGGAACGTGGCAGCACCCGTGATCTCGTCGCCGGCCATGATCGCGTGCTGCACGGGTGCGGCTCCCCGCCAGGCCGGCAGCAGCGAGAAGTGCAGGTTGACCCAGCCGTGCGCCGGCAGGTCGAGGGCGGCCTGCGGGACCAGCGCGCCGTAGGCGACGACCGGCGCGCAGTCCACCGCGAGCCCGGCCAGCTGCTCGAGGAACTCCGGCTCCCGCGGCGAGCGCGGCTGCAGCACCGGGATCCCGGCGGCGTCGGCGCGCTCGGCGACCGGCGAGCGGCCGGTCCTCCGCCCCCGGCCGGAACGGGCGTCGGGACGGGTGAGGACCGCCACCACCTCGTGGTCGGAGGCGAGCAGCGCCTCCAGGGAGGGCACGGCGGGCGCGGGCGTACCCGCGAACAGGAGCTTCAGTGCGGGCTCACCTTCACGACGGGAGGGGGCGCCGGCAGGTACGCGGCGACGCCGGCCCACTCGGCCGCTTCGAGCTCGGCGAGGGCCTGGGTGCGGGCCACCTCGTCGAGCCGGTCGACGAACAGGACGCCGTCGAGGTGGTCGGTCTCGTGCTGGATGGCGCGGGCGAGCAGCTCCGAGCCCTCGATGCGCACCGGGTCGCCGTGCATGTTCCAGCCCGACGCGACCACGTGCAGGTGCCGCCGGCAGTCGTAGCGCAACCCCGGGAGCGACAGGCAGCCCTCGGGGCCGTCCTGCTGCTCCTCGCCCACCGCGGCGACGTCGGGGTTGACCAGGTGGCCGACCTCGCCGTCGACGAACCAGGTGAACACCCGCAGGCCGACGCCGATCTGCGGGGCGGCCAGCCCGGCCCCGCCGGCGGCGTGCATGGTCTCGGTCAGGTCGGCGACCAGCTGCCGCAGCTCGGCGTCGAAGTCGACGACCGGGGCCGCGGGCGTGCGCAGGACGGGGTCGCCGTACAGCCGGATCGGGGTGACGCTCACCCGCCGATCGTAAGCGGGGCCCTCGGCGCGTCGTCGTCGAGCGCAGCCCGCACGGCCGCGGCGACGTGCAGCGCCGTCGTCGGGAAGGTCGGGACGCCGACGTCCCCCGGGCCGATGAGCAGCTCGATCTCGGTGCAGCCGAGGACCACCCCCTGCGCGCCGCGGGCCACCAGCCGGTCGACCACCGCGCGGTAGGCCGCCCGCGACTCCTCCCGGACGACGCCCAGCACCAGCTCCTCGTAGATGACCCGGTGCACCATGTCCCGGTCGTCCAGCTCGGGGACCACGACCTCGAGCCCCGCCGCGATGAGCCGGTCGGCCAGGAACGGCTGCTCCATCGTGTACCGGGTGCCCAGCAGCCCGATCCGGGTCAGCCCGGCGGCGGTGACCGCCTCGGCCGTGCTGTCGCCGATGTGCAGCAGCGGGACGTCCAGCCCGGCGGTGACGGCGTCGGCCACGGTGTGCATGGTGTTGGTGCAGAGCAGCACCAGGTCGGTCCCGGCCGCCTGCAGCGATCGCGCGTCGGCGGCCAGCAGCTCGCCCGCGCGCTGCCAGTCGCCGGTCTCCTGCAGGCGCGCGATCTCCGCGAAGTCGACCGACAGCAGCACGCAGCGCGCCGAGTGCAGCCCGCCCAGCCGCTCCCGCACCGCTTCGTTGAGCAGCCGGTAGTACAGCGCGCTGCTCTCCCAGCTCATCCCGCCCAGCAGGCCGATCGTCCGCATGCGGGCATCACACCAGGTCCAGCGGGTCCAGCTGCACCCGGACGTGCTCGGGCACCTTCCTCGCGCTGCGCACGCCCTGCACCTCGGCCAGGGCGTGCGCCAGGGCGGCGCCGGCGGCGCGGGGCACCCGGACGAGGTAGCGCTCCCGCTCCCCCTCCTCGCCCGGCCGTGGGCGCTCGGGCACCGGGCCGAGCAGGTCGGCGCCATCGGACAGGCGGAGCGCCTCGAGGAACTCGGCGAGCGCCGCCGGTGACCCGGACACCGACGCCATGCGGGTCGCGGGCGGGAAGCCCAGCTCCCGGCGGTCGGCCAGCTCGCGGGCGGCCAGCCACGCCGGGTCCCACCGCACCAGCGCCTGGACGACGGGGTGCCCCGCGTCGGCCGCCACGACCACGTGCCCGCCCGCCGACGCCGGCCGGACCAGCGCGGCGGCGTTCATCCAGCGCCGCAGCGTCTCCTCCCCCGCGCGCAGGTCGGCCCGGCCCAGCAGCGCCCACGAGTCCAGGAGCAGCGCCGCGCCGTACCCGCCCTCGGCGACCGGCTCGGCCCCCGGGGTGGAGACGACGAGTGCCGCCCCGCCCGGCACCGACGCGAGCACGCCCGTCGTGCTGCCGGAGGTGCGCACCGCCGCCCCGGGGAAGGCGCGGGCCAGCTCCTCCGCCGTCCGGGACTCCCCGATCACCGAGGCGCGCAGCTTGGTGCCGTGGCAGTGCGGGCAGTCGAACGTCGCCGCCGGGCGGGCGCACCAGCGGCAGGCGGGGATCCGCGTCCCGCCGGGGCCGGGCCGCGGCGAGATGCCCAGCGGCCCGGCGCAGTGCGCGCAGCGGGCCGGCGCCCGGCAGCGCGCGCAGGCCAGCGAGGGCACGTACCCGCGGCGCGGCACCTGCACGAGCACCGGGGTGTCGGCGGCCAGCGCCCGGCGCGCCGCCTCGTGCGCCAGCGAGGGCAGCCGGGCCGAGCGCGCGGCGGCGTCCCGGGCCAGCTCGAAGTCCTCGCCCAGCGCCTGCACCCGGGGTGCGGCGGCGCGCAGGACGGCCCGCTCGGCGACCAGCTCGTGCGCCCAGCCGGACTCGACCAGCAGCGCCCCCTCGGCGGTGCGGGTGGTGCCGGCCACCACCGCGGCGCAGTCGTCCAGCCACGCCCGCTGCACCAGCACGTCGCGGGCGTGCGGGTAGGGCGCGCGCTCGTCGGCGTGCAGGTCGTCGCCGTCGTCCCAGACGACCACCAGCCCCAGGTCCCGGACCGGCGCGAACATCGCGGCACGGGTGCCCAGCACCACCTGCGCGGCGCCGCGCGAGGCGGCCAGGAAGGCGCGGTACCGCTTCTCCGGTGAGTCGTCGGCGCGCAGCACGGTGAACGAGTGCGCCGGCAGCAGCGCGGCGGCCGCCGCGGCCAGCCGGTCCAGGTCCCGCCCGTCGGGCACCACGACCAGCGCACCCCGTCGTCCCGAGAGCGTCGCGCGGCACAGCTCGACCAGGCGGGTGGGCCAGTCCTCGCCGGGCAGCGCCGTCCACACCGCCCGGGCCGGGCGGCCCTCGGCGAGCGCGTCGAGCAGTGCCGGCCCGGCCGCGTAGCGCGCGAAACCGGCCGGGTCCGGCGGCCCCGGCAGCTCCTCGGGCGTGGGCGTCTCCCGCTTCTCGGCCGCGGCCCGGCGCGGCGGGAGAGCCAGCCTCAGCACGTCGCTCGCCGTCCCGGCGTAGCGGTCGGCGACCGTGCGCACGAGCCGCGCGACCTGCGGGGTGAGCACCGGCTCGCCGGAGGGGACGTGGGACAGCGGCTGGAGCGAGCCGCCGAACTCGGTGGTCTCCCCCAGCTCCCACACCACGCCGTCGACCAGGCGGCCGTGGAAGCGCACGCGCACCCGGCAGCCGGTCCGCACGGTGTCGGCGAGCGTGTCCGGGACGGCGTAGTCGAAAGGCCGGTCGAGGTGCGCCAGGGGCACGTCGACGACGACCCGGGCCACCAGCGGCGTGCGCGGGCGACCCGGGTCGTCGGGTGGAACGGGTGCGTCCAGCTGCTACTGGCCCACGGCCGCGCGCAGGGCGTCGACGCGGTCGAGGCGCTCCCACGGCAGGTCGACGTCGGTGCGGCCGAAGTGGCCGTACGCGGCGGTCGGCGCGTAGATCGGTCGCAGCAGGTCCAGGTCGCGCACGATGGCGCCCGGGCGCAGGTCGAACACCGAGGTGATCGCCTTCTCCAGCACGTCGTCGGCCACGGTGCCGGTGCCGAAGGTCTCGACGAACAGGCCGACCGGGTGCGCGGCGCCGATCGCGTAGGCGACCTGCACCTCGCAGCGCTTGGCCAGGCCGGCGGCGACGACGTTCTTCGCCACCCACCGCATGGCGTAGGCCGCGGAGCGGTCCACCTTCGACGGGTCCTTGCCCGAGAAGGCACCGCCGCCGTGGCGGGCCATGCCGCCGTAGGTGTCGACGATGATCTTGCGGCCGGTCAGCCCGGCGTCGCCCATGGGGCCGCCGATGACGAACTTGCCGGTCGGGTTCACCAGCAGCCGGTAGCCGTCGGTGGGCAGGCCGAGGGCGGCCAGCTCGGGCTCGACGACGAGCTCCTTGATGTCGGGCGCGAGCAGCTGGTCGATCGAGATGTCCTCGGCGTGCTGCGAGGAGACGACCACGGTGTCCACGGCGACCGGGCGGTCGTCCTCGTAGACGACGGTGACCTGGGTCTTGCCGTCGGGGCGCAGGTAGGGCACCGAGCCGTCCTTGCGCACGGCGGACAGCCGGCGCGACAGGCGGTGGGCCAGCGCGATCGGCAGCGGCATGAGCTCGGGGGTCTCGTCGGTGGCGTAGCCGAACATCAGGCCCTGGTCGCCGGCGCCCTGGCGCTCCAACTCGTCCTCGGCCGAGCCGGTGCGCGCCTCGTAGGCGGTGTCGACGCCCTGGGCGATGTCGGGCGACTGGGCGCCGATCGACACGCTGACGCCGCAGGAGGCGCCGTCGAAGCCCTTGCGGGAGGAGTCGTAGCCGATGCGCAGCACCGTCTCGCGCACGATGGCGGCGATGTCGACGTAGCCGGCGGTGGTGACCTCACCGGCGATGTGCACCTGGCCGGTCGTGATCATCGTCTCGACGGCGACCCGGCTCTTCGGGTCCTGCGCGAGCATGGCATCGAGGATCGAGTCGCTGATCTGGTCGGCGATCTTGTCCGGGTGCCCCTCGGTGACCGACTCGGACGTGAAGAGGCGGCGTGGCATGTCGGTACTCCTGGGTCGCTGGTCACGAGACGGCGAGCCGCCCGCTGGCACGACTCGGTGCGCACGTTACCCGGCCGGGCCCCGCGGACGGGCAGTGCCCGGGGACCGGGAGGAGGACTACCCCCGCGCGGGGGACAGCCGCGCAGCCACCGCGGTCCAGATGCCGGCGGCGATGGCGTCCTTGGGGCCGAGCGCGATCTCGGTCGCGCTCCCGTCCGCGGCGAGGACGACGACGGCGTTGTCGGCCCGGCCGAACACCTGCCCCCCGGAGACGTCGTTGACCACCAGCAGGTCGCAGCCCTTGCGGGCGAGCTTGGCGCGGGCGTGGGTGAGCACGTCGGCGTCGGCGTCGCCGGTCTCGGCCGCGAACCCGATCACCAGCTGCCCGGGCGACCGCTTCGCGACCAGCTCGGCGAGGACGTCGGCGTTGCGGACCAGCGGCACCGAGTCCGGCTCCCCCGCCGAGTCCTTCTTCATCTTCGCGCCGGCCACCGTGGCGGGCCGGAAGTCCGCGACCGCGGCGCTCATGACCACGACGTCGGCGCCCTCGGCCTGCTCGTGCATCGCCGTCCGCAGCTCCTCGGCCGTGCCCACCGGCACCACCCGGACGCCGAACGGGACCGGCAGCTCGACGTTGGCGGCGACCAGCACGACCTCCGCCCCCCGGGCCGCGGCGACCCGGGCCAGCGCCCAGCCCTGCTTGCCCGACGACCGGTTGCCCAGGTAGCGCACCGGGTCCAGCGGCTCGCGGGTGCCGCCGGCGCTGATGACCACGCGGCGGCCGGCGAGGTCCTGCGCGAGCGCGCCGGCGCCGGACTCCAGCACGACGGCGGCCAGCGCGGCGATGTCCGCGGGCTCGGGCAGCCGGCCGGGGCCGGAGTCCGGTCCGGTGAGCCGGCCGACGGCCGGCGGCAGCACGACCGCGCCGCGGCGGCGCAGGGTGGCGACGTTGTCCTGCGTGGCCGGGTGCAGCCACATCTCCGTGTGCATCGCCGGCACGAAGACCACCGGGCAGTGCGCGGTGAGCAACGTGGCGGTGAGCAGGTCGTCGGCCCGGCCGGCGGCGGCGCGGGCGAGCAGGTCGGCGGTCGCCGGGGCGACGACGACCAGGTCGGCCTCCTGGCCGATGCGGACGTGCGCCACCTCGTCGACGTCGGACCACACGTCCGTCGTCACCGGGTTGCCCGACAGCGCCTCGAAGGTCGCGGCGCCGACGAAGTGCAGCGCGCTCGGCGTGGGGACGACCCGCACGTCGTGCCCGGCCTCGGTGAACGCGCGCAGCAGCAGCGCCGCCTTGTACGCGGCCACGCCGCCGCTCACGCCCAGCACGATCCTGCTCATGCGCTCATCCTGCCGCAGACGCGACGACGCCCCCGGCCGGAGCCGGGGGCGTCGTCATCACTTCTGGGGTGGCCGGGTCAGTTCTCGCCGGCGGTGTGGGTCAGCAGACCCTCGTTGATCTCGCGGAGCGCGATCGACAGCGGCTTCTCCTGCGGAGCGGTGTCGACCAGCGGGCCCACGTACTCCAGCAGGCCCTCGGAGAGCTGGCTGTAGTAGGCGTTGATCTGGCGCGCGCGCTTGGCGGCGAAGATGACCAGGCCGTACTTGCTGCTGGTGCGCTCGAGCAGCTCGTCGATCGGCGGGTTGGTGATGCCCTCGGGGGCGGGTGCGACTCCGGACACGGGCGGGCGTGCTCCTCATTCGATGGCGGGGGCGCTACTCCCCCGGTACGAGTCCGGGCGAGGGCGCAGTCAGCAAGCCTACCAACTCGTCGGCGGCCCGGGCGACGTCGTCGTTGACGACCACCGCGTCGAACTCCCCGGCGGCGTCCAGCTCGGCCTGCGCGATCGCCAGCCGGGCCTCCTGCACGGCGGCCGGCTCCGAGCCGCGGCCGGCCAGCCGGCTGACCAGCTCGGCCCACGACGGCGGCGCCAGGAACACCAGCTGCGCCTCGGGGGCGCGGGCCCGCACCTGCCGTGCGCCCTGCAGCTCGATCTCCAGCAGCGCGGGGGCGCCGGCGGCCAGCTGCTCGCGCACGGGGGCCACCGGGGTGCCGTAGCGGTTGCCCGCGTACTCGGCCCACTCCAGCAGCCCGTCGGTGGCGATCAGCCGGTCGAACTCGGCGCCGTCCACGAAGTGGTAGTGGACGCCGTCGACCTCACCGGGCCGGGGACGGCGGGTGGTCGCGG
Organism: Blastococcus sp. SYSU D01042; assembly: GCF_054050515.1. NCBI lineage: Bacteria > Bacillati > Actinomycetota > Actinomycetes > Geodermatophilales > Geodermatophilaceae > Blastococcus > Blastococcus sp. SYSU D01042. Next base: position 66,203 of record NZ_JBJGZM010000008.1, on the reverse strand, counting down.
ACACCGACACCCACACGTCGGGGTGCCTCCGCCGGACCTCGGCGACCACGGTGCCCTTGCCGACCCCCGAGGGTCCGGAGAGCACGGTGAGCCGTGCCGGTGCCTTCGCTGCCACTCGTCGTCCCCGTCCGGGTCGTGCGTGCTGCGGGGACGGGCGTCAGTCGACCTTCTCGCTGGCGAACTCCGTCTCCAGCGCACGGCGCTGGTTGGCGCCCAGGCCCCGGACGCGGCGCGTCGGGGAGATCTCCAGGCGTTCCATGATCTTCGCAGCCCGGGCCTTGCCGACGCCGGGGAGGGACTCGAGGACCGCCGAGACGCGCATCTTGCCGATGACCTCGTCGGTCTCGCCCTGCTTGAGGACGTCGCCGACGGTGGCGCCCTTGCTCTTGAGCCGCTCGCGCAGCTCGGCGCGCGCCTTGCGGGCGGCGGCGGCCTTCTCGAGTGCGGCGGCGCGCTGCTCCGGGGACAGGTCGGGAAGGGGCATGGTGCAACCCAATCGTGTCGTCGTCGGCGGTGAGGCCGGCGGGGTCTGTACACGGAATCAAGTGGTGTCGGACGACGTGCGGGTCGAGCCTCGCGATCAACGTCCTCCCGGGCAAATCCGCAGGTCAAGGTGTCTGCGCGCGGCTCGCTCCGGGCCCGTTCACAGGCCGTTCACCATGCCGCTCACCCACCGTCATCACCGCAGGTCACGGGAGTTCCAGACGGTACCGTTCCGAACCGCGCCCGCCCGCCGCGCGACCCGGCCGCGGCCCGACACGCCGGTGGGCGACACGCCGACGGCCTCAGCCCGCGAGCGCCGCCGTCCACCGGTCCGCCGCCGCCCGCAGCGCGGCGACGTCCGGACCCGCGGCGAGCACGTCCCGGGACACCGACGGCACGACGACGGTCCCCGGACCGAACAGCCGGCGCAGGTCCCCGGGCGCGCCGCCCTGCGCGCCCAGCCCGGGCGCGAGCACCGGCCCGCCCAGGCCCGCCAGGTCGACGTCGAGCTCCCGCAGCGTCGCGCCCACGACGACGCCGAAGGAGCCCGTGGGGGTCGCGGCGTTCCAGCCGCGGACGGTGTCGACGACGCGCTGCGCGACCGAGGGCTCCCCCACCAGCTGCAGCGATCCGGCATCCGGGTTGGAGGTGCGGGCCAGCACGAAGACGCCGGCGCCGTGCTCGCGGGCGGTGTCGACGGCCGGCTGCAGCGACCCCGCCCCCAGGAAGGGGCTCACCGTCATCGCGTCGACCGCGAGGGGGTGGCCGGGGGTCAGGTAGCCGGCGTAGGCGTCCATCGTCGAGCCGATGTCGCCGCGCTTGGCGTCCAGGAGCACCAGCGCCCCGGCCGCGCGGGCGCGCGCCACGCCGTCCTCCAGGACGGCGAGGCCTCGGGAACCGTGCCGCTCGTAGAAGGCCGCCTGCGGCTTGAGGACGGCGACCGAGCCGGCCAGCGCGTCGACGACGGCGTCGGTGAAGCGGGCCAGCCCCTCGGGCGAGTCCGGCAGGCCCCAGGCCGCCAGGAGGGGCGCGTGCGGGTCGATGCCCACGCACAGCGGCCCGCGGGCGGCGACGGCGTCGGCGAGGCGCTGTCCGAACGGTGCGGTCACGGGTCCTCCACGGCTCGGGGCAGGGTGGTCCCCAACCGGGCGACGCACGCCGCCGCCAGGAAGGGATCGGCGAAGGCGCCGGCCGCGGACTGCACCGAGTCGGCGCCGGCGGCGAACAGCGCCGCGAAGGACTCCGGATCGGTGACCCCGCCCATCGCCAGGACGTCGAAGTGCACCCCGCCCGACGCGCGCAGCCCGACCAGCCGCCGGGTGAAGTCCAGCGCCGGCTCCCGGACCGCGATCCCCGAGAGCCCGGCGAGCTCGCGCCCGGGGAAGGTGGGGCTGCCGTCGCTGCGCCGCACGCGGCTCTGCACGGTGTTGATCCCGGCGATGCCGTCGACCAGCGGCGCCAGCCGCGGCACGAGCGCGGACAGGCGCGGCTCGTCGAGCCAGGAGAGCTTGGCGACCAGGCCGGTGCGGTCGTCCAGGGCGCGGCGGACGTGCTCGACCACCGCGACGGTGGCGTCGGGGTCCAGGCACAACGGCGGCTTCACGCCGGTCGCCGAGCGGTCGAGGGTGTTGGGGCAGGACAGGTTCAGCTCCACCACGGTGGCCCCGGCGTCCTGCGCCAGCAGCGCGGTGCGGGCGAAGTCCTCCGCGAGGTCGTCACCCTCCCCCATCACGCTCACCAGCAGCAGCTGCTCGTCCCCGACGGCGGCCAGGGCGCGCGCGAGGTCGGCCGTCCACTCCTCCGGCTCCGGCGACGGGACGCCGAAGGAGTTGACGCTGCTCACCGCCGGCGAGCCGGGCGGCACCCAGTCCCAGGGGTCGGCGACGACGTCGGCGTCCGCACCCGGGGCCAGGCTCGCCGTCTCCCGGGCCGCGAAGGCCCAGTTGGGCTGCTCGTTGGGCGCGTGCGCCCGGCTGCGCACCGTCTTGTAGGTGAGCACGTTCCAGCCGTTGGCGACGTTGTGCCGCACCCACGCCTCGCTGCCGTTGAGCACGCACGCCGGGACGCCGATCGGGAAGCCGACCGTCCGCCCGAGCAGCGGCCAGCGCCGGCCGCCCGCGGTGGGCCGCTCGGGCAGCCGCGGCCCCAGCGGGCGCGCCAGGTTCTCCCGGAACCCGCCCAGGACGTCGTAGGCCGGCGTCGGCAGCCCGTGGTCGGCGAGCACGTCGGACCGCCGCGCGAAGTACAGGACCCGGCCCAGCAGCGGCAGGTCCGCCTCGTCGACCTCGCCGGACGCCAGGCGCCCGGCGAGGTCGGCGACGCCGGCGGTGAGGGCGTCGAGCTCCGGTCGCGGCGGCGGCCCGGAGCGGGTCACCCCGGCGAGGAACGCCGAGGGCAGCTCCTCGACCAGGCCGCGGGCGACCAGGTCGTCCCGCAGCCGGCGGACCGGTGGGCTCACGCCTGCGTCCCCGCCGCCAAGGCCGCGTGCACCTCCTGCAGGCTGCGGACGCCGATCCCACCCTGCCGGAGCGCCTCGATGCCCTGGACCGCGGCCGCCATGCCCTGAACCGTCGTGATGCAGGGGATGCCGGCGGCCACCGCGGCGGTGCGGATCTCGTACCCGTCCAGCCGCGGGCCGCTGTTGCCCGGCGCCCCGTAGGGCGTGTTCACGACCATGTCGACGTGCCCCGCGAGGATCGCCTCGACCACGTTGCCCGAGCCCTCGCTGAACTTGCCGACGACCTCCGCGGCCACGCCGTTGCGGCGCAGCACCTGGGCGGTGCCGGCGGTCGCCAGCACCCGGAAGCCGAGGTCGGCCAGCCGCTTGACCGGGAAGATCGCATTGCGCTTGTCCCGGTTGGCCAGCGAGACGAACACCGTGCCGCCGGTGGGCAGCGTGCCGTAGGCGGCCGCCTGCGACTTGGCGAACGCGGTGCCGAACTCGGCGTCCAGGCCCATGACCTCGCCGGTGGACTTCATCTCCGGGGAGAGCACGGTGTCGACGCCGTGGCCCTCGACGGTGCGGAACCGGTGGAAGGGCAGCACGGCCTCCTTCACCGCGATCGGCGCATCGTCGGGCAGGTCGATGCCGTCGCCGCTCGCCGGGAGGACGCCGGCCGCGCGCAGCTCGGCGATGGTCTCCCCGACGGCGATGCGGGCCGCGGCCTTGGCCAGCTGCACCGCGGTCGCCTTCGAGACGAAGGGCACCGTGCGGCTGGCTCGGGGGTTGGCCTCGATCACGAACAGGATGTCGTCCTTGATGGCGTACTGGACGTTCATCAACCCGCGGACGCCGATCCGGGCGGCCAGCTTCTCGGTCGCGGCCCGGATCTTCAGCAGGTCCGCGGTACCCAGGGTGATCGGCGGGAGGGCGCACGCCGAGTCGCCGGAGTGGATGCCGGCCTCCTCGATGTGCTCCATGACGCCACCCAGGTAGAGGTCGGTGCCGTCGTAGAGCGCGTCGACGTCGATCTCGACGGCGTCCTCGAGGAACCGGTCCACGAGCACCGGGTGGTCCACGCTGACGTCGGTCGCCTTGGCGATGTAGGCCTCGAGCGTGGCGTCGTCGTAGACGATCTCCATGCCCCGGCCGCCCAGCACGTAGGAGGGCCGGACCAGCACCGGGTAGCCGATCTCGGCGGCGATGTCGCGGGCCTCGGGGAAGGTCGTGGCCATCGCGTGCTTGGGCGCGAGCAGGCCGGTGTCGGACAGGACCCGGCTGAACGCCCCGCGGTCCTCGGCGTCGTCGATCGCCTCGGGCGAGGTGCCCAGCACCGGGACGCCGGCGTCCTTGAGCCGCTGGGCCAGCGCCAGCGGCGTCTGCCCGCCGAGGGTGCAGATGACCCCGGCGACCGGGCCGGCGGCGCGCTCGGCCTCGACCACCTCCAGGACGTCCTCGAAGGTCAGCGGCTCGAAGTAGAGGCGGTCGGCGGTGTCGTAGTCGGTGGAGACGGTCTCCGGGTTGCAGTTGACCATCACCGCCTCGTAGCCGGCGTCCTGCAGCGCCATCACCGCGTGCACGCAGGAGTAGTCGAACTCGATGCCCTGCCCGATGCGGTTCGGCCCCGAGCCCAGGATCAGCACCGCCGGCTTCTCGCGCGGCTCGACCTCGGTCTCCTCGTCGTAGGACGAGTAGTGGTACGGCGTGCGGGCGGCGAACTCGCCGGCGCAGGTGTCGACGGTCTTGTAGACCGGCCGGATGCCCTGCCGCCAGCGCAGCGAGCGGACGCCGTCCTCCCCGGCCAGCTCCGGGCGCAGCGCCGCGATCTGCCGGTCGGACAGGCCGTACCGCTTGGCCCGGCGCAGCACCTCCGGCGTGAGCGACGCCGCGGTGCGCACCGCCTCCCCCACCTCGCGGACCAGTGCGATCTGGTCGACGAACCACGGGTCGAAACCACTGGCAGCCGCGACCTCCTCGACGGTCGCACCGGCGGCCAGCGCCGCCTCGGCCGTGTAGAGGCGGCCGTCGACCGGCGTCCGCAGCGCCTCCAGCAGCTCGTCTGCCGAGCGCTCGTCCGCCGCGCCGGTCCAGAAGCCGGCCACCTTGGTCTCGGTGGAGCGCATCGCCTTGCCCAGCGCCTCGGCGAAGTTGCGGCCCATCGACATGACCTCGCCGACGCTCTTCATCGTCGTCGTCAGGCGGGGGTCGGCGCCGGGGAACTTCTCGAACGCGAAGCGCGGGATCTTCACGACGACGTAGTCCAGCGTCGGTTCGAACGCGGCCGGGGTGACGCCGGTGATGTCGTTGGTGATCTCGTCCAGCGTGTAGCCGATGGCCAGCTTCGCGGCGATCTTGGCGATCGGGAAGCCGGTGGCCTTGGACGCGAGCGCGCTGGACCGGGAGACCCGCGGGTTCATCTCGATGACGACCAGCCGGCCGTCGGCGGGGTTGACGGCGAACTGGATGTTGCAGCCGCCGGTGTCCACGCCGACCTCGCGCAGCACGGCGATGCCGACGTCGCGCATCCGCTGGTACTCGACGTCGGTCAGGGTCATCGCCGGCGCGACGGTGACCGAGTCGCCGGTGTGCACGCCCATCGCGTCGATGTTCTCGATCGAGCAGATGACGACGACGTTGTCGCTGCGGTCGCGCATCAGCTCGAGCTCGTACTCCTTCCACCCCAGCACCGACTCCTCGATGAGGACGGTGTGGACCGGGGAGTCGGCCAGCCCGTGGGAGGCCATGCGGCGCAGCATCGCCTCGTCGGTCGCGAAACCCGAGCCCAGGCCGCCCATGGTGAAGCTGGGCCGGATGACGACCGGGTAGCCGACCTCCTCGGCGGTCTCGATCGCCTCCTCGACGGTGGCGCAGACCCGCGACCGGGGGGCGTCGGCGCCGATGGACCGGACGATGTCCTTGAACAGCTGCCGGTCCTCGCCGCGGTTGATCGCGTCGACGTCGGCGCCGATGAGCTGCACGCCGTACTTCTCCAGGACGCCGTTCTGGTACAGCCCGATCGCGATGTTGAGCGCGGTCTGCCCGCCGAGGGTGGCCAGCAGCGCGTCGGGGCGCTCCTTGGCGATGACCTTCTCGACGAACTCGGGGGTCAGCGGCTCCACGTAGGTGGCGTCGGCGACGTCGGGGTCGGTCATGATCGTCGCCGGGTTGCTGTTGACCAGGCTCACCCGCAGGCCCTCGGACCGCAGGACGCGGCAGGCCTGCGTGCCGGAGTAGTCGAACTCGGCGGCCTGCCCGATGAGGATCGGGCCGGAGCCGATGACCAGGACGTGCTCGAGATCGGTGCGCTTAGGCACGCTTGTTCTCCTCCATGAGGTCGACGAAGCGCTGGAACAGCGGCGCGGCGTCGTGCGGACCGGCGGCCGACTCGGGGTGGAACTGGACGCTGAAGGCCGGGGTGTCCAGCAGCCGCAGGCCCTCGACCACGTCGTCGTTGAGGCCGACGTGGCTGACCTCCACCGGGCCGTACGGGGTGTCGGTGGGCCGGTCGAGCGGCGCGTCGACGGCGAAGCCGTGGTTGTGGCTGGTGACCCGGACCGTGCCGCTGACCCGGTCGAGCACCGGCTGGTTGAGGCCGCGGTGGCCGAACCGCAGCTTGTAGGTGCCCAAGCCCAGCGCGCGGCCCAGGATCTGGTTGCCGAAGCAGATGCCGAACAGCGGGCGTCGGGCGTCGAGCACGCCCCGCACCGCCTCGACCGCGTAGTCGGCGGCGGCCGGGTCGCCGGGGCCGTTGGAGAGGAACACCCCGTCCGGGCCGGCGGCGAGCAGCTCCTCGGCGGTGGCGGTCGAGGGCAGCACGTGGGTCTCGACGCCGAGCTCGGCCAGGTGCCGCGGGGTGGCGGTCTTGATGCCGAGGTCCAGCGCGGCGATCGTGTAGCGCTTCTCCCCCACCGCGGGGACGACGTAGGCCTCGCCGGTGCTGACCGTCGGCGCCAGGTCCGCGCCGGTCATGCCCGCCGCGGCGGTGACGCGGGCGAGCAGCTCGTCGGCCCCCAGCTCGGTGCTGATCCCGGCGCGCATCGCGCCCCGGTCGCGCAGGTGGCGGGTCAGCGCGCGGGTGTCGATGCCGCTGATGCCGACGATCCCGTGGGCGGCGAGCTCGTCGTCGAGGGTCCCGGTCGCGCGCCAGTTCGACGTCCGCCGGGCGGGGTCGCGCACGACGAACCCGGCCGGCCACATGCGGCGGCTCTCGTCGTCCTCCCCGTTCACGCCGGTGTTGCCGATGTGCGGGGCCGTCATGGTGACGATCTGACCGGCGTAGCTGGGGTCGGTGAGGGTCTCCTGGTAGCCGGTCATGCCGGTCGCGAACACCGCCTCGCCGACCGTCGTCCCGGCCGCGCCGTAGGCCTCGCCGCGGAACGTGCGCCCGTCCTCGAGCACGAGCACCGCTTCTGTCACTTCACTGCCTTTCCGTCCAGGACGGTCGCCGTTCCGCGCAGGAAGGTGGCGACCACGCGGCCGGGGAGCTCCCGGCCGGCGTAGGGGCTGTTGCGGCTGCGGCTGGCCAGGGCCGCCGGGTCGACCGTCGACCGGCTCGCGGGGTCGACCAGCACCAGGTTGGCCGGCTCGCCGGGGGCCAGCGGGCGGCCCTGCTCGGCGAGGCGGCCGATCCGCGCGGGGCGCACCGACATGCGGTCGGCGACGCCGGCCCAGTCGAGCCGGCCCGGCTCGACCATGGTCTCGATGACCACGGAGAGCGCCTGCTCCAGCCCGAGCATGCCGGGCCGGGCCTGCGCCCACTCGCTCTCCTTGTCCTCGACCGCGTGCGGGGCGTGGTCGGTGCCGACGGCGTCGATCGTGCCGTCGGCCAGTCCGTCCCGCACGGCTGCCACGTCACGTTCTGTCCGGAGCGGCGGGTTGACCTTGAACACCGGGTCGTAGGACTCCGCGCAGGCGTCGGTCAGCAGCAGGTGGTGCGGGGTGACCTCGGCGGTGACCTGGACGCCGCGGGACTTCGCCCAGCGCAGGATCTCCACCGAGCCGGCCGTGGAGACGTGGCAGACGTGCAGCCGCGCCCCGACGTGCTCGGCCAAGAGCACGTCGCGGGCGATGATCGCCTCCTCCGCGGCGGCCGGCCAGCCGGTCAGGCCGAGCTTCGCCGAGCGGTCGCCCTCGTGCATCTGCGCGCCGACGGTGAGCCGCGGCTCCTCCGCGTGCTGGGCGACCACGCCGTCGAACGCCTTCACGTACTCCAGCGCGCGGCGCATCAGCGCGGGGTCGGACACGCAGTGCCCGTCGTCGGAGAAGACCCGCACCCGGGCCGCGGAGTCGGCCATGGCGCCGAGCTCGGCCAGCCGCTCGCCGGCCAGCCCGACGGTGACCGCCCCCACCGGGACGACGTCGACCAGCCCGGCCTCCTGGCCCAGCCGCCAGACCTGCTCGACGACGCCGGCGGTGTCGGCGACCGGGTCGGTGTTGGCCATCGCGTGCACGGCGGTGAACCCGCCGAGCGCGGCGGCCCGGCTGCCGGTCTCGACGGTCTCGGCGTCCTCGCGGCCGGGCTCGCGGAGGTGGGTGTGCAGGTCGACCAGGCCGGGCAGCGCGACGAGCCCGGCCGCCTCGACGACCTCGGCGCCGGTCGCCGACAGCTCCTCGCCGATGGCGGCGATCCGGCCGTCGACCAGCAGGATGTCGGCGGGGTCACCGCCCAGCGGCCGCGCCCCCCTGATCAGGTACGTGGTCATGCGGGCGAGCCTCCGAGCAGCAGGTAGAGCACGGCCATGCGGGTGGAGACCCCGTTCGCGACCTGCTCGACGATCGTGGAGCGGACGGAGTCGGCCACCTCGGCGGCGATCTCCATCCCGCGGTTCATCGGGCCGGGGTGCATGACGATCGCGTCGTCGGGCAGCGCGGCCATCCGGCGGGCGTCCAGGCCGTAGCGGCGGCTGTACTCGCGGGCGCTCGGGAAGAACGAGGCGTTCATCCGCTCGGCCTGCACGCGCAGCATCATCACCACGTCGACCTTGGGCAGCACGGCGTCCAGGTCGTAGGAGACCTCCGCCGGCCAGCTGCCGACGCCGACCGGCAGCAGCGTGGGCGGCGCCACCAGCGTGACCTCCGCGCCCAGGGTGTGCAGCAGCCCGACGTTGGAGCGCGCGACGCGGCTGTGCAGCACGTCGCCGACGACCGCCACCCGCACCCCCTCGAGCCGGCCCAGCCGCTGCCGGATCGTGTAGGCGTCCAGCAGAGCCTGCGTGGGGTGCTCGTGGGTGCCGTCGCCGGCGTTGACCACGCTGCCCCGCACCCAGTGCGCCAGCCGGTGCGGCGCCCCGGACGCCGAGTGGCGGACGACGACGGCGTCGGCGCCCATGGCCTCCAGGGTCAGCGCGGTGTCCTTAAGGCTCTCGCCCTTGGAGACGCTGCTGCCCTTCGCCGAGAAGTTGATGACGTCGGCGGAGAGCCGCTTGGCGGCCAGCTCGAAGGAGATGCGGGTGCGGGTGGAGTCCTCGTAGAAGAGGTTCACCACCGTGCGGCCACGCAGCGTCGGGAGCTTCTTGACCTCGCGACCGGCCAGCGCCCGGTCGATCTGCGCCGCGGTGTCGAGCACCAGCGTCGCGTCGTCCCGGTCGAGGTCGGCCGCCTCCAGCAGGTGCCGCTTCATCGCTCGTCCACCCGCCCCGCCGCCCCGTCCGTCACGAGGACCTCGTCCACGCCGTCGGTCTCGGCCAGGTGCACCCGCACCTTCTGGCTGCGCGAGGTGGGCACGTTCTTGCCCACCAGGTCCGCGCGGATCGGCAGCTCGCGGTGGCCCCGGTCGACCAGGACCGCGAGCTGCACCGCCTGCGGCCGGCCGAGGTCGCGCAGGGCGTCCAGCGCCGCGCGCACCGAGCGACCCGAGTAGAGGACGTCGTCGACCAGGACGACGAGCCGGTCGTCGATGCCGCGGTCGGGCAGCACCGTCGGCTCCAGCGCCCGCACGCCCTGGCGCCGCAGGTCGTCGCGGTACAGCGTGATGTCGACCGTCCCGACGTCCACCGACCGCTGCGAGAACGCCTCGATGCGCGCCGCGAGGCGCCGGGCGAGCGGGGCGCCGCGGGTGGGGATCCCGACGAGGACGAGACCGTCCAGGCCGGCCGCCTCATCACCGGGCGCCGCGGCGGCGGCCGCGCGCTCGATGAGCTGGTGGGCCATCCGGTCGACCGTGCGGGCGACGTCGGCGGCGGAGAGGAGCTGTCCTGCCGACGGGTCGCCGACCGACGGCGCCGCGTTCCGGGCAGGCTCGGCAGAGCTGGCCATCAGGCCTCCTTCCCCGCCTCACGGGACGGGTCGTTAAAGGAGTGGGTGGACCTGCCCCGACGGTAGCGCACCGCCCCGCCGGCTCCCGCGCCGGTGCGGAGCCGCTGGTGGAGCGCCCGTGAGTTCCACGCACGGCGCGTGACCGGGTGTTGCGGGCGCGGCAGGACCAGTACGCTCTGTGACGATCAGGACCATCCCCCGACGACGGACAGTGAGCAGGAACGCGATGAGCACCGACTACTCACGGGCCCTGGGCGCCCGGCTCCGCGCCATCCGCAACCAGCAGGGCCTGTCCCTGCAGGGTGTCGAGGACAAGTCGCACGGCCGCTGGAAGGCAGTCGTCGTCGGCTCCTACGAGCGCGGCGACCGCGCGGTCACCGTCCAGCGGCTCTCCGAGCTCGCCGTCTTCTACGGCGTGCCCGTCTCCGAGCTGCTGCCCGACCCGCGGCCGAGCTCCGCGGTGACCTCCAGCAGCAAGATCGTGCTGAACCTCGAGTCGCTGGGCTCGCTGCCTGCGGACGAGGCCGGCCCGCTGGCCCGCTACGCCTCCACCATCCAGGCGCAGCGACACGACTACAACGGCAAGGTCCTCTCGATCCGCGCCGAGGACCTCAAGTCGCTGGCGATCATCTACGACATGAGCCCCGACGAGCTGACCTCGCGGCTCATCGAGTGGGGGGTCATCTCGGCCGGCATGGACAGCGTCGTGGGCTTCGGCGGGTCCGAGGACGACGACGAGGAGATCGACCCGAACTGGGAGCGCCGCCGCTCCCCGCGCTGAGCGATGACAGGGGCCCCCGCCGATCCGGTGGGGGCCCCTTCGTGTCGTTGCGTCCCACGGGCGCCCCCCGTGCCAGGGTGCAGCCATGCCGGCCGTGCAGCTGTCCGCGGTGTCCAAGACCTACCGGCGGCGGGGGCGCCCGCCGCACCGGGCCCTGGACTCCCTGGATCTCCTCGTCGAGACCGGCGGCGTGCACGGCTTCCTCGGCCCGAACGGCTCGGGCAAGACGACGACGATCCGCGTGCTGCTCGGCCTGGTGTCCGCCGACGCGGGCAGCGGGGAGATCCGGCTGCTGGACCGCCCCGTGCCCGCCGCCCTCCCCGAGGTCATCGGCTCGGTGGGGGCGCTGGTGGAGACCCCGCTGTTCTTCCCCGGCTTCACCGGCCGGCTCAACCTGCAGCTCCTGGCCGAGGCCGCGGGCCTCCCACGGACGCGCGTCGACGAGTGCCTCGAGCTGGTCGACCTCACCGACCGCGCCGAGGACCGGTTCAAGGGCTACTCGCTCGGCATGAAGCAGCGGCTCGGCATCGCCGCAGCGCTGCTCAAGCAGCCGCGGCTGCTGATCCTGGACGAGCCGAGCAACGGCCTGGACCCGGCGGGCATCCGCGACGTCCGCGAGCTGATCCGGCGGCTCGGACGCGACGGCCGGACCACGGTGCTGCTCTCCTCGCACCTGCTCGCGGAGATCCAGCAGGTCTGCGACTCGGTGTCGATCCTGGCCCGCGGGCGCTGCGTCGCCTCCGGGCCGGTCGGGGAGGTCCTGGCCAGCCGCGGCTCCGGCGACGTGCTGGTGCAGGTCGCCGAGCCCGCCACCGCCGCCGGCGTGCTGCGGGGCGCCGGGTTCTCCGTCTCCCCCGCCGAGGGCGCGCTGCTGGTGCACGCCGTGACCGCACCCAGCGAGATCACCCGCGCGCTGGCCGGCGCCGGCCTCTACGTCGAGGAGCTGAGACGGGTGACCCCCGACCTGGAGAGCGCCTTCCTCGCCATCACCGGCGACGAGCACGGCGGGACGCCGGAATGAGCGCCCTCGTGGAGCAGCCCCCCGCCCGTCCGGACGGCACCGGCGCGTCCCGGGCCGGCTTCGGCAGCCTGCTGCGCTCGGAGATCCACCGCTTCCGCTCGCGCCGGTTCATCCAGCTGGTGCTCGTCCTCGCCCTGGTCGGCTGGGTCGTGGCCACCGTCGTCGCGGTCACCCAGCACGGGAACCCCGGGCCCGACGAGATCGCCCGCGCCGAGCAGCAGATCGCCGCCGACCTGGAGATGAACGAGGAGTTCCGGCAGGACTGCCTGGCCGAGGCGGACATCCCCGCCGGCACCTCGCCCGACGACTTCTGCGGGCCGCAGCAGGACCGTGACGACTACGAGCTGGCCTGGTACCTCGACGAGGCGCCGTTCGACCTCGCCGCCTCCGGGACCACCGGCGCGCTCGCCTTCGCCGGCATCGCCGCCGTCGTCGCAGCCCTCATCGGGGCGACCTGGATCGGCGCGGAGTGGTCGACCCGGTCGCTGGTCGCGCTGCTGTTCTGGGTGCCCCGCCGGATGCAGGTGGTGGCCGCGAAGCTCGTCGTCCTCACGGGTGCGGCGGCCGTTCTCGGTGTGGTGGCGCAGGCGGCCTGGCTGGCGATGGCCGGCATCCTGCGGGCCGCCGTCGGCCTGGACGCCGCGCTGCCGGCCGGGTTCTGGGGCGACCTGCTGCAGACCCAGGCCCGCGGCGTGCTGCTCACCGTGCTCGCGGCGCTGCTGGCCTTCGGGCTCACGAACCTGGTGCGCAACACCGGAGCCGCGCTGGGCAACGCCTTCGTCTACCTGGTGGTCGTGGAGAACCTGGTGCGCGGCATCCGGCCGCTGTGGCAACCCTGGCTGCTCAGCGAGAACGCCCTCGCGCTCGTGCAGCAGGGCGGCTCGACGATCTACGTCTACGAGGGCCGGCCGGACGTGAACGGCGTCGTCGAGCCCGTCGAGTACCACCTCGGCCACCTGCAGGCCGGCGTGTTCCTCGGCGTCGTCACGCTGGTCGTCGTCGGCGTCGGCGCCCTCCTGTTCGCGAAGCGCGACCTGCAGTAGGACCGGAGCGCGTCAGGGGAAGCGCAGGACGCGGGGGCGGCGGGGGTCGGTGTTGTCCACCAGCACGTCGGCGCGCGCCTCGGGGTCGGCCTCGGCACGGTAGAGCTCCTGCGCGGGCAGGTAGCGGCCGCGGTACCGGCGCTCCACCTCGACGGCCGAACCGAACAGCGCGGTGTCCCGCTCGAGCGCGCGCCGCAGCACCTCCTCGTCGCCCACGCGCAGGTGGACGGCGAAGGTCCACAGGTCGCGCAGCTCCGGGCGCAGCAGGAAGACCCCGTCCGCGACCACCGGGACGCCCGCGGGGCCGGCCCGGCAGGCGGCCGTGAAGGCCGCCAGGTCGTGGGTGTCGCGGTAGCAGCCCGCGGGCGAGAGCTCGCCGCGGGCGTACCGCTCGGCGCGCGGGCGCTGGTGGTCGTCGATCGACACGCGGTGCACGGGACCGCCGATGGCAGCGGCGAGCTCGTCGGCGAGCGTGGTCTTGCCCGCCGCGTCGGGGCCGTCGATGCCCACCAGCACCCGGTCGTCCCGGGCGCGCTGGTCAGCGACGACAGCCACGAGCCGCCCGACCAGGTCCACGCGACTCAGCTGGTGGGGACTTCCGCCTGCAGGATCGCGCCCAGGACGCCGTTGACGTACGCCGGCGAGTCGTCGGTGGACAGCGTCTTGGCCAGCTCCACCGCCTCGTCGATCACCACGGCGTCGGGCACGTCGTCGGCCCACAGGAGCTCGAAGACCGCCATGCGCAGGATCGCGCGGTCGACGTCGGGCAGCCGGTCGAGCGACCAGCCGGACGCGTGGGCGTCGATCAGCGCGTCGATGCGCGCCGCGTGCTCGTCGACGCCCTCGACCAGCCGGATCGAGTGCTCGGGCACCGGCGGGTTGCCGTCGGCGACGCGCTCGGCGAGCAGGGACCGCCGCTCGCGGCCCCGGACGTCGGCCTCGTAGAGGACGTCGACAGCGCGCTTGCGGGCCTTGGTGCGGGCAGCCATGGGGAGAGCCGCTGGGTCAGTTGGCCCGGCCGAGGTACCGGCCGTCCCGGGTGTCGACCTTGAGCTTCTCGCCGGTGGTGATGAACAGCGGGACCTGGATCTCCGCGCCGGTCTCCAGCGTCGCGGGCTTCGTGCCGCCGGTGGAGCGGTCGCCCTGCAGACCCGGATCGGTGTGCTGGACCACGAGCTCCAGGGTGACCGGGAGCTCCACGTAGAGCGGCACGCCCTCGTTGACCGCGACCATGGCCTCGGTGTTCTCCAGCATGTAGTCCGCGGCGCCGCCGACCGTCGCCGCGGGCACCGTGATCTGGTCGAACGTGTCGCCGTCCATGAAGACGAAGTCGGCGCCGTCCTTGTACAGGAAGGTCATGTTCCGCTTGTCGACGGTGGCCGTCTCGACCTTCAGGCCGGCGTTGAACGTCTTGTCGACGACCTTGCCCGAGAGCACGTTCTTCAGCGTGGTGCGCACGAAGGCGCCGCCCTTGCCCGGCTTCACGTGCTGGAAGTCGGTGACGGTCCAGAGCTGGCCGTCCAGCTTGAGGACGATGCCGTTCTTCAGGTCGTTGGTGGTAGCCATCTAGAGGACCAGCAGTTCCTTGCTCGTGAGGGTCAACAACTCGGGCGCGTCGTCCGTGACTATCAAGGTGTCCTCGATCCGGACACCGCCGCGGCCGGGCAGGTAGACGCCCGGCTCCACGGTGACGGCCATGCCGGCGGCCAGCGTACCCGCGCCCAGCGGGCCGATGCCGGGCGCCTCGTGGATCTCCAGCCCCACGCCGTGCCCGAGGCCGTGGGTGAAGTGGTCGGCGTGACCGGCCGCGGCGATCACCCCGCGGGACGCCGCGTCGACGGCGACGACCTCGGTGCCGACCGCCAGTGCCGCGCGCCCGGTCGCCTGCGACTGCGCGACGAGGGCGTAGATCTCGCGCTGCCAGTCCGCCGCGGAGCCCAGGACGACGGTGCGCGTCATGTCCGAGTGGTAGCCCTCGACGGTCGCCCCGAAGTCGAGCTTCAGGAAGTCCCCGGCCTGCAGGACGGTCGCGTCGGGCCGGTGGTGCGGGATGGCCGAGTTGGCGCCGGCGGCGACGATGGTCTCGAACGACGGCGCCTCCGCGCCCAGGGCGAGCATGCGGGCGTCGAGCTCGCGGCCGACCTCCAGCTCGGTGCGCCCGGGCCGCAGCGCCCCTTCGGCCACGAGCTCGGCCAGCGCCCGGTCGGCGACCGCGCACGCCCGCCGCAGCGCCTCGATCTCGCCGTCGTCCTTGACCGCCCGCTGCGCCTCGACCGCCCGGCGGATCGACTCCAGCTCCGGCACGGTGCCGCCGTCCGCGGCGTCGGCGAGCACCGCGCGCAGCTGCTCGAAGCCGTCCACCGTGAGGTCGGAGGACTCGAAGCCGAGCCGGCCGGCGCCGGCGCGCACGGCGGCGCGGGCCAGGGCGGGCACGGTGCCGCGGTCCACCAGCACCTCGACGTCGGGCACCTGGGCGGCGGCCTGCGTCGTGTACCGGCCGTCGGTGCCGAACAGGTCGGGCCCGTCGGTGCGCACCAGCAGCGCGCCGTTGGATCCGGTGAAGCCGGTCAGGTAGCGGACGTTGAGCAGGTTGGTGACCAGCACCGCGTCCAGGCCGCGCTCGGCAGCAGTGGCCCGCAGGACGTCGCGGCGGGCGGCTCTGCTGGTGTCCCGCCCCGCCGCCCCGGCCAGGGTCACCGGTGGCCCCGCAGCGACATCCACTGCAGCGCGAGCACGTAGCCCTCGACACCGAGACCGGCGATCACCCCGTCGGCGACGGCGGAGACGTAGGAGTGGTGCCGGAACGGCTCGCGCCGGTGCACGTTGCTGATGTGCACCTCGACCAGCGGCGTGCCCAGCGCCGCGAGGGCGTCGTGCAGCGCGACCGAGGTGTGCGACCAGGACGCCGGGTTGAGGATCACCGGGTGGCCGGCGTCGGTGGCCTCGTGGATCCAGCGCAGCAGCTGGCCCTCGTCGTCGGTCTGGCGCACGACGACGTCGAGCTCCAGCTCGCGGGCGGCGGTCTCGACCAGGTCGACGAGCTGGGCGTAGGTCGTCGTGCCGTAGATCTCCGGCTCGCGGGTGCCGAGCCGGCCGAGGTTGGCGCCGTTGAGCACCTGGATCGTCATGCGTCGTCTCCGTTCGGCGGGGCGGCGGGGTGGGCGGACGAAACGGCTTCCCAGGCGGCGTCGAGCCAGGACTGGTCGGGGTCGGTGAGGATCGTCGGGTTGCCGATGCCGTCGAGGACGACGAACCGCAGCGTGGCGCCGCGGGCCTTCTTGTCCACGCGCATGACCGCCTGCAGCGTCGGCCAGTCGCCGTCGTAGGTGACCGGCAGGCCCATCGCGGCGATGAGCGAGCGGTGCCGCCCGACCTCCTCGGGCGTGAGCAGGCCGGCCTGCCCGGCGAGCTCCGCGGCGAACACCATGCCGACGGCGACGGCCTCGCCGTGCCGCCAGCCGAAGTCCTCGGTCCGCTCGATCGCGTGGCCCAGGGTGTGGCCGTAGTTGAGGAACTCCCGGACGCCGGTGTCGCGCAGGTCCTGGCCCACCGCGTCGGCCTTGACCTGGACGGCGCGGGCGATGAGCTCCTCGGTGTCCCGCCGGCCGCTCGGGTCCGCGGTGAGCAGCCGCAGGATCTCCGCGTCGGCGATGAAGCCGCACTTGACCACCTCGGCCAGGCCGGAGCGGAACTCGGCCTCCGGCAGCCCGGCGAGCGCGTCGGTGTCGGCGAGGACGGCGGCCGGCGGGTGGAACGCACCGACGAGGTTCTTGCCCGCGGAGGTGTTGATGCCGGTCTTCCCGCCGACGGCGGCGTCGACCATGCCGAGCAGGCTCGTGGGCACCTGCACCACGCGCACGCCGCGGGCCCAGGTCGCGGCGAGGAAGCCGGCCAGGTCGGTCACCGCTCCCCCGCCGAGCCCGACGACGGCGTCGGTGCGGGTCAGGCCGAGCCGGCCGAACTGCTCCCAGGCACCTGCGGCTACCTCGGCGGTCTTCGCCGCCTCCCCGTCGGGGACCACCACCGCCTCGGCCGCCACACCGGCGGTCTGCAGCGTCTCGACCGCAGCGCCGGCGGCGGCCGCCAGCGGTGGCGCGTGCACGACGACGGCGCGGGCGGTGCCGTCGAGCACCAGCGCCAGGCGGGCCTGCGCACCGGCGCCGATGAGCACCTCGTAGGGCCGCTCGCCCGGGACCTCGACCTGCCTCATCGGGCGTCCTCCCCGCGCAGCAGCGCGAGCACGTCGACGACGACGTCGTCGGGGGTGCGGCCGCTGGTGGGCACGGTCGCGGTGGCCACCTCGCGGTACAGCGGGGCGCGGTCCTCGAGCATGGTGCGCAGCATGGCGCGCGGGTTGACCGCCAGCAGCGGCCGGTCCCGCGACAGCCCGACGCGCTTGGCCGCCGACCCCAGGTCGACGTCGAGCCAGACCACCGCCCCGCCCGCGCGGCCGTGGGCGACCAGCAGCGCCCGCGTCCCCACGTCCATGACCGCGCCGCCGCCGAGGGCGAGGACGCCGTCGTGCTCGGCCAGCGCGCGCTCCACCGCCGCGCGCTCGAGCGCGCGGAAGTGCGGCTCGCCGTGCTCGAGGAAGAGGTCGGCGACGCTGCTGCCCGTGCCGGTCTCGACGTCCCGGTCGGTGTCGCGGAAGCCGACGCCGAGCGCGGCGGCGACGGCCGTGCCCACGGTCGTCTTGCCCGACGCCGGCGGCCCGACGAGCACCAGCCGCGGCCCCTGCGCGGTCACCGGAGCGGCAGGGAGTCGAGGTAGGCCCGCGCGTTGCGGCGGGTCTCGGCCAGCGAGTCGCCCCCGAACTTCTCGAGGACGGCGTCGGCCAGCACCAGCGCCACCATCGCCTCCATGACCACCGAGCCCCGCGGCACCGCGCAGGCGTCGCTGCGCTGGTTGATGGCCACGGCCGGCTCCTGGGTGGCGACGTCGACGGTCTGCAGCGCGCGCGGCACGGTGCTGATCGGCTTCATCGCCGCGCGCACCCGGACCACCTCGCCGTTGGTCATCCCGCCCTCGATGCCGCCGGCGCGGTCGGTGAGCCGCTGGACGCGCCGCCCGTCCGGGCCGTCGGCGAGCACGATCTCGTCGTGGGCCACCGAGCCGCGGCGCCGGGCGGTCTCCAGACCGTCCCCGACCTCGACGGCCTTGACCGACTGGACGCCCATCAGCGCGCCGGCCAGCCGGGAGTCCAGCCGCCGGTCCCAGTGCACGTGGCTGCCCAGGCCCGGGGGCAGCCCGTGCACGACGACCTCGATGATGCCGCCCAGGGTGTCGCCGTTCTTCCGGACGTCATCGATCTCGGCGACCATGGCCGCGCTCGTGGCGGGGTCCGCGCAGCGCACCGGGTCCTCGTCGAGGGCCGGGTTGTCGCCCGGGCCCGGGACGATCCCGTCGGGAGCGGTCACGGGGCCGATGGCGACCACGTGGCTGACGACCGAGACGTCCAGCGCCTGGCGCAGGAAGGCCTGCGCGATCGCGCCGAGCGCCACGCGGGCGGCGGTCTCGCGGGCGCTGGCCCGCTCCAGCACCGGACGGGCGTCGTCGAAGCCGTACTTCTGCATGCCGGCAAGGTCGGCGTGCCCGGGGCGCGGGCGGGTGAGGGGGGCGTTGCGCGCCTGCCCCTCGAGCACGTCGGCGGCCACCGGGTCGGCGGACATGACCGTCGACCACTTGGGCCACTCCGTGTTGCCCACCTGGACCGCGATCGGGCCGCCCTGGGTGCGGCCGTGCCGCACGCCCCCGGTCAGGGTCACCTCGTCCTGCTCGAAGGACATCCGCGCGCCGCGGCCGTGGCCCAGCCGGCGGCGGGCCAGCTCGCGGTCGAGGTCGGCGGTCTGCACCTCGACCCCGGCGGGCAGCCCCTCCAGGATCGCGGTGAGCTGCTGACCGTGCGATTCACCTGCGGTCAACCAGCGCAACATGCCGGCCAGTCTGCCAGCAGCGCGACCCCGCCCTTCAGAGGCCGGGGGGCGCGGCGCCCAGGGCCAGGGCGAGCACCGCGCCGGCCAGCAGCGGCGGGCCGAAGGGGACCGCGGTCCGCCAGCCGGCGCGGCGGGTGAGCACCAGGGCGACCGAGACCAGCGCGCCGGTGAGCAGGCCGAGGAAGACCCCCGCCATGAGCACGCCCCAGCCGAACCAGCCCAGCAGCAGGCCGAGCAGCCCCAGGAGCTTGGCGTCGCCCAGCCCGAGCCCGTGCGGGGAGACCACCCAGGCCAGTGCACCGGTACCCGCCGCGACCAGACCGGCGGCCAGGCCCCGGAGCAGCGCCGTCCACGTGCCCTCGACGGCCGCGTCGACCAGCAGAGCGGCGCCGCAGACGACCCCGGCCGGGTACGTGACCCGGTCGGGCAGCCGGTGGCCGATCAGGTCGGTGGCGCCCAGCACCACGGCCGCACCCGCCGCCCAGGCGAGCGCTGCGGTGACCGGCCGCAGCCCGGTCAGCTCCCCCGCACCCGCGAGCAGGGCGGCGAGGACCCCGGTCGTGACGCCGGTCCGCAGCGGGCCGGGCACCGCGGCCGGGTCGCGGGTGCCCAGCCGGACGGCGACCCGTGCCAGCCACGGCCCGACCGCCAGCGCGGTGACCAGGACGACGACGGCGAGCACCGGCCGGGACGGCTCCACGGGCGGGGCTCAGCGCACGGAGAGCGCGGCGTCCAGGGCCCGGCGCATCTCCGCCAGCGGTGCGGGGGAACCGGTCATCAGCTCCACCTGCACGGTGGCCTGCCAGAACAGCACCTCGGCGCCGCCGATCACCGTGCCGCCGGCGGCGGTGACCCGCTCGGCCAGGGGGGTGGGCCAGGGCGCGTAGAGGACGTCGAGGACGGTCTGCCCGGCCCGCCACGGCAGCGCGCTCACCGCGGCCTGGCCGTCGACGGGCACGGTGCTGACCACGACCGGCGCGTCGACGTCGGCGCCGTCCAGCCGGGACACCGTCGCCGGCACCTGCAGCACGTCGAGCACGCCGAGCAGGTCGGCGGCCCGCTCCGGCTCGCGGACGACGACGTCGAGGTGCCGGGCACCCAGCGAGGCGAGGGCCACCGCGGCCGCGGCGGCGGTCCCGCCGGCGCCCAGGACGGCTGCGCGCTCGACCTGCTCCACGCCGGCCGCCTGCAGCGCGGTGCCGATGCCGGCGACGTCGGTGTTCTCCGCCCGCCACCCGCGGGTCTCGCGGACCAGCGTGTTGGCCGCGTGCAGCAGCCGCGGCAGCGGCTCGACCACGTCGGCGACGTCGACCGCCGCCTGCTTGCACGGCATGGTCACCGAGAAGCCGCGCCACTGCTCGTCCAGCCCGGCGAGCAGGTCGGGCAGGTCGGCAGCGCCCACGTCGAGCGCGTCGTAGCGCCAGTCGCCGAGGCCGAGCGCGGCGTAGGCGGCGCGGTGCAGCAGCGGGGAGAGCGAGTGCGAGACCGGCCGCCCGAGGACGGCGGCCCGCTTCGGACCCTCAGCCACCGCAGCCCAGGCCGGCGTCGGCGCAGCGCTGCCGGGCGGCCTGGAACTCGGCGTAGTCGGAGGTGAAGAAGTGGTTCCCGTCGGAGCTCTCCAGCACGTAGTACAGGAGGTCGCCGGTGCTCGGGGCCAGCGCCGCCTCCAGGCTGGCCTCGCCCGGCGAGCTGATCGGCGTGGGCGGGAGCCCGCCGCGCGTCCGCGTGTTGTACGGGCTGTCGGTGCGCAGGTCGCTCACGGTCAGGTCGTTGCCGCTCTTGCCGAGCCCGAAGGCCAGCGTGGCGTCGATCCCGAGCGGGATCCCCTGGTCGAGCCGGTTGTAGACCACCTGCGCCACGTCCGGGCGCTCCTCGTCCAGCCGGGTCTCGGACTGGATCATCGAGGCGATCGTGACGATCTCGGCCGGGGTCCGGCCGACCGCGGCCGCCCGCGCCTCGAGCTGGAGGTCGCCGGCGACAGCCGCGTACTGCTGCACCATCGCTCGCAGGATGTCGGCCGCGGTGTCGTCGGGCTCGACGTCGTAGGTGGCCGGGAAGAGGTAGCCCTCCGGCTGGCCGTTGGCGGAGGCGGGCAGCCCCAGCGCGACCGGGTCGGCCGCGGCGGCCTGCAGCTCCTCGATCGGCCGGCCGGTCTCCGACGCGATGCGTTCCAGGGTCCGGGTGACCGTGAGGCCCTCCGGGATGGTGACGCGGGTCAGCAGGCGTGACTCCTCGGACAGCAGCAGGTCCAGCGCCGCCTGGCCGCTCATCTGCGAGCGCAGTCCGTAGACGCCGGGCTGGATGCCGGTGGCCGCGGCGTTGCCCTCGGCCGCGTCCACGAAGGGGCGGGTGGAGGCAATGACGTCGGCGTCGGCCAGGGTCCGGGCGATGTCGCTGAGCGTGTCGCCCTGGGCCACCCGGATCTCGACGGTGCCGGTGCCCTCGCCGGTGTAGTCCTCGGCCTGCGTCAGACCGAGCAGCGCCTGCACGCCCAGGACGATGCCCACGACGAGCCCGCCGAGCAGCAGCAGGCTGAGCAGCACCGCGACAGGACGACGGCGCCGGCGCCGGGGAGCCGCGGCGACCTCGTCGTCGTGGGCGTCGTGCTGGTCGAGGTCGTGGTCGTCGTGGTGCGGGCCGTCCTCGCCGTGCCCGCCGATGACCTCGAGCCCGCCGGTGCGGTCCCAGGCGTCGGTGTCGCCCTCGCCGGGGTGGCGGTCGTCCGGGTGCACGGCGTCGGGACCGACCGCGACGGTCGCGTCGTCGTCGACGGGACCGTCCGTGCGCGGCTGCAGCCGGTTCCAGACGCCCGAGGGCATCGGCGGCAGCGGCGCCGACGGGTGCTGCTGGCCCGGCTCGCGGGGGGTGTGCAGCGGCCCGGTGCGGTCGTCGTCGCGGGGTGGAGCCGGGTGTTCACCGGTGGCGTCCCCGGCGGAGTGTCGCCCCCGCCGGCCCGGACCACCGGGATCGGTCACGACCGCGCCCGCCGGCTGTCCAGGTACTGCTGCAGGATGACCACGGCAGCCGCCTGGTCGATGACGGAACGCTGGTTGCGGCTGTCGATGCCGCCCTGACGCAGGTGACTCGCTGCGGTCACGGTCGAGAGCCTTTCGTCGATCAGGTACACGGGCACATCCGCTATGCGGTCGGCCAGTGCCTGAGAGTAGGCGCTGGCGTCCGCCGCCGACGCGCCTGACGCACCCGACAGGTGCCTCGGCTCCCCCACCACCACCTCGGTCACCTCGTGTTCCGCGACGAGGGCGGCGAGGCGGTCCAGGTCGGACCCGTCCGTGGCCCGGCGGAGGGTCTCCAGCGGGCTGGCGAGGGTGCCGGTCGGGTCGGACATGGCCAGCCCGACGCGCACCGTGCCCACGTCGACGCCGAGCACCCGCCCGGTCGCCGCGGCCGACGGCTTCGGCGGCACCTTCAAGTGCGCCGGCCAGCCGCCCGACAGGTCGATCTCGGTCGTCTCGTTCGACACCGGGGGGAAGCCCTGGCTGAGGTCGATCTCGGTCGTCGGGTGGTGCGCCGGCTGACCGGGCACCGCCCGCGGCCGGGCGGGCGGGACCGCGGGCAGCTCGCGCCGCCGGCTCCCGACCGGGCCGGTGTCGTCGGGGTTGTAGTCGGAACCGTTGTCCTCGGTCGAAGGCACGGTGCTCACCTCCCAGTGGCGGTCTGGACCGCCTGCTCGCCGGCCTGCAGCGCGGCGGGGATGCCCGCCGCGTCGGTGCCGCCCCCCTGGGCGACGTCGGCCTTTCCGCCACCTCGGCCGCCCACGGGACCCGCCGCGGCCTTCAACACGTCGTCGGCCGACAGCCCCTGCGCCAGGGCGGCCGGGTTGAGCGCCGCCACGAGGGCCACCTTGCCACCGGACTCCGACGCCAGCAGCACGACCGCGGGACGGTCGCCCAGCCGGCCGCGGACGTCCAGGGCCAGGGTGCGCAGGTCGCCGCCGCCGAGGCCGGCAGGCGCGCCGGTGACCACGGCGATCCCGCCGACGTCGCGGGCGGCGCCGGCCAGCTGGCCCGCGGCGGCCAGCGTCTGCTGGCTGCGCAGCTCGGCCAGCTCCCGGTCCACGTCGCGCAGCCGCGACAGCATGCCGCCGACCCGCTCGACCAGCCCGTCCTGCGGGGTCTTCAGCAGCTCGGCGAGCTGGCGGACCAGGTCGCGCTCCCGGGCGAGGTAGCGGAAGCCCTCGAGGCCCACGACCGCCTCGACGCGGCGCGAGCCCGAGCCGACCGACGACTCGCCGGTCAGCGCCAGCGTCCCGATCTGCGCGCTGCCGCGGACGTGCGTGCCACCGCACAGCTCGCGCGACCACGGGCCGCCGATCTCCACGACGCGCACCTGCTCGCCGTAGGTCTCGCCGAACAGCGCGAGCGCGCCGAAGGCCTGCGCCTCGGGCAGCGTCATCCAGGACGCCGAGACCGCGTGGTCGGCGCGCACGGCGGCGTTGGACACGTCCTCGATGTCCGTGCGCTGCTGCTGGGTCAGCGCCCCCTGCCAGGCGAAGTCCAGGCGCAGGTAGCCCGGGCGGTTGTAGGAGCCGGACTGCAGCGCCTGCGGCCCGAGCACCTGCCGGAGCGCGGCGTGCACCACGTGCGTGCCCGAGTGCGCCTGGCAGGCCGAGAGCCGCCACTCGCGGTCGACCTCGGCGGTCAGCTCCACGCCGTCGGCGAGCTCCCCCTCGAGCACCCGCACCTGGTGGGCGACCAGGCCCTTGACCGGGCGCTGGACGTCGATGACCTCGGCGCGGCCGCCGTCCCAGGTGAGGATGCCCGCGTCGGCGACCTGACCGCCGGACTCGGCGTAGAAGGGCGTGCGGTCGAGCACCACGCGGGTGATCTCGCCGGGACCCACCGGGCGGGGCGCGGCGTCGTCCGCACCCTCGCCGTCGCTGCCCTCGGCGACGATCCCGAGGACCCGCGAGTCGGTGCGCAGGGTCTCGTAGGCCTGCCAGTCGGTCGGCCCGTGGTCGGCGAGCAGCCGCCGGTAGGCCAGCACGTCGACCGAGCCGGTGCGCTTGGCGCGCGCGTCGGCGCGGGCCCGGTCGCGCTGCTGCGCCATGAGCGCGCGGAAGCCCTCCTCGTCGACGACGACGCCCTGCTCGGCGGCCATCTCGAGGGTCACGTCGATCGGGAACCCGTAGGTGTCGTGCAGGCTGAACGCCTGGTCGCCCGAGAGCCTGGGCGTGCCCGACTGCTTCGCCTGCGCGACGGCGGTGTCGAACAGCGCCGTCCCCGAGGTGAGGGTGCGGCGGAACGCCTCCTCCTCGGCGTAGGCGACCGACGAGATGCGGTCGAAGTCGGTGGCCAGCTCCGGGTAGCTGGCGCTCATCGCGTCGCGGGAGACCGGCAGCAGCTCGGGCAGCGAGGCGTCCTCGACCCCGAGGAGCTTCATGGAGCGGACGGCGCGGCGCAGCAGCCGGCGCAGGATGTAGCCGCGGCCCTCGTTGCCGGGCGTGACGCCGTCACCGATGAGCATGAGCCCGCTGCGGACGTGGTCGGCGACCACGCGCAGCCGGACGTCGGCCTCGTGGTCCTTGCCGTAGGTGACCCCGGCCAGCTCGGCGGCGCGCCGCAGCACCGGCGCGACCTCGTCGATCTCGTACAGGTTGTCGACGCCCTGCAGCAGGAAGGCCACCCGCTCCAGGCCCATGCCGGTGTCGATGTTCTTGTTGGGCAGCTCACCGACGACGGTGAACTCCTCCTTGCTGCGCACGTCGGTGAGCTCGTACTGCATGAAGACGAGGTTCCAGATCTCCAGGAACCGGTCACCGCCGGTGTCCACCAGCGGGCCGCCGTCCGGCCCGTACTCCGGACCGCGGTCGTAGTAGATCTCCGAGCACGGCCCGCCGGGGCCGGCCGCCCCGGTGTGCCAGTAGTTGTCCTTCTTGCCCAGCCGCTGGATCCGCTCGACCGGCAGGCCGGCGATGCGGTGCCAGGCCTCGGCGGCCTCGTCGTCGTCCAGGTAGACCGTGGCCCAGAGGCGGTCGGGGTCGAACCCCAGGCCGCCGTCCTCGACCGACCCGGTGAGCAGCTCCCAGGCGTGCTGGATCGCGCCTTCCTTGAAGTAGTCGCCGAAGGAGAAGTTGCCGTTCATCTGGAAGAACGTGCCGTGGCGGGTGGTCTTGCCCACCTCCTCGATGTCGAGGGTGCGCACGCACTTCTGCACGCTGGTGGCCCGGGGGAAGGGCGCGGGCTCCCGGCCGGTCAGGTACGGGATGAACGGCACCATGCCGGCCACGGTGAACAGCAGCGAGGGGTCCGGCGACACCAGCGAGGCGCTGGGGACGACGGTGTGGCCGCGGGCGGCGAAGTGCTCCAGGAAGCGGCGGCGGATCTCGGCGGTCTGCATCAGGTCTTCTCGGGTCGGGGTGTCAGGAGTCGGCGCTGTGCGCCCCGCGGCGGCCGGGCAGCTGCACCTGGTCGCCGGCGGGCAGCGGCGCGTCCAGGCCGGTGCCGGCGCGCAGCTCCTGCTCGCGCTCGGCCATGGCGTCGCGCACGTCGGCACCGAAGTCACCGATGGCGTCGGCCAGGTCGCGCAGCCCCTCGGCGATGGACGCGCCGATGCCGGCGGGGGTCAGCTTCTCGGCCGCGGAGGAGAGCTTGCGGACGACCAGTGCGCCGATGGTGATGCCCATGGCCAGCCAGAACAGCCGGCGCATCAGGCGGCCCGCCGGGCGGCACGGCGGGCGCGGCGTGCCTCCTTGTCGCGGCGCGCGGCCTCGGCCAGCGCCTCGCCCTCGCGCTTCTTGCGCGTGGCGCTGCGCACGCCGTAGGAGAACGCGGCGACCTTGATCAGCGGGCTGCCGAGGGTGGCGGCGACGACGCTGGTCAGCGCGGCGACGTTGCTCGACACGTTGGCCGCGTTGCCGGTGATGTCGTCGACCCGCTCCAGGTTGCTGTTCACGTGGGTCACGGTGGTGCTGGCCTGGGTCAGGATCGGCGCGCTCTGCTCGCGGACCTGGCGGATGGTCAGCGTGGTCTCGTCGAGCGTGCGCCCGAGCTTGAGCAGCGGGACGGCGACCAGCGCCACCAGCAGCACCAACGCACCGGCGGCGACCAGCCCGGCGATCTCTCCTGCGGACACACGTGCTCCTGATCTGTTGGCGGGTGGGCCGGGCTCCGCCCGGAGTGGTCACAGTAGTCGCGCCACCGGGCGGGGCGTCCCGCGTCCCGTGCTCCTCATCGGCAGCCGCTCAGCGGGTGCGGCGCACGATGGCCCGGAGCTTGGCCAGCCGCTCCCCCAGGCGGGCCTCCGCACCCCTCCCGGTGGGCCGGTAGTAGTCGCGGCCGACCAGCGCATCGGGCGGGTACTGCTGCGGGACGACGCCGTCGGGGTGGCTGTGCGGGTAGACGTAGGTCTGGGCGTGACCGAGCTTCTTGGCCCCTGCGTAGTGCCCGTCGCGCAGGCCCGGCGGCACCGGCCCGGCCAGCCCCTTGCGCACGTCGGTCACCGACTCGCCGATCGCCTTGGTGACGCTGTCGGACTTGGGGGCCGTGGCCAGGTGGACGACGGCCTGGGCCAGCGGGAAGTGCCCCTCGGGCATGCCGATGAACGCGACCGCGTCGGCCGCGGCGACGGCGGTCAGCAGCGCGGTGGGGTCGGCCATGCCGATGTCCTCGCTGGCGGAGATGACCAGCCGCCGGGCGATGAAGCGCGGGTCCTCCCCCGCCTCGACCATGCGGGCCAGGTAGTGCATGGCGGCGTCGACGTCGCTGCCCCGGATGCTCTTGATCAGCGCGCTCGCGACGTCGTAGTGCTGGTCGCCCTGCCGGTCGTAGCGCACCGCGGCCTGCGCGACGGCGGTCTCCAGGGTGGCCAGGTCGATCTCGGTCGCCCCGACCGCCTGCGCCGCGCCGGCACCGGACTCCAGCGCGGTGAGCGCCTTGCGACCGTCCCCGCCGGCGATGCGCACCAGGTGCTCCTCGGCCTCGGGAGCCAGCGTCACCACGCCGTCGAGGCCGCGGTCGCTGGTGAGCGCCCGGTGCAGCAGCGTGCGCACGTCGTCGTCGTCCAGCGGCTGGAGGGCCAGCACCAGGCTGCGCGAGAGCAGCGGGCTGACGACGGAGAAGAACGGGTTCTCCGTGGTCGCGGCGATCAGGCTGACGATCCGGTCCTCGACCGCGGACAGCAGGCTGTCCTGCTGGGTCTTGGAGAACCGGTGCACCTCGTCGATGAACAGCACCGTGCGGCGCCCGGAGAAGGTGAGCTCGCGCTTCGCGCTCTGGATGACCGCGCGCACCTCCTTGACCCCGGAGTCCAGCGCGGACAGCTGCACGAACTGCCGCTTGGTGGCCAGCGAGATGACGTGCGCCAGCGTCGTCTTGCCCGTGCCGGGCGGGCCGTAGAGCACCAGCGACATGGGCTCGTCGGACTCCACGAGCCGGCGCAGCGGGGCGCGCGCGCCGAGCAGGTGCTGCTGGCCGACGACCTCGTCGAGCGACCGGGGCCGCATGCGGACGGCCAGCGGCGCGCCGGGGTCGACCGCCGGGGCGCCGTCCTCGTCCGGTGCCGGGTCGAACAGCGATGTCACGGGTCAGAACGCTACCCGCGGGGCACGACAGCCCCATGGAGCAGCGACGCATCGGGAACCGCACGGTCAGCGCCATCGGGCTGGGGGCCATGCCCCTGTCCACCAAGGAGGCCCGGCCCTCCCGCGAGGAGGCGATCGGGGTGGTGCACGCGGCGCTGGACGCCGGCGTGACCCTCGTCGACACCGCCGACGCCTACTCGCGGGACGAGGCGGAGTTCGGGCACAACGAG
This sequence comes from Blastococcus sp. SYSU D01042, assembly GCF_054050515.1. Classification (NCBI taxonomy): domain Bacteria; kingdom Bacillati; phylum Actinomycetota; class Actinomycetes; order Geodermatophilales; family Geodermatophilaceae; genus Blastococcus; species Blastococcus sp. SYSU D01042. The sequence goes on along the minus strand of NZ_JBJGZM010000008.1, from coordinate 38,479 downwards.
GAGCTGGTCGCCGAGGCGCTCGCGGCCTACGGGTCCGGCGCGGACGAGGTGCTGGTCGCGACCAAGGGCGGGCACACCCGCTCGGGCACCGACTGGGGCCTCGACGGCTCGCCGGGCTACCTCCGCCGCGCCTGCGAGGGCTCGCTGCGCCGGCTGGGCGTGGAGGCGATCGGGCTCTACCAGTACCACCGCCCCGACCCGGCGACGCCGTGGGAGGACTCCATGGGTGCGCTGCGGGCGCTGGCCGACGACGGGCTGGTGCAGATGGTCGGCGTCTCCAACGCCGACATCGCGCAGATCGACGTCGCCCGGTCGATCGTCGGGGACGCCTTCGTGGGCGTGCAGAACCAGTTCTCGCCCGGCTGGCGGTTCTCGGCCGACGAGCTGGCGCACTGCGCCGGGCACGGGCTGGCGTTCATCCCGTGGAGCCCGTTCGGCGGGGTCGGCGCGGCCGGCTCGCTGGACTCCTCCGCGCCCGCTTTCGCCGAGCTGGCCGCCGAGCTCGACGTCTCCGTGCACCAGGTGACCCTGGCCTGGCACCTCGCCCAGGCCGACGTGGTGCTGCCCATCCCGGGCGCCTCGCGGGCGGCCTCGATCCGGGACTCGGCGGCCGCCGCCGAGCTGCGGCTCACCCCGGAGCAGCTGGCCCGCCTCGACGGCTGAGCGGTCGGGGCAGAAGTCCCTGGCGCGCTGCGGCGGGCCCGGGGCATGCTCGCCCGGTGGACCCGGCCGGGCACACCCGCACCGACGACCGGCACGGCGGGCGCCTCGCGCGCCTGCGTGGTGCCGCGCTGCAGCTCGGCCCCGGGGGCGCGCTCGTCGTGCTGGGCCTGTGCCTGCCGCTGGTCGGGCTGGTGTTCCTGCTGCGCCCGGACTTCACCGCCGTCCACTGGCGCGGTCCGGCGCTGCACTTCGTGTTCTTCCTGCTGGTCGGCGGCCTCGCGGCGAGCCTCTCGGTGGTCGCCGGCGAGGCGGCGCGGCTGCGGGGCGACGCGCGCGTGTTCCTGCTCTCGCTGGCCTTCCTCACCATCAGCGGCTTCATGGCGCTGCACGCGGCCGGCACGCAGTACGTGCTCACCGACCGGCTGCTGCCGGGGTTCACCGTCGCGATCTCGGTGGGCCTCCTGCTCGCCGCGCCGTTCGCGCTCGGCTCGGCCTACGTCGACGTCCGGCCGTGGGCCGGTCCCGCGGTCATGCGCGCCCGGCCGTGGCTGCGCACCGCCGTCGTCGTCGCCCTGGTGCTGTGGGGCACCTGGTCGCTCGGCAACTGGCCGCCGATCGACGTCATCACCGGCGAGGGCCCCAGCGGCGACACGCTGGAGATCGCCGCGGCGGTGGCCGCGATCGGCTACGTCACCGCCGCCGCGCGGCTGTGGTGGGTGCACCGCGAGCACCCCGGCTTCCTCGTGCTCAGCGTCGTCGCCTGCTTCGGGCTGCTCGCCGAGGCGCTGGTCGGCGTCGCCGTCGCCGGGGAGCGCAGCTTCCACCCCTCCTGGTGGGTCTGGCACGGGCTGATCGTGGCCGCGTTCGTCGTCGTGTTCGTCGCCGCGCGGCGGGAGTGGCGGGACGAGCGCTTCCGCCCGCTGTACCTGCCCGAGACCCGCGAGCGGCGCCAGGAGGTGTCGGTGCTGGTCGGGGACCTGGCGGGCTACACGGGCTTCGCCGAGTCCCGCGACCCCGCCGAGGTCGCCGCGATGCTCCGGGCCTACTACGAGGTGTCCGCGCCCCTCATCGCCCGCCGGTTCCGCGGCGAGGTGGAGAAGTTCGCCGGCGACGGCGTCTTCGCGACCTTCAACCGGCGCGGGGACCAGCCCGACCACGCCGGCCGCGCGGTGCGCGCCGCCGCCGCGCTGCAGGCCGAGGTGGCCCGCATCCGGGAACGGCACGAGGACTGGCCGGAGATGCGGGTGGGGGTCAACAGCGGCCCGGTCGTCGTCTCCGAGATGGGCGGCGCCGGGTACGTCGCGTACCCGGCGATCGGCGACACGGTGAACGTCGCCGCCCGGCTGCAGGCGGCCGCCCCCGTCGGCGGCGTGCTGGTGGGCGAGCGCACCCGCGAGCTGATCGGCGACGACACCGCGCTGACCCCGACACCGCACCTGCGGGTCAAGGGCAAGACCGACCCGGTCGAGGCCTACCTGCTGCAGCTGCCCGCACCCCGCGAGGCGGCCGACCGTTCGCCCGGCGCCCTGCGCCGGGGCGCCCGCTGACCCGCCGACGAGGAGACCGACATGCCCGAGCCGACCGTGCGGGACATCATGCGTCCAGCCGTCACGACGGTGGAGCGGCGGGCGCACCTCGCCGCGGCCGCCTACCTGATGAAGAGGTCGCACGACAACGCGCTGGTGGTGCTCGCCGACCCGGCCTCCCGGGTGCCGGTCACCCTGGTCTGCGACGGCGACGTCACCCAGGCGGTCGCCGACGGGCGGGACCTCGAGCAGACCCGCCTGGTCGACCTCGACCTCCCGGACATGGTCGAGCTGGCACCGGGCACGCCGGTCGAGGAGGCCGCCGAGCGCATGCTCGGGGTCGCCGCCGCCTACGCCCCGGTCGTCGAGGACGGCGCGCTCGTCGGCCTGGTCGACCTGCCCGCGCTCTGCCGCGGTCTCCTCATGACGCGCCGGGAGGACCGGCTGGCGGACGCGCGGCCGTAGCGGCGGGGTGGACGTCGTCCCCGCGCGGCAGGACGACCCGCGCCCGGGTGACCCCGTCGGCCGAGTCGAGGGTCAGCTCGCCGTGGTGCTGCTGGGAGACCACGGCCAGCGACGTGGTCAGGCCCAGGCCGCTGCCCTCGCCGACGGGCTTGGTGGTGAAGAAGGCGTCGAAGACGCGCTCGCGCACCTCGTCGGGCAGCGGTGGGCCGGTGTTCTCCACGTCGACGACCACCCGGTCGCCGTCCCCGCGGGTGCGGAGGGTGATCGTGCCCTGCTCGCCCACCGCGGCCACCGCGTTGTCCAGCAGGTTGGTCCAGACCAGCGCCAGGTCCGCCGGGCGGCCCTGGACGGTGCGGGCGTCGGGGGCGAGGTCCCGGACGACCTCCACCCCGGGCGGGATCTTGTGCCGGACCAGCACCAGGGCCTGCTCCAGCCCGGCGTGCAGGTCGACCTCCGCCAGCCCCTGGTCGGCCGCGTAGGCCAGCGGCCGCACCCCGGTGACGATGCGGGAGAGGTGCTCCGCGCCGGTGACCAGCTCCTCGAGCAGCTCGTCCACCTCGCGGCGCCGCAGGAAGCGCTGCACCTCGCCGGTCCGCTCGTCCGGGGGCAGGGCGCCCAGCGCGTCGGCCAGCGCCGGGCCCTCGACACCGGCGGCGGCCAGCTGCTCGGCGGCCGCCCGTCCGGTGCCGGGGGCGACACGGGCGAGCACGCGGGCCAGCGCGGTCGCCGCGTCGGCGCGGGCGAGGGCGTCCGCCGGCGCCGGGCCGGTCAGCGCGTCCAGCGGGCCGGCCGGACCCGCACCGCCCAGCAGGCGGCGCAGCCGGGCCGCGCTGCGGGACACCGCGGCGGCCGGGTTGTTCACCTCGTGCAGCAGGCCCGCGGTGAGCGCACCGAGGGCGGCCATCCGCTCCCGCTGCCGCAGCAGCGCCTCCTCCCGGGCCAGGCGCCGCGTCGTGGCCTGCAGCAGCGCGCGCACCGAGTCCGGGTGGGCGAGCAGCCGGTCGAGGGCGTCGACGTCGATCCGCTGCACCCGGGCCGGGGTGCGCGCCCGCACCGTCGCGGTCCGCGGGACGCCCTGCAGCACGCCCAGCTCCCCCAGCAGGTCGCCGCGGCCGCAGACGTTGAGCAGGACGGCGGGGCCGGGGCCGCCCTCGCGGGTCACCTCCACCTGCCCGTCGAGGACGACGATCATCGCGTCGGACGGCGCGCCCTCCGCCATGAGCACCGTGCCGGCGGGGACCTCCAGCGTGCGCCCGCCGGCCGCCAGCTCCGCCAGGTAGCCGTCGGGCAGCTGGTCGAACAGGGGCGAGGCGCGCAGCGCGGCCGCGACGTCGCCGATCGGGGTGGTCACCGCCCGGCCAGGCGCTCGTGGGCGAAGCTGACCGCCATCGCGCCCTCCCCCACCGCCGAGGCGATCCGCTTGACCGAGCCGTGCCGCACGTCGCCGGCGGCGAACACCCGGGGCACCGAGGTCTCCAGCGGCAGCGGCGGCACCCGCAGCGGCCACTCGGGCGGGGGCGCGCCGAGGTCGGCACCGGTGAGCACGAAGCCCTTGTCGTCCCGCCGGACGGCGCCGTCCAGCCAGCCGGTCCGGGGCGCCTGCCCGATGAAGACGAACACGGCGTCGGCCGGGACCTCGCGCTCCGCCGTCCCGGTGCGCAGTCGCAGGGCCTCCAGCCGCTGGTTGCCGAGGGCGCCGGCCACCTCGGTCCCCGGGGCGACGGTGATCCGGTCGGAGGCCTCGATCCGGTCGGTGAGGTAGCGGGACATGGTGCTGGTCAGGTCCGGCCCGCGGACCAGGATCGTGACCTCGGCGGCGAAGGCGGAGAGGAACACCGCCGCCTGGCCGGCGGAGTTGCCGCCGCCCACGACGAACACCCTGCCACCGGCGTGGTCCACCGCCTCGGCCCGTCCCGCGCCGTAGTACACGCCCCGGCCGGTGAGCTCGGTGGCGCCGGGCACCGAGAGCGTCCGGTAGGTCACCCCGGAGGCGATGACCAGCGCCGCGGCGCTGACCTCCCCGCCGTCGCCGAGCGTCACCACCGAGTAGGGGTCGGCCCGCTGGAGGGCGACCGCCTCCGTGGGCACGAGCACCTCGGCGCCGAAGCGGATCGCCTGCTCACGGGCCCGCAGGGTCAGATCGCTACCCGACAGGCCCACGGGGAAGCCCAGGTAGTTCTCGATCCGGCTGGTGGTGCCCGCCTGGCCGCCCGGCGCGTTGCACTCCAGCAGCAGGGTGTCCAACCCCTCGGACGCCCCGTAGACGGCGGCGGCCAGCCCGGCCGGACCCGCGCCCACGATGACCAGGTCGTAGGCGTCCCGGTCGGCGCGCACGTGCAGGCCGATCCGCTCGGCGAGGGCGTGCAGGTCCGGCGTCGTCAGCACCTCGCCGTCGTCCAGGACCACGACCGGCAGCTCACCGGCGTCGGTGCGCGCCAGGTCGAGCAGCTCGCGCGCCTGCCGGTCGGCCTGCACGTCCATCCACCGGTAGGGCACCAGGTTGCGGGCGAGGAACTGGCGCAGCTCGTGGGTGTCGGCCGACCAGCGGTCGCCGATCACCCGCAGGTTGGTCGTGGGCTCCGGTCGCCGCCAGGTCTCGAGCAGGTCGTCGAGCACCGGGTAGAGGCGGTCCTCGGGCGGGTCCCACGGCTTGAGGAGGTAGTGCTCGACGCCGGCGTCGTTGATGGCGCGGATGGCGGCGTCGGTGTCGGCGTAGGCGGTCAGCAGCACCCGCCGCGCGTCGGGGTAGAGCTCCCGCGAGGCGGTGAGCAGCTCGGTCCCGGTCATCCCGGGCATGCGCTGGTCGACCAGGAGCAGGGCCACCGGCTCCTCCCGCAGCCGCAGCCGGCGCAGCAGGTCCAGCGCCTGCTCGCCGGAGCCGGCCGCGAGCACCTGGTACTTCTCGGCGTACCGGTCGCGCAGGTCCCGTTCGACCGCCGCCAGCACCGGGGCGTCGTCGTCCACGGCCAGGAGCACCGGCAGGCCCATGTGGTCTCCTCCGCGTGACGGCGAGCACCGCGGACGCTACGCCCGGGCGCAGGCGCTGAACAGCGGGTCAGCCCGCGACCGCGAACAGCGGCCAGGTGCCGGGGACGCCGCGCAGCGCGTGCGCGCCCCGGTCGTCGAAGTGCAGCCCCGACCCGATGACCAGGTCCTTGACGGTTCCCGAGACCAGGACCTCCCCCGGCTCGGCCGCGGTCATCACGCGGGCGCCGATGTGCACCGCGAGCCCTGCCACCTGGCCGCCGTCGAGCCGCTGCACCTCGCCCGCGTGCACCCCCACCCGCACCCGGAGCCCGGCGCCGTCGGCCGCCTCGCGCAGCGCCAGCGCGCAGCGGATGGCCCGGATCGGGCCGTCGAACGTGGCCAGCAGGCCGTCGCCGGCGACGTCCACCTCGACGCCGCCGAAGCGGGTGAGCGCGCCACGGGCCAGGCCCAGGAACCGCCCGCGGATGCCGGCCCAGGCGGCGTCGCCCACCTCGGCGACCAGCTCGGTCGAGCCGGCGACGTCCACGAACAGGACGGTGGCCAGCACCGTGCTCACCGGCGCCGGGGCCGGCCGGTAACCGGTGAGGAACTCCTCGATCTCGGCCAGGGGCGTCTCGGTGTCGCCGACGAAGAACAGGTGGTCGGCACCCTCCAGCTCGACCAACCGCGCGTCGGGCAGGTGCTCGGCGAGGTAGCGGGCGATCGCGATCGGCACCATGCGGTCGCCCGTGCGGTGCAGCACGAGCGCGGGCACCCGGACGGCGGGCAGCACGTCGCGCATGTCGAGGTGCTGGTAGTGCGAGACGAGGCCGCGCGCCATCCCGGGGCTGGCGCCCAGCCGCTGCAGGGTGCCCCACCACTGGCGCAGCGCCGGGTCCCGCCGCCGGCTGGGGGCCCACGCGGTGAGGCCGGCGCCCTCGCCCCAGTGCTCGATCAGCCGGTCGAGCATGCCGGCCATCACCCCGGCGTCCACGCCCGACGGGAAGCCCGGTGCCTCGGTGATCCGCGGGAAGGAGCCGAAGAGCACCAGCGAGGACACCCGCTCCGGGTGCTGGGCGGCGAAGAGCATCCCCATCGCCCCGCCCTCGGAGACGCCGAGCACCGCGGCGCGCTCGGACCCCGCGGCGTCCAGCACGGCGACCAGGTCGGCCGTGCGCTCCTCCAGCGTCGCCGGGCCGGGCACCGGGTCCGACAGCCCCGTGCCGCGCTTGTCGAACAGGATCAGGCGGCTGAACTCCGCCAGGCGCTCGAGGAACGCCCGCAGCGCGGGCTCCTGCCAGTTCCAGTCCAGGTGCGAGATGAACCCCGGTGCGGCCACCAGGTCCAGCGGGCCCTGCCCGACCACCTGGTAGGCGATGGACAGGTCCCCGCTGCGGGCGTAGCGCGTGCTCGGCACCACGCGCCGCAGTCTGGCACCGGGACCCCGCCCGCGGTGCCCTCCCCGCCCCGCCGTCTCCCACCGACCGCCCGCGCAACCCTTGGGAAGTTGATCATCGTCTCCCCGCACGCGACACGGGCGGACTCGCCGTCCCACTCTCCACGCAGACGATGATCAACTGGGGGCGGCGGCGTCCACAGGGGTTACGGTCGTCCACAGATCAGCCGGAGCGCTCAGCCTCGTGCGGTGCCACGGCGAAAGTCCTGCCGTGGACGGCATCCCTCTCGGCGGCACCTACACCTGGAAGCAGGCACGTGCCCTCGGTGTCACCCGCTCGCAGATCCGCGCCGATGGTGCGCCGATCGCTCGTGGGCTCTTCGTCTCGCGCGCCTTGGAGCTCGACCTCGCCACCCGGTGCCAGGCATGGGCGGCGCGGCTGCCCGACGACGCCGTCTTCGGGCTGGACACCGCAGCCGCGCTGGTCGGTGCGCCCTGCCCGTCGAGCGGCAGCATCCACGCCGTCCTGACCCCTCGCCGGGTGCTTCCCCAGTTCGACGGCATCACGGTCCACGCGCGCCAGCTCTCAGCCGCTGACATCGTCGAGCACCGGGGCCTGCGGCTCACATCCGGAGCACAGACGTTCCTCGATCTGGCCGCGCGGCTGCGCCCGGAAGACCTCGTGCCCTTGGGCGATGGCCTCATGCGTCTCGGTGCGCTCGACGCCGCAGCGCTCGAGCAGCGCCTCGGGCGGGCTGATCGCGTGCGCGGCGTCGTCCGGGCGAGGGAGTGGGCGCCGCGGCTGACCGCTCACGCGGCGTCCCGGCCGGAGAGCGTGATGCGCTACTGGCTGCTGACGAGTCGCCTGCCTCGGCCGGAGGTGCAGCTGCCGGTGCACGACCGATGGGGACGCGTCGTGGCGCACGCGGACCTCGGTTACGAGGAGTGGAAGGTCGCCCTCGAGTACGAAGGTCGGCAGCATGCGGACGTCGAGCAGTTCGGGCGCGACGTCGACCGGTACTCGCTCATGGCGGCCGACGGTTGGCTGGTGCTCCGCTTCGCTGGCCGCCACCTCAGAGGTCCTACCGCTCTCATCGACCGGACCACGCGAGCGCTCATGAGTCGGGGCTGGCGGCCGTGTTGATCATCGCCTGCGTGCGCGCGACACGACGAGGCTCGCCGGTGATGCCAGCACGGGGACGATGATCAACGGTGTCAGCGGGCGAGGACGTCCTTCAGCGCGGCGAGGACGAGGGCGACCTTGTCCGGTGCGGCGTTGGGGCCCATGAGCCCGATCCGCCACACCGAGGCGGCGTAGGCGCCGGCACCTGCGCCGATCTCCAGGTCGTACCGCTCGAGCAGCTCCTTGCGGACCGTGGCGGAGTCGACGCCGTCGGGCACCTTCACCGTCGTCAGCTCGGGCAGCCGGGAGCCCTCGGCGGCGAACAGCTCCAGCCCGAGCCCGGCGAGGCCCTCGTGCAGCAGCCGGCCGGCCTCGGCGTGCCGGGCGTGGACGGCGTCCAGCCCCTCCTCCAGGATCCGGCCGAGCCCCGCGTGCAGGGCGACGACCATCCCGGTCGGGGCGGTGTGGTGGTAGGTGCGCCCCGAGCCGGCCGCCTCGCCCGCGTAGCCGCCGAGCAGCCCGAGGTCGAGGTACCAGCTCTGCGGCTTCTCGATCCGCCGCTCCCACGCCCGGTCGGAGATGGTGAACGGCGCCAGCCCGGGCGGGACGCCGAGGCACTTCTGCGAGCCGGAGTACGCGAGGTCCACCCCCCACTCGTCCAGCCGCACCGGGACGCCGCCGAGCGAGGTCACGCAGTCGGCGAGCAGCAGCGCGTCGCCCTTCCCCGCGGCCAGCGGCTCGAGGTCGGAGAGCACACCGGTCGAGGTCTCGGCGTGCACCGCCGCGATCAGCTTCGGGGCGGGGTGCGCGGCGAGCACGCGCTCGGGGTCGACCGGCTGCCCCCACTCGTGCTCCACGGCGACGACCTCGGCGCCGCAGCGAGAGGCGACCTCCACCATGCGCTGGCCGAACAGCCCGTTCACCGCCACGACGACGACGTCGCCCGGCCCCACGGTGTTGACGAACGCCGCCTCCATGCCCGCCGACCCGGTCGCCGAGAGCGGCAGCGTGCGCCGGTTTGCCGTCCCGAAGACCTGCCGCAGCCGCTCGGAGGTCTCGTCGAGCACCTGCAGGAACAGCGGGTCCAGGTGCCCCAGCAGCGGGAAGCCGAGCGCGACCTGCGCCTCCGGGTACGGGTTCGACGGGCCGGGTCCGAGCAGGGTGCGGGCGCGCAGGCTCATGCCGGGTCGGTCTCCTCGGCCTCGGGCCGCGCATCGATGCCGGCCTCGGCCCGCTGGGTCTCGGTGATGGGGGTGGGCGCACCGGTGAGCGGGTCGAACCCGGCACCGGTCTTCGGGAACGCGATGACGTCGCGGAGGGAGTTCGCGCCGGCCAGCAGCATGACCACGCGGTCCCAGCCGAAGGCGATGCCTCCGTGCGGCGGCGGCCCGTAGGAGAAGGCGTCGAGCAGGAAGCCGAACTTCTCCTGGGCCTCCTCGGCCCCGATGCCCATGAGGTCGAACACGCGCTGCTGCACGTCCTTGCGGTGGATGCGGATCGACCCGCCGCCGATCTCGTTGCCGTTGCAGACGATGTCGTAGGCGTAGGCGAGCGCGTTGCCGGGGTCCGACTCGAAGCGGTCGATCCACTCCGGCTTCGGGGACGTGAACGCGTGGTGCACCGCGGTCCACGCGCCCTCGCCGACGGCCACGTCACCGCTCTCCCCCGCCGGCTCGAACAGCGGGGCGTCGACGACCCAGACGAACTCCCAGCGGCTCTCGTCGATCAGCCCGCACCGCGCGCCGATCTCCAGCCGTGCCGCCGCCAGCAGGCTGCGGGCCGAGGACGCCTCCCCCGCCGCGAAGAACACGCAGTCGCCGGGCGCGGCACCGACGTGCGCGGCCAGACCGGCGAGCTCGCTCTCCGACAGGTTCTTGGCGACCGGGCCGGTCAGCGAGCCGTCCTCCTGCACCAGCACGTAGGCCAGCCCGCGGTGGCCCCGCTGCTTGGCGAAGTCCTGCCAGGCGTCGAGCTGCCGGCGCGCCTGCGAGGCACCGCCGGGCATGACCACCGCGCCGACGTAGGGCGCCTGGAACACGCGGAACGGCGTGTCGGCGAAGTACTCGGTGCACTCGACGACCTCGCAGCCGAAACGCAGGTCCGGCTTGTCGTTGCCGTAGCGGCGCATGGACTCCGCGTAGGTGATGCGCGGGATGGGCAGCGGGACCTCGACGCCGATGAGGGCCCAGAGGGCGGCGACGATCCGCTCGCCGACGGCGATGACGTCGTCCTGCTCGACGAAGCTCATCTCGATGTCCAGCTGGGTGAACTCCGGCTGCCGGTCGGCGCGGAAGTCCTCGTCGCGGTAGCAGCGGGCGATCTGGTAGTAGCGCTCCATGCCACCGACCATCAGCAGCTGCTTGAACAGCTGCGGGGACTGCGGCAGGGCGTACCAGTTGCCCGGCTGCAGGCGCACCGGCACGAGGAAGTCGCGCGCGCCCTCGGGGGTGGACCGGGTCAGGGTGGGCGTCTCGATCTCCAGGAAGCCCTCGTCGTGCAGGACCTCGCGGGCGGCGCGGTTCACTTCGCTGCGCAGCCGCAGCGCCGCGGCCGGTCCGGAGCGGCGCAGGTCGAGGTAGCGGTGGCGCAGCCGGGACTCCTCGCCGACCTCCACGTGGTCGTCGATGGGGAACGGCAGCGGCTCGGACTGGCTGAGCACCTCGAGGGAGGTGGTCGCGACCTCGATGCCGCCGGTGGGCAGCTCCGGGTTCTCGTTGCCCTCGGGGCGGGCGCGCACCTCGCCGGTCACCAGCACGCAGTACTCGTTGCGGAGGTGGTGCGCCTCCTCCTCGCGGACGACGACCTGCACGTAGCCGGAGGCGTCGCGCAGGTCGAGGAAGACCACGCCGCCGTGGTCGCGACGGCGGGCCACCCAGCCGGCGAGGGTGACGGTGGTGCCCGCGTCGGACGCGCGCAGCGTGCCGGCGTCGTGGGTGCGCAGCAAGAGAGGTGCCTTTCGGGGAGGGGGGCTTACCAGCGGTCGTGCACGTGGGCGCGGATGCGCTCGTCGTACAGCCGCTCGAGGTCGGAGAGCTGGGACTCGGTGAGGGGCGGCAGCTCGGCGGCGGCGACGTTCCCGCGGACCTGCTCGACGTCGCGCGCTCCCGGGATGACGGCGGTGACGCCGGGCTGGTCGATCACCCAGCGCAGGGCGAAGGCCCCCGTCGGCACGTCGCCGGCGATCGCGGCGACCTCGCGGGCGGCGGCGACGCCGACCTCGAAGGGCACCCCGGCGAAGGTCTCGCCGACGTCGAACGCCTCGCCGTGCCGGTTGAAGCTGCGGTGGTCGTCGGCGGCGAACGTCGTCGACTCGTCGTACTTCCCGGTGAGCAGCCCGCTGGCCAGCGGCACGCGGGCCAGCACGCCGACGCCGGCGCGGGCGGCGGCCGGGAGCAGCTCCTCCAGCGGCTTGCGCCGGAAGACGTTGAGGATCACCTGGATGGTCGCGACGCCCGGGTGCTGCAGCGCGGTCAGGCCCTCCGCGACGGTCTCGACGCTCACCCCGTACGCCGCGATCGCGCCGTCCTCCACGAGCGAGTCCAGCGCGTCGTACACCCGCTGGTCGGAGTAGACGGCGGTCGGCGGGCAGTGCAGCTGCACGAGGTCCAGGGTGTCGACGCCGAGGTTCCGGCGGGACCGGTCGATCCAGGAGCGCAGGTTCTCGGGCGTGTACTGGGCGGCCTCGAACGGGTCCGCGCGGCGGCCGGCCTTGGTGGCGACGAACGGCCGGTCCGACCGCGCCGCGAGCGACCTCCGGATCCGCTCCTCGGAGCGCCCGTCGCCGTAGACGTCGGCGGTGTCCAGCAGGGTCACCCCGGCGTCGAGCGCGGCCTCCAGCACGTCGGCGGCGGCGTCCTCGCTCACGTCGCCCCAGTCGCCGCCCAGCTGCCACGTGCCGAGGCCGACGACGCCGACCTCGGCTCCGGTCGGCCCGAGCGGCCGCTGCTCCATGGTCATGCGCCCACCGTCGCACGCCGCAGCGCATCGAACAGCTCGGGGACGGGGACGGCGGTCTGCTGGCCGGTCGCCATGTCCTTGAGCTGGCCGACGCCCTCGGCGAGGTCGCGCTCGCCGATCACCACGACGTGCGAGGCACCCGAGCGGTCGGCAGCCTTCATCGCGCCCTTGAGACCGCGGTCGCCGTACACCGTGTCGGCGCTGACGCCGGCGGCGCGCAGCTGCCCCACCAGCCGGACGGCCAGCCGCTTCGCCTCCGCGCCCAGCGGCACGACGAAGGCCTGCACTCCGGCGCTCGCGCCGATGTCCAGCCCCTCGGCCTGCACCGCGAGCAGCGTGCGGTCCACGCCCACGGCGTAGCCGATGCCCGGCAGGTCCGGCCCGCCGAGCGACGCGGACAGCCCGGCGTACCCGCCGCCGCCCCCGATCGCCGACTGGGCGCCCAGCCCGTTGTGCACGAACTCGAAGGTGGTCTTCGTGTAGTAGTCCAGCCCGCGCACCAGCCGGGGCGCCTCGGTCCAGGCGACGCCGAGGTCGGTCAGGTGCTGGCGGACGGCGTCGTAGTGCGCCTTCGTCGAGTCCGAGAGGTGGTCCACCATCAGCGGGGCGTCGTCGAGCTGCGCCTGCACCTCGGGGCGCTTGTCGTCGAGCACCCGCAGCGGGTTGATCTCCGCGCGGCGCCGCGTCTCCTCGTCCAGGTCGAGCTTCTCGAGGTAGCCGACGAGCAGCTCGCGGTACTGCGGGCGGCAGGTGGCGTCGCCCAGCGAGGTGAGCAGCAGCTCGAAGTCGGTGAGCCCGAGGTCGCGGAAGCCCTGCACGCCGAGCGCCACGACCTCGGCGTCCAGCGCCGGGTCGTCGACGCCGAGCGCTTCCATGTCGACCTGGGTGAAGTGCCGGTAGCGGCCGGCCTGCGGCCGCTCGTAGCGGAACGCCGACCCGACGGCCCAGACCTTGACCGGCAGCGCGCCGGAGTACAGGCGGTGCTCGATGAACGCCCGCATCAGCCCGGCGGTGAGCTCCGGGCGCAGCGTCAGCGACCGGCCGCCGCGGTCCTCGAAGGTGTACATCTCCTTGGTGACGACGTCGGTGGACTCCCCCACCCCGCGCGAGAACACCGAGGTCTCCTCGAAGACCGGCGTCTCGATGTAGCCGTACCCGGCCGCGCGCAGCGGAGCGGTGAGCGCGTCGCGGACGGCGAGGAAGCGGGCGGACTCCGGCGGCAGCGTGTCGAAGGTGCCCTTCGGCGCGGACGGACCGGTCATCACAGGCCTCGCCCGCGCGGCTCGGCGGCCGCCTCGGCCAGGTAGGGGTTGCTCGCCCGCTCGCGGCCGATCGTCGTCGCCGGGCCGTGCCCGGGCAGCACGACCGTCGCGTCGTCCAGCGGCAGGACGACGTCGCGCAGCGAGCCGAGCATCGCGTCCCACGAGCCGCCGGGCAGGTCGACGCGGCCCACGGAGCCCGCGAACAGCACGTCACCGGCGAGCAGCCCCGGGGCCTCGCCGAGGTCGACGGAGAACATGACCGAGCCCTGGGTGTGCCCCGGCGCGTGCCGGACGGTGAGGTCGACGCCGGCCAGCGAGAGCACCGCGCCGTCGTCCAGCGGCTTCACGTCGCTCGGGTCGGGCAGCCGTAGGCCGGTGATCAGCGGGGCGAGGTTCGGCCCGTGCCAGCGGACGGGGTCCGAGAGCATCCCGGAGTCGGCGGGGTGCAGGTAGGCGGGGATGTCGTAGCCGTCGCACACCGGCAGCACGGAGAAGGTGTGGTCCAGGTGGCCGTGGGTGAGCACCACCGCGACCGGCTTGAGCCCGTCCTCGGCCAGCATCTGCGCCAGCGGCTCGACGGCGTCCATGCCCGGGTCGACGACGACGCACTCCTGCCCGGGGCCGGACGCGACGGCGTAGCAGTTGGTCCCGAAGGCGCCGGCGGGGAAGGAGCGGATGAGCACCCGTGCAGGTTACGCGGGCGCCCCCGGCCCGGCGGGCGTGCCAGGGAACCGAGAGCTCCGGCACCTAGACTCCGTCGTCGACCGCGTCGAGCGGCGCCCGTGGCCCGGGCCGCCGCCCCGCCGAGCGCCCGCCCGTCCGAGGAGTTCCCCCGTGCCCACGAACAAGCAGCGCCGCGAGGCCGCCCAGCGCCACCTCCAGCGCCAGCTGGAGCGCCGAGCCGAGCTGGCCCGCAAGCGCCGCCGCACCCTCGGCATCACCCTCGCCGCGATCGCCGCGCTCGTCGTCGTGGGCGCGGTCCTGCTGATCAGCGGCGTCCTCACCGGCGACGACGAGGACACCGAGGCCGCCGCCGGCTCGGACAGCACCTGCACCTACGTCGCCACCGACCCGGGGGTCAACCCGGACCTGACCGACGTCGGCCTGCCCGACGGCGACGTCCCGACCAGCGGCACGCAGGCGCTCACCATGGCCACCAGCGCCGGCGACATCGGCCTCACCCTCGACCAGGAGGGCGCCCCCTGCGCGGCCGGCGCGATCACCTACCTCGCCGAGCAGGGCTTCTTCGACGGCACCGGCTGCCACCGGCTCACCACCAGCCCGGGCCTGCAGGTGCTGCAGTGCGGCGACCCGAGCGGCACCGGCCGCGGCGGCGCGGCGTTCGACTACCTGACCGAGGCGACCGGCACCGAGACCTACCCGCGCGGCACGATCGCGATGGCCAACTCCGGGCAGGGCTTCGACGGCAGCCAGTTCTTCCTGGTCTACGGCGACAGCCTCGAGGGCAATCCGAACTACACCGTCGTCGGCACCATCGACGAGGCCGGGCTCGGCGTCCTCGACGCGATCGCGGCCAAGGGCGTCGCCGACGGCAGCGAGGACGGCGCCCCGGCCGAGCCGGTCACCATCGAGTCGATGACCCTCGCCTGATCCCTCCCCTGCGTTTCCGCGGTGAAGCAGCCTGCCTTACCGCGGAGAAGCAGGCGTTGGTCAGGCGGTCACGCGCTCCACGTCGAAGACGCCGTCGACGTTGCGCACCGTCTGCAGCACCGCGCCGAGGTGGGCGGGGTCGGCCAGCTCGAAGGTGAACCGGCTGACCGCCACCCGGTCCCGGCTGGTCTGCACCGAGGCGGACAGGATGTTGACCCGCTCGTCGGCCAGCGCCTTGGTGACGTCGGAGAGCAGCCGGTGCCGGTCGAGCGCCTCGACCTGGATGGCCACCAGGAACACCGAGCCCGGCGCGCTGGCCCACTCCACCTCGACCAGCCGCTCCGGCTTGCGCTGGAGGTCACCGGCGTTGGTGCAGTCGGTGCGGTGCACGCTCACGCCACCGCCGCGGGTGACGAAGCCGAGGATGTCGTCGCCGGGCACCGGGGTGCAGCACTTTGCGAGCTTGGCCCACACGTCGGTCATGCCGTGGACGACGATGCCCGGGTCGCCGGTGGCCGACCGGCGCGGCGTCGGCCGGCGGGTCGGGATCGCCGTCTCTGCGATGTCCTCGACCGCGCCCTCGCTGCCGCCGAGCGCGGTCATCAGCTTCTCGACGACCGAGGCCGCCGAGATCTGGTTCTCCCCCACCGCCGCGTACAGCGCGGTGACGTCGGCGTAGCGCAGGTCCTTGGCCAGCGAGCTCAGCGCCTCGCCACCGAGGAGCCGCTGCAGCGGCAGCCCGGCCTTGCGCATGGCGCGGGTGAGCGCCTCCTTGCCGGCCTCCACCGCGTCCTCGCGGCGCTCCTTGGTGAACCACTGCCGGATCTTGGTGCGCGCCCGCGAGGAGCCGACGAAGCTCAGCCAGTCCTGCGAGGGGCCCGCGGTCGGCGACTTCGAGGTGAAGATCTCCACGACGTCGCCGTTGGAGAGCTTGCTGTCCAGCGACACCAGGGCGCCGTTCACCCGGGCGCCGATGGTGCGGTACCCGACCTCGGTGTGCACCGCGAAGGCGAAGTCCACCGGCGTGGACTCCCCGGGCAGGCTGACCACGTCGCCCTTGGGCGTGAAGACGAAGACCTCCTGCGGGCCCAGGTCGTAGCGCAGGGTCTCCAGGAACTCGCCGGGCTCCTGCGCCTCGCGCTGCCAGTCCAGCAGCTGGCGCAACCACAGCATGTCGTCGGGCGAGCCCACCTTGGGCGGCGCGCCGAACTCACCGGCGCTGGGCTTGCCGCCGGCGCGGGCGTTCTCCTTGTACTTCCAGTGCGCGGCGATGCCGTAGTCGGCGGTGCGGTGCATGTCGTGCGTCCGGATCTGCAGCTCCACCGGCTTGCCGTGCGGGCCGATCACCGTCGTGTGCAGCGACTGGTACATGTTGAACTTCGGCATGGCCACGAAGTCCTTGAAGCGGCCCGGCAGCGGCTGCCAGTGGGCGTGCATGATGCCCAGCGCGGCGTAGCAGTCCCGCACGGAGTCGACCAGGATCCGGATGCCGACCAGGTCCCAGATGTCGGTGAAGTCCCGGCCGCGCACGATCATCTTCTGGTAGATCGAGTAGTAGTGCTTGGGCCGGCCGGTGACGACCGCCTCGATCTTCGCCGCCTTGAGCTGCTCCTGGACCGTGGTGGTGACCTCGGCCAGGTAGGTGTCGCGCGAGGGCGCCCGCTCGGCGACCAGCCGCACGATCTCGTCGTAGCGCTTGGGGTACAGCGTCGCGAACGCGAGGTCCTCGAGCTCCCACTTGATCGTGTTCATGCCCAACCGGTGGGCCAGCGGGGCGAGGATCTCCAGCGTCTCGCGCGCCTTCTTCTCCTGCTTCTCGGGCGGGAGGAAGCGCAGCGTGCGCATGTTGTGCAACCGGTCGGCCAGCTTGATGACCAGCACCCGCGGGTCGCGGGCCATCGCCACGATCATCTTGCGGATCGTCTCGGCCTGGGCGGCGTCACCGAGCTTCACCTTGTCGATCTTGGTGACGCCGTCGACGAGGTGCGCGACCTCCGGGCCGAAGTCGGTGGTGATCGACTCCAGGGTGACGCCGGTGTCCTCGACGGTGTCGTGCAGCAGCGCCGCGACCAGCGTCGTGGTGTCCATGCCCAGGCCCGCGAGGATCGTGGCCACCGCGAGCGGGTGGGTGATGTAGGGGTCACCGCTCTTGCGCTTCTGCGCGGCGTGCGCGCCCTCGGCGACGTCGTAGGCCCGCTGCAGAAGCACCAGGTCGGCCTTCGGGTGGCTCTGGCGGTGCAGCGCGGCCAGCGGCTCGAGCACCGGGCGCACGACGGTGCTGCGCTGGCCGGCGACGATCCGGCGGGCCAGCCGGTCGCGGACCCGGCGGCGCGGGGCGGCGGTGTCGCCGTCGGAGGGCTCGGACCCGACGTCGTCGGGCCGGCGGACGACGGGACGCTCGGGCAACGGCGGACGGCGGTCCGGCTCGCCCGCGGGCGGCGTCGGCCGCGCCGTCCCCGGAGCCTGGGCGCCGGGCGTGGCCGGGCGCGCGGGAGCGGCGTCGGCGGCTACGTCGGAGGCCACGGCTGCTCCCTCGGGTTCGAGGAGGTGGGTACCGGTCCCATGCTAGCCGGGCACGGCCAGCCGCCGCCCCGCCGCCGGGCGGGTCCTCCCCCTGTCAGGTGGTCCAGAGCGCGTGCACGGTGTGCGGCGCGAGTCGCTCCCGTCCGCCGAGCGCGGCCAGCTCCACGACGACCGCCACCGCGGTCACCACGCCCCCGAGCTGCTCCACGAGGGCGACGGTCGCCGCCAGCGTGCCGCCGGTGGCCAGCACGTCGTCCACGACCAGCACCCGCTGGCCGGGGCGGATCGCGTCGGCGTGCAGCTCCAGGGTCGCGGTGCCGTACTCGAGCACGTAGTCCGCGGCGATCCGCTCGCGCGGGAGCTTGCCCGCCTTGCGCACCAGGACGACGCCGGCCCCGGCTCCCAGGGCGACGGCGCCACCGAGCAGGAAACCGCGCGCCTCCACCCCGACGACCAGGTCGAACGCGGCACCTCCGCCCACGCCCGCCACGGCCGCGGCCCGCGGGTCGGACGCCGACGGCGCCGCCAGGCCCTCGGCCACCCGGCGGAACGCCGGACCGTCGGCGAACACCGGCGTCAGGTCGCGGAACAGCACCCCGGGCTCGGGGTGGTCGGGCACGTCGACGGTCAGCGAGGCGATCAGCTCGTCCAGCGGCTGCTGGACCTGCCCGTCGCTCACCGGCGCCGCTTGCCGGCCGGACGGGTCCGGCCGTCGGGGCGCTGCGGGCGGGCACCCGGTCGCGGCGCGACCGTCGACCCGGAGCCCTCCGGACGGACCGACGCGGGCGACTCGACCACGACGTCGGCGGCCACCTCGCCGGGCAGCTCGGCGACGGCGGTGCCTGCGGCCGACGGACGGCGCGTGCGCCGCGCGCTGGCGACCGGCCCGGCCGGGAGCCCGCTCCCGCCCTGACGCGCCGCCGAGGAGCGGCGGGCGAGGACGCGGCGGCGCAGCGCCTGGACCTCGGGCTCGCGCTCCTTGAGGTCGGCCACGATCGGCGTCGCGAGCACGATCGAGGAGTACGTGCCCGCGGCGAGGCCGACGAACAGCACCAGCGCGAGGTCCTTGAGCGTGCCGACCCCGAGCAGCCCGGCTCCGACGAACAGCAGGCCGGCGACCGGCAGCAGCGCGATGACCGAGGTGTTGATCGACCGCATGAGGGTCTGGTTCACCGCCAGGTTCGCCGCCTCGCCCCACGTCATGCGCGCGGTCTTGTCCAGGTCCTTGACGTTCTCGTCCACCTTGTCGAAGACCACGACGGTGTCGTAGAGCGAGAACCCGAGGATGGTCAGGAAGCCGATGACGGTGGACGGCGTGACCTCGAAACCGACCAGCGCGTAGACGCCGGCGGTGACGATGATGTCGTGCGCCAGAGCCGCCATGGCGCCGATGGCCATCTTGAGCTGGAAGCGCAGCGCGAGGAAGGCCACGACCGCGACGAGGAAGACGACCAGCGCGATGAGCGCCTGCTCGGTGATGTCCTCGCCCCACTCGGCGCTCACCGACTCGGGGCTCACCTGGTTGTCCTCGACCCCCGCCGCATCGGCGACGGCGGTGACGACCGCCCGCTCGGTGTCGCCGTCCAAGGCCTCGGTCCGCAGGAGCACGGTGTCGCCGCCGACGATCTGCGCCGAGGCGACCTGGGCGCCGGCGTCCTCGGCGGCCTCGCGGACCTCGGTCAGCTGCGACTGCTGACCGGGGAGCCGGAAGCTGTTGCCGCCCTCGAAGTCGATGCCGAAGTTGAAGCCGCGGAAGACCATCGCGGCGAGCGACAGCAGCAGGATCACCGCGGTCACCTTGTAGATCAGCCGGCTCCTGCCGACGACGTCGAGCCCGGCCTCGCCGTTGTAGAGCCGGTGGGCCAGCGACTCGCGGGGGCCGGCGAGCGGCTCGGCCGCCCCCTCGCGGGGCAGCCCGGCGTCGACGAGGTCGTCGTCGCCCATCTCGGCTGCCGCCTCGGCGGCTGCGTCGCCGGCGTCCCGGGCCTCGTCGGCCTCCGTGCCCACCGGGACGAGCTCGTCCTCGGGCCGCAGGCGGTCGTCCCGCTCGTCGCGGGTCATGAGCTGCTCCTGTTCTGCGCCGGGGCACCGGAGGCGGCGCCGACCAGCTCGGGGTCCACGCGGGGTGCCGCGGACCGCCCCGACTTGCTGACCTGGCCCAGCCCCGAGATGCGGCCGCTGCCGAACCACCGGTACCGGGACAGGACCGCCATGAGCGGGTGGGTGAAGAGGAAGACGACGACGAGGTCGAGGACCGTGGACATGCCCAGCGTGAACGCGAAGCCCTTCACGTCGCCGATGGCGAGCACGTACAGGATCGCCGCCGCGAGGAAGCTGACCGCGTCCGCCGAGAGGATCGTCCGCCGGGCGCGGACCCAGGCCCGTGGCACGGCCGAGCGCAGGCTGCGCCCCTCGCGGATCTCGTCCTTGAGCCGTTCGAAGTAGACGACGAAGGAGTCGGCGGTGATGCCGAGGGAGACGATGAACCCGGCGATGCCGGCGAGGCTGAGGGTGAACCCGATCTCCCGACCCAGCACGACCAGGACGCCGTAGACGACGACGCCGGAGAGCACGAGGCTGGCAATCATCACCAGGCCCAGCGCCCGGTAGTAGAGCAGGGAGTACAGGAACACCAGGCCGACGCCGATCGCGCCGGCGATGAGCCCGGCCTGCAGCTGCTCCTCGCCGAGCTCGGTGGAGATCGACTGGGCGGTGGCCTGGGTGAAGCTCAGCGGGAGCGCGCCGTACTTGAGCTGGTTGGCCAGCTCCGTGGCGCCCTCCTGGTCGAACTGACCGGTGATCTCGGTGCCGCCGCCCGGGATCGCGGAGTTGATCGTGGGCGCCGAGATGACGCGGCCGTCCAGCGTGATCGCGACCGCGTTGCCGACGTTGGCCGCGGTGTACGCGGCCCAGGCGCTGGTGCCCTCGTTGTCGAAGTCCAGGTTGACGATCCACTCGCCGGTGCCCGCCCGGGTGCCGGCCGTGGCGTCGGTGACCGACGTGCCCTCGACCACCGCGGGGCCGAGCAGGTACTTGACCAGGCCGTCCTCGCTGCAGGCGGCGACGTGGTCGTCGGGCCGCGCCACGTCGCTGGTGGCCGCGCCTCCGCAGGTCAGCGCGTCGAAGGCGGCCCGCGCCTCCTCCTGCGTGACCGCCGGGGCGTCCGGTGCGCGGGTCGGGGGTGCGGTGTCCGCCCCCTCGTCCTCGGCGCCCGCGGTGGGTTCGGTGGCGTCGGTCGGCTCCGCACCCTCGGTCGGCTCCGCGGCGTCCGTCGGCTCCGCGGCGTCCGTCGGCTCCGCGCCGTCGGTCGGCTCCGCACCCTCGGTCGCCTCGGCGTCCTCGGCCGGGGCCTGGGCCGCCTCGCCGACGTCGAGCACCGGGCGGAACCGCAGCTGGGCGGTCTCGCCCAGCTGGCGCGCCTGGTCGCCGTCGTCCCCGGGGACGGAGATGACGATGTTCGAGTCGCCCTCGGTGATGACCTCGGCCTCGGCGACGCCGAGGCCGTTCACCCGCTGCTCGATGATCCGGCGGGCGAGCTCCAGGTCCTCGCGGTCGGGCGCCGCGCCGTCGGGCGTGCGGGCCGTGAGGGTGACCGTCGTGCCGCCGCGCAGGTCGAGGCCGAGCTGCGGCGTGCGGTCGGAGCCGGCGAAGAAGACCAGGCCGTAGAGCACGGCGACGATCAGGACGAACGCGCCGAAGTACCGGCGGGCCGGCAGCGAGCGGTTGGCCACGGTTGCTCCCCGGTTCAGAGGGTGTCGTCGGCCGGGCGTCCGCCGGCCGCGCCGGGCGTGTCGTCGCCCGGCATCCCGGTGGCCGGCTGGCGGATCTCCAGGATCGCCGGCCGGGCGAAGGTCACGACGACGCCGGGCGCGAGCTCCAGGTCGACGGTCGCCTCGGCGAGCGCGACCACCGTGCCGTGGATCCCGCTGGTGGTCATGACCGGCGTGCCGACGGTCAGCGACTCCTGCAGCGCCTGGGCCCGGGCCTGCATGGTCTTGCGCTGGCGTGCGGGGAGCACGAACAGCAGCACCGCCAGCAGGGCGAGCATGATCAGAGGGAAGAACTCCACGACAGGTGTGCCTCTCTACCGCGCGTGCTGCTCGCGGTCGGTGCGGCCCTCGCGGGACCGCTCGGGTGCGTCGGTCGCCTCGGCGCAGCTCGAGCACGGCGCGCGGCGACCCGGGAGGGCGCGCACGGCCGCGGCCGCTCGGAGTTGCGCGCCAGCGCCCCGGAGTCTAGGCGTCGAAGAGCGGCTCTGACGACGAGCCCGCGCCCTGTGGGTCTGCTGTGACCCGGCCGAGGGGGATCCCGCCCCGGGGCACCTCCAGCCCCAGGTGCCGCCAGGCCGCCTCGGTCGCCACCCGCCCGCGCGGCGTGCGGGCCAGCAGCCCGGCCCGCACGAGGAACGGCTCGCACACCTCCTCGACGGTGTGCGGCTCCTCCCCCACGGCGACGGCGAGGGTGGCGACGCCGACCGGCCCGCCGCCGAACTTCGTGACCAGCGCCTCCAGGACGGCGCGGTCGAGCCGGTCGAGCCCGAGGTGGTCGACGTCGTAGAGCGCCAGCGCGGCCTCGGCGACGGCGCGGGTGACCCGGCCGTCGGCCTCGACCTCGGCGTAGTCGCGCACCCGGCGCAGCAGCCGGTTGGCGATGCGGGGCGTGCCGCGCGACCGGCCGGCGATCTCCGCCGAACCCTCGCCGGTCAGCTCGACGCCGAGCAGCTCGGCGCTGCGGGCCAGCACCTGCTGCAGCTCGGCGGGCTCGTAGAACTCCATCTGGCCGACGAAGCCGAAGCGGTCGCGCAGCGGCCCGGTGAGCAGCCCGGCGCGGGTGGTCGCGCCGACCAGTGTGAACGGGTTGATCTCCAGCGGGATCGCCGTCGCCCCGGGCCCCTTGCCGACGACGACGTCGACGCGGAAGTCCTCCATCGCCATGTACAGCAGCTCTTCGGCCGGCCGGGCGATGCGGTGGATCTCGTCGATGAAGAGCACGTCGCCGGGGGCGAGGTTGGACAGCATCGCGGCGAGGTCGCCGGAACGCTCGATCGCCGGCCCGCTGGTGATCTTCACCGCCGTCCCGAGCTCGGAGCCGATGATCAGCGCGAGGCTGGTCTTGCCCAGCCCGGGCGGGCCGGACAGCAGCACGTGGTCCGGCGGGCGGCCCCGTCGCTTGGCGCCCTCCAGGACGAGCGCGAGCTGGCGGGCCACCTTCGGCTGGCCGATGAAGTCGTGCAGCGAGTGCGGGCGCAGCGCGGACTCGACGACCCGCTCCTCGTCGCCGGCCTGCGGCGACACCGCCCACTCCTGCCCCAGGTCCCCGCTCACCTCGCCGGTCAGCGACCGGTCGAACGGCGCGCTCATGACCTGCCCAGCAGCTGCAGCGCCTGCCGCAGCAGGACCGCGACCTCGACCGCGCCGGTCTCGACGATCTGCGCGTCGGCGACGGGGGCGAGCTGGGTGAGCGCCGTCTCGGCCTCCTTGCCCGACCAGCCCAGCCCGACCAGGGCCGAGGTGAGCTGGTCGCGCCACGGGGCGACCGGCGTGACCGGCGCCAGGCCGGCCGGGGCCGGGCCGTCCAGGGAGGTGTCGGTGGTGACCGAGCCGAGCCGGTCGCGCAGCTCCAGGATCAGCCGCTCGGCGCCCTTCTTGCCGATGCCCGGCACCTGCATGAGCGCCTTCACGTCGGCCATCGACACCGCGCGGCGCACCTCGCGCGGCGGGTGGATGGCGAGCACCGCCTGGGCCAGCCGGGGCCCGACGCCGTTGGCCGTCTGCAGCAGCTCGAACAGCGAGCGCTCGTCGTCGTCGGCGAAGCCGTAGAGGGTCAGGGAGTCCTCGCGCACCACGAGGCTGGTGGACAGGCGGGCGCTCTCCCCCACCTGGAGGCGCGCGATGGTGCCGGGCGTGCACTGCACGGCCAGGCCGACGCCGCCGACCTCGACCACCGCGCCGTCCGGCGAGACCGCGGCCACCCGGCCGCTGACGCTCGCGATCATCGGGCCGCCACCCCCTGCCAGCGCGGCAGGGTGCGCTGCACGACCGGCGCGCCGATGCCCCCGGCGATGGCCGCGGAGCGCAGCCGCTGCTGGGCCGGCCCGCGCCAGGCGTGGCAGACCGCCAGCGCGAGCGCGTCGGCGGCGTCGGCGGGCCTCGGCGCCTCGGCGAGGCCCAGCACGCGGGTGACCATCAGGGTGACCTGCTCCTTGTCGGCCCGGCCGTTGCCGGAGATCGCCGCCTTGACCTCGCTGGGCGTGTGCCAGGCGACCGGCCGGTCGGCCTGCGCGGCGGCCAGGGCGGCCACGCCGGCGGCCTGGGCGGTCGCGTGACCGGTGCCCTTGTTGTTCTGGGTGAAGACCCGCTCGATCGCGACGACGTCGGGCCGGTGCTCGCGCAGCAGGGCGGTCACCGCGGTGTGCAGCTCCAGCAGCCGGAGCTCGAGGTCGAGCTCCGGCAGGGTGCGGACCACGCCGACGCCCACGGCCGTGGGCCGGGCACCGGGGCGGCCGTCGACGACCCCCCACCCGCACCGGGTGAGCCCCGGGTCGATGCCGAGCACCCGCATGGCCACGCTCCTAGCCTCGCACGAACACGTGTTCGATACGAACGCTAGCCCGCACCCGGCCCGCTCCTGCGCGCGACGCGCCGGACGCGTCAGGCGTCGATCTTCTCCATGACCTCGTCGGAGACGTCGTAGTTCGCGTAGACGTTCTGCACGTCGTCGAGGTCCTCGAGGGCGTCGATGAGGCGGAACACCTTGCCCGCGCCGTCCTCGTCCAGCTCCACCTGCACGCTGGGCAGGAAGCCCATGTCGGCGGAGTCGTAGTCGATGCCGGCGTCCTGCAGGGCGCTGCGGACCGCGACCATGTCGCCGGGCTCGCTGACGACCTCGAGGGTGTCCCCCAGGTCGCGGACCTCCTCCGCGCCGGCGTCCAGGACGGCCATGAGCACGGAGTCCTCGTCGACCCCGTCGGCCTTCTGCACCACCACGACGCCCTTGCGGGAGAAGAGGTAGGACACCGAGCCCGGGTCGGCCATGGTCCCGCCGTTGCGGGTCATGGCGGTGCGGACCTCCATGGCCGAGCGGTTCTTGTTGTCCGTCAGGCACTCGATGAGGACGGCGACCCCGCCGGCGGCGTAGCCCTCGTAGGTGATGCCCTGGTAGTCGACCCCGCCGGCCTCGGCGCCGGAGCCGCGCTTGACCGCCCGGTCGATGTTGTCGTTGGGCACCGAGCTCTTCTTCGCCTTCTGGATGGCGTCGTAGAGCGTCGGGTTGCCGGCCGGGTCACCGCCGCCGGTGCGGGCCGCGACCTCGATGTTCTTGATCAGCTTGGCGAAGAGCTTGCCGCGCTTGGCGTCGATGCCGGCCTTCTTGTGCTTCGTCGTCGCCCACTTGGAATGGCCGCTCATGCGTTGCCCCTCTCGTTCCCGGCGTGCGCGCCGGCCTGCTCGGCCAGGCGAGCGCGGACGATGTCGACGAACAGCGCGTGCACCCGGCGGTCCCCGGTCAGCTCGGGGTGGAAGCTCGTGGCCACCAGGTTCCCCTGGCGGACCGCGACGATCCTACCGTCGGCGTCTCCCCCGCTGACCCGGCCGAGGACGTCGACCCCCTCGCCGGCCTCCTCGACCCACGGCGCCCGGATGAAGACCGCGTGCAGCGGCTCCCCGCCGACTCCCTCGAGTGCGATCCCGGACTCGAAGCTCTCGGTCTGCCGGCCGAAGGCGTTGCGGCGGACGGTCACGTCGAGGCCGCCGATCGTCTCCTGGTCCGGGGGCGCGTCCAGCAGCCGGTCGGCGAGCAGGATCATCCCGGCGCAGGACCCGTACGCGGGCAGACCCGCGCGCACGGCGGCACGCAGCGGCTCCAGCAGCCCGAACCGGCGGGCGAGCTTGGCGATCGTGGTGGACTCGCCACCGGGGAGGACCAGCCCGTCGACCCGGGCCAGCTCCTCCGGCCGGCGCACCGCGACCGCCTCGGCGCCCTGCTCGGCCAGCGCTGCCAGGTGCTCGCGGACGTCGCCCTGCAGGGCGAGGACGCCGACGACCGGCGGAGCGGGAGCGGCGGCCACGACGGAGCAGGCTACGTCCGGGCCGCCGGACCGGTGTCGGCAGCCCTCGTCGAGCTCCAGGTCAGCAGCCGCTCGAGCGGGCCGCGCCCCAGCTGCCGCCACCACGTCCCCGCGAGGGCCAGCGCGCTGACGACGAACAGCAGCCAGAGCCCGAGACCCTCCGGACGCTGCGGTCCCCCGTCGTCGAGGACGCGGAGGGCGACGATCTGCGCCGCGTAGACCGACAGCGCCAGTGCCCCGACGGCCCGGAGGGGCGCGGTGAGCAGGGGCAGCCGGTCGGCCACGACCAGGCACCCGGCGACGACCAGGACGGCGAACCCGCCGGAGCCGACGATCTCGAACGTGGTGCCGCTGTGCGGCTCGGCGCCGGCGAGCCAAGCGGCCTCCCACTCCCCCAGCGGCGCGGCGTAGCCGTCGGCGGGACCGCCGCGCGCGGTCGCGCCCGGCACGCCGTCGTCGGCCGCCGCCCGGCCGGTCAGCCGGCCGCCGCCGTACCCGAGGACCGCCGCGGCCGCCCCCGCCGCGGCGAGGCGGGCGCGCACCGGCCCGCTCGCCAGGTCGAGCCGGCCCACCGCCAGCCCCACCAGCACGAAGGCCAGCCAGAGCAGCGCCGGGTACGTCCCGGTGACGAGCAGCTCGGCCACGTAGTGCTCCTCGGCGTCCGCCGCGGACAGCACCTGCCCGAGGAGCACGTCCAGCGGCGGGCCGAGCACCGCGATCGCACCGGCGGCCAGGAGCAGCCGCCGCGGCGGCCAGCGCAGGAACGGCAGCGCCAGCACGAACAGCACGGCGTAGACGCCCAGGATGATCGCGACGAAGGTGTCCAGCCACTCCAGCGCGGCACCGATGGCGAACACCCAGGCGGCGCGGACGGCGATCCGCAACCGGGCGCGGACCAGGTCGACCCCCTCCGCCGGGTGCGTCCGGCCCGAGAGCAGCGCGATGGAGGTGCCCGCGAGCGTCGCGAACAGGATCGAGGAGCGGCCCTCGACGACGGCCGCCCACGTCGACGGGTCGGCCGTCAGCTCCTCGCCGATCCGGAGGTGGGCGCCGAACATGCCCAGCACGGCCAGGCCGCGCGCGAGGTCCAGCCCCGCGACGCGGTCGGCGCGCGCGGGGGAGGTCACCAGCCGCGGGTCGCGTACCGCTCGCTCTCCGGCAGGGTCGAGACGTTCAGTCCGACCATCGCCTCGCCGAGCCCGCGGGAGACCTTGGCGATCACGTCGGGGTCGTCGTGGAAGGTGGTGGCCTGCACGATGGCGGCCGCGCGCTGCGCCGGGTCGCCGGACTTGAAGATGCCCGAGCCGACGAAGACGCCCTCGGCGCCGAGCTGCATCATCATCGCCGCGTCCGCCGGGGTGGCGATGCCGCCGGCGGTGAACAGGACGACGGGCAGCTTGCCGAGCCGGGCGACCTCCTGCACCAGCCCGACCGGCGCGCGGAGCTCCTTGGCGGCGACGAACAGCTCGGTCTCGTCGAGCGTGCCCAGCGCCTTGATGCCGGCGCGGATGGCCCGCATGTGGCGGGTGGCCTCGACGACGTTGCCGGTGCCGGCCTCGCCCTTGGAGCGGATCATCGCCGCGCCCTCGGAGATGCGGCGCAGCGCCTCGCCGAGGTCGGTGGCGCCGCAGACGAACGGCACGGTGAACGCGCTCTTGGCGATGTGGTGCGCCTCGTCGGCCGGCGTCAGGACCTCGGACTCGTCGATGTAGTCGACGCCGAGGGACTGCAGCACCTGGGCCTCGACGAAGTGCCCGATGCGGGCCTTGGCCATCACCGGGATCGAGACGGCCTGGATGATGCCGTCGATCATGTCGGGGTCGCTCATCCGCGAGATGCCGCCCTCGGCGCGGATGTCGGCCGGCACGCGCTCGAGCGCCATGACCGCGACGGCGCCGGCGTCCTCGGCGATCCGCGCCTGCTCGGGCGTGACGACGTCCATGATGACGCCGCCCTTGAGCTGCTCGGCCATCCCGCGCTTGACGCGGTCGGTGCCGGTGGTGGGGGTCTGCTCGGTCATCGGGGGCGGCCTCGGGGCTCGGGAGCGGTGGCGGCCGCCATCCTACGGCCGGCCGGTGCCCCGCCCCGCGGCGCTGCTGCCCACCGGCGCACCCAGCCGGTCGTCGATGTCGAAGAAGCGCGGCAGCGGCCGGCGCGCGTGCAGCCGCATCACCCGGGGCAGCCGGCGGCCGCGCAGTGCCCGGGTGTCGCGGACGGCGTCGTTGTAGAAGCGCCGCGCCAGCGCCACGCGGGTGCTGGTGCCGGCCAGGTCGGCCTGCAGCGCCTCCGGCACCCCCGGCAGCTCCGCGGGCAGCTCGCGCAGCTCGCGCCCCAGGGCGTTCTCGGCCGCCTCGCGGTCCCCGTGCTCGGCGGCGCGCGCCTGCTCGGCCGCCTCGGCCAGGGTGCGCGCCCGCGCCGGCCCCAGCGCGGCCGGGTGCTCGCGGGCCAGCTCGGCGGCCAGCCCCGCCCGCCGCCGCAGCTGCAGCTCGAGGGTCGTGCGCGCCTGCGCCACCCGGGCCTCCAGCCGGCCGAGCCGCACGAGCGTCCAGGCGGTCCAGGCCAGCAGCAGCGCCAGGACGACCGCGACGACCGTCCAGATCCACGCCTCGGCACCCACGGGGAGGGAGGCTAGCGGTCGCTCCCCCACCGGCGGGGCGTCCGCGTCGCGCCGTCCCCGGGCAGGACGTCGTCCTCCAGCGCCTGCACGGCGGCACCGCCGGGTGGCACGACCGTCTCGTACACGGCGAGGATGCGGCGGGCCAGCACCGGCCAGTCGTAGCCGCGCGCCACCTCGCTGCCCCGGGCCGAGAGCCGCGCCCGGCGGTCCGGGTCGGCCAGCAGGTCGCCCAGCGCGGCGCCCAGGGCCGCGGCGTCGCCGCGGGGCACCAGCACGCCGGCGTCGCCGCCCTCCAGGACACGGGCGAAGGCATCGAGGTCGCTGGCCACGATCGGCGCCCCCGCGGCCATGGCCTCCAGCAGCACCACCCCGAAGGACTCGCCGAGCAGGTTCGGCGCGCAGTAGACGTCGACCGAGCGCAGGAACGCCGCCTTGTCCGCCTCGGAGAGCTCGCCCAGCAGCACGACGTGCGGCCGCAGCTGCTCGCCGACCAGCCGGTGCAGCTGGTCTGCGTCGCCCCGTCCGGCCACGAGCAGCCGGACGTCCGGGTGCCGGCGGACGACGCCGCGCATCGCCTCGAGGAGCGTCGGCAGCCCCTTGCGCGGCTCGTCGAAGCGGCCCAGGAACCCGATCGTCGGCCCGGTGCCGGAGGCAGCCGGCAGCGCCGGCCCGTCGGCGAAGACGTCGACGTGGACGCCGTTGGGGATGATCACGGCGTCGCCGCCGAGGTGCTCGACCTGCACCCGCCGCGCGAAGTCGGAGACGGCGATGCGGCCGGTGATGCGTTCCAGCCACGGGCGGACGACGGGGCCCCAGGCGGCCAGCCACTTCGACCGGGTGGTGGCCGCGTGGAAGGTCGCCACGATGGGTCCGTCGGCGATGATGCAGACCAGCAGGGAGGCCGACGGCGGGGCCGGCTCGTGCACGTGCACGACGTCGAACCGCCCCTCCCGCAGCCACCGGCGGACGCGGGTCGCGGACACCGGCCCGAACTGCAGGCTGGCCATCGAGCCGTTGTACGGGACGGGGACGGCGCGCCCGGCGAAGGTGATCCAGGGGTCGGTGAGCGACTCCTCCTGCTCGGCGGGGGTGAGCACCTCGACGTGGTGCCCCATGCCGCGCAGGGTCTCGGCCAGGTCGCGCACGTGGTACTGCACCCCTCCGGGCACGTCCCACTTGTAGGGGCAGACGAGGCCGATGCGCATCAGCCCTCCCCGTCCGCGGCGCCCCCCCGGGGCGGGTCGGGAGGGACGTCGGGCCAGATGCGGCCCAGCATGTGCCAGTCCTCGGGGTGCTCGGCGATCCCGGCGGTGAACACGTCGGCGACGGCCTGCATCGCGGTCGTCACCCGGGTGGCCAGCCGGCCCTCGCCGGTCACCGGCACCTCGGGGTGGACCTGGATCCGCCAGCCGGCGCCGTCGAACCGCGGCACCGCGGGCAGCAGCGCGGCCCCGGTGCGGGCGGCCAGCAGCGCCGCCCCGCTGGGCATCAGCGTCGGCCGGTCGAAGAAGGTCACCGGCACGCCGCCGGTGCCGAAGTTGCGGTCGACCAGCAGGCAGCTCACCCCGCCACCGTTCAGCCACTCGCGCAGCACCTCCGAGCCCGGCTTCGGGCCCCCGGTGAGCGGGGCGACCTTCATGCCCAGCGACTCGCGGTACTCGAGGAACCGGCGGTACAGCGACTCGGGCTTGAGCCGTTCGGCGATGGTGAGGAAGGGCTCGCCCAGCCAGTCGGCCAGCCACGCCCCGGCGGCGTCCCAGTTCCCGCTGTGCGGCAGGGCGAGCACCACGCCCCTGCCCTCCTCGCGGGCCTGCGCGATGAGCTCGCTGCCCGGCACCCGGGTGTCGCGGCGGATCCGTTCGATGCCCAGGGTGGGGAGGCGGAAGGCCTCCTGCCAGTAGCGCGCGTAGGACGCCATGCCCCTGCGGTGCAGCTCGTCGAGCTCGGCCTCGCTCAGCCGGCCGCCCGTCGCCACCCGCAGGTTGGCGCGCAGCTGGCGCACGCCCGTGCCGCCCCGGCCTGCCGCCCAGCGGCCGCCGGCCTCGAACCCCGCCCGCGCGACCGGCTCCGGCAGCATGCGCACCGCGCGCCAGCCGGCGGCGTAGCCGGTGTCGGTGAGCCGGCCGGTGATCCGGCTGCGCAGCTGCGCGGCGTCGGTCACGGCGCCGGCGGCGTGCGCGGGGTCTGCGGCAGGGCGGCGCCCGCGGCCTGCCGGCGGACGGCGACCATCCGCTGGACCACCGTGACCGCGCTGCCGGCGACGAGCAGGACGAGGGCCACGTGCAGCGAGTACGGGATGCCCAGGCCGGTGAAGCCGGTGCCGACGAGGACAATGATCAGCCGCTCGGTGCGCTCGACGACCCCGACGTCGCAGGACAGGCCGACCCCCTCCGCCCGCGCCTTGATGTAGCTGGTCAGGACGCCGAGCACGAGGCAGATCAGGGCCAGCAGCACGAACAGCCGGTTGTCCCCCTCGCCGGAGAACCACCAGGCCAGCGCGCTGAAGATGGCGGCGTCGGCGGCGCGGTCGCCCACCGAGTCCAGGACCGCGCCGAACACCGAGCCGCCGCCCCGGGCGCGGGCCAGCGCGCCGTCGAGCATGTCGAGCATCACGAACATCCAGACGGCGAAGGCGCCCCAGAACAGGAAGCCGTTGCCGATGAGGAACACCGCGGAGGCGACGGCGCCCACGGTGCCCGTGATCGTGATCATGTCCGGCGTGATCCCGGCCCGCACCAGGGCCGGCACGATCGGGGCCACCACCTTGGCGACGGCGGGGCGCGCGTTGACGCCGAGCATCAGCCCTGCCCACCCGGCTGGGCGGCGGCCGGCGCCGGCCACGCCGCGGCCAGCAGCGCCCGCGTCTCCCCCAGCACCTGGGGCAGCACGCGGGTCAGGCCGACGACCGGCATGAAGTTTGTGTCCCCGCCCCACCGCGGGACGGCGTGCTGGTGCAGGTGGTCGGCGATGCCGGCACCGGCGACCGAGCCCTGGTTCATGCCGATGTTGAACCCGTGCGCGCCGGCCACCTCGCGCACGACGCGCATCGCCGTCTGCGTGACCGCGCCGAGCTCGGCGACCTCGTCGGCCGTCAGGTCGGTGTAGTCCGGCACGTGCCGGTAGGGCACGACCATCAGGTGGCCGGCGTTGTACGGGTACAGGTTGAGCACGGTGAAGACCGTCGCGCCGCGGGCGACGATCAGCCCGTCCTCGTCGCTCATCGTCGGGATGACGCAGAACGGGCAGTCGTGCGTGCCGGTGGGCTTGCCCTCGCCGCGGATGTAGGCCATCCGGTACGGCGTCCACAGGTGCTCGAAGGCCTGGCCGGGGCTCTGCCCGACCGCCGGGCCGTCCTGGCTCATCCGGCCACCACGGTCCGCCCCGCCTCGTCGTCGGCCGTCGGGTCGACGTTGGAGCGGGAGGCGATCCAGGCCGCGATCTGCTCGACGGCCTCGTCGACCGGGACGCCGTTGCGCTGCGACCCGTCGCGGTAGCGGAAGGAGACCGCGCCGGCGTCGGCGTCGGTCGCGCCCGCGATGAGCACGAACGGGACCTTCTGCTTGCTGGCGGTGCGGATCTTCTTCTGCATCCGGTCGTCGGAGTCGTCGACCTCGACGCGGACGCCCCGCTGCTTCAGCCGCAGCGCGACGTCGTCGAGGTAGGGCACCTGCTCGTCGGTGATGGGGATGCCGACGACCTGCACCGGGGCCAGCCAGGCCGGGAAGGCGCCGGCGTAGTGCTCGGTGAGGACGCCGAAGAAGCGCTCGATCGACCCGAACAGCGCCCGGTGCAGCATCACCGGCCGCTGCCGCGAGCCGTCCGCGGCGGTGTACTCGAGACCGAACCGCTCGGGCAGGTTGAAGTCGACCTGGATGGTCGACATCTGCCAGGTGCGCCCGATCGCGTCCTTCGCCTGCACGGAGATCTTCGGGCCGTAGAAGGCGGCGCCGCCCGGGTCCGGGAAGAGCTCCAGCCCGGAGTCCAGGGCGGCCTGCCGCAGCGCCTCGGTGGCCCGCTCCCAGCCCTCGTCGGTACCGACCGACTTCTCCGGGTTCCGGGTGGACAGCTCCAGGTAGAAGTCGCTGAGCCCGTAGTCGGCGAGCAGGCCGAGCACGAAGTCGAGCAGCCCGCGCAGCTCCCCGGCCATCTGCTCCGGGGTGCAGTAGATGTGCGCGTCGTCCTGGGTGAAGCCGCGGGCGCGGGTGAGCCCGTGCACGACGCCGGACTTCTCGTACCGGTAGACGGTGCCGAACTCGAACAGCCGCAGCGGCAGCTCGCGGTAGGAGCGCCCGCGGGAGTCGAAGACCAGGTTGTGCATCGGGCAGTTCATCGGCTTGAGGTAGTAGTCCTGCCCCTGCTTGCGGACGTTGCCGTCGCTGTCGCGCTCCTCGTCCAGCTGCATCGCCGGGTACATGCCCTCGGCGTACCAGTCGAGGTGGCCCGAGACCTCGAACAGGTGCCCCTTGGTGATGTGCGGGGTGTTGACGAAGGCGTAGCCGGCCTCCTCGTGCCGGCGCTGGCTGTACTTCTCCAGCTCCAGGCGGATGATCCCGCCCTTGGGGTGGAACACCGCCAGGCCCGAGCCGATCTCGTCGGGGAAGCTGAAGAGGTCCAGCTCGGCGCCCAGCCGCCGGTGGTCGCGGCGCTCGGCCTCGGCGACCTGCTCCAGGTAGGCCTTGTGCGCGTCCTTGCTCTCCCAGGCGGTGCCGTAGATGCGCTGCAGCTGCGGGTTCTTCTCGCTGCCGCGCCAGTAGGCCGCCGCGCTCCGGGTGAGGCTGAACGCCGGGATGGCGCTGGTGCGCGGCAGGTGCGGACCGCGGCACAGGTCGGTCCAGACCCGTTCGCCGGAGCGCGCGTCGAGGTTGTCGTACATGGTCAGCTGAGCGCCGCCGACCTCGACGTCGGCGCCCTCGGCGGCGTCGGCCGCCCCGCCCTTGAGCCCGATGAGCTCGAGCTTGTAGGGCTCGGCGGCCAGCTCGGCCTGCGCGTCGGCGTCGCTGATCTCCCGCCGGGAGAAGTGCTGCCCGGCGCGGACGATCTCGGTCATCTTCTTCTCGAGGGCGGCGAGGTCCTCGGGGGTGAAGGGCCGCTCCGGGTCGAAGTCGTAGTAGAAGCCGTTCTCCACCGGCGGGCCGATGCCCAGCCGGGTGCCCGGGAAGAGCTCCTGCACCGCCTGCGCGAGGACGTGGGCCGTGGAGTGCCGGATGACCGCCCGCCCCTCGGCGCTGGCGGCGGGCACCGGTTCGACCTCGGCGTCGGCTCCCGGGGTCCAGCCGAGGTCCTTGAGCTCGCCGCTGGCGACGTCGCGGACGACGACGGCGCCGTCGGGGCCCTTGAGCGGGACGCCTGCGTCCTTGAGCGCCTGCACCGCCGTCGTCCCGGCCGGCACACGGACGGATCCGACGGCGGCAGACGGGGGCGGGGTCGACACGGGGAGCTCCAGGGGTGGGATGGGGTGGGACAGCCTCGGAGCCTAGTGCGCGCGCGGGCTCACCCCGGAGCGACTTCCAGTCCGGCGGCCCGCGCGCCCCGCCGGTCGAGGACGGCGGCGGTGCGGGCGGAGCTCGCCGGGTCGGCTGGGACGATCCGGACCGCGTCGGGTCCGAGCTCGATGCGCAGCGGCACCGCCTCGGCCCGGGTGGCGGTGAACCGCCCGTCGGCCCCCCGCGTGAAGGTGAACCGGGCGGCCACCGAGTCCTCGGTCGGGTAGCCGCGGGTGGCGTGCTCGGCGAGGTGGTTGCCCAGCCCGAAGGCCACCCACTCGTCGCCGATCCGCTCGACGGGCTGCACGACGTGGGCGTGGTGGCCGAGCACCAGGTCGACGTCGGCCGAGGCCAGCAGCGCCCGCACCGCGGCCTCCTGCGCCGGCGTCGGGTCCTGCTCGTACTCCTGGCAGCAGTGCAGGCTCACGACGACGACGTCCGCGCCCGCCGCGCGCGCCCGCGCGGCGTCCTCCAGGACACCGTCGACGTCCGGCAGGTCGGCGACGTCCACCGACCACGCCCGCCCCGCCGGGAGGGCCACCCCGTTGGTCCCGAACGTCGCCGCGACCAGGCCCACGCGGGCTCCGCCGGCGTCGACGACGGTCGGCTGCCGGCTCTCCTCCTCGCTGCGGGCGGTGCCGGCGTGGGCGAGGCCGGCGGCGTCCAGCGCGTCGAGCGTGCGGGCGAGCCCGTCGACGCCGTCGTCCAGGGAGTGGTTGGAGGCGGTGGAGCACGCGTCGTAGCCGGCGCCGGCCAGGGCGTCGACGATCTCGGGCTGGACGGCGAAGCTCGGGTAGCCGCGGTACGGGCCACCGTCGGGCGCGACCGGCGTCTCCAGGTGGCAGACCGCCAGGTCGGCGGCGCCGATGATCGCGGCGACCGGGGCGAAGACCTCGGCGAAGTCGTACGAGCCGTCGGGCCGCCGCGCGCCCGCGGTGAGCGCGCGGTCCTGGTGGACCAGGACGTCGCCGGTCGCCAGCAGGGTGAAGCTCTCCGGTGGCGGGGGCGGCGCGGTCGCCGTCGGCTCGGGCGGGCCGGCGGACGGCGGGGTCGGGTCCCCGCCGGTCCCGTCGTCGGTCGAGCACGCACCGAGCAGCAGCACCGCGAGCGCGGCGAGGGCTCCGGATCGGCGGCGTGGCACGGCCGGAGGCTAGAGCAGGACGGCGTCGCCGACGGCGATCCCGCCGGGGCGGCGCACCTCGGCGTAGACGCCGAGGCAGTGCTTCGGCGTCCGCGTGACGAGCAGTTCGGCGTCGCCGATGCGCAGCGTCCGGCCGACCCAGGTGCGCTCGTCGTCCTCCCCGGCCAGGTCGACCAGGACGTTGGCCCGCGGGTCGTCCGCCGAGCAGCCCTCGGGGACGTCGCCGGCGGCCGCGCGGTCGATCGCCTGCCGGGACACCAGGTGCACCGCCGCCACGTCGGCCGCCGACCCGCCCTCGGCGGCGCGCAGCCGCACCGGGCGGCCCAGCACCCCGCTGACGGCCCGGGCGTCGGCGTCGGGGTCCCCGGTGGGCTGCAGCTCCCCGAGCCCCGGCGCGTGCTTCCCGCGCACCACCTCGCCGGTGGCGACGTCGACCACCGACCAGGCGCGGTCACCCTCCGGGCCCGCAGGGGTGAGCAGCACCCGGTCGCGGGCGGAGCCGCCGAGGGACTTGACCGGGTAGGTCCAGATGCCCGCCACGCGGCCCGCCGTCGTCGTCACCCCCCGGAATCTAGGCGGGCATCGCCCCGCCGTCCGCCCGGCGGCGGATCCGGCGCAGTTGGGCGTCGAGGTACGGGCGCGCCCGCCGCTGGCCGCCCTCCCGCTCGATGGCGCCGGCCAGGGCCGTGAGCGCCCGCAGCAGCCGCGCCTCGTCGGCGTCCCAACCGCGGCGCAGGCACTCCTCCAGCCACTCGACCGGTCGGCGGTGGCCGCGCTCGCCGTTGCACCGGCGGCAGGCGGCGACCTCGTTCTCCAGCCAGGAGGGGCCGCCCTTCAGCCGGGGCACGACGTGCTCGGTGGTGGGCGCGATCAGCGGGGCGAAGGCCCGGCCGCACCAGATGCAGGTGCCGCCGTCCCGCTCGAGGACGGCCAGCAGCCGCACGGCGCGGGCGGGCGGCGAGCCGGAGCGGGGCATCACGTCCATGGTCCCCGCGATCCCGCGGCGGTGCACGGTTGGTGAAGGCCTCCGCACGCGGTGTCCCGCCTCGCGGCAGCGTGTTCGCACCGTGATCGCAGCGGTGACGGAGCGCCCCCGCGCAGCTCCCGGCGCCGCCACCCTCCCGCCATGGCGGCCGGCAGCCCGTCGTCCGCCCGGCTGGAAGCGAGGGATCAGACATGACGGGACGGACACGGCTGCGCCGGTGGTCCACGGGGGGCGCCGCACTCCTGATGGCCGCCGCGCTCGCCTCCTGCGGTTCGGACGACGACGGCGGCGACGACTCGGCGGCCGCGGAGACCAGCGCCGCCGAGGAGAGCGCCGACCCCGCGGAGTTCTGCGAGGCCTCGGTCGACCTCGAGGGCGCCTTCTCGATGGGGCCGCCGATCGACGAGGCCGCGCCCCCGGAGGAGCAGCAGGCCGCGCTCGAGGAGTTCGGCAGCACGGTCGAGCCGCTGCTGGCCGACGTCGAGGACTCCGCTCCCGAGGAGATCTCGGAGGACGTCACCACGGCCGCGGGCATCGTCCGCGAGGCGCTGTCGAGCGGCGACCCCGCCGCGCTCGAGAGCGAGGAGTTCCAGCAGGCCGACGACAACATCGACGAGTACATGCTCGCCGAGTGCGGCTTCGAGCAGATCGAGGCCACGGGCGTCGACTACGAGTACGAGGGACTCCCGGACACGGTGCCCGCGGGCATCGTCGCCGTGACGCTGACCAACGAGGGCGAGGAGCTGCACGAGATCGGCATCGCCCGCATCAACGACGACGTCACCGAGCCGGTGGAGCAGCTGCTCACCCTCCCCGAGGAGGAGATCTTCTCCAAGCTCGTGCTCAAGGGCGTCACGCTCGTGGAGCCCGGCGCGTCCGAGACCACGTTCATGCGCATGGAGGAGGGCCGCTACGGCGCGGCCTGCTTCATCCCCGAGGGGACGACGAGCATGGAGATGCCGGGGATGGGTGCGCCGCACTTCACCATGGGCATGTTCGCGGAGTTCACGGCCGAGTGAGCCACGCCCCCGGACCGCCGGCCACCCGGCGCCAGTTCCTCGGCCTGACGGCCGCAGCCGGGGTGGCGCTGCTCGCCGGGTGCTCGGGCCGTCAGGCGCCCGCCGCAGGCCCCTCCCCCGCGGGGGGCCTGCGGCTCACGGCCGCCCCGATGCGGGTGGACCTCGCCGGGCGCGAGATCCCGACCTGGGGGTACGGCACGGTGCCCGGCCCCGAGATCCGGCTCAAGGCCGGCGAGGTCCTGCGGGTGCAGTTGCTCAACGACCTGCCCGAGGACACGACGGTGCACTGGCACGGGCTGGCACCGCCGAACCGGATGGACGGCGTCCCCCGGGTCACGCAGGACCCGGTCGCACCGGGCGAGGCGTTCGACTACGAGTTCGAGACACCGCTCGCCGGCTCGTTCATGTACCACGCGCACGTCGGCATGCAGCTCGACCGCGGGCTGTACGGCCCGCTCGTCGTCGAGCCGCGGGACGAGCCGCTCGTCTACGACCGCGAGTACACGGTGATGCTCGACGACTGGGCCGACGGGCTGGACGAGGACGGCGGCCACGACGAGCACGGCGGCGCCGGGCGCGGGCCGGCGGTCGACCTGCCGCCGGAGGCGGCCGCCGACCGGGACCCGGCGACGGCCGTCTCCTTCGGCGGCCGCAGCTACCCCCTCCTGCTGGTCAACGGCCGCCCGCCGGCGGACCCACCGGTGTTCGAGGGGCGGCCCGGTGACCGGCTCCGGCTGCGGGTCATGAACATCGCCGCGGACACCGGTTTCCGGTTCGCGGTGGCCGGCCACCGGCTGACCGTCACGCACGCCGACGGGATGCCGGTGGAGCCGGTGACCGTGGACGCGCTGCGCCTGGGCATGGGCGAGCGCTACGACGTGCTGCTCGACCTCGACCGCCGGGACGGCGCCTGGCAGGTGGGCGTGGTGGCGGAGGGCCGGGTCGGCTGGGGGCGGGCGGTGCTGCGGTACACGGGCAGCCCGGCGTCCTCCGCCCCGCCGGTGACGGCGTGGCCGGCGGAGCTGGACGGCCGGTTGCCGGCCTACGAGGATCTGCTGGCGCTGGAGCCGCTGGACCTGCCGGCCGGGGCCCCGGACCGGGCGTTCGACCTCGTGCTGGAGGGCACCGAGATCAGCGGGCAGAGCTACCCGGACGCCGATCCGCTGACCGTCGTCGAGGGCGAGCGGGTGCGGGTGCGGCTGCAGAACACCAGCGCCAAGTGGCACCCCATGCACCTGCACGGGCACCACTTCCAGCTGCTCACACCGTCCGGTCGCGGGCCGGTCAAGGACACCGTGAGCGTGCCGGCCCGGGGCGGGGTGGTGGCCTTCGACTTCCTCGCCGCGAATCCCGGCCGCTGGCTGTTCCACTGCCACAACCACCACCACATGGAGGACGGCATGGTGCGGCTGGTGGAGTACCGCGAGCGCTAGCAGCCCGGGGACGACGGAGGGCCAGGCGGTCCGTCGCCGGACTGCCTGGCCCTCCGTGTGCGTGGGCGAT
Source organism: Blastococcus sp. SYSU D01042 (assembly GCF_054050515.1). NCBI lineage: Bacteria > Bacillati > Actinomycetota > Actinomycetes > Geodermatophilales > Geodermatophilaceae > Blastococcus > Blastococcus sp. SYSU D01042. Next base: position 173 of record NZ_JBJGZM010000008.1, on the reverse strand, counting down.
ACTGGGTTCGAACCAGTGACCTCTTCGGTGTGAACGAAGCGCTCTACCACTGAGCCAATCGCCCGGGGGGGGGGGGGGGGGGGGGGGGGGGGGGGGGGGGGGGGGGGGGGGGGGGGGGGGGGGGGGGGGGGGGGGGGCGGGGGGGGGGGCGGGGGCGGGGGAGTCGGGCCTGT
>NZ_JBJGZM010000007.1:0-256878 GCF_054050515.1 Blastococcus sp. SYSU D01042 | reverse complement strand
CCGGCCGGCCGGGCACCGGGAGCGGCGGCCGGCGCACCCGAGCGGAGGGGGGCCCGGCCGACGCCCGGGGAGGGCGCCGCGGCGGCGTCGTCGGCCTGGGCGTCGCTGCGGATGTCGATGCGGCAGCCGGTGAGGCGCGCGGCCAGCCGGGCGTTCTGCCCCTCCTTGCCGATCGCCAGCGACAGCTGGTAGTCCGGGACGACGACGCGCACGGCCTTCGCCGCGGCGTCGACGACCCGTGACTCGGTGACCCGTGCGGGGCTGAGCGCCTGGGCGACGAAGGTCGCGGGGTCGTCCGACCAGTCGACGATGTCGATCTTCTCGCCGTGCAGCTCGCTCATGACGTTGCGCACCCGCTGGCCCATCGGGCCGATGCAGGCGCCCTTGGCGTTGAGCCCGGGCACCTTGGTGCGGACGGCGATCTTCGAGCGGGCCCCGGCCTCGCGGGCGACGGCGACGATCTCGACGCTGCCGTCGGCGACCTCGGGCACCTCGAGGGCGAAGAGCTTGCGCACCAGGTGGGGGTGCGTGCGCGAGACGGTCACCTGCGGGCCGCGGAAGGTGCGCGCGACCGAGACGACGTAGGCCTTGAGCCGGCTGCCGTGGGCGTAGTCCTCGCCCGGCACCTGCTCGGTCGGCGGCAGCACCGCCTCCACCTTGCCGATGTCGACCAGCACGGTGCCCTGCACGTTGCGGCGGTCGTGCGCCTGCACGACACCGCTGACGATGTCGCCCTCCTTGCCGGCGTACTCGCCGAAGGTCTGCTCGTGCTCGGCGTCGCGCAGCCGCTGCACGATGACCTGCTTGGCGGTGCTGGCGGCGATGCGCCCGAAGTCGGTCGGGGTGTCGTCCCACTCGCGGACCACCTCGCCGTCGGCGCCCAGCTCCTGGGCCAGCACCGCGACCTCGCCGCTCTTGCGGTCCACGTGCACGCGGACGTGCTTGGCCGCGCCGTCCGCGTGCCGGTAGGCGGTGACCAGCGCGGTCTCGATGGCCTGGATCACCGTGTCGGCCGGGATGCCCTTCTCCCGCTCGACCGCCTTGAGCGCGGTGACGTCGATGTTCACTGTGCTCCTCCTCGCGCCTGCGGCGCGCTCCCGCGCACGACGTCCTCGCCGTGCCCCGGGTCGTCGTCCATGTCGTCGTCGACCAGCTCGTCGAGCAGGTCGTCCTCGTCGAGGTCGTCGTCGGCGACGACGTCGTCCTCGGCGGTGGCGCGGCCGAATTCCACCTGCACCCGGCCGGCGCCCAGCTCGGCCCAGGGCACGTGCCGCGGGGTCGGCGGCCGCTTCTTCGCGCCGGGCTTGCCCTTCGCCTCGACCGCGAGCTCGACGCCGGCGTCGTCCACGGCGGTGACGCGCCCGGTCACCTGGTCGCCGGAGCCCCCGGGGCCCACGGCCACGGTGACCAGCCGGCCGGTGTTGCGCCGCCAGTGCCGCTGCTCGGTGAGCGGCCGGTCGACACCGGGGCTGGTGACCTCCAAGACGTAGGGCGTGCGCCCCATCCCGTCGTCGTTGCTGTCGAGCACGTCGGAGACCGCGCGGCTCACCTCGGCGATGTCGTCGAGGGTCACCCCGTTGTCGCGGTCGACCACGACCCGGACGACGCTGCGCCGGCCGGCCGGGGTCACCACGAGCTCCTCGAGGTCGTAGCCCGCGGCCTCGACGGCGGGCGCGATCCACCCGGCGAGCCGGGCGGTGGCGGGGTCGGTGCGGGGGGTGCCACGAGAGGCGGACACGGCTACCTCCTCAGGCTCGGGCGGCCGCAGGGTGCGGAGCGCGTCCCCGGACCCGCCCCCGGTGCGCCGGGTCGGGGTTCCGAGGGGAAGAGGCCAGGTTACCGCCCGGGGCAGAGGGTCGGGACGGGCACCGGGAACCCGACGCGGGGACCCGCCCGGCCCCGTCGTCCGCCCGGGGCCGACCCGCGGCTGAGAGGATGGCGGCGATGTCCTCCCTCCCCTCCCCGCGCGGCTTCTCCCGGCGCACCCTGCTGGCCGCCTCGGCCGCCGGGCTCGCGCTGGTCGCCGCGGGCTGCACCTCCGCGCCGACCGACGAGCGCGAGCAGGTCACGGGGGCGCAGGCCGACGCGCTGCTCGGGCAGGTGGGCGTGCAGGAGACGCTGGTCGCGGCCTACACGGCCGCCGGTGCCGCCGATCCGGCGCTGGCCGCCGCGGTCGCCGAGCTCGCCGCCCAGGCCGCCGAGCAGCTCGAGCGGCTGCGCGCCGCGGCGCCCGGGGCGACACCCAGCTCCACCTCCCCCGGCACCCCGCCGTCCCCCGCCGAGGCGCGGCCCTGGCTGCGCGCCCAGGTGGCGGCGGCGGCCGACTCGCACGCGACCGCGTGCGTGGACCAGTCCGGCGCCCGGGCGGCCCTCCTCGGCTCCATCGCCGCGGGGCTGCGCGGGCAGGACGGACGACTGGCATGACGGGGAGCGGTCGTGGCTGACGGCGCGGAGGGCACCCGGGACCTCGGGGCGGAGGACGACGCGCTGGTGCTGGCGCTGGGCGCCGAGCACACAGCGGTCTGGGGCTACGGAGTCGTCGGCGCGGCGCTGGACGCCGGCTCGCGCGGCACTGCGGGCGCGGCCGAGACCGCCCACCGCGACGTGCGCGACCGGGTGGTCACGCTGCTCGCGGAGCGCTCGGTGCCGGCGCCGCCGGCCGAGGGCGCCTACGCGCTCCCCTTCCCGGTCCTCTCCCCCGTGGACGCCGCCGCGCTCGCCGTCGTCCTCGAGGACGGCGTCGCCGCCGCCTGGGTGCGGGTGCTCGACCAGGCCGCCGAGCGGAGCACCCGAGAGCTCGCGCTGGAGGCGCTGACCGGCGCCGAGGTGCGCGCCGTCTCGTGGCGCGCCGCCGCGGGCCAGACCCCGGTCACCCGGTCCCTGCCCGGCTTGCCGGCGGACTAGCCGAGTCCCCCCAGGAAGGCGTCGGCCACCGCGACGGCGGCGGTGCTGGACTGCCCCGCCTCGACCAGGACCGCGAAGGCGATCGGCCCCGCGGCACCGTCGGTGCGGTAGCCGACGAACCAGCCGTGCGACTCCGGTGGCGTGGCCGTGCCGAACTCCGCGGTGCCGGTCTTGCCGAACACCTCGCCGCGGCCGGCCAGCGCCGCGGCGGTGCCGGTGAGGACGACCTGCCGCATCATCGGCCGCAGCGCGTCGAGCACCTGCGGCCCGGGGCCCGCGGGCACGGTGCCGGCCGGCTCGGCACCCACGACCTCGACCGGGGCGACCGGCGTGCCGCCCGCGATCCCGGCCACCACCAGCGCCATCTGCGCCGGGCTCATCAGCACCTGGCCCTGTCCGATCGCGTTCGCGGCCTTGGTGGTGCCGGTGCTGTCGCGCGGCACGCTGCCGGAGAAGACGTCGACCGGCAGCTGCCAGTCGGTGCCCACGCCGTAGGCGGCCGCGGCGTCGGCCAGCGCCGTGTCGGGCAGCTGCAGCCCCTGCTGGATGAAGGTGGTGTTGCAGGACTCGGCGAAGGCCTCGGTAAACGGCACGGTGCCCAGGTCGAACTGGTCCTGGTTCTCGAACTCACGGCCCTCCACGACCGTCGTCCCGGGGCACGGGACGGCGGTGGTGGGGATCAGCGTCCCGGTCGAGAGCAGAGCGGTCGCGGTGATGGTCTTCATGCTCGACCCGGGCGGGAAGCGGCCGGCCAGGGCGTTGCCGGCGTCGGCGACCTCGTTGGAGGAGACAGCCAGCAGCTCACCGGTGCCCGGGCGGACCACGACGAGGTGGGTGGGGCGCGCCTCGGCGGCGACCGCGGCGTCGGCGGCGTTCTGCACGGCCGGGACCAGCGGCGTCTGCACCGCCTCGCCGGGGACCGGCTCCACGGCGGCGATCTCGCGGCCCTCGTCGGCGATGGTCTCGTCGAGTGCGACCACCCGGACGGTGAAGCCGGCGGTGCCGGCGAGCTGCTCCTGGTAGGCGCGCTGCAGACCGGACGTGCCGAGCTGGTCGCCGGCGGCGAAGCGGGGCTCGCCGTCCTCGCTGGTCTCCTCGAGGATCTCCGCGGTGGCGGCGCCCACGCGGCCGAGCAGCGCCTCGGCGAACTGGGCCGAGGGCGCCAGCAGGCGGGTGTCGGTCGGGAAGACCGCACCCGGGAGGTCGAAGACCTGGGCGCGGATCGCCTCGAAGGCCGGCCGGCGCAGGGTGATCACCGGGACGAACTGCCCGGCGGGGGCGGCCTGCACGTCGGCGGTGATGGTCTCGGCGGCGATGCCGGTGGCGGCGGACAGGGCGGCGGCGAGCGCCGGCAGGTCGGTCACCTGGCCGGGGTCCACGCCGACGTTGACCACCTCGGTCGGGGTGAACAGCGGCGCGCCGGACGCGTCGGTGATCGGGGCGCGCTCCGGCAGCGACCGGGCCAGCTCCAGGTGCTGGCCCTCGGCCAGCTCGGGGTGCACGAGGGTCGGCTCGGCGACGACCGCCCAGCCGTCGTCGCCCTCCTCCAGCTGCAGGGTGGCGTCGTAGCGCCAGTCGGGGGCGGCCGCGAGGGCCCACGTCGCCGTCCAGTCGGCGGTGGCGGTGCCGTCCTCGACGGTGACCTCGCCGAGCTCCGCGGTCAGCTGCGCGTCGGGCAGGTCGGTCGCGGTCTGCTCCAGCAGCGCGGTGGCCGCGTCCGGGTCGGTGGTGGCCTCCGCCGCGGCTCCGGCGTCCCCACCCGCCCAGTCGTCGAGGAAGGCCTGCGCGGTCTCGCGGACCTCGTCCTCACCGCCACCCGAGCAGGCGGCCAGGACGGGGCCGGCGAGCAGGAGCGAGGTGAGCAGGACGGAGCCGGATCGGACGCGCACCCGGGCAGCCTCTCAGACGGACCCGGCCCTCTCAGAAGAGCACGCTGGAGAACTGCCCGACCTCGTCGAAACCCACCCTGCGGTACGCGGCGCGGGCGGCGGTGTTGTAGTCGTTGACGTACAGGCTGACCACCGGGGCGAGGGTCGCGCGGGCGTACTCGACGACCGCGGCGGTGCCGGCTGCGCCGATCCCGGTGCCGCGGTGGGAGGGCGCGACCCACACGCCCTGCACCTGGCAGGCCGCCCGGCTCACCGCCCCGATCTCGGCCTTGAACACCACCGCGCCGTCCTCGATCCAGGCCAGCGAGCGCCCGGCCCGCACCAGCTCGGCCAGCCGGGCGCGGTAGCCCGCCCCGCCGTCCACGCGCAGCGGGCTGACCCCGATCTCCTCGGTGAACATCGCGACGGCCGCGGGCAGGAGGACGTCGAGCTCCTCGGGCCGGACGGGGCGGACCCGCGGCTCGGGCGCGACGGCCGGTGGTCCGGCGATGGCCATCAGCGGCTGCCGAGGCCGGTGGTCGCGGGCCGGCCCCCAGGAGGGGGCCAGCAGGTCCCACAGCGGCGCGACCGAGGCGGCCGGTCCGACGATGGTGCTGCAGCGGCGCCCGGCCCGCCGGGCCCGGTCGGCGAACGCCGCGGCGGCGGCCCGCTCGGCGCCCGGGACGGCGAACGGGATCAGGTTGGCCCCCGCCAGGCACACCGCCTCCAGGGTGCGGCCGGAGCCGACGCCCCACAGCGGGGCCCCGACGGCCGCGGGCGCGGTGCCGGTCAGCTCGACGCGGCCGGCCAGCACGCAGGCGGCGACGGGGTCGGTGGCCAGCAGCCGGTGGACGGCCGACTCGTCGGACTCGTCCAGGACGCGAGCCGACGGGGTGGTGGGGTGGGCGGATGACCCTGTCGATCGGAGCACGAGCGGCGGGCGGGGTCCGAGCCGGTCAGCTGACGGAGACGACGGGCGGCCCCGACGGGACGCCGGCGTCGGCCTGCTCGGCGGCGATGCGCAGCGCCTCCTCGATCAGCGTCTCGACGATCTTGGACTCCGGGACGGTCTTCACGACCTCGCCCTTGACGAAGATCTGCCCCTTGCCGTTGCCCGAGGCCACGCCGAGGTCGGCCTCGCGCGCCTCGCCGGGGCCGTTGACGACGCAGCCCATGACGGCGACGCGCAGCGGCACCTCCATGCCCTCGAGACCGGCGGTGACCTCGTTGGCGAGGGTGTAGACGTCGACCTGGGCCCGCCCGCAGGAGGGGCAGCTGACGATCTCCAGCCCGCGCTGCCTGAGGTTCAGCGACTCCAGGATCTGGTTGCCGACCTTGACCTCCTCGGCCGGTGGCGCCGACAGCGAGACGCGGATCGTGTCGCCGATCCCCTGGCTGAGCAGCGCGCCGAAGGCGACGGCGGACTTGATCGTGCCCTGGAACGCCGGGCCCGCCTCGGTGACGCCGAGGTGCAGCGGGTAGTCGCACCGGGCGGCCAGGAGCTCGTAGGCGCGCACCATGACGACCGGGTCGTTGTGCTTAACCGAGATCTTGATGTCGCGGAAGTCGTGCTCCTCGAACAGCGAGCACTCCCAGAGCGCCGACTCGACCAGCGCCTCGGGGGTGGCCTTGCCGTACTTGGCCAGCAGGCGCTTGTCGAGCGAGCCGGCGTTCACGCCGATGCGGATCGGGATGCCGGCGTCCTTGGCCGCCCGGGCGATCTCGCCGACCTTGTCGTCGAACTTCTTGATGTTGCCCGGGTTCACGCGGACGGCGGCGCAGCCGGCCTCGATGGCGGCGAAGACGTAGCGCGGCTGGAAGTGGATGTCGGCGATGACCGGGATCTGCGACTTCTTCGCGATGATCGGCAGCGCCTCGGCGTCGTCGGTGTCGGGCACCGCGACCCGCACGATCTGGCAGCCCGAGGCGGTCAGCTCGGCGATCTGCTGCAGCGTCGCGTTGACGTCGGCGGTCTTCGTCGTCGTCATCGACTGGACGCTGACCGGGAAGTCGCTGCCGACGCCGACACCGCCCACGTCGAGCTGGCGGGTCTTGCGCCGCGGAGCGAGGACGGGCGGGGGTGCAGCGGGCATGCCGAGACCGACGGGGATCGCCATGACCACCAGTATCCCCTGTCGGCGACGCCGCGCCGTCGACGGCGCTGTGACCTCGGCCCGACCGTCAGCCGGCGAGCGTGATCGGGTTGACGACGTCGGCGATGAACAGCAGCGCCGAGAGGACCAGGAACAACCCGGCGACGACGTAGGCCACCGGCATCAGCCGGGCGATGTCGAAGGGCCCCGGGTCCGGCCGCCCGCGCACGCGGGCCACTGTGGCACGGGCCTTCTCGTACAGCGCCCCGGCGACGTGCCCGCCGTCCAGCGGGTAGACGGGCAGCAGGTTGAACAGGAACAGCACCAGGTTCATCCCGGCCAGCAGTTGGAAGAACAGGCTGACCTTCTCCGTGGTGCTGAAGTCGTCGAACGCGAAGACCTCACCGGAGATCCGGCCGACGCCGACGACGCCGATCGGGCCCTGCGGGTCGCGCTCCTCGCCCAGGAAGGCGGCGCGGAACAGCGCCGGGACGCGCTGCGGGATCTCGGCCAGCCGGTCGACGGCCCGCACGACGTAGTCCCCGATGAACCCGGGGACCGCGGTCACCGGCTGCCGCACGTAGGACTGCGCCGCCTGGACGCCGACGTAGCCGACCGTCTCGGTGCCGTCGGCCTCCCCGTCGCCGTCGGAGTCGACGCGGACGGTGTTGGCGATGGGGGTGACGGTCAGGTCCACCTGCCGCGTGGCGCCGTCCTCCCCCCGCTCGACGGTGAGGACGACCGGGGTGCCGGTGCTCCGCCGGATGGCCTCCTGGACCTGCTGCCAGCCGCTGACCTCGTCGTCCTCGGCGGTGCCGGCGTCCGGGGACACCGGGGTGCCGTCGACGGCGACGATCGTGTCGCCCACCTGGATGCCGGCCTCGGCGGCCGGCGAGGGCGCCGCGTCGTCCGCGCACTCCCGGACCTCGGCGTCGGCCGGCAGCACGCACTCGGGGATGGCGCTGACGGTGGTCGTCGCGCCCGGGACGCCGAAGGCGGTGAGCACGATGGTGAAGAACAGGACCGCCAGCACGAGGTTGTGGAACGGCCCGGCGAACATGACGATGATCCGCTGCCACCACGGCTTCTTGTAGAAGACGCGGTCGCCGTCGGTCGGCAGGACGTCGTCGAGCGCCTGCCCCCGGACCTCGGCGATGAAGCTGCGCATGCGGGTGGCGCGCTTGCTCTCGCCCTCCTCCGCCGGCGGGATCATGCCGACGATGCGGATGTAGCCGCCCAGCGGGACGCCCTTGATGCCGAACTCGGTCTCGCCGTAGCGCCGGGAGAACACCGTCGGGCCGAAGCCGACGAAGAACTGCGGCACGCGCATGCCGAACTTCCGGGCCCAGTAGAAGTGCCCGTACTCGTGGAACCCGATGCTGAACAGCAGGCCCAGCGCGAACGCGACGATCCCGAGGACCGTGAGGAGGAACCCGCTCAGCTCATGCCTCCGGCGATGACTCCCCGGGCGTGCTCCCGGGCCCACTTCTCCGCGGCCAGGACGTCCTCGACGCGCGTGGGGGCGCCGAGGTCCGGCGCCTCGTCGAGGGTACGCGCGACGAGCTGCACGATCCCTGGGAACGAGAGCCGACCCGCCGTGAACGCCGCGACCGCCTCCTCGTTGGCCGCGTTGTAGATCGCCGGTGCCACGCCACCGGTCTCCCCCGCGCTGCGGGCCAGCCGGACGGCCGGGAACGCCTCGGAGTCCAGCGGCATGAACTCCCAGGTGCTCGCCGTCGTCCAGTCCAGCGCCGGCTGGACGTCGGGGAGCCGGTCGGGCCATGCCAGGCCGAGGGCGATGGGCAGCCGCATGTCCGGCGGGCTGGCCTGGGCGATGGTCGCGCCGTCGGCGAAGGTCACCATCGAGTGCACGATCGACTGGGGGTGGACGACGACGTCGATGTCGGCGTACGGGATGCCGAAGAGCAGGTGGGCCTCGATCAGCTCCAGGCCCTTGTTGACCAGCGTCGCGGAGTTGATGGTGATGACCGGGCCCATGTCCCAGGTCGGGTGGGCCATGGCCTGCGCCACGGTGACCGCCTCGAGCTCGGCGGCCGAGCGCCCGCGGAACGGGCCGCCGCTGGCGGTGAGGACCAGCCGCGCCACCTCCTCGCGCTCGCCGGCGCGCAGGCACTGCGCCAGCGCCGAGTGCTCGGAGTCGACGGGCACGAGCTGACCCGGCGCCGCTTCGGCGAGCACGAGGTCTCCCCCGGCGATCAGCGACTCCTTGTTGGCCAGCGCGACCGTGCGGCCCGCCCGGAGCGCCGACAGCGTCGGGCCCAGGCCGATGGAGCCGGTGATCCCGTTGAGCACGACGTCGGCCGGGCGGGCGGCGAGCTCCTCGGCGGCGCGCGGACCGGCGAGGATCTCGGGCAGCGCGTACTCGCCCCGCGACCAGCCGCGCTGCGACGCCGCCGCGTAGAAGGCCAGCTGCAGGTCCTGCGCGGCGGTGGCCCGGGCGACGGCGACCGTGCGCACGCCCAGGGACAGCGCCTGCTCGGCCAGCGTGCCGACGTCCCCACCGCCCGCGGCGAGCCCGGTGATGCGCAGCCGGTCCGGGTTCTGGCGGGCGACGGCGATCGCCTGCCGGCCGATCGAGCCGGTGGACCCGAGGACCGTGACCTCACGCGGCTCGCTCATGCCGCGATCCTGCCAACACCGCCGTCGACCGGGCATCCCGGTCCCGGTCGGCACCTGTGTCCCACGAAGTGATCACCTCGCCTCAAGCGAGACGATTTCGTGCCGATGTCGCTGGTGACGGCCCAGCCCCGGGTCGCAGACGCCACGGAAGGCTCGTCATGCCACCTCTCCCCACCCGCCGCGCGCTCACCGCCGCCGGCCTCGCCCTCGGTACCGCCGCCCTCGGCGTCGCGGTGGCCCCCACCGCGCTCGCCGCCCCCGCCGTGACCGTCAGCTCGACGACCGTCGCGCCGGGCGCGACCTACACCGTCTCCGGCACCGCCTGCATCTCCGAGGACCCCGACCACGACGCCGTGGGCGTGGTCTTCCTCGCGGTCGGCGCCCAGTCGGCCGACGCCGAGGAAGCGGCGGCGGACGGCTCGTGGACCGTGACCTCGACCGCGCCGACGGAGGTCGGGACCTACACCTACGCCGCCGTGTGCGACTGGTACACCGACGGCTTCGAGTACGCCGACTTCACGATCACGGTGGCCGCGCCCTCGGCGGCCCCGGCCCCGGCCCCGGCCCCGGCGCCGACTCCCCCGCCGGCCGCACCCGCGGCGTCCGCCGCGCCCGGCACCCCTCGCGGCGCGGCGGCCATCACACCCGGGGTCGCCAGCCCGGACACCGGCGCCGCGACGGGTGACCGGGCCCCGCTGGGCCAGAAGGTCGTGAAGGTGCTCACCGGCTTCAAGCCCTTCGAGCTCGTCACGGTCACCCTCAACTCGACCCCGCAGCGGGTCGGCTCCTTCACGGCCAACGGGTCGGGCACCGTCCTCGTCGAGTTCACGGTCCCCGCGGGCACGCCGGTCGGCGACCACACGCTGGTCTACGAGGGCGACAAGGGCACCTACTTCCAGGAGGCCTTCGCGGTGGCCGCCGCTGCTCCCGCCACGACCGGCTCGGCCCGCCTGGCCTCGACCGGTGCCAGCGTCGCACTGCCGCTGGGCCTCGGCCTGGGCGCCCTCGCCGCCGGTGGCGGCCTGGTGCTCGTCGCGCGTCGCCGGTCCCCGGGGGCCGTGCAGGGCTGATGGCCGCACCGCACGATCCCGACGCCGGCCAGGCCCGCCCTGGCCGGCGTCGGCCGTCGTCCCGGAGGTGGCGCCGGGCGGCCGTCGCGACCGTGCTGCTGACCCTCCTCGCCGCCGGTGCCGACGCCGCCCTCCTCTCCGCCCGGGTGGGGGAGGTCGCCGTCGACCTGCCCGGTGACGACGGGGCCGGTCGCACCTGGGTGCTGGTCGGGCTCGATTCCCGCGAGGCACTGCCCGCCGGCGCGGACGCGGCGGCCTTCGGGACGCCCGAGGAGGTGCCGGGCAGCCGTGCCGACGTCGTGCTGGTGGTCCACGAGACCGACGCCGCCACGCAGGTCCTGTCGGTCCCCCGCGACCTGCTGGTCACCGGCGACGGCTTCACCGGACGGCTGGCGCTGAGCTGGCTGCGCGGGCCGCAGACCACGGTGGCTGCTCTGTGCGGGCTGGGGATCCCCACCGATCACCTGGTGACCGTCGACCTCGCCGGGTTCACCGACGTCGTCGACGCCGTCGGCGGTGTGGACCTGGACGTGCCGGAACCCGTCCGCGACCCTCAGGCCGGGCTGCTGCTCACCCGCTCGGGCCGGCAGACCGTGGACGGCGCGACGGCGCTCGCCCTGGTCCGGTCCCGGCACCCCGAAGCGCGCGCGGGCGACGCCTGGGTGCCGGCACCGGTGGACCCCGACGGGCGGGCCGCCACGGCGGCCGAGGTGCTGGGAGCCCTGCTGGACCGGGTGCGCGACACCGTCCACCGGCCCTGGCGGCTGCAGGGGCTCGCCTGGGCCGCATCCGGTGCGGTGGCCCGCGACCCGGGCACCTCGCTCCACGATCTCCTCGCCGTGGCCCGGGCGGACCTGGCCGAGGTCACCGTGCTCCCGGCAGGCCCCCCGGCCGGGGAGGCCCTCCTCCGGCTGCCCACCGCGGGGACCGCGGCCGCCGTCTCCGGCGCGGGGCTGTCCTGCCGCGGCTGAACCTCACGACCGCCCGGCCGCCCTGACCGGTGGACCGCTCCCCCGCCTGGCAGGATGCAGGTGTCAGCGAGAACGCCGGCTGACGACGGACCCAGCATCGTCGCGAGCGCGGCGAGCGCCAGCGAGGAGAGCACGTGAGCGAGCAGACCCACCGGGACCGGATCTCGATCGACCACCCGGGCACCGAGCGGGTCAACCAGCCCGGGCGCGAGGAGGGCGTGGTCCGCGCCGCGTCGCGCCCGCTCACCGAGCACGAGGAGCCGGCCGACTGGGGCTGGCACGGGGAGACCGGCAAGAAGGGCCGCATCGGCGCCTGGATCGCCGTGCTCGTCACCCTGAGCTACCTGGTGGGCAACCACGAGGGCCGGGTCGAGGACCTCTTCGTCCTGGGCGCCGCCTCGATCATGATCATCATCCTGGTGTGGGACATCGTCCGCCGGCGGAACGCCTGGCGCAGCCGCTGACCCAGCACTCGACCGGAGGCCGGTTCCCCTGCGCGGGGACCGGCCTCCGTGCTGAGCGGCTCAGGCGACCGCGACGCCGATGGCGGAGCCGACCACGTAGGTGATCCCGGCCGCGGCCGCGCCGAAGAGCAGCTGGCGCAGCCCGGCGTACCACCAGGGCCGCGGGGTGAACCGGGCGCTGAGGGCGCCGGCGGCGAACAGGCCGATCCCCCCGCACAGCAGCGCCACCCACAGCAGCGAGGCGCCCAGCAGGTAGGGCACCAGCGGGATCACCGCTCCGGTCGAGAACGTCAGGAACGACGACACCGCCGCCACCCACGGGGAGGGCCGGTCCTCAGCGCTGACCCCGAGCTCGGCGACGACGTGCAGCCGCAGCGCGGTCTCCGGGTCGCGTGACAGCTGCACGGCGACCTGCCGTGCGAGGCGGTCGTCGACGCCTCGCACGCGCAGCATCTCGACGAGCTCGGCCAGCTCCCCCTCGGGGTTGCGCTCGAGCTCGCGGCGCTCCTTCTCGACCTCGAGGTCGAGCTGCTCGTTCTGCGTCCTGACCGAGGTGTACTCGCCGAGCGCCATGGAGATCGCGCCGGCGACGAGGCTGGCCGTCCCGGCCAGGACGATCGCCCGCGGCGCCGCGCCACCACCGCCCACGCCGGCCACCAGCGCGGTGTTGGTGACCAGCCCGTCCATGGCCCCGAAGACGGCGGCCCGCAGCCAGCCGCCGGAGACGTCGGCGTGCGAGTGCTCGTGGGCCTCGGCGTCGGTCGTGGTCACTGGTCGCTCTCGGCGCCCAGTTCCACCGGCGGCTCCAGGGACGGGGCGGGCACCGCGACGGTGGGGACCCCGTCCACGCGGTCGGCCGCCGCGAGCTGGCCGCACGCGCCGTCGATGTCCTGGCCGCGGGTGTCGCGCACCGTCGTCGGCACGCCGGCGGCGCGCAGCCGGGCGACGAACTCGCGCTGGGCCGGCAGCGGGCTGGCGTCCCAGCGGCTGCCCGGCGTCGGGTTGAGCGGGATGAGGTTGACGTGCGCGAGCTTCCCCGTGAGCAGCTCCCCGAGCAGGTCGGCCCGGAAGGGCTGGTCGTTCACGTCGCGGATGAGCGCGTACTCGATGGAGTAGCGGCGGCCGGTCCTCCTCGCGTACGCGTCGGCGGCGTCGATGACCTCGCCGACCTTCCAGCGGGTGTTGATCGGCACGAGCGTGTCGCGCAGCTCGTCGTCCGGGGCGTGCAGGCTCACCGCGAGGGTGACGTTGAGGCCCTCGTCGGTCAGCCGGCGGATGGCCGGCACGAGCCCGACGGTGGAGACGGTGACCGAGCGCTGCCCGAGACCCAGACCGTGCGGCGCCGGGGTGAGCAGCGCGTCGAGGGTCTTCCGCACGCGCGGGTAGTTGGCCAGCGGCTCGCCCATGCCCATGAAGACGACGTTGGACAGCCGGCCCGGACCGCCGGCCACCTCGCCGTTCGCCATCGCGGCGGCCGCCGCGACCGCCTGACCGATGATCTCGGCCGCGGAGAGGTTGCGGGTCAGGCCCTGCTGGCCGGTGGCGCAGAACGGGCACGCCATGCCGCAGCCGGCCTGGCTGGAGATGCAGACGGTGGCGCGGCCCGGGTAGCGCATGAGCACGCTCTCGACCAGCGCGCCGTCGTGCAGCCGCCACAGCGTCTTCCGGGTGCGCCCGTCATCGGCCGTCTGGTGCCGGACGACGGTGAGCAGACCCGGGAGCAGCGCCTCGGTCAGCGTCTCGCGGACGGCCGCGGGCAGGTCGGTCATCTGCTCGGGGTCGGTGATGCCTCGGTAGAAGTGCCGGGCCAGCTGGTCGGCGCGGAAGGCCGGCTGCCCGAGCTCGGCGACGGCCGCCCGTGCCTCCTCGCGGGTGAGGTCGGCGAGGTGGCGCGGCGGCTTGCCGCGGCGGGGGGCGTCGAAGACGAGGGGCAGGGCAGTCATGGCCCTGCCATCGTCCCACTCCCGGCCGCGGCGGTCCGGTCCGGAGACCGAACTCACCCCACCGGTCGAAACGTGCCAGGCTCCGGGCATGAGCCGGCTCGCCGACGTCGACCTGACCGCCTCGCTGGACGGGAAGGAGGCGAAGGACCAGCTCGCCGCCGCGCAGCAGCGGCTGACCCACCTGCGGCTGCTGCTGGGCGGCCAGATCGGCTCGGGCGAGCTGGGCCCGCCGCTGCTGGTCCTGTTCGAGGGCTGGGACGCCTCCGGCAAGGGCGGGGCGATCAAGCGGCTGGTCGAGCCGCTCGACCCGCGGCACGCCCGGGTGGCCCAGTTCGCCGCACCCACGCACGACGAGAAGCGGCACCACTTCCTGTGGCGGTTCTGGCCGGTGCTGCCCGGCTGGGGCGGGATGGCCGTCCTCGACCGCACCTGGTACGGCCGGGTGCTCGTCGAGCGCGTCGAGGGCTACGCCCCCGAGGAGGCCTGGCGCCGGGCCTACGGCGAGATCGTCGACCTCGAGACGTCGCTGGCCGCGGAGGGCACCGTGCTGGTCAAGTTCTGGATGCACGTCTCCGCCGAGGAGCAGCTGCGCCGGTTCGAGGCGCGCCGGGACGACCCCTACAAGGCCTGGAAGCTCACCGACGAGGACTGGCGCAACCGCGACAAGCGCGCCGACTACGAGGCCGCCGTCGAGGAGATGCTCGACCGCACCGACCACCCCGCCGGCCCCTGGCACGTGGTCGCGGCCGAGGACAAGCGGTGGGCGCGGGTGTTCGTGGTGCGCACCGTCTGCGAGGCGATCGAACGGGCGCTGACCGCCCGCGGCATCGACGCCGACCGTCCGCCGGTCCGATGAGTTCCGCGGCGGGCGGCGGTCGGACCGGCATGACCACCGTGCTCACCACCCGCACGCTGCCCGTGCCGGGTGCCGTCCTCGCCTACGACGTCCGCGGCCCGCTCCCGACCGCCGACGGGCAGGCCCCGCTGCTCATGATCGGGCAGCCCATGGAGGCCGCCGGGTTCGCCACCTTCGCCGAGCTCTTCCCCGACCGGACCGTGGTCACCTACGACCCGCGGGGACTCGGCCGCAGCGCCCGCACCGACGGCCGCTCGACCAACGACCCGGAGCAGCAGGCCGACGACCTGCACCGGCTGGTCGGCGCGCTGGGCGCCGGCCCGGTGGACGTGCTCACCAGCAGCGGCGGCGCGGTCACCGCGCTGGCCTGGGTGGCCGCCCGTCCCGGCGACGTCCGGACCCTGGTGGCGCACGAGCCCCCGCTGGTCGCCGTGCTGCCCGACGCCGAGCAGGTCTTCGCCGCCGAGCGGGCGGTGCAGCGGGCGTACGCCGAGCGCGGCTGGGGAGCCGGCATGGCCGGCTTCCTGGCCCTCACCAGCCGGCAGGGCGAGTTCACCGACGACTTCGAGCTGCCCGCGCCGGAGACCTCCGGGCTGCCCGCCGAGGACGACGGCAACCGGACCGACCCGCTGCTGTCCGGTGCCTCCAACGCCGTCACCGCCTACCGGCCCGACGTCGCCGCCCTGCAGGCCGCGCCGACCCGGGTCGTGATCGCCGCGGGGACCGAGTCGCGGGGCACGCTCACCTGGCGCACCGCCGCCGCGACCGCCGAGCTGCTCGGCCAGGAGCTCACCGTCTTCCCGAGCCACCACGGCGGGTTCATGGGCGGCGAGCACGGCTACGCCGGCCAGCCGGAGGCCTTCGCCGCCCGGCTGCGGGAGGTGCTCGCCGGCTAGCCGATGGCGGCGTGCTGCCGCACCCAGGCGTGCATCGCGATGCCGGCCGCGACGCCGACGTTGATGGAGCGGGTCGAGCCGAACTGGGCGATGGAGACGGTGAGATCCGCCCCCGCCCGCGCCTCCTCCGTCAGGCCCGGGCCCTCCTGCCCGAACAGCAGCAGGCAGCGCTCCGGCAGCACGGCGGTCTCGATCGGCACAGCGCCGGGGTGGTTGTCGACGGCCACCACGGGCAGCCGCTCCGCGGCGGCGAAGGCCAGCAGCGCACCGACGTCCGGGTGGTGGTGCAGGTGCTGGTACCGGTCGGTGACCATCGCGCCCCGGCGGTTCCAGCGGCGCCGGCCCACGATGTGCACCTCGGCGGCCAGGAACGCGTTGGCCGTGCGCACCACCGTGCCGATGTTCAGGTCGTGGCCGAAGTTCTCGATGGCGACGGAGAACCCGTGCCGGCGGCGGTCGAGGTCGGCGACGATCGCCTCGACCGACCAGTACCGGTACCTGTCGGCGACGTTGCGCCGGTCGCCGCCGGCGAGCAGCTCGGGGTCGTAGCGGGGATCCTCCGGCCACGGGCCCGCCCACGGGCCGACGCCGACCGTCGTCCCCCAGTCGGTGGGTCCGGGCAGCTCGTCGTCGGGCACGCCAGGCAGGATCGCAGGGTGGCTGCCGACGTCTACGTCCACCTCATCGAGCCGGGCGCGTGGCGGGCGGCGCTGGCCGACGGAGCGGTCCGGCCGCCGTCGCTGGACTCGGTCGGGTTCGTCCACCTGTCGACGCCCGAGCAGGTGCACCTCCCGGCGCAGGCGCTGTTCCCGGGTCGCCGGGACCTCGTGCTGCTCGTCGTCGACCCCGCCCGGCTGGCCGATCCGGTGCGTCTGGAGCCCGGGCGCCCCGAGGACCCGGCCGGGATGCTCTTCCCCCACCTCTACGGCCCGCTGCCGACCCGCGCCGTCGTCGCCGTCGTCCCCTACCGGCCGCCGCTGCAGCCTGTGCTGCCCTCCCCCGCGGACGCGCTCGGCCGGGCGGTGGCGCTCGGCACGTCCCTGCCGGTGCGCCGGGCCGTGGGCGTGGGCGACGTGCCGGGCGGGGTGGCCGTGCTCGACCCGGACGTCGTCGCGTCCTACGACAACAACCGCCTGCTGCTCACCTCCGCGGTCGACGCCGCGACGGTGGCGGCGGCCGCGGAGGAGGTCGGCGGCAACGCCGGCTGGCCGCACCGCGCAGCGCACCTCGTCTGGCCCGGCGCCGGGCCGGTCGCCGCGGAGCTGGCCCGGTCGGGCTGGGCCGTCGAGGAGCTGGTGCTCATGGCCCGCTCCCCCGACCCGCGGCCGGAGGTCGCGACCGACCGGGTGGAGACCGTGCCGCAGGCCGAGGTGCACGCCCTGTGGGACAGCTCGTGGCGGCGCGACCTGGCCGGCATCGAGCGGCTGGACGCCACCGTCGCCCAGCTCGTCGCACGCGAGCGTCTCAACGACCGCGTCGTCGCGGTCACCGACCTGGCGGTGCGCGAGATGGGCCGGGTCGTCGCCGCCGCGCAGCTGCGGGTGGACGGCGCCACGGCGGCGGTGGAAGCGGTGATGACCGACCCCGCCTCCCGCGGCCGCGGGCACGCCGACGCGCTGCTCACCCGGGCGCTGGAGCTCGCCGGCGAGCAGGGCTGCGACCTCGTGGTGCTCGAGGCGGTGGCCGACGACTGGCCGCGGCACTGGTACGCCCGCCGCGGGTTCACCGAGGTGGGCCGCACCTGGTCGGTGAGCCGCCCGGCCTAGCCGACCGGGGCGAGCAGCGAGAGCAGCAGGTAGGCGACCGCGGCGGAGGGCAGCAGCGAGTCCAGGCGGTCCATGAGCCCGCCGTGCCCCGGCAGCAGGTTGCCCATGTCCTTGATGCCGAGGTCGCGCTTGATCAGGGACTCCCCCAGGTCGCCGATCGTGGCCGTGACCGCGATCGCCAGACCGAAGAGGGCACCGCCCCACCACGGCTCGTGGAAGGTGAGGGTGAACAGCAGGACGCCGATCGTCACGCAGGCCAGCACCGAGCCGGCCATGCCCTCCCAGGACTTCTTCGGGCTGATCGAGGGCGCCATCGGGTGCTTGCCGAACAGCACACCCGCTGCGTAGCCGCCGACGTCGCTGCACACCACCGTGGCGATGAACGCGAGCACGCGGGCCACGCCGTCGTCGGGCACGGTCAGCAGGACGGCGAAGCCGGCGAGCAGCGGGACGTAGAGCGCCACCAGCACGCCCGCCGACGCGTCGCGGAGGTAGCCGGCCGGGCCGTCGGCCAGCCGCCACAGCAGCACCGCCAGGACGGTGGCGAGGAAGCCGGTCACCAGCCCCGTGGCACCGCGGGTCCAGGCCAGCGCCAACATCGCCGCCGCGCCGACCAGCAGCGGCACCAGGGGTGCGCGGAAGGACCCGGCCTGCAGGGCGCGGGTGAGCTCGACGACGCCGACGAGGATGGCGACGACCACCAGGCCGACGAACGCCCCGCGCCAGATCAGCAGCGAGGCGAGGATGAGGGCGACCAGACCCAGGGCGACGCCGATGGCGGCCCGCAGGTCGCGGCCGGCCCGGCCGTGCACCGGCTTCTCGGTCTCCGGCAGCTCGCTGGCCGGGACGTCGGCCGGACCCTGCGCCTCGTCCGCTTCGGCGTCCGCGGGGTGGACCGCCGGGGCCTCCACCGTCGCGTCGGGCACGGTCACGGGTGACCGGGACGGCAGGGGCGGCAGCGGGGGCACCGAGCGGGACCGGGAGACCGGCCCGGTGTCGCCCTCGGCCCGTCCGGCTCGGGGAGCCGCGGGCGGGAACGGCTGCGCTCCCGGGCGCAGGGAGCCCGGGCGGTCGGCGGCTGGGGGTGTCATGGGCTCGGAGCCGTTCGGAGGTCAGACCTCGAGCAGCTCGGACTCCTTGTTCTTCATCGCCTCGTCCACGTGCGCGACGTGCTGCTCGGTGAGGTTGTCGAGCTCCTTCTCCGCGCGCCGGACGTCGTCCTCGCCGGCCTCGCCGTCCTTGGCGATGCGGTCGAGCTCGTCCTTGGCGCGGCGGCGGATGTTGCGGATGGCGATCTTCGCGTCCTCGCCCTTGGCGCGGGCCTGCTTGACCAGGTCGCGACGGCGCTCCTCGGTCAGCTGCGGGAACACGACGCGCACGATCTGGCCGTCGTTGGTCGGGTTGACGCCGAGGTCGCTGTCGCGGATGGCCTTCTCGATGGCCGAGAGCTGGCTCATGTCGTAGGGCTTGATGACCGCCATGCGCGCCTCGGGCACGGTGATCGAGGCCATCTGCGGCACCGGCGTGTAGGCGCCGTAGTAGTCGACCATGATCTTGCTGAACATGGAGGGCGCGGCCCGTCCGGTGCGGACCGAGCCGAGGTCCTCGCGGGCGACCGACAGAGCCTTGTCCATCCGCTCCTCGGCATCGAGCAGGGTGTCGTCGATCACGGGTTGTCCCTCCTGCGGCGGCCGGACCGCGGCCGCCGTCGTCCTCGTCTGGTGCGATCGTGCGCCGGCGTCAGGCCGGCTGGCTGATCAGCGTGCCGATCCTCTCACCTGCGGTCGCCCGGGCGATGTTGCCGTCGCGCAGCAGGTTGAACACCACGATGGGCATCTGGTTGTCCATGCACAGGCTGATCGCGGTGGCGTCGGCCACCTTGAGCTGCTTGGCCAGCACCGTCGTGTAGTCCAGGTCGTCGTACATGACGGCGTCGGGGTTGGTGCGCGGGTCGTCGTCGTACACGCCGTCGACACCGTTCTTGCCCATGAGCAGCACCTGGCACTCGATCTCGAGCGCGCGCTGGGCGGCGACGGTGTCGGTGGAGAAGTAGGGCATGCCGGCGCCGGCGCCGAAGATGACCAGCCGGCCCTTCTCGAGGTGCCGGATCGCCTTGCGCGGGATGTAGGGCTCGGCGACCTGGCCCATCGTGATCGCCGACTGCACGCGGGTCTCCAGGCCCTCCTTCTCGCAGAAGTCCTGCAGCGCCAGGCAGTTCATGACCGTGCCGAGCATGCCCATGTAGTCGGCCTTGGTGCGGTCCATGCCGGCCTGCGAGAGCTCCGCGCCGCGGAAGAAGTTGCCGCCACCCATGACGACGGCGACCTGGGTGCCCCGCGAGATGACCTCGGCGAGCTGCTTGGCGATGCCGCGGACGATGTCGGCGTCGACGCCCACCTTGCCCCCGCCGAAGGTCTCGCCCGAGAGCTTGAGCAGCACCCGCTTGTAGCCGTCGCCGTCGGCGGGCTGGAACGCGGTCGGCGCGGACAGCGGTGCGGTGGTGTCGGTCAACGCGTCATCCCTCGTTCGACATCGGTTGGTTGATCCTGCCGCACAGACGATCGGCCCCGCTCCCGGAGGGGAGCGGGGCCGACTGCCGTGCGCAGTGCCTTACGCCTGGCCGACCTCGAAGCGCGCGAAGCGCTCCACGGTCAGGCCGGCCTCGTCGACGATCTGCTTGACCGTGCGCTTGGGCTCGGTGATCGACGGCTGCTCGAGCAGGACGAAGTCCTTGTAGTAGGCGTTGACCCGACCCTCGACGATCTTGCTGATCGCCTGCTCGGGCTTGCCCTCCTCCTTGGCCGTCTGCTCGGCGACGCGGCGCTCGGTCTCGACCGCCTCGGCCGGGACCTCCTCGCGGGTGAGGTAGCGCGGGCGCGCGGCGGCGATGTGCATCGCCAGGCTGCGGGCCGCGTCCTCGCTGCCACCGCTGTACTGCACGGCGACACCGATGGCCGGGGGCAGGTCGGTGGCCCGCTTGTGCAGGTAGGTGGCCGTGGTGCCCTCGAAGATCGCGAAGCGGCTCAGGACGAGCTTCTCGCCGATGCGGGCGGACTCGCCCTCGACCAGCGCGGCGACGGTCTGGCCGTCGACCTCGGTGGCCAGCAGCGCCGCGGCGTCGGCCGCCCCGTTGCTGACGCCGATCTCGAGCAGCCGCTCGGCGAGGGCGATGAAGTCGGCGTTCTTGGCGACGAAGTCGGTCTCGCAGTCGAGCTCGAGCAGCGCGCCGCCCTTGCTGGCGACGATGCCGTTGGTCGTGGAGCGCTCGAGGCGCTTCCCGACGTCCTTGGCGCCCTTGACGCGCAGCAGCTCGACGGCCTTGTCGTAGTCGCCGTCGGCCTCGGTCAGGGCCTTCTTGCAGTCCATCATGCCGGCGCCGGTGGCGTCGCGGAGACGCTTGACGTCGGCTGCGGTGAACTCAGCCATGTCACTTCCTCTGTGGTCTGTGGTGCTGCGGAGAGAGTGGTGCGGGCGTGCCGCGGCGCTGCCCCGGGCCGAAGCCCGGGGCGGCGCCGGGCGATCAACCGTTCTGCGCGCCCTGGGTGCCGGTCTCGGTGCTACCGGTGGCGGGGACGCCCTCGACCGGGGCGACCTGCTCGGCGGTGACCGTCGGCGCCTCGGCCGGGGTCTCCGGCAGCGGGGTGGCGGTGGCGTCGTCGGCCGGGGCGGCCGCGGCGTCACCACCGGTGAGCAGCTCGCGCTCCCAGTCGGCCAGCGGCTGGTCGCCGCCGATGACGGGCTCGGCGCCGTCCTCGCGGCCGGCGTTGGCCTGCGCGGCCGAGCGGGCCATGAGGCCCTCGGCCACGGCGTCGGCGATCACGCGGGTCAGCACGGTGATGCTGCGGATGGCGTCGTCGTTGCCGGGGATCTTGTAGTCGACCTCGTCGGGGTCGCAGTTGGTGTCCAGGATCGCGACGACCGGGATGTTCAGCTTCTGGGCCTCGCCGACGGCGATGTGCTCCTTCTTGGTGTCCACGATCCAGATGGCGCTGGGCACCTTCTTCATGTCGCGGATACCGCCGAGGGAGCGGTCCAGCTTGGCCTTCTCGCGGCTGAGGACCAGCTGCTCCTTCTTGGACAGGCTGACCAGCACGCCGGTCTGCTCCATGTCCTCGATCTCCTTGAGGCGCTCGAGGCGCTTGAAGACCGTCTGGAAGTTGGTGAGCATGCCGCCGAGCCAGCGCTGGTTGACGTAGGGCATGCCCACGCGCGTGGCCTGCTCGGCGACGACCTCCTGCGCCTGGCGCTTGGTGCCGACGAACAGGATCGAGCCGCCGTGCGCGACCGTCTGCTTGACGAACTCGTAGGCGTTGTCGATGTACCCGAGCGTCTGCTGCAGGTCGATGATGTAGATGCCGTTGCGCTCGGTGAAGATGAAGCGCTTCATCTTCGGGTTCCAGCGACGGGTCTGGTGCCCGAAGTGGACGCCGCTGTCGAGCAGCTGCTTCATGCTGACGACTGCCATGGTCGCAGCCTCTCTCGTGTGCGCGCGGCCACGAGGCCGCGCGTTCTCGGTTGCCGCGGGCGCCGGGTTGACGGCCCGCCCTGGCGTCCTGCGGCGCCACTCCCCCGGCCGTTGCGGGCCGGGACCGAGGTGGCGACTGCCCCGCCGGAGCGGGATGAGGACGCGCGAAGTCGACCCGACGGACGGGTCGCACCGGTCAGCATACGCGACAGCGGGGGCCGTCCTCCCCAGCCGTCCCGGCCGTCCACAGCTGCCCGGAACCCGTTCCTCGGGGGGCTCCGGTCGTCCACCGTCGGCGCATGCGGACCGCGCTCCCCCTCCTGCTGGCGGTGCTGACCGCCGCCGTCGTGGCGCCGGGTCCCTCGACGGCCGCCCCGGGGCTCCCGACCCCCTCCCCCGTGCCGGTCGCCGGCTGGACGGCGCCCCTGCCCGGGCCGCCGGAGGTCACGCGCCCGTTCGAGGCGCCGGCGCACGCCTACGGGCCGGGCCACCGAGGGGTCGACCTCGCCGGGTCCCCCGGGGCGCCGGTCCTCGCGGCCGGGGACGGGGTGGTCGTCTTCGCCGGCATGGTGGCCGGGCGGCCGGTGGTCAGCGTCGACCACCCGGGCGGCCTGCGGACGACGTACGAGCCGGTCGAGCGCTCGGTCACGGCCGGCCAGCGCGTGGCCCGCGGCTCGCCGCTCGGGATGCTGGCGCCGGGGCACCCCGGCTGCCCGTCGCAGGCCTGCCTGCACTGGGGGCTGCGGCGCGGGGAGGTCTACCTGGACCCGATGACGCTGCTGGCCGTCCCGCGGGTGCGCCTGCTGCCGCTGCGCGGAGGCCGTGCGGTCAGCCGGCGTCGCAGAGCGCCAGCGCCTCGTGCGGTCTGCCGTCGACCGTGCTGCGGGAGCCCCACCGGTCGAGCAGCACCGCCTCGACCACGGCTCTCATGCGATGTCGGCGAGCTTGGTGCGCAGGTGGAGCACGGCCTTGGTGTGCAGCTGGCAGATCCGGCTCTCGGTCACGCCGAGCACCCGGCCGATGTCGGCCAGGGTGAGCCCCTCGAAGTAGTAGAGGGAGACGACGACCTTCTCCCGCTCGGGCAGCTGCTCGACGGCGCGGGCCAGCAGCTGGCGCGCCTCGCCGTTCTCCGCCATCGCCTGCGGGTCGAGGGCGCTGGTGTCCTGGAGGGTGTCGCCCAGGCGCGGGGAGCCGCCCTCGTCGTCGGTCAGGAGCTCGTCGAGGGCGACGACGTTGACCAGGGAGAGCTGGCCGAGGAACTTGCGGATGTCCTCGACGTCCATGTCCATGGCGTCGGCGACCTCGTCGTCGGTCGGCGTGCGGTGCAGCCGCCCCTCGAGCTCGGCGACGGTGCGTTCGAACTGACGGGCCTTCATGCGGACCGACCGCGGGATCCAGTCGGTGTTGCGCAGCTCGTCGATGATCGCGCCGCGGATGCGGGCCATCGCGTAGCTCTCGAACTTGACCTCGCGGGTCGGCTCGTAGCGGGTGATGGCGTCGATGAGGCCGAAGGTGCCGTAGGAGACCAGGTCGGCCTGCTCCACGTGCGTCGGCAGGCCGCTACCGACCCGGCCGGCGACGTACTTCACCAGCGGGGCGTAGTGGAGGATCAGCCGGTCCCGCAGCGCCGGGTCGCGGTCGGCGACGTACTGGGCCCACAGCTGGGCGATGAACGCGTCGGTGTCCTCGGCCGCCTCGTCGAGCCGCTGGATCGTTGCCTCAGGCACGGTGGCCCTCCTCGCTCGCGCTGCGGGCTCGCGCCCCCGTCGTCCTGCCTGGTGTCATCGCCGCGGACGCATCCGTGGCCGCCCGTCCCCTCACGCTCGCGGATGAGCCTGGGCGTGGACCGCACGGAGCCGCTCGACGGTCACGTGCGTGTAGATCTGCGTCGTCGCGAGGCTAGCGTGGCCGAGCAGCTCCTGGACGGAGCGCAGGTCCGCGCCGCCCTCGAGGACGTGCGTCGCCGCCGAGTGCCGCAGGCCGTGCGGACCCACGTCGGGAGCCCCGGGCGCCGCCGCGACGGCGGCGTGCACGGTGCGGCGCGCCTCGCGCGCATCCAGCCGGCGCCCGCGGGCGCCGAGCAGCAGCGCCGGCCCCGACCCGGCGACGGCGAGCGCCGGGCGGCCCCGGCTCAGCCACGCGTCGAGCGCGGCCTCGGCCGGCACGCCGTACGGGACGGCGCGCTCCTTGCGCCCCTTGCCCAGCACGCGCAGCACGCGCCGCCCGCGGTCGACGTCGTCGACGTCCAGCCCGACCAGCTCGCTGACCCGGATGCCGCTGGCGTAGAGCAGCTCCAGGACGACCGCGTCGCGCAGCCCGATCGGGTCCTCGGCGCCCGCGGCCGACTCGACGACGGCACGCGCCTGCTCGGGGGCGAGCACGTCGGGCAGCGTGCGGTGGGCCCGCGGGCTGACCAATCGCAGCCCGACGTCCTCGGTGGTGAGGTCGGCGCGGCGCAGCCAGCGGGTGAACGAGCGAGCCGCGGCGGCGTGCCGCGCGGTGGTGGCTCGGCTGTGCCCCTTCGTGCGGCCCTGCGCCAGCCAGCTGCGCAGCACCGGCAGGTCGAGGTGGTGGGGCTGCTCCCCGCCCCGCCGCGCGAGGTGGTCGAGCAGACCGACTGCGTCGGTGACGTAACCGCGGACGGTGTGCTCCGAGAGGTCCCGCTGGCTGCGCAGGTGCTCCTCGTACCCGGCCAGCGCCTCGGCCAGGGCCGGGGGCAGGGCGGCGCGCGCATCTGCCGTCCCGGTCGCCATGCGCAGACCGTCCGTCGGCACGCGCGGCCGGTCAAGACGCCGCGCCGAACCGGCGGACCGCAACTCCGTCGCCGTCCGTCAACCGCCGGGTCCGCACAGCTACGGCATCGCGGCCACCGTGAAGTCGCGCCGGGAACCCGGGCCGCCGATGGCGGGCGGCCGTGCCTCTGCTCCCTCAGCAACCGGGAAGCTGCCGAGCGCCAGGGTCTGCGGTACGGATTTCCAGCTGTAGACGAGCAGGAGGAGGCAGACGGCGACAGCGATCACCCACGGCCAGGGGCGGTCGAGCGCCGCCGCAGCCGCCAGGACCAATCCGGTGCTCGCCGTGATCACGACCCACGAGGCCGCGAGCACGCCCCCGATGGTGTTGTGGCGGGCGACGCCTCCCTCCTTCTCGAAGCGTCGCTTGCAGATGACCAGGAGCAGTGGCGCTGCCCCGATCAAGCCGGCTGCGAGGGCCGAGGCGATGACGATGGTGCTCTGCGCCTGCGACGAGTCCGTTCCCAGCACGATCTCGAGCGGATCGGTTGCGGCGAACAGCCCGGTGAACAAGGCCGTCGCGAGACCGGCGTTCGAAGCCCAGGTGTCGGTGAAGCTCCAGTCCGCGGTGATCCCGGGCAAGGTGGAGCCGAGGTGGTGTTCACCTCGCTGGCTCAACGTCGCCCACACGCGGCTGAGCTTCTTCTGCTCCTGGGTTGCCCCGCTCGCAACGGGGCGCTCCGGATTGCCGCGGGGACTCGTCTTCCAGAACGCGTAGGGAGGTACCACGGCCACGAGTCCGAGGAGCCCCGCCAGCGCGAAGAACCACAGGGGCCCGGGCGCGGGATCCGGCGGCTGGGCGATCGAGAAGCTGAAGTCCACCGTCGTGGTGCCGGCGGGCCCGTCCGGCGCTGTCGTGAGGGTGGCTGCCCTCTCCTCGTCACCTTCTTCGCAGCGCATCTCGAAGGTCGCCTCGCCTTGGCGCAGTGCTTCCACGGTCGGTGCGACCGCGGGGGCCTCGCAACGGCTGGCAGTGAGTGACAGTTCGACGTCCTCGGCGTTCAGGTTCCAGACCGTGAGGTGCAGCGTCGTCGTCCCGTCGGAGCCGCGTGTGGCCTCGTAGGGACCGGTGCCGACGACGATGTCGGCCCGCGCGGCTGCTGGTGCGAGCAGTGGCAGCATCGCGGCGGCGACGACCGCGACGCACACCCGGCGCCCCCGACTGGTCACGCCACCCTCCCCGTCGATCGCATCGCACGAGTGACGGGCAGCGTAGGGGGAGGCGTCGGTCCACGGAGGCCTCCGCTCCCTCCGAGATGCTCGTGGGCGGACCGCGCGGCGCCGCTCCCCTCACGCGTGGTCAGCTGCTCGTGCGACGCGCCAGCCGGTACCGGTCCACTCCACGAGGTCCGCCAGCTCCAGGGCGGGCAGCACGCGCAGCACCTCGAGGACGTCGCAGCCCGCCACCGCGGCCAGCCGCTCGGGGCTCACACCCACCCGCACCGGGCAGGCGTCGAGCACGCGGGTGGCCAGGTCGGAGAGCCCGTCCCGGGGCGACGCGGGGCGGGGCGCGGGCTCGGCGAGGTCGGCGCCGATGCTGCCGACCTCCTCGACGACGTGCGCCGCCGAGGCGACCAGCCGGGCGGCGAGGCCCACGTCGCGGAGCAGCTCGTGGCACCCGACGCTCATCGCGGAGGTGGTCGGCCCGGGCACGACCATGACCGACCGGCCGAGGTCCTGCGCCCGGCGCGCGGTGGCCTGCGCCCCGGAGCGCGCGGCCGCCTCGACGACGACCGTGCCACGGGTGAGCGCGGCGATCAGCCGGTTCCGCACGAGGAACCGGTGGCGCAGCGGCGCGGATCCCGGTGGCCACTCGCTGACCAGCAACCCGGTCTCGGCGATCCGGGCGAAGAGCGCGCCGTGCGCCGCCGGGTAGGGCCGGTCCACCCCGCAGGAGAGCACCACGACCGTCGCCGCCCCGGCCGCCAGCGCGCCCCGGTGCGCGGCGGCGTCGATGCCCAGGGCTCCGCCCGAGACGACGGTCCAGCCGCGCTCGCCCAGCTGGTGCCCCAGCTCGGCCGCGACGTGCTCGCCGTACGCGGTGGACGCCCGGGCGCCGACGACCGCGACCGAGCGGTCGACCACCTCGTCGAGCCGCCCGGGCCCGCGCACCCACAGCGCCAGCGGAGGCACCAGGGCCTTGGTCCGGTCGGACTGCTCCTTCCGCTCGTCGGGTTCCGCGGCCACCGCGAGGGTGAGCGCGTGCAGCGGCAGGTGCGGCCACTCGTCGTCCTCCGGCACGACCAGCCGTGCGCCGCACTGCTCGGCGCGCCGCAGATCGGCCAGCGTGGTGTCCTGCTCGGCCCGCGCGCCCACGAGGGAGCGCACCGCGGCGGGCGCCCGCCCGTCCCGCAGCCGCCGGACCGCCTCCACCGGGCCGAAGTCGTCCACGTACCGCCAGAGGTCGATCGTGCCCGGTTCGACCGCGCGGCTCAGCCAGGCCCGCGCCCGGCGCAGGCCGGCGTCCTGCCGACCTCCGCCCGTCCCGGCGACGGCATCCTCGAGGTCCTCGTCCAGGGTGGTCACGCCGCCACCCGTTGCAGCCGCATGCCGAGGGCCTCGGCGACCTCGTCCGCGCCGGGCACCGTCCGGCCGGCGAGGTCGGCCAGCGTCCAGGCGACCCGCTGGACGCGGTCGAAGCCGCGCACGGACAGCGCTCCCCGCTCCAGCGCCCGCTCGGCCAGGGCCAGGGCGGCCCGGGGCGGCGCGAAGCGCTCGCGCAGCAGCCGGCCGGGCACCTCGCTGTTCACACCCAGCCCGGTGCCGGCCAGCCGCTCGGCCGCGACCGCCCGCGCCACCCGCACGCGGCGGGCGACGACCTCGGAGGTCTCCGGCTCGCCCATCCCGTCGAGCCAGGCCGCCCGCGTCACCGGCGGCAGCTCCACCCGCAGGTCGATGCGGTCCAGCAGCGGCCCGGAGAGCCGGGACCGGTACCGCCGCCGCTCCAGCGGGCTGCAGGTGCAGGCGGCGTCGCCGGCGGCGCTGGCGCACGGGCAGGGGTTGGCGGCGAGCACCAGCTGCGCCCGGCAGGGGTAGGTCGCCGAACCCGACGCGCGGTGGATCGTCACCTGCCCGCGCTCGAGGGGCTGGCGCAGCGTGTCGAGCACCGTCCGCGGAACTCGGGCGCCTCGTCCATGAACAGCACGCCCCGGTGCGCCCGGCACACCGCGCCGGGCCGGATCTGCCCCGACCCGCCGCCCACCAGCGCCGCCATGGACGCCGAGTGGTGCGGCGCCTCGAAGGGCGGCCGGGTGAGCAGCGGCGCGCCTGGTGGCAGGCTCCCGGCGATCGAGTGGACGGCGGTCACCTCCAGCGCCCCCTGCTCGTCCAGCGAGGGCAGCAGGCCGGGCAGCCGCTCGGCGAGCATCGTCTTGCCGGCTCCCGGCGGCCCGGCCAGGAAGAGGTGGTGCCCGCCGGCCGCGGCCACCTCCACGGCCCGGCGGCCGGTGCTCTGCCCCACCACGTCGCCCAGGTCCGGCCCCGGCGACGGCTCCGGCAACGCCCCTCGCGTGTGCGGCACCAGGCGGGTCCGGCCGGCGAGGTGGCCCACCAGCTGCACGAGCGAGCTCACCGCCAGCACCGCGACGTCCTCGACCAGCGCCGCCTCGTCGGCGTTGACGGCCGGCACCACCACCTCGGCGTGCCCGGCACGCGCCGCGGCGAGCACCGACGGCAGCACGCCGCGGATGGCCCGCACCGAGCCGTCGAGCCCGAGCTCGCCGAGCAGCACCAGCCGCTCCACCGACTTCTCCGGGACCGCTCCGGACGCCGCCAGCACGGCCGCGGCCAGGGCGAGGTCGAAGCCGCTCCCCTGCTTGGGCATGGACGCCGGTGACAGCCCGATGGTGATCCGCCGCAGCGGGAACTCCCCGCCCGCGTTGACGACGGCGGCCTTCACCCGGTCCACCGACTGGCGCACCACCGCGTCGGGCAGCCCGACCAGCGCCACCCCGGGGACCCCGGTGGCGATGTCCACCTCGACCTCGACCATCGCACCGTGCACGCCGGCCAGGCCCACCGACCACGTACGGGCGAGCGTCACGAGAACGCCGCCCGGAGGTGGGTGACCAGCGCCGGGCCGGTTCGGGGCACCAGCACCCCTACGACGTCGAAGCGCAGGTCGGGCGCGTGCTCGTCGTGCGCAGCCAGCCAGCGCTGGGCCAGGATCCGGAGCCGCCGCTGCTTGGCCGGGGTGACCGCCTCCACGGGGTGCCCGTAACCGACGCCGCGCCGCGTCTTCACCTCGCAGAAGACGAGCGCGGGGCCCTCGCGGGCGACGAGGTCGAGCTCGCCGTCGCGGCAGCGCCAGTTGCGGTCGAGCAGCCGGAGGCCGACGTCGGTCAGGTAGGCCGCGGCGATGCGTTCGCCGTGGGCCCCCAGTTCGTTGCGTGTGGGCACCGGTCGACCGTCGCCCGGCGCGGCCGGTCAGGACAGGATGCCGCCGGATCTGTGGACGACGGCGCCGGCTGTGGACGCGGCCGGTCCGGGGCCGCCGCGGCGCCCACCGCTCAGCCGGCGGGCACCTCCGCGGCCTGCTCGCCCCCGGCTCGCGGCGCCGGGACGGCACCGGCCGGGGCGCCGGCGTCGGCGAGCCCCAGCTGGACCAGGAACTCGAGCTGGTCGAAGTACATGCGGTGCCTCGTGACGACGCCGTCCTCCACGGTGGCGAGGTCGCATTCGCGCAGCCGGAGGGACCTGCCCGTGGGTCCGATGTCGCCGTCCGGGGTGGTCAACACCCCCGCGTGGGTCGCCACGACGAAGCCCTCGTCGATCGCGGTGTTCCCGATCTCGTAGCCGGCGACCAGCTGGAACGAGAGATCGGGGAACGCCCGCGCCAGCGCCGCGAAGTAGTCGGCGATCGCCTCGGCCCCGTCGATGCGCGGACCGTCCGGTGTCTCCAGGACGGCGTCCGGCGCGTAGAGCCCGGTGATCGCCGCGCGGTCACCGGCGGTGAGGGCACCGCTGAGCCGATCCATGATGTCGCGCGCCTGCCCCATGACGGCCTCCTCCGCCGGCCTTCGGTGCGCACCGCCGCGTGGCCCGGCGCCCGCGGCGGGGCCGGCGCCCGAGCATGGCGCCCGGGCTGGTCCCGGGGTAGAGGCCAACGGCCCCCGCCCGGCAGGACGACCGCGGTCAGGGCAGGCGCGGGTTGTCCGGCAGCTCGAGATCGGGCTTGTCCAGCTCCTCGACGTTGACGTCCTTGAACGTCAGCACCCGGACGTTGCGGACGAAGCGCGCCGGCCGGTACATGTCCCACACCCAGGCGTCGGAGAGCTTCAGCTCGAAGAAGACCTCTCCCCCGGCCTCGCGGACCTGCAGGTCCACCGAGTTGGCCAGGTAGAACCGCCGCTCGGTCTCCACCACGTAGGTGAACTGGCGGACGATGTCCTTGTACTCGCGATAGAGCTGCAGCTCCATCTCGGTCTCGTACTTCTCGAGATCCTCGGTGCTCATCGGTCCTCGGTGCTCGTCGCGGGCTCGCAGGACGCAGGGGGCATGGCTCCATCATCGTGCATGGCGCTGCCGGCGGGCAGCCGGAGCACCCCGGTGGCGTGCAGGTCGCGGGCGCGGGCCACGTTGACGAAGCGCATCCGGTGCGCGGGACTGGGTCCGTGCCGCTCCAGGGCCGCGGTGTGCACGTCGGTGATGTAGCCCTTGTGGCCGGCGAAGTCGTACTCCGGCCACCGCTCGTGCAGCTCCAGCATGACCCGGTCCCGGGTCACCTTCGCCAGCACCGAGGCGGCGGCGACGCACGCCGCGACGCGGTCGCCCTTCCACACGGCCAGCCCCGGCCGCGCCAGGCCGGGCACCGGGAAGCCGTCGGTGAGCACGTAGTCCGGCTCGGGGTCCAGCGTGCACACCGCCCGCCGGAGCGCCTCGAGGTTGGTCACGTGCATGCCGCGGGCGTCGAGCTCCTCGACCGGGATCTGCACGACCGACCACGCCACCGCGCGGTCGAGGATCTCCGCGTACACCCGCTCGCGGGCGGCCGCGGTGAGCAGCTTGGAGTCGGCCAGCCCGGGGACGCGGCCGCGCTTCCCGGCAGGCAGGACGCACGCCGCGGCGACCAGCGGGCCGGCGCACGCACCACGGCCGGCCTCGTCTGCACCGGCGACCGCCGTGAAGCCGCGGCGCCGCAGCGAGCGCTCCATGTCCCAGAGGGCGTCGGGGCGTCCGTCGTCGGCGGGCACCTTCCGCCCCCGGGGCACCGGGGCGGCGGTGGAGTGAACGGGTCGCGCAGCCATCGGGCACCGACCCTACGACGTCCGCGGCCGCCCGTCGGGGAGCGGTCGGCCGGGACGCACGAACACGCAGGGCCGGCCCGAGAACGGACCGGCCCGCGTGCGGAGGAACGTCGTGCGGTCGAGGTCAGACCTCGGCGGGCTCGTCGGCGCGCACGGCGGCGTGGGCGCCGCAGGTGCAGGTGGCCGGGGTGCGCGAGGAGAGCACGAGGGAGACCGCGTGGGCCCGGTCGCGGGCACCCAGCTTGCGCAGGATGGCCTTGACGTGGCTCTTGACGGTGTCCTCGCTGATGAACAGGTTGCGGCCGATCGCCCGGTTGGACTGGCCCTGGAGCAGCTCGTCCAGCACGTCCTGCTCGCGCCGGGTCAGGGGCACCTCGGGCGTGAAGGGCTTGGCGGCCGGGGAGGCCGAGGGCTCCACCCGGCGGATCTGCGGGTCGACGACGGTGCGGCCGGCACGGGCGGCCAGGATCGCCCAGCCCAGCAGCGTGGGCGAGGTGTTCATGAGCAGGTAGCCACCGACGCCGGCGGCGAGCGCCTCGTTGACGACGGCGGGGTCCTCGGAGGTGGCCAGCGCGACGATGGCGACCCGGGGGAAGCGGCGGCGGAGGTCGCGGCAGGCGTTCAGCGTGGCGGCGCGCCCCTGGCCCAGCTCGACGACGACGGCGTCGGGGCGGGCCGACTCGGCCAGCGTCATGGCGCGGCGCAGCTCGCCGGGGGTGCCGACCGACTGCATGCCCGCGGTCTCGTTGATCATGCTGACCAGGCCACGACGCAGGACGGGCGCGTCGGCGAGGAGGAGCACGCGGGTGACTCCGCGTGCGGTGCTCGCCATGGGTGCAGACACAACTGACTCCGTTTCACTCCGAATTGCTTGCACTCCATCCATCGGAAGGGTGAAACGGTTGCTTGAACACTTTGCCGACATTTTTCGGATTACCGTGCGCGACGCCATTCGCGCCCACTCGTGGTCGCATCCGCAACAGGTCTGATTTGTCGACAATTGCGGGACGGTGACCCAGGAATGGCGTCCGGCCGCCCCGCACCAGCGGAGCGGTCCGGACGGGGACGGCGGATCAGCCTCGACGGCGCCGGCGACGGCGCCAGGCCACGACGGGGACGGCGCCGACCAGGCCGACGGCCGAGGAGGCCAGCAGGTCCGGGCGCACCCCCGTGGCTCCGCCGTCGACGCCGAGGGGCGCGGCGGCGGAGGCCTGGATGTCGGGCGAGCCGACCAGCCCGAAGCGGCTCACCGGCCAGACGATGACCGCCGCCTTGCCGATGACGTCGTCCACGCCGACCGTGCCGGAGTACTGGTCACCGACGTGGGCCTTGGAGTCCGCCGAGGCCGAGCGGTGGTCACCCATGACCCACAGCCGGCCTTCGGGCACGGTCACCGGACCGAAGGCGCGCTGCTCGATCGGGGTGTCCTCGAAGATGTAGGGCTCGTCCAGCGGTTCGCCGTCGACGGTCACCCGGCCCTCGGCGTCGCAGCACTGCACGGTCTGCCCACCCACGGCGATGACCCGCTTGACGAAGTCGTCCTCGCTGGGCGGCGCCACGCCGACCGTGCGGCCCAGCCACAGCATGCTGCTGGTGAACCAGTTCTCCGGCTCGGCGACCGAGACCTCCGGGCTCCAGGTGTCGGGCCCCTTGAAGACGACCACGTCGCCGGGTTCGGGCTCGCCGAACCAGTACGGCACCTTGTTCACCAGCACGCGGTCGCCGGTGCAGTCCGGGCACCCGTGCAGGGTCTGCTCCATCGAGCCCGACGGGATGAAGAACGCCTGGACGAAGAAGGTCTTGACCACCAGCGCGAGGAGGAACGCCACCAGCAGCAGCACCGGCAGCTCGCGCAGGAGTGAGGTCTTCTTGGCGTTGGCTGCGCGACCGCGGCGCCAGCGCCGGGACCGTGCCGGCGCCTCCTGCTGCGCCGCGCCGTCGCGGGCGCCGTCCTCCGGGTCGGGCTCCCCGGGAACGACATCGGCGGGCCCCCCGGGCCGTTGACTGCTCATCGGGAGCAGCGTACGGCGCGGAGGGCCCGCCGGAGACGCAGAGGGGCGCGTGCCGCCCTCGCCGGTCAGCGCGCGATGATCTCGCGCTTCTCCTTGATCTTGGCGGCCTTGCCGCGCAGCTCGCGCAGGTAGTACAGCTTGGCGCGACGCACGTCACCGCGGGTGAGCACCTCGATCTTCTCCACGACGGGGGTGTGCACCGGGAAGGTGCGCTCCACGCCGACGCCGAAGCTCACCTTGCGGACGGTGAAGGTCTCGCGGATGCCGCCACCCTGGCGACGGATGATGACGCCCTGGAAGACCTGGATGCGCGAGCGGTTGCCCTCGACCACGCGGACGTGCACCTTGACGGTGTCACCCGGGCGGAACGTCGGGATGTCGTCGCGCAGCGAAGCGGCGTCGAGTGCGTCCAGGGTGTTCATCGCGGCAGTCCTCATGTTCTGGCAGTGGCTCGTCGGTTCGGTGCGGGCAGCGGGATCCCCGGCTGCCCGTGTCCGAGAGCTGCGGGCCCCTCGGCGGAGCTCCCGTCGACACGGCCGACGGTGCGCAGCAGTGGTCCATCGTGCCACATCTTCAGGTGACGATGCGCGGCGCCCCGGTCCACGGGCCCTCGAGCAGGACCGGGAGCAGGGCAGCGAGCTCGCGCGGGGCGAACTCCTCGGCGCTGGCCGCGATCTCGTCGACGCTCCACCAGCGGTGCGGTTCGTCGCCCAGCAGCTCGAGCTCGGTGCGCCCGCGGGCGTCCACCTCGTGCACGACGCCCCGGAGCACGAAGTAGGTCTCGCGGTTGTCGATCAGCAGGGGACCGAACGGGCCGACGAAGCGGCGCAGCCACACCGGCCCCTCGAGCGCGGCGGGGTCGACGTCCAGGCCGATCTCCTCGGCGAGCTCCCGCACGGCGGCGGTGCGCAGCGACTCCCCCGCCTCCACGCCCCCACCGGGGGTGTACCAGAACAGCACGCCGGCCGGCGGCACGTCCGGACCGGTCAGCCGCGCGCCGAGCAGCAGCACCCGGCCGGTCGGGTCCAGGACGACGACGCGCGCCGAGGGCCGGACCAGCGCCTCGCCGGGCACGGCTCAGCGGCCGTCGAGCAGGTCGGGACGACGCTCCGCGGTGCGCCGCAGCGACTCCTCGCGACGCCAGCGGTCGATCGCCGCGTGGTCCCCGGACAGGAGCACCGGCGGCACCTCGCGGCCCCGCCACGACGCCGGGCGGGTGTAGGAGGGGCCCTCGAGCAGGCCGTCGGCGTGCGAGTCGAATTCCACGGACTCGCGGTTGCCCACCACACCGGGCAGCAGCCGGGTGACCGCCTCGACCATCACGAGCACGGCGGACTCGCCGCCGGCGAGCACGTAGTCGCCCAACGACACCTCGGACACCGGCCCCGCGTCGGCCGCCCAGTCGGCCACCCGCTGGTCGATGCCCTCGTAGCGCCCGCAGGCGAACACGAGCCCGGGCTCGGCGGCCCACTCGGCCGCGATCGCCTGGGTGAAGGGGCGACCGGCGGGGGTCGGGACCACCAGCCGGGTGCCGGGCGGGCGCACCGCCTCCAGCGCCTGCGCCCACGGCTCGGGCTTCATGACCATGCCCGGACCGCCGCCGTACGGGGCGTCGTCGACGGTGCGGTGCGGGTCGTCGGTCCACTGCCGCAGGTCGTGCACCCCGATGCTGACCAGACCGCGCTCGGCGGCCTTCCCGAGCAGCGACTGGCGCAGCGGCGCGAGGTACTCGGGGAAGATCGTGACGACGTCGATCCGGTAGGGCGCGCTCACAGGTCGAGCAGCCCCTCGGGCGGGTCGACGACGAGGAAACCGCCGGCGACGTCGACCGTCGGGACGATCGCCCCCACGAACGGGACGAGCGCCTCCCCGCCCTCGGCGCGGCGGAGCACCAGCAGGTCCTGCGCCTCGTGCCGCACGGCGGTGACCTCGCCGATCACCGAGCCGTCGGGCAGCCGGGCGCTCAGGCCGACGAGCTGGTGGTCGTAGTAGGAGTCGGGCTCCTCGATCTCCGGCAGCTCGGCCACCGGGACCAGCAGCAGCGTGTTGCGGAGGGCCTCGACGGTCTCGCGCGCCTCGTAGACCTCGCCGGTGGGCGCGGCCAGCTGCAGCAGCAGCGTGCCGCTGTGCCACCGCTTGTCGACGACGGTCAGCGGACCGCGGCCGGGCGGATCGGTGCGCAGCACCGTGCCGGGGGCGAAGCGGGCGTCGGGGTCGTCGGTGCGCACCTCGACGGTGGTGAGACCACGGACACCGTGGGGCCGGCCGATGCGGCCGACCACCACGGTGTCCGGGAAGGGGTCGTGCGGGTCGCTCATGGGTGTGCTCGGGCGGGTGCTGAGCGGCAGCTCAGCGCCCGTCGGTGTCGACGACGTCGACCCGCAGGCCGCGTCCGCCGACACCGGTCATCACCTGGCGCAGCGCCTTGGCGGTCCGACCGCCGCGGCCGATGACCTTGCCGAGGTCGTCCGGGTGCACCCGGATCTCGAGGGTCTTGCCGCGGCGGTTGGTGAGCAGGTCGACCGCGACGTCGTCCGGGTGGTCGACGATGCCCTTGACCAGGTGCTCGAGCGCGTCTTCGAGCACGTCTTACTCGGCGGGGGCGGGAGCCGTGTCGCCGTCGTCGGCGGCCTCGACAGCGGCGACCTCGGGAGCAGCGATCTCGGTGCCGGCCTCGGCGGGCGCCTCGTCGGCAGCGGCCTTCTTCGGCGCCGCCTTCTTCTTGGCGGTGGTCGCCTCGGTGGTCGGCTCGTCCATGCCCGAACGGACGGCGGCCTCGTAGAGGGCCTTCTTGTCCGGCTTGGGCTCGGCGACCTTCATCGGCGCGGGGGCCGGCTCGCCCTTGAACTTCTGCCAGTCACCGGTGACGCGGAAGATGGCGGCGACGGCCTCGGTCGGCTGCGCACCGACGCCGAGCCAGTACTGCGCGCGCTCGGAGTCGACCTCGATGAAGGAGGGGTCCTCCTTCGGGTGGTACTTGCCGATCGTCTCGATCGAGCGGCCGTCACGCTTGGTGCGGGCGTCGGCGACGACGATGCGGTAGTACGGCGCGCGCATCTTGCCCAGGCGCATGAGCTTGATCTTGGTGGCCACGGTGGGTGGTGTACTCCTCGAACGCTGTGTGGTTGCCCGCCGGGCGGCGTGTGGGGTTACGCCGGGGCCGGGCGATGGACACGGCCGGCAACGGTGAGAGGGCCGCCACCGCCATGTTCGACCGACCATGATGCCAGATCCCGGGAGGAGCACCGTGACCAGCACCGGCCCGCTGCACCACATCGAGCTGTGGGTGCCCGATCTCCCCCGCGCCGAGGCGTCGTGGGGGTGGCTGCTGACCCGGCTCGGGGCGGAGCCCTTCCAGAGCTGGGCGCACGGGCGGTCGTGGCGGTGGGGTGGCGAGGGCGGCGTCTACGTGGTCGTCGAGCAGTCGCCGGACCTCGTGGGCGACCGGCACGAGCGCCGCTCCCCCGGGCTGAACCACCTGGCGTTCCGCGCCGGCCCGGCCGCCGACCTCGACGCGCTCGTCGCCGAGGCACCGGAGCACGGGTGGCGGCTGATGTTCGCCGACCGGCACCCGTTCGCCGGCGGCCCGGCGCACCGGGCGGCGTTCCTGGAGGACGCCGACGGCTACGAGGTCGAGCTGGTCGCCGACCCCGCCTGACGCCGTCCGGGCGTTAGCCGCGGGTGGCGGCGAGCACGCGGGCGCCGGCCTCGGCGACCGGCACCTCCTCGCGCTCACCCGTCCTCCGGTCGCGCACCTCGACGACGCCCTCGGCCAGGCCGCGGCCGACGGTGACGATCGTGGGCATCCCGAGCAGCTCGGCGTCCTTGAACTTCACCCCGGGGCTGACCTTCGGCCGGTCGTCGTAGAGGACCGTGAGGCCTGCGGCGACCAGCTCGGCGGACAGCGCCTCGGCGGCCTCGAACACCGCGGCGTCCTTGCCGGTGGCGACGACGTGCACGTCGGCCGGCGCGACCTCGCGCGGCCACACCAGACCGAGCTCGTCGTGCGTGGACTCCGCGATCGCGGCGACGGCCCGCGAGACGCCGATGCCGTAGGAGCCCATGGTGACGGTGACCAGCTTGCCGTTCTCGTCGAGCACCTTCAGCTCCAGCGCCTCGGCGTACTTGCGGCCGAGCTGGAAGATGTGGCCCATCTCCACGCCGCGGGCCAGCTCCAGCGGGCCCGAGCCGTCGGGCGCGGGGTCGCCGGGCAGCACCTCGGCGGCCTCGATGACGCCGTCCCAGGTGAAGTCCCGGCCGGCGACGAGGTCGAACACGTGCTTGCCGGCCTCGTTGGCGCCGGTGATCCAGCGGGTGCCGGTGACCACGCGCGGGTCGACCAGGTAGCGGATCCCCGACCCGCTCCCCGAGCCGAGCACCTGGGGCCCGATGTAGCCCTTCACCAGCGCGGGGTTGCCCGCGAAGTCGGTGAACGGCTCGACCTCGGCCGGCGCCAGCTGCGCCTCGAGGCGCTTGGCGTCGATCTCGCGGTCACCCGGCACGCCGATGACCAGCGGCTCGCGGCTGCCGTCGGGGTGCACCAGCGTCACGACGACGTTCTTCAGCGTGGAGGCGGCGGTGTACCCGGCGTCGGGGAACAGCTCCTGGGCGACGGCGACCAGCGTCTCGATGGTCGGGGTGCCGGGGGTGTCCTCGACGTGCGCGGCGGGCAGCCCGTCCAGCGGGATCTCGTCGGGCACCACGGTGGTGACGGCCTCGACGTTGGCCGCGTAGCCCCCGGGCGAGCGGACGAAGGTGTCCTCGCCGATCGCGGTCGGGTGCAGGAACTCCTCGCTCTTCGAGCCACCCATGGCACCGGACATCGCCGAGACGATCACGTACTCCAGGCCGAGGCGGTCGAAGATCTTGATGTAGGCGTCGCGGTGCAGGGCGTAGCTCTTGTCCAGCCCGGCGTCGTCGACGTCGAAGGAGTAGCTGTCCTTCATCGTGAACTCGCGGCCGCGGAACAGCCCGGCTCGGGGTCGCGCCTCGTCCCGGTACTTGGTCTGGATCTGGTACAGCGAGACCGGCAGGTCCTTGTAGGAGCCGTAGAGGTCCTTCACCAGGAGCGTGAACATCTCCTCGTGCGTGGGCCCGAGCAGAAAGTCGTTGCCCCGGCGGTCCTGCAGGCGGAAGAGGTTGGGCCCGTACTCGGTCCAGCGGCCGGTGGCCTCGTAGGGCTCGCGGGGCAGCAGGGCCGGGAAGGCGACCTCCTGCGCGCCCATCGCGTCCATCTCCTCGCGGATGATGCGCTCGACGTTGCGGAAGACCCGGTAGCCCAGCGGCAGCCAGGTGAACCCGCCCGGCGCGGCACGGCGGATGTACCCGCCCCGGGCCAGCAGGCGGTGGCTGGCGACCTCGGCGTCGGCCGGGTCGTCACGCAGGGTCCGCAGGAACAGGGTCGACATCCGGAGCAGCACGGGAGAAGTCTCCCAGGCCACGCGAACCCGTATCCGGTGGCCCGGCCGGGCGGTCAGGCGCTGACCGCCGCCCGCCCCACCTGCCGGCCGACGAACTCCGCCACCACCTCGTGCACGGCGTCCCGGTCGTGCTCGTTGAGCACGTCGTGCAGGTCACCGGGGAAGGTCCGCAGCACCGCGTCCGGCAACCGGGCGACGATCGCGGCCGAGTCCGCGACGGGGACCACCGGGTCGTCCTCGCCGTGGACGACCAGCACCGGGAGGTCCGGCCGCCCCTCCGCCAGTCCCGCGGCGACCTCCGGCCAGGTGCGCACGATGGCCTCGATCGTCTGCCGCGGTACGGGCCCGCGGTGGACCAGCGGGTCGTGCAGCAGCGCGTCCAGGTATTCGGGGTGCGTGCTGAACATGGCCGACGGGTCCGGGGCCTCGGCGTCGTCGCCCTCCTCGAGCAGCTCCTCGGCCCACGGCAGCGGCTGCGCCGGCGGAGCCGAGAGCACCAGCGCCTGCGCCAGCTGCGGGCTCCGCTGCGCGAGCAGCAGCGCGGCCAGCGCACCGGCGGAGTGCCCCATCAGCACCAGCGGCCGGTCCGGGTGCTGCGCGCGGGCCAGGTTCGCCAGCGTCCGGGCGTCGTCGACGTACTCGTCCCAGCTGAGGGTCAGGTCGCGCTCACCGTCGCTGAGCCCGTGCCCCATGCCGTCCAGCGCGTGGAACGCCACGCCCTCGGTGGTCAGCCGCCGCGCCAGCGCCTCGTACAGGCCCAGGTGCTCCCCGAAGCCGCCGTGGCAGAACACGGCGAGGCCCCGGACGTCCCCGTCGGGCAGCCAGGCCTCGTGGTGGATGCGCCCGCGGGCGCCGATGAAGTACGGCATCGTCCGCGCTCCCTTCACGGGGAGGTCCTCCTGCGAGACGACGAACGCTACGCGCCCCGGGGCCCGGGCGGACCCCCTCCGCTCACGCGACGACGCGACCCCGGAGCACCGTCCGCTGCGGCGACTGCAGCGTGCCGAGGTCGGCCCGCGGATCGGCGGCGTAGACGACGACGTCGGCGACCGCGCCCTCCTCGATGCCGCGCAGGCCCAGCCACTCGCGGGCCTTCCACGAGCCGGCGGCGAGGGCGTCCTCCGCGGGGATCCCCGCCTCGCACAGCGCCCGGATCTCGTCGGCGATGACGCCGTGGTCGATGCCGCCGCCGGCGTCGGTCCCGGCGAACACCGGCACACCGGCCTCGAACGCCGCCCGGACGACCGCGCCGGAGTTCGCGTACAGGCGGCGCATCGTGCTCGCGTAGGTGGGGAACTTCTTCTCCCCCGCCGCGGCGAACCCGGGAAAGTTCTCCACGTTCACCAGGGTGGGGACGACGGCGGTGCCGCGGGCGGCCATCTCGCCGATGAGCTCCTCGGTCAGCCCCGTGCCGTGCTCGATGCAGTCGATGCCCGCGGCGATGAGCGCGGGCAGGGCGTCGGTGCCGAAGGTGTGCGCCGTGACCCGGGCGCCCTCCTCGTGCGCGGCCGCGATCGCCGCGGCGACGACGTCGGCCGGCCACTCGGGGGCGAGGTCGCCGACCGAGCGGTCGATCCAGTCGCCCACCAGCTTCACCCAGCCGTCCCCGCGCCGGGCCTGGACCCGGGTCTGCTCGACGAGGTCCTCGGGCTCGATCTCGACGCCGAGGCCGGGGATGTACCGGCGGGTGCGCGCGATGTGCCGCCCGGCCCGGATGATCGTGGGCAGGTCGGGCTCGTCGTCCAGCGCGCGGGTGTCCACCGGCGAGCCGCAGTCGCGCAGCGCGAGCACCCCGGCCGCACGCTCGGCCAGCGCCTGCTCGCGCGCCTGCGCCAGGCCCTCGGCGTGCCCGCCGCCGCGCAGGATGCCGACGTGGCAGTGCGCGTCGACCAGCCCGGGCACCAGCCACCCGCCGCGGCTGACCGTCTCGGCACCGGGCACCGGCTCGAAGGTGAACCGGCCCTCCCGCACCCACACGTCACGGTGCTCGCCGGCGGGCAGCACCACCCCGGACAGGTGCAGGGCGGGCAGCGGCCCGCTCACCGCCCGTTGCCGTCCTTGAACTGGTCGAAGTTCAGCTTGCTCAGGTCCGGGAGCGCCTGGCCGGGCGGCAGGCCGGGCATCCCGCCGGGCATCCCGGCACCGAAGGGGTTGCCCGCGCCGGGCGGCAGGCCGGGGGCGCCGACGGGCCGGCGGGCGGGACCGCCCTTGCCCTTGCCCTTCTTCCCCTTGCCCTTCTTCGACTGCGCCTGCATCTGGCGGCCGCGGGCCTTCTTCGACATCGGTCCCATGCCGGGCATACCCATGCTGCCGGCCATCTGGCCCATCATCTTCTGGGCCTGCGCGAAGCGCTCCAGCAGCTGGTTGACCGCGGTGACGCTGACGCCCGAGCCGTTGGCGATGCGCACGCGTCGCGACGCGTTGATGATCTTGGAGTTGACCCGCTCCTCCGGGGTCATCGACCGGATGATCGCCGCGGTGCGGTCGAGGTCGCGGTCGTCGACCTGCTTGAGCTGCTCCTTCATCTGCCCCGCGCCGGGCAGCATGCCGAGGAGGTTGGCGATCGGCCCCATCTTGCGGATGGCCATCATCTGCTCGAGGAAGTCCTCGAGGGTGAAGCCCTCGCGCGAGGCGAGCTTGCCCGCGATCCGCTCGGCCTGGTCGGCGTCGAAGGTCTTCTCGGCCTGCTCGATGAGCGTGAGCACGTCGCCCATCCCGAGGATCCGGGAGGCCATCCGCTCGGGGTGGAAGACGTCGAAGTCGGTGAGCTTCTCGCCGGTGGAGGCGAACATGATCGGCTGCCCGGTCACGTGCCGCACCGAGAGCGCCGCACCACCGCGGGCGTCGCCGTCGAGCTTGGTGAGGACGACGCCGCTGAAGCCGACGCCGTCCTGGAACGCCTGCGCCGTGGTGACGGCGTCCTGGCCGATCATCGCGTCGACGACGAACAGGGTCTCGTCGGGCCGCACGGCGTCGCGGATGTCCGCGGCCTGCTGCATCAGCTCCGCGTCGATGCCCAGCCGGCCGGCGGTGTCGACGACGACGACGTCGTGCATGGTGCGGCGGGCGTGCTCGATCGAGTCGCGGGCCACCTGCACCGGGTCGCCCACGCCGTTGCCCGGCTCGGGGGCGAAGACGTCCACCCCCGCCTGACCGGCCACGATGGAGAGCTGGTTGACCGCGTTCGGGCGCTGCAGGTCGCAGGCCACGAGCATCGGTGTGTGGCCCTGCTCCCTGAGCCAGCGGCCGAGCTTCCCGGCGAGGGTCGTCTTACCGGCACCCTGCAGACCGGCCAGCATGATCACCGTCGGCGACTGCTTGGCCAGCCGGATGCGGCGGGTCTCGCCACCGAGGATGCCGATGAGCTCCTCGTTGACGATCTTGATGACCTGCTGCGCCGGGTTCAGCGCCTGGGAGACGTCCTCGCCGCGGGCGCGCTCCTTCACCGCGTCGATGAACGACCGCACGACGGGCAGCGCGACGTCGGCCTCCAGCAGCGCGATGCGGATCTCGCGCGCGGTGGCGTCGATGTCGGCGTCGGTCAGCCGGCCCTTGCCCCGCAGGCCGGTGAAGACCTTGTCCAGGCGGTCGGAGAGGGTCTCGAACACAGCACGTCCTCGGTCGCTCGCGGGCGCGGGCCGGCCGGTCCGACCGGCTTCCTCGGCCGTCGGCGCCGGGCAGGACCCGGGCCGTCGCGCCACCTCGTGGACCAGCGTAACGATCCACCGGCCGACGGCCGCACGCGAACGCACCCGGGTCGGCGACCTAGGGCGCCCGCACGGCCGGGTCCGGGACCCTCGACACCGCCGGCCGACCCTCCTCCTCGGCAGGACCGCCCGCACCGGCGACCCGGGGAGTCCGACGACGAGGGTTTACACGAGATCGATTTCGCGTATTGTCGTGCGCACGAACCCTCGGCAGGAAGGGCGCCACCCATGACCGGAACCATGCTGGACCCGCAGAGCACCGAACTCGCAGCCGCCACCCGGCTCCGCGCACCGGGAGCCGCCGTCCCGATCACCGTCGCCCGCGGTGACGGCATCGGCCCGGAGATCATGGACGCCACCCTGCGGATCCTCGACGCGGCCGGCGCGCGCCTGGCGATCGAGGAGATCGAGATCGGCGAGGCGGTCTACCGGCGCGGGCACACCGCGGGGATCGAGGCCTCGGCCTGGGAGTCGCTGCGGCGCACCGAGGTCTTCCTCAAGGCGCCGATCACCACCCCGCAGGGCGGCGGGTTCAAGTCGCTCAACGTCACCGTGCGCAAGACCCTCGGCCTCTACGCCAACGTGCGGCCGTGCGTGGCCTACGCCCCCTTCGTCCCGACCCGGCACCCCGGGATGGACGTGGTCATCGTCCGCGAGAACGAGGAGGACCTCTACGCCGGCATCGAGCACCGCCAGACCGACGAGGTCACCCAGTGCCTGAAGCTGATCAGCCGCCCCGGCTGCGAGCGGATCGTCCGCTACGCGTTCGAGTACGCCCGCCGGCACGGACGCCGGAAGGTCACCTGCTTCACCAAGGACAACATCATGAAGCTGACCGACGGCCTGTTCCACCGGGTGTTCGACGAGATCGCCACCGAGTACCCGGACCTGGAGTCCGAGCACTGGATCGTCGACATCGGCGCGGCCAAGCTCGCCGACACCCCGGAGGCCTTCGACGTCGTCGTCATGCCCAACCTGTACGGCGACGTGCTCTCCGACGTGGCGGCGCAGGTGGCCGGCTCGGTCGGCCTGGCCGGCTCGGCCAACATCGGCGACCGCGTCGCCATGTTCGAGGCCATCCACGGCTCGGCACCCCGGCGCGCGGGGCAGGACGTCGCCAACCCCTCCGGGCTGCTCATGGCCGGGGTGATGATGCTGGTCCACGTCGGCCAGTCCGAGGTGGCCGAGCGCGTCCACAACGCCTGGCTCGCGACGCTCGAGTCGGGCGCCGGCACGTACGACATCACGCCGCCCGGCGGGACGCCGCTGGGCACCCGCGCCTTCGCCGACGCGGTCGTCGCCCGCCTCGGCGAGCGCCCGGCGACGCTGCCCGCCGTGACCTACGCCGGCCTGCCGCCGTTCACGTCCCCCGCCCCGCCCGCGCGCGAGCCGGAGCGGAAGACCATGGACGGCGTCGACGTCTTCGTCCACCGGGCGGGGATCTCCCCCGACGACCTGGCCGCGGCGCTCCGGGCGGCGTCGGAGCACTGCTACCTGAAGCTGCAGATGATCTCCAACCGGGGGCTGAAGGTGTGGCCCGACGGCCTGCCCGAGACCTTCTGCACCGACCACTGGCGGGCCCGCTTCACGGCTCCGGCACCCGGGTGCGCCCACGCGAAGCACGTGCTGCAGCTGCTGCACTTCCTGGAGCAGGCCGGCGTCGACTTCGTGAAGACCGAGGGGCTCTACCGGTTCGGCGGCGAACCCGGCTACTCCCTGGGGCAGGGGCAGTGAGCACGGCCACGGCGCAGCGCCGACCCGGCACCCCGGCGCAGGGGCCGCCCTGCGCCTACCGCCCGCACCCGGCGTCCGGGCCGCCACCGTCGTGCTGGACCAGCCGGGCCTCCCACCGCGAGCGGCTCGAGTTCGCCTTCGCCCTGCTCCGCCGGTACGGCATCGCGGCGGTCCCGGCCATCGGCGAGGACGCCGACCCGACCCACCGCCTGCTGGCGGACCGCCTCGCCACCCTCCTCCCGCACGGCGCCGGCTCCTACGTCTTCTGGACGGCCACCGACGACGACCGGTGCCTCGGCCAGGACGGCGAGCTGACGGCGGACCTCCCGCTGCACCACCCGCCGCACCTGGCCCTCGCGGTCGCCGCGGTCCTGGACGAGGTGGCGCTGCCGCACGCCGCGGCCCCCGACGGCCGCACGACGTCGGTCACCGGCGGGGGCCGGCGGGCGGCCGGACGACGGGGGTGATCCCGGTGCCGGACGCGCTCAGGCCCGCACGGCGGGCGACCCCGGCTCGGCGACGGCACGCGCCGCTCCGTCGGCGAGCACGAGGTCCAGGAAGTCCCCCACCCGCACGTGGGCCTCCAGCGCGTGCCGGAAGCGGCCCTGCTTCACGACCGTGTACCGGTTGCGCCGGCCGACACGCTCGCGGATGACGAAGCCCGCCTCCTCGAGGTCCCGGACGATCATCTGCACCGCTCGTTCGGTGATGCCCACCCGGACCGCGATGTCGCGCATCCGCGCCTCCGGATCGGCGGCCAGGCCGACGAGCACGTGCCCGTGGTTGGACAGGAACGTCCA
Source organism: Blastococcus sp. SYSU D01042 (assembly GCF_054050515.1). Classification (NCBI taxonomy): domain Bacteria; kingdom Bacillati; phylum Actinomycetota; class Actinomycetes; order Geodermatophilales; family Geodermatophilaceae; genus Blastococcus; species Blastococcus sp. SYSU D01042. Next base: position 212,232 of record NZ_JBJGZM010000007.1, on the reverse strand, counting down.
GCCCGGCGAGGGGGAGCTCATGCGGAGCAGGCTACGGGAGACGTGACCGCCGGATGCCTGCGGCCGCATGCGGCCCACCCTTGAGGGCGATGCACATTTCGCATATGCTGCTTCGCACGAGGGGAGTACCCCGAGCGACCCCGCTGCTGCGTCCGCCAGTCCCGGCCACCGCCCGGGCGCAGCCGGCCGGTTCCGCCGGTCGGGGGGAGACCTCGTCGCCCGAGGAGATGCCGTGACCCTCACCAGCACGCTCCCCCCTCCCGCACCGCGCGCACCGGACCTGCTCCCGGGCCGACCACCCTGCGAGCCCGGTGGCGACCCGCCGCGGCTGCTCGCGGTGGTCACCGAACTCGACGGCGCCCTGCCGGTCCTGGACCGGGCCTACTCGCTGGCGCGCGAGGAGGGGCACGAGGTGCACACGGCCCTGCTGCTCCCCCGGGTCCCGTTCACCCTCGACGCCCAGCTGGCGAGCGCGCTGGCCGCCGAGCACGACCGGGAGGTGACCGCCCTCGTCACGCTGGCCGCTCAGCGGGCCACCGCTCACGGGGTGAAGGCACGCATCACCGTGCACCGGCTCGGCGGGCTGCGCGGGCGCCGCCGCGGACGGGTGCTCGGCCGGGCGGTGGCCCGGCTCGCCCGGCGCCTCGACGCGGTACCCGTCGGGAACGTGCCGTCGTGACCGCCACCGCGAGGCGGATCGGCTGGCCCACCCCGGAGGAGGTCGTGCTCCTGCAGTCCGTCCGTGACGACGTCTGCGTCTCGATCCTCGCCTCGACGACCCCGGCGCCCACGATGAGCGAGGCCGACGCGCGCCGCCTGCGGGGTCTGGTCCAGGACGCCGCGGCGCGCCTGCAGCAGGAAGGCGCCGCGGCCGAGGGTCTGGCGGACGCGGTCGCCGATCTGGTCGCCGGGCTGCGCCGGGAGCCGACCGGCGCGGGCGTCGCGGTGTTCGCGAGCCGCCACGCCCGCGAGGTGGTGCGTCTGCCCGTCCCGGTCGTCGACCGCGTGGTGGTGGACCCGAGCTTCGCGACGCGGGACCTGGTACGGGCGTTGCACCGCACCCCGCGGCACGTCGTCCTCCTGCTCGACGAGCGGGAGGCCCGGCTGCTGGAGGGCGTGGCCGACCACCTGAGCCCCCCGCCGCGCAGCGCCTTCCCCCTCGAGGCGGAGGAGGCATCGCTCGACGCCTTCCTCCGCCGGGTCGACGAGACGCTCGGCACCCACCTCCAGCTGCATCCGGCTCCACTGGTCCTGGTGGGCGCCGAGCGGGTCGTCGGGCGCTTCCGGCGGCTGTCGCGGAACACCGCGCGACTCGCAGGCACGGTGCACGCCAACGTCCTCCGGGCCCCGCTGCCCACCCTGGTCCCCCGGGTGCGGGAGGTGCTCGACGCCTATCTCCGCTCCCGCCAGGACGAGGCACTGGAGCTGCTGGACCGCCGGCGCTCGCGGCAGACCGTGGTCGACGGCATCGACGCCGCGTGGCTCGCCGCCCGGCGCGAGCGCCCGGAGATGCTGGCGGTCGAGGAGAGCTACACCTACCCGGCCCGGCTCAGCCCCGACGGCGACTTCCTGACCCCCGCCCGGGACGTCGAGCACCCCGACGTCGTCGACGACGTGGTGGACGAGCTGATCGAGACCGTGCTGCTCCGCGGCGGGTGGATCGCCTTCGTCGAGGACGGGGCGCTCTCGGGGCACGGGCGGGTGGCCCTCACCCTCCGGTGAGGTCAGGCCGCGCGGTGCAGCGGCTGCTGGTCGGCGACCGCGACCGCGTCGCCCACGACGAGGGCCGATCCGCAGTCCACGCAGGCCCACTCCGGGCAGAGCCCGCCGTCCTCGGTGTGCCCGTCGGGGCACCCCGGCTGCACGAACACCCGCTCGCCCCCGCAGTCGGAGCAGTGCCACAGCTGACCGTCCACGCCTCGCCCTCCCGCTGGTGGGACCGTTCCGTCCCGTTCCACCCGACGGTCGCACGGGCCACCGACAAATCCGCGCAACCGGGACCCGGCGTGTCGGTGCCCGCGGCCCGCGATCAGGACAGCTCGACCGCCGGGCTCATCGCCCCGACCAGGGCGGCGTCCACCCGGCGCCGCTGCTCTACGTCGACGGGGTCGCCGGAGGGGTTGGCGACGTAGAAGCAGTCGACGGCGTCCGCGCCGAGGGTCTCGATCCGCGCGGAGGTGACGTCGAGCCCCTCGTGGGCGATCGCCGCGGTGAGCCGGTACAGCAGCCCGGCCCGGTCGCCGGCGCGCACCTCGACGATCCCGGTCGCGGCGCCGCTGACCTCGCTATTGTGCCAGGAGATCCGCGGGGGTGCGGAGCGGGCGCCGTCCTGGTGGTAGTCGGCCTCGCGCTGCCGCAGCCGCTCGGCCAGCGGCAGGCTGCCCTCCAGGGCGGCGCGCACGCCGTCGGCGAGGATCTCGGGCACCGGCGCCCGGCCGAACCGCGGCCGCACGGCGAACACGCTCGTCGCGTAGGAGTCCTGGACGCTGATCTTGGCCGCACGCACGTCCAGCTGGTTGAGCGCGAGCACCCCGGCGCAGGTGCTCAGCAGCCCCGGGCGGTCGGGCGCCCCGATGGTGACCTGCTGCCCGTCGGCGACGTCCTCGATGCCGACCGTGACCACGCCGGTCCACCCAGGGATGCTCGGCACGTCGGTGGTCGCCTGCGGCGTCACCGGGTTCAGCACCGGCGCACCCTCCGGGACCGGATCGCCGCCCATCCTCGCCTGCACCCGCGCCACCAGCGCCGCGACCAGGTGCGCCTTCCACGGCGACCACGCCGAGGCGCTGGTCGCCGCGCCGTCGGCCTGGGCCAGGGCGTGCAGCAGGTGCAGGACGGCGGCGTCGGAGCCGATCGTCTCGGCCACCCGGTCGATGGTCGCGGGGTCGTCGATGTCCCGTCGGGTCGCCGTCGCCGGCAGCAGCAGGTGGTGGCGCACCAGGGTGGCGATCACCGCCGTGTCGGCGTCGGCGAAGCCCATGCGCGCGGCGATGGCCGCGGCGATGGGCTCCCCGACCTCGCTGTGGTCGCCGGGCCAGCCCTTGCCGATGTCGTGCAGCAGCGCGGCGACCAGGAGCAGGTCCGGGCGGTCGACGTCGCGCGTCAGCTCGGCCGCCGCGGCCGCGGCCTCCACCAGGTGCCGGTCGACGGTGAACCGGTGCCACGGGTGCCGCTGCGGCAGCGAGCGCACCCGGTCCCACTCCGGCACCAGCCGGGACAGCAGGCCCTCCTGGTCGAGCTGCTCGATGACGGGGACGGCGGAGCGGCCGCTGGCCAGCAGCCGCAGGAACGACCAGCGCACCTCCGGCGGCCACGGCTCGGGCAGCGGCTGGCTGTGCACCGCGAGCACCTTGAGCGTGTAGGGCGAGAGCAGCAGGTCGGCGCGGGCGGCGGCGGCCGCGGCGCGCAGCAGCAGGCCGGGGTCGGCGGCCGGGCGGGCGTCGCGGGCGAGCACGACCTCGTCGCCCTGCCGCACCACGCCGTCGGCCAGCGGCTCGCGGCGCACGCGGCGGTAGCGGCTGCGCGGCCGGCGCACGAGCGCGGCCTCCACCCGCCGCCAGGTCTCGTCGGCGACGAAGGCCAGCCGGCGGCCGGCCAGGCTCACCTCGCGCAGCAGCTCGTCCTCGCCGGCCAGCCCGAGGGCGACGGCGACCGGCCGCTGCTCCTGGCGCACCAGGACGTCGGTGGGGCGGCCGCTGCGCCGGCGCAGCTCGTCGCGCACGTCGAGCAGGAGGGCGTAGGCGGCCTCGACCTCGGCGGTGGGCTCGTCGGCCAGCTGCGCGGCGGCGACCGCGCGCAGGACCTGGCCCTCGCGCAGGCCGCCGTAGGCCTCCTTGAGGTCCGGCTCGAGCAGGAACGCCAGCTCGCCGACCTGGCGTGCGCGGGCCCGCCGCAGGTCGCGCAGCGCGGGCAGCAGCCGGGAGCCGGCCTGCCGCCAGCTGGCCAGCGTGGCGGTGCGCAGCCGGGCGGCCAGCTCCGCGTCGCCGGCCACGAGCCGGGCGTCGAGCAGGCCGAGCCCGGCCTTGACGTCGGTCGAGGCGACGGACACCGCCTCGGTCACCGAGCGCACCGAGTGGTCCAGCCGCAGCCCGGCGTCCCACAGCGGGTACCAGAGGGCGTCGGCGATCGCGGCGAACTCGGGGCGGCCGTCGTGGACCAGCACCAGGTCCAGGTCGCCGTGCGGTGGCAGCTCCCGGCGGCCCAGGCTGCCGACGGCCACCAGCGCCAGCCCGTCGGTGCCGGTGCGGGGAGGCGGGCCGTTGCGACGCGGCTGCGGCGGGGTGCCGGCGACGGCGTCGTCCAGCAGGCCGGCCAGCCAGGCGTCGACGGCCTGCACGCGCTCGGTGCGGCCCAGCCCGGGCAGCGCCTCGGTGTCCAGCACGCGTCCCCCTCGGTGTCTCTCGGAAGTGCGACGGCCGGGGTGGTGGGCGGACCCACCACCCCGGCCGCGGCTGTGTGCCTGACGGGGGCGCGCTACAGGGCGTCGTCCCCGCGCTCGCCGGTGCGGACGCGGACGATCTCGTCGATGGTGGTCACCCAGACCTTGCCGTCGCCGATCTGGCCGGTCGAGGCGGCCTCCACGACGGCGTCGACCACCCGGGCCGCGTCGAGCTCGCTGACGACGACCTCGATGCGGACCTTGGGCACGAAGTCCACCTGGTACTCCGCGCCGCGGTAGACCTCGGTGTGGCCGCGCTGGCGGCCGAAGCCCTGGACCTCGCTGACGGTGAGACCGGCGACGCCGATCAGCTCCAGGGCGTTCTTGACGTCGTCGAGCTTGAACGGCTTGACGATGGCGGTGACGAGCTTCATGCCAGGGTCCTCTCGGTGTTCCGGGCCTCGGCACGCGCCTGGCCGGCCAGTGGGGCGGTGGAGCCGCTGCTGCCGAGCGAGGCGAAGTCGTAGCCCGACTCCGCGTGCACGACGGTGTCGATGCCGGTGATCTCCTCATCCTCGCTGATCCGGAAGCCGATCGTCTTCTGGATCAGGGTGCCGATCACCCAGGTGACGACGAAGGAGAAGGCGAGCACCGCCAGGGCGCCGACGACCTGGCGCCACAGGAGGTCGGCGTTGCCGCCGAAGAACAGGCTCTCGGCGCCGGCCGGGGCGTCGGGGTCGGCCAGGAAGCCGATGGCGATGGTGCCCCACAGGCCACCGACCAGGTGCACGCCGACCACGTCGAGCGAGTCGTCGTAGCCCAGCTTGTACTTCAGGCCGACGGCGAGGGCGCAGAGCGCACCGGCGACGACGCCGATGATGATCGCGCCGATCGGGGAGACCGCGGCGCAGGCCGGGGTGATGGCGACCAGACCCGCGACGACGCCGGAGGCGGCGCCCAGCGAGGTGGAGTGCCCGTCGCGCAGCTTCTCGACCAGGAGCCAGCCGAGCGTGGCGGCACCGGTGGCGACGAGGGTGTTCACCCAGACGACCGAGGCCGTGTTGTTGGCGGCGAGGGCGGAGCCGGCGTTGAAGCCGAACCAGCCGAACCACAGCAGGCCGGCGCCGATCATGACCAGCGGCAGGTTGTGCGGGCGCATCGCCTCGCGGCCGAAGCCGCGGCGCTTGCCGAGCACCAGGGCCAGCGCGAGACCGGCGGCACCGGCGTTGATGTGGACGGCGGTGCCACCCGCGAAGTCCAGCGCCGCGAGGTCGTTGGCGATCCAGCCGCCCACCACGTCGTCGACGTCGAAGGCGAACACCCAGTGCGCGACCGGGAAGTAGACGACCGTCGCCCAGACCGCGGCGAACACCATCCAGGAGCCGAACTTCGCCCGGTCGGCGATCGCGCCGGAGATCAGCGCGACGGTGATGATGGCGAACACGGCCTGGAAGCCGACGAAGGCCATGACCGGGAGGCCGCCCTCCTCACCCGTGGTGTCCTCCATGAGGCCGCGGAGCCCGAAGAACTCGGTCGGGTCGCCCAGCAGGCCCAGGCCGATGTCGTCGCCGAAGGCCATCGAGTAGCCGTAGATCACCCAGAGCACGCTGATCAGCGCCAGGGCGCCGAAGCTCATCATCATCATGTTCAGCACGCTCTTCGCGCGGACCATGCCGCCGTAGAAGAGCGCGAGGCCTGGGGTCATCAGCAGCACGAGCGCCGCGCTGGTGAGGATCCAGGCGGTGTCGCCGGTGTTGACCACGGCAACCTCCTGAGTGGGTCGTCGGCCGGGCGGCCGTTCGGTGGGCGCCGACCCCCTCCGAGCGGGAGGGCGACGTGGCGTTCACCGTGCCGGGACCGTGTTTCTGCCGGCAGCGCTCCGCTGTTTCGCCGCGGTGAACTCCGCGCCGCGTGTCCCGCCCCCACGTTGCAGGCGTGTTGCGCGGGCCTCTCAGTCCTCGCCGCCCACCAGTGCCTCGGCGAAGGCGCGCGGCTCGAAGGGCGCCAGGTCGTCGGCCCCCTCCCCCAGCCCGACGAGCTTCACCGGGATGCCGAGCTCCTGCTGCACGCGGACGACGATGCCGCCCTTGGCCGTGCCGTCGAGCTTGGTGAGCACCACGCCGGTGACCTCGACGGCCTCGGTGAACACCCGCGCCTGGACGACGCCGTTCTGCCCGGTCGTGGCATCGAGGACCAGGAGCACCTCGGTGACCGGGGCCTGCTTCTCGACCACCCGCTTGACCTTGCCCAGCTCGTCCATGAGGCCGGACTTGGTGTGCAGCCGCCCCGCGGTGTCGACGACGACGGTGTCCACCTCGGCCTCCACGCCGGTGCGCACCGCGTCGAACGCGACCGACGCCGGGTCGCCACCCTCCGGGCCGCGCACGGTGAGCACCCCGACCCGCTCGCCCCACGTCTCCAGCTGGTCGGCGGCGGCGGCGCGGAAGGTGTCGGCCGCGCCGAGCACCACGCTGCGGCCGTCCCCGACGAGGACGCGCGCGATCTTGCCGACCGTCGTCGTCTTGCCCGCGCCGTTGACGCCCACGACGAGGACCACGCCGGGGCGGCCCTCGCGCCGGGCGGTGCCCAGCGTCCGGTCGAGGTCCGGGCCGAGGACCGCGGTCAGCTCGGCGACCACCAGCTCGCGCAGCTCCGCGCCCGACGCGGTGGCCAGCACCATCGACTGGGTGCGCAGCCGCTCCACGATCCGGGTGGTGGCGGCGACGCCGACGTCGGCGGCCAGGAGGGTCTCCTCGACCTCCTCCCAGTCGTCCTCGGTCAGCTTCTCGCGGGCCAGCACGGTGAGCAGCCCGCGGCCCAGCGAGGACTGCGAGCGGGCCAGCCGCGAGCGCAGCCGCACCAGGCGGCCGGCCGACGGCGGCGGCGTCTCGAAGACCAGCCCGGGCTCCGGCTCGGCCGGCGGCAGCTCGACCGTCTCCGGTGGCAGGCCCAGGCCGGACGCGGTCGACCCCGAGGGGGCGCGTTCCGCCGGGGGCGCCTCGGTCTCCGGCGGCCGCGGGCGGGTGAGCGTCGTGCCGGCGACGGCGTCGTCGTCGAGGCGGGTGAGCCGCCGTCCCTTGCCGACGAGCAGGCCGATCCCGGTCACCAGCGCGACGACGAGGATCGCGATCGCGATGAGCACGAATTCCATGGCCCGAGTCTTCCAGCCCGCACCGCTCCCGCACCGGCGGCTCCCGTGCAGCCGGTTCACAGGTCGGTAGGCCAGGCTGGGCGCATGGACGCCACCGGACCGGGCTCGCCCGCCCTGCTGCTCGGGCCGCTGCTGCGGCACGTCGACCCCGTGTCGGCGACCGTCTGGGTGGAGACCGACCGGCCCTGCGAGGTCGACGTCCTGGGCCGCAGCGCCCGCACCTTCTGCGTCGGGGGCCACCACTACGCCCTGGTCGTCGTGGAGGACCTCGAGCCCGGCAGCACCACGCCCTACGAGGTCCGGCTCGACGGGACGCAGGTCTGGCCGCCGGCCGACAGCGCGTTCCCGGCCAGCCGGATCCGCACCTCGGGCGGCCCGGGTCCGTTCCGACTGGCCTTCGGCTCCTGCCGCTACGCCAGCCCGCGCACCGTCGAGGACAGCGAGGGCATCCCGCCCGACGCCCTCGACCTCTACGCCGAGCAGGTCGCCGCCCAGCCCGAGGACCGCTGGCCCGACGCCCTGGTGCTGCTCGGCGACCAGGTCTACGCCGACGAGCTGACCGAGCACACCCGGTCGCTGCTGCACCGCCGGCGGGACCGGCACCAGCAGGAGCGCTCGCCCGACGACCAGGTCGCCGACTTCGAGGAGTACACCCGGCTGTACTACGAGTCCTGGCAGGACCCGCAGGTCCGGTGGCTGCTGTCGACGATCCCGTCGTCGATGATCTTCGACGACCACGAGATGATCGATGACTGGAACACCTCGGCCGCCTGGCGCGCCACCGCCACGCAGCAGCCCTGGTGGCACGGGCGGATCACCGGCGGGCTGGTCAGCTACTGGGTGTACCAGCACCTGGGCAACCTCAGCCCCCAGGAGCTGGCGGACAACACGACCTGGCAGGCCATCCAGGACATGGCCGACGACGACGAGGTCCGGGACGCCGAGCCGCTGCTGCGCCGCATGGCCGAGCTGGCCGACGCCGAGCCGGCCACCATCCGGTGGAGCTACGTGCGGCACTGGGGCGAGGCGCGGCTGATCATGGTGGACAGCCGGGCGGGCCGGGTGCTCGAGGAGCAGCACCGCCGGATGCTCGACGAGGACGAGTTCGCCTGGGTCGAGGCCGCGATGCGCCGGGCCGTGGACGAGGGCGTGGAGCACCTCATCCTGGGCACGTCGCTGCCCTGGCTGCTGCCGCACGCGATCCACAACATCGAGCGGTGGAACGAGACGCTCAACGTGCGCCACCACGGCCGCTGGCGCGGCCGGCTCGCGGAGAGGATCCGGCAGGCCGCCGACCTGGAGCACTGGGCGGCCTTCGGGCACTCGTTCGACCGGCTGGCCGCGGCGCTGACCTCCGTGGCACGGGGCGAGCAGGGCCGGGCACCCGCGACGGCGATGGTGCTGTCCGGCGACGTCCACCACGCCTACGCCGCGGAGCTGGTGCGGCCCGGCGGGCTGGAGTCACGGGTCCACCAGCTCACCGTCTCGCCGCTGCACAACCAGGCGCCGCACCCCATCCGTGTCGGGTTCAAGATCGGCTGGAGCCGCTCGGCCCGACGGCTGACCGAGCGCCTGGCCCGGCTGGCCAAGGCCGAGCCGACCCGGCTCGAGTGGGACAAGCAGGCCGGGCCGTTCTTCGGCAACCAGATCGGCGAGCTGGTGCTCGACGGCCGGGAGGCCCGCTTCCTGCTGTCGATCGCGGAGAACGGCGACGGTGCTCTGCGGCAGGTGCTCGACAGCCCGCTGTCGGACGCCTGAGAGGCTGGGCGGGTGACCGACGACCCCTTCGGCATCCGCCCCGCCCCCGGGCCCGACCAGCCGCCCATCCCGGTCCGGCTGGTCACCTTCAACACCCACCACGGGGTGGGCGACGACTCCCGGCACGACCTGCCCCGGCTGGCCAGGGTGCTCGCCGCGGCCGACGCCGACGTCATCTGCCTGCAGGAGGTCGACCGCTGGTTCGGCGAGCGCAGCGAGGACGTCGATCAGGCGCTGCTGCTCTCCCGGGCGCTGGACATGCAGCTGGCGTGGGGGCCGGCGATCGACGAGCCCCACCCGGGCGATCGTCCTCGCCGGCAGTACGGCAACGCGCTCCTCTCCCGGCTGCCGATCCTGATCAGCGACGTCCACCGGCTGCCCGGTACCGGTGAGCCGCGCAGCGCCCTGCGCACCATGCTCGAGCTCGACGGCGGCACGTTGTGGGTCACCGCCACGCACCTCACGACCCGGTCGGCCGCCGAGCGGGCCGAGCAGGTGGCGGCCATCGCCGCGCTGCACACCGAGGAGATGGCCTCCGGCGTCCTCGTGGGCGACTTCAACGCCCGGCCCGACGCCCCGGAGCTGGGGCCCCTGCGCGAGCGGTTCACCGACGCGTGGGAGCTGGCCGAGGACCGCACCGACCAGGCCGGCTGGCGCTTCTGGCAGCGCGACGAGGGCCGCACCCACCCGGCCCGCTCGCCGCACCGCCGCATCGACCAGGCGTGGGTGTCGGCGGGCGTCACCGTCGCGAGCGCCCAGGTGCTCGACGCGGACGGCGCCTCGGACCACCTGCCCCTCGTCGTCGACCTCCGCATCCCCTCCGGGGTCTAGCCCGGGACGACGTCCCAGCCGGTGTCAGGCGGCCGGCAGCTCGCGGAGGCGCTGGCTGATGACGCCGGTGATGCCGTCGCCGCGCATGCTCACGCCGTAGAGGGCGTCGGCGATCTCCATCGTGCGCTTCTGGTGGGTGATGACGATGAGCTGCGAGGTCGACCGCAGCTGCTCGACGAGGGTGAGCAGGCGGCCCAGGTTGACGTCGTCCAGCGCCGCCTCGACCTCGTCGAGCACGTAGAACGGCGACGGGCGGGCGCGGAAGATCGCGACCAGCAGCGCGACGGCGGTCAGCGAGCGCTCGCCGCCGGACAGCAGCGAGAGCCGCTTGACCTTCTTGCCCGGCGGGCGCGCCTCCACCTCGATGCCGGTGGTCAGCATGCTGTCGGGCTCGGTGAGCACCAGCCGGCCCTGCCCGCCCGGGAACAGCGTCGCGAAGACGGCCTCGAACTCGCGGGCCACGTCGGCGAACGCCGACGCGAAGACGTCGTGGATGCGGTCGTCCACCTCGCGGACGACGGTGAGCAGGTCGCGGCGGGTGCTCTTGAGGTCCTCGAGCTGCGTGGCGAGGAAGGTGTGCCGCTCCTCCAGCGCCGCGAACTCCTCGAGCGCCAGCGGGTTGACCTTGCCGAGGGTGGCCAGGTCGCGCTCCGCGCGCGCCGCCCGGCGCTCCTGCACGGCTCGGTCGTAGGGCTCGGGCTCCGGAACCGGCTCGCCCGCCTGCTCGGCGGTGGCCACCGCGGCCGGGGACGGCGGCACGGGTGCCGCGGGCCCGTACTCGGCGACGAGGGTCGGCAGGTCGACGCCGTACTCCTCGGCGGCCCGCCCCTCCAGCGCCTCGATGCGCAGCCGCTGCTCGGCGCGGGCCACCTCGTCGCGGTGCACCTCGTCGGTCAGCCGGTCCAGCTCGGCGGTCGCCGCGCGCACCCGGCCCCGCACCTCGAGCAGCTCGGCCTCGGCGGCGGCCCGGCCGGTCGCCAGCTCGTCCCGCTCGGCCGCGGCGCGCGCCAGCGAGGAGCCGAGCGCGACCAGCGCCCGTTCGGCGTCGGCGCGTACCCGCTCGGCGACGGCGGCACCGCGCTCGCGGGCGGCCCGCGCCTGCGCCGCGCGCTCGCGGGCGGCGCGCTCCTGCCGCGCCTGGCGGCGCAAGGACTCGGCGCGGCCCTGCAGCGCCCGCGCCCGCTCCTCGGCCGTGCGCACGGCCAGCCGGGCCTCGGTCTCCCCCTGCCGGGCCGCGGCGACCTCGACGCGCAGCCGGTCGCGCTCCTCGGTCGGCGGCTCCTCCTCGACGGGCGCCGCCTCGGCCTCGGCGAGCCGCGACTCCAGCCCGGCCAGGGCCAGCTGCGCCTGCTCGAGCGACTCCCCGGCCCGGACGCGGGCGGCCTCGTGCCGCTCGGCCTCCGCGGTGGCCGAGCGCGCGGCGGCGCCCAGCTCGGCGAGCTCGGCGGCCACCTTGGACCGGCCGCGGTCGGCCGCCTGCCGGGCGGCCAGGGCGACGTCCACCTCGGCGGAGCGGGTGCGGGCGGCCTCCCGGGCGGCGGCGAGGTCGTCGGCGAGCGCGGACGCCCGCTCGATCGCGGCCCGCAGCTCCCCCTCGGCCTCCTCGACCCGGGCCCGGACCTCCAGGTTCGACGGGGCGTCCCGCTGGCCGCCGAGTGCCCAGTCGGCGCCGAGGAGGTCGCCGTCGGCGGTCACGGCGCGGACCCGCGGGTGGGTGCCGACCAGCGCGACGGCGGTGGCGAGATCGGCCACCAGCGCGACCCGCTCGAGCGTCCGGGCCAGCGCGGGCCGCAGCTCGACGGGCGCCTCCACCGCGTCCAGCGCCCAGCGGGCACCGGCCGGCAGCTCGGGCCAGCCGTCCCGCGGCACCGGGGGCAGTCCGCCGGTCACGAGCAGCCCGGCCCGTCCCCCGTCGGTCGAGCGCAGCCGGTCCAGCGCGGCGGCGGCGTCGGCGACCCCGGACACGACGACGGCGTCGGCCATCCCGCCGAGCGCGGCGGCCAGTGCCACCTCGTCGCCGGGGTGCACGGTGAGCCGCTCGGCCACCGGGCCGAGGACGCCGGGCAGGCCGGCCCCCAGCACGGCGGCGGCGCCGTCGACCGGGGTGAGGCCGAGGGCGAGGGCGTCGCGGCGGGCCTGCCAGGAGGCGCGGTCGCGCTCGGCGGCGCGCTCGGCGGCGGTCAGCTCGGTGACGGCGGTGGCGGCGGCCGCGTGCGCGGCGACGGCGTCCTGGTGCGCCGTGACCAGGGCGACGTCGGAGTCCTCCTGCTCGGCCACCGCGTCGCGCCGCTCGCCCAGCCGGTCGGCGGCGACCTGCGCGCGCTCGGCCGCCTCGGCGGCGGCGAGGGCGAGCCGCTCGATCTCGGCCTCCCCGGCGGTGACGCGGGAGCGCGCGGCCGCGACCTCGCCGGACAGCCGGGCCAGCCCCTCGCGCCGGTCGGCCAGCGCGCGGGCGGCGGCGACCCAGGCCTTCTCCGCCTCGGCCAGCGCGGTCTCCAGCCCGGCGCGCGAGGTGACGACGGCGGCCAGCCGGGTGCGCTCGGCGTCCAGGCCCGCGGCGAGCTCGGCCTCGTTGGCCGCCACGCGGTCGGCCTCGGCGTCGAGCTGGTCGGGATCGCGGCCCGGCGCGGCGGCCGGACCCGCGGCGGACAGGTGCCGGGACCGCTCGGCCGCCAGCGAGGCGACGCCGCGGAACCGCTCGGTGAGGGCCGAGAGCCGGTACCAGGTCTCCGAGGCGGCGGCGAGCCGCGGGGCGCTCTCCGCGAGGCCGGACTCCAGCTCGCCCTCGCGCGTGGCGACCACGGCCAGGGTCCGCTCGACGGCGGTCCGCCGCTCGCGGGCGGCGTTCTCGTCGGCGACGTCCTTGTCCAGGGCGTCGCGCAGCTGCACGAGGTCGTCGGCGAGCAGCCGCAGGCGGGCGTCGCGCAGGTCGGCCTGGACCCCGGCGGCGCGGCGGGCCACCTCGGCCTGCCGGCCCAGCGGCTTGAGCTGCCGGCGCAGCTCGGCGGTCAGGTCGGCCAGCCGGTCGAGGTTGGCCTGCATCCCGTCGAGCTTGCGGAGCGCCTTCTCCTTGCGCTTGCGGTGCTTGAGGACGCCCGCGGCCTCCTCGATGAAGGCGCGGCGGTCCTCCGGGCGGCCGGAGAGGACGGCGTCGAGCTGCCCCTGGCCGACGATCACGTGCATCTCGCGCCCGATGCCGGAGTCGCTGAGCAGCTCCTGCACGTCGAGCAGGCGCACCTTGTCGCCGTTGATCTCGTACTCGCTCTCGCCGGAGCGGTACATGCGGCGGGTGATCGACACCTCGGTGTACGCGATCGGCAGCGCGCCGTCGGTGTTGTCGATGGTCAGCGTCACCTCGGCGCGGCCCAGGGCCGGGCGGCCGGCGGTGCCGGCGAAGATGACGTCCTCCATCTTGCCGCCGCGCAGGCTCTTCGCGCCCTGCTCGCCGAGGACCCAGGCGATGGCGTCGACGACGTTGGACTTGCCCGACCCGTTCGGGCCGACGACGGCGGTGATGCCGGGCTCCAGCCGGAGCGTCGTCGCGGACGCGAAGGACTTGAAGCCCTTGAGCGTCAGGCTGGAGAGGTGCACGGGAAGAGGAGCGTAGTGCCGCGAGCCGCCCGGCAGGGGGCGCTCGGGGCCGGTGGGACGGCCGGGACGGCCGTCAGGCGAGCGCGGGCTCGCTCGAGCCGGTCAGCGAGAGCAGCTCGTGGGCGATCGCGGCCTCGCGCTGGGCGCGCAGCTCCTCCAGCTCCTGCTCCAGCCGCCGCACCGTTGCCCGCAGGGCCGCGTTCTCCTCGACCAGGCGGAGCTGCGAGGGGGCGACGACGTGACCGAACAGGGCCTTGGCCATGGCGGGAACGGCCTTTCAGACAGCGGGAGGGTGGGCCTGCGCCCCGGGATCCGGTCGGCGCGGCTGTGGTGGTACAAGCGTGACAGCCCCGCACCCGCTGGTCAACGGCGACCACACCACCTCCGGGTGTCGGGCGTGTGTCGCGTTCGTCACTCCGTCGTGAACCCTGACCCGCCGCGAGCGCGTTCGTCCCGGGAGTCGACGCCCGTCACGGCCCCCGGGGCGGCGGGTCCGTCGAGTGCGGCGAGCACGTCGGCAACGGCGCTGTCCGCCCCTTCGAGCACCACCTCCACGCGACCGTCGGGCAGGTTGCGGGCCCGCCCGGACAGCCCGGCGGCCTCGGCCAGCCCGCGCACGAACCACCGGTACCCGACCCCGTGCACCCTCCCGGAGACCAGGGCGACCACCCGCCTCACGACCGGCGGGCCCTCGGGCGTGGCTGGCAGACCGGGCAGCTGTAGCTCGACCGGTTCATGAACGACTCGCGCCGGATCGGCGTCCCGCACCGGGGGCAGGGCCGGTCGGCCTGCCCGTAGACGGCGAGGAACCGGGAGAAGTAGCCGCTCTGCCCGTTGACGTCCACGTAGAGGGAGTCGAAGGAGGTGCCGCCCTGCGCCAGCGCCTCGCCGAGGACGTCGCGCACGCCTTCGAGCAGGTCGGCGACCTGGGCGCGGGTGAGCTTCCCGGTCGGCCGGGCGCCGTGCAGCCGGGCCCGCCAGAGCGCCTCGTCGGCGTAGATGTTGCCGACGCCGCCGATGAGCGTCTGGTCGAGCAGCGCGCGCTTGACCTCGGTGCGCCGGCGGCGCAGCGCCGCGGCGAACGCGTCGACGTCGAAGTCCTCGTCGAGCGGGTCGATGGCGATGTGCGCGAGGCGGGGCGGCACCGGGTCCTCGGGTCCCAGCTCCTCGACGGCCAGGCCGCCGAAGGTGCGCTGGTCGACGAAGCGCAGCTCGCGGCCGCCGTCGGTGAAGGTGAACCGGGCGCGCAGGTGCGTCTCGTCCGGTGCGGACGGCTTCTCGACCAGCAGCTGCCCGCTCATGCCCAGGTGACCGACGAGGGCGCGTCCGGTGGGGGTGCCGTCGGGCTCGGCCACCGGCAGCCACAGGTACTTGCCGCGGCGGTGCGCGGCGGTCAGGGTCCGGCCGGTCAGCGCCTGGACGAACGAGTCGGCGCCCTCGAGGTGCCGCCGCACCGCCCGCGGGTGGTGCACCTGGACCTCGGCGACGGTGCGGCCGGCGACCCACTGCTGCAGGCCCCGTCGCACCACCTCGACCTCGGGCAGCTCCGGCACGGCGTCAGGCCTCCGCGGAGAGCGCGCGCCAGGCCACCTCGGCGGCCTCCTGCTCGGCGGCCTTCTTGGTGCGGCCGCTGCCCTCGCCGCGCACGGTCCCGGCCAGCAGGACGGCAGCGGTGAAGGTCTTCGCGTGGTCGGGGCCCTCGTCCCGGGACTGGTAGCTCGGGGCACCCAGGCCCAGGCTGGCGCCGAGCTCCTGGAGGCTGGTCTTCCAGTCCAGACCGGCGCCCCGGGTGGCGGCCTCGGCCAGCAGCGGGTCGAAGAGGCGGTGCACCAGCACCGAGGCGGCGGCCAGGCCGCAGCCCAGGTGGACCGCACCGATGAGCGCCTCGACGGCGTCGGCCAGGATCGAGTCCTTCTCCCGGCCGCCGGTGGCCTCCTCGCCGCGGCCGAGGAGCAGGTGCGGCCCGACGCCGCCCTCCCCCAGCCGGCGCGCGACGCGGGCGAGGGAGGTCATGTTCACGACCGAGGCACGCAGCTTGGCCAGCTGGCCCTCGGGGAGGTCCGGCTGGCTTCGGTAGAGCTCGTCGGTGACGACCAGGCCGAGCACCGAGTCGCCCAGGAACTCCAGGCGCTCGTTGGTCGGCAGGTTGCCGTTCTCGTACGCGAACGAGCGGTGCGTCAGGGCCAGGTCGAGCAGCCCACCGGGGACGTCCACACCCAGTGCCTGCCGCGCCCAGGCGGCGGCCCGCTCGGCGTGCGCCGGACCGCCGGGGGGACGGCCGGACGCGGATCCCTCGTCGGGGTGCGTCACAGCGGCCGTCCTCCCTGCGGCGGAGCGGTCGTCGATCAGACCGACAGGACCTGGCGGCCCGAGTGCTGGCCGCAGTTCGGGCACGCGATGTGCGGCGGCTTGAGCTCACCGCAGGCGCGGTTGGGGCACGGCGCGAGCGTGGGGGCGGCGGCCTTCCACTGCGAGCGGCGCATGCGGGTGTTGGCGCGGGACATCTTCCGCTTCGGAACGGCCACGATCAGTTCTCCTTGGTGGTGTCGTCACCGGGGGTGCCCGGCGAGGAATCGAAGCTAGGTGACGGCGAGGAATCGAAGCTAGGTGACGGTGAGGAGGCGAAACGCTCGGCGAGACCGGCCCAGCGCGGGTCGGTCACCTCGTGCGAGTGGTCGGGGGGCAGGTCGTCGACGCGCTGACCGCAGTCGACGCACAGGCCGCCGCAGTCCTCGTCGCAGACCGGCGAGAGCGGCAGGCTGAGGACGACGGTGTCGCGGGCCATCGGCTCCAGGTCGAGGAAGTCGCCCTCGACGAGGCGCACCTCGTCCTCCTCGCTGGTGGCCTCGGTGGTGCTGCCCTCGTAGGCGTACAGCTCCTGCACGTCGAGCGTGAGGGTGTCCTCGATCGGCTCCAGGCAGCGGGCGCACGAGCCCACGAGCGGCGCCTCGATCTCGCCGGAGACGAGCACGCCCTCCATGACCGACTCCAGCCGCAGCCGGAGGTGGACGTCGGCACCGGCGGGCACGCCGATCAGCTCGACCTTCCAGTCCTCGGGCGCCGGGACCGTCCGGTCCAGCTCCTGCATCGACCCGGCCCGCCGGCCCAGCTCCCGGAGGTCGATCTTCCAGGGGTTGGCGGAGGGACGCCGGCCCGGGGAGGCGGCGTCGCGGCGGGGCGCAGGAGCGGCAGGCATGTCAGTACTCGCGGTAGGCAGTGGGAGGCGGCTCGACCCGGGGTGGGACCACCGGCGGTCGGACCGAGACGCCAGCCTACCCGACCAGCCGCAAGCCGCCGCCCCCGGCGAGGGACGTCACTCCCGGAGCGTGGTGCGGGCCTTCTCCACAGAGCGCAGCATCCGCTCGAGCGTCGTCCCGAAGTCGGCCAGCCGGGTGTCCACGTAGGCGTCCACCTCCGCCCGCATGCGCGCCGCGTCCGCGTGCGCCTGCTCGCCCAGGTCGTCGGCCCGCTGCACGGCCGTGCGGTAGACCTCGGTCTCGGTGATCAGCCGCTCGTGCTCGGCATGCGCCTCGGCGATCATCGACTCGCGGCGGCGGCGGCCGTCGGCGACCAGCACCTCGGCCTCGGCCTCGGCTTGCGCGATCAGCGCCTCGGCGTCGGCCTGCGCCTGGACGAGCAGCTCGTCGCGCTGCCGGCGGGCGCCGGCCAGCACCTCGTCGCGCTGCCGCCGGCCGGCCTCGAGCAGCCGCTCCGCCTCGTCGCGGGTGCGGGTGGTCAGCTGCTCGGCCTCGGCCTGCGCCTGCTGGAGGATGTCGGTGCGCTGCTCGACGATCGCGCCGGCGGCCTGCACGTCCTCGGGCAGCGACTCGCGCAGGTCGTCGAGGAGGTCCAGGATGTGGTCGCGCGGGACCATGCAGGAACTCGACATCGGGACGCTGCGGGCGTTCTCGATGACGGTGGTGAGCTCGTCGACGGTCTCGTAGAGCCGGTAGACGACCTCGGTCGTGTGGGACCGGCCGGGCCGCGTCACGTCGCCTTCTCCTGCGCCGCCCGCTCGCGCAGCCGGTCGTCGACGACCTTCGGCACCAGCCGGGAGACGTCGCCGCCGAAGGTGGCGATCTGCTTGACCAGGCTCGAGGCGATGTGGCCGACCTGGGGGGCGGTCGGCATGAAGAGCGTGTCGACCGCGGCCAGCTCGCGGTTCATCTGCGCCATCTGCAGCTCGTACTCGAAGTCGCTGACCGCCCGCAGGCCCTTGATGACCACCGGGATCTCGCGGGCGACGCAGTAGTCGACCAGCAGCCCCTGGAAGCTGTCGACGGTGACGTTGGGCAGGTGGGCGAGGGCCTCGCGGAGCAGCTCCATGCGCTCGTCCACGGGGAAGAAGCCCGCCTTGCCCGGGTTCACCAGGACGGCGACGACCAGCTCGTCGTAGAGCGCCGCGGCGCGGTTGATGACGTCGACGTGGCCGTTGGTGACCGGGTCGAAGGAGCCTGGGCACACGGCACGTCTCACGACAGCCGACCGTACCGGAGCACCGCCTCGCCGTAGCGGCGGTCGCGCAGTCCGATCAGGGGTGTCGGCCACTCCCACGGCTCCTCGCGCCGGCCGCGCTCGACCACGACGACGGCCTCCGGGGCGAGCCAGCCGCCCGTGACGAGCGAGCCGAGCACGGCGAGGACCTCCTCGACCGGCGTCGCGTAGGGCGGGTCGGCCAGGACGAGGTCGAAGGGCTCCGGCGCGGGCCCGGCGACGACGGTCGGCACCGAACCGGCCTGGACCCGCCCGCCGGGCAGCCCGACGGCGGCGAGGTTCGCGCGCAGCACCGGGAGCACGCCACCCCCGTTCTCCACGAGGAGGACCGACCGCGCGCCGCGGCTGAGCGCCTCCAGCCCGAGCGCCCCGGACCCGGCGTAGAGGTCGAGGACGGCGGCACCGTCCAGGTCCAGCAACGCGCCCAGGCTGTTGAACAACGCGCCGCGGGCCTTGTCGCCGGTCGGCCGCACCCCCGCCGGCGGCACCTTGAGCCGGCGCCCCCCGGCCAGTCCCGCGATCAACCGGGTCATGCCCTCACGCCTTCTCCAGGTAGTCCGCGCGCTCGTCGGTGGCCAGCGCCGCGACCTCGGCGGCGAGCCCGGGGTGGTCGGCCAGCCCGCCACCGGTGGCCAGCAGCCCGGTGGCCTCGGCGCGGGCGCTGGCGATCAGCTCCTCGTCCTCCAGCAGCGACAGCAGCCGGATGCCCGAGCGGCGGCCGGACTGCGCGGCCCCCAGCACGTCCCCCTCCCGGCGGGTCTCCAGGTCCAGCCGGGCGAGCTCGAAGCCGTCCGACGTCGCGGCGACCGCGGCCAGCCGGGTGCCGGTCGGCGAGGCGGTGGGGGCGTCGGTGACCAGCAGGCAGAGCCCTGCGTGCTGGCCGCGGGCCACCCGGCCGCGGAGCTGGTGCAGCTGGCTGACGCCGAACCGGTCGGCGTCCATGACCACCATGACGGTGGCGTTCGGGACGTCGACCCCGACCTCGACGACCGTGGTGGCCACCAGCACCTGGGTCTCCCCCGCGGCGAAGGCGCGCATCGTCGCGTCCTTCTCCTCGGGCGACATCCGGCCGTGCAGCACGTCGAGCCGCAGCCCGGCCAGTGGACCGGCGCGGAGCAGCTCGGCGACGTCCAGCACGGCCAGCGGCGGACGGCGGTCGCTCTGCGGGCCGTCGTCCTCGGGCGGGGCGCCGTCGGCGTCCTCGGGCTCGTCGTCGGCACCGGCGACGTCGCCGATCCGCGGGCAGACGACGTAGGCCTGCCGGCCGGCCGCGACCTCCTCGCGCAGCCGCTGCCAGGCCCGGTCCACCCAGCCGGGCTTCTCGACGGCCGGCACCACGGAGCTGGAGACGCCGCCGCGCCCGCTGGGCAGCTGCCGCAGCGTCGAGGTCTCCAGGTCCCCGTAGACGGTCATCGCGACCGTCCGCGGGATGGGCGTGGCGGTCATCACCAGCACGTGCGGCGGGCGGGTGCCCTTGGCGCGGAGCGCGTCGCGCTGCTCGACGCCGAAGCGGTGCTGCTCGTCGACGACGACCAGGCCGAGATCGGCGAAGTCGACGGTCTGCTGCAGCAGGGCGTGGGTGCCGATGACGATGCCCGCGCTGCCGTCGGCCACCTCGGCCAGCGCCTGCCGCCTGGCCGCCGCCTTGAGCGAGCCGGTGAGCAGGGTGACGCGCGTGCCGGCCGGGTCGCCGTCGAGCTCACCGGCCCGCCCCAGCGGACCGAGCAGCGCCCGGATGCCGCGGGCGTGCTGGGCGGCGAGCACCTCGGTGGGGGCGAGCAGCGCGGCCTGGCCTCCGGCGTCGACGACCTGCGCCATGGCCCGCAGCGCGACCACGGTCTTGCCCGAGCCGACCTCTCCCTGCAGCAGCCGGTGCATGGGCTGGTCGCGGTCGAGCTCGGCGGCGAGCTCCTCGCCCACCTCGCGCTGGCCCTCGGTCAGCGCGAAGGGCAGCGCGGCGTCGACGGCGTCGAGCAGCCCACCGGCCCGGCGGGGGCGGGCGATCCCGGGCTCCAGGGCGGCCGCCCGGCGCCGGGCGGCGAGGGTGAGCTGGAGGACCAGCGCCTCGTCCCACTTGAGCCGCGACGCGGCGCGCTCGACGTCGTCGGTCGACGTCGGCCGGTGGATGTCGAGCAGCGCGGCGGCCAGCGGGAGCAGCCCGTGGCGGGCGCGCACCTCCTCCGGCAGCGGGTCGTCGACGAGGTCCCCGAACCCGCCGGTGGCGCCCAGCAGCAGCTTCACCGACTTCTGGATGACCCAGCTCGAGACGTCCTTGCTCGCCGGGTAGATCGGGATGAGGGCGCGGGCCCAGTCGGTGTCGTCCTCGGCGCCGTCGAGCAGGTGCATGTCGGGGTGGGCGAACTGCTTGTCCCCGCGCCACTCCCCCACGGTCCCGGCGAACATCCCCCAGGCGTTCACCTTCAGCTGCGCGTGCCGGTGGTTGAAGAAGACCAGCTTCATGCGCCCGCTGCCGTCGCCCACCACCACCTCGGTGAGCGAGCCACGGCGGTTGCGCATCGGCCGGGTGGTGACGCTGCGGACCTGGGCCAGCACGGTCACCCGGTCGCCGACCTGGACGTCGGCGAGGTCGGTCTGCTCGCCCCGCCGGGCGTAGCGGCGCGGGTAGTGCCGGAGAAGGTCGCCGACGGTCTCCAGGCCCAGCTGCTCGGCCATCCCGGTGGCGGTCTTGGGCCCGAGCACCCGCGTCAGCGGCGTCCGCATCGTGACGGCCACGTCAGACCTCCGGCCGGCTCACTCGACACCCACCTGCAGCGGGATCGCCGCCGGCCCGCCGCCGTAGCGCACGACCTCGATCGTCGGGTGGGTCGAGGACAGGTGGGTGCAGACCGCGTCGCCCAGCGCCTCGTCGGGGCCGACGAGCAGGGTGGCCATCTCGCCGCCGGCGGACAGCAGGCGGTCCAGCAGGTCGCAGGCGACGGCGGCGAGGTCCTGGCCGATGACGACCACGTCACCCTCGGCCGAGCCGAGCACGTCGCCGGGCTGGCAGCGCCCCGCCGTGGTGAGCGCCTCCTGCTCGGCGAGGGTGACCTCGGCCCAGCGGGTGGCGGCGGCCGCCTCGGCCATCGCGATGACGTCGTCGCCGAAGCGCCGGCCGGGGTCGCCGACGGCGCAGGCCGCGAGGCCCTGCACCGGCGAGCGGGTCGGCACCACGCCGACCTCGCGCCCGAGCTCCCGGGCGCGGGCCGCGGCGCGCGAGGCGACGGGGATCAGGTCGGCGTCGTTGGGCAGGACGGCCACCTCGTGGGCGGCGGAGCCGACGATCTCGTCGAGCACGTCGTCCTCGACGATGCCCTCGGGGCCGCAGGTGACCACCCGCACGCCGGCCTCGGCGAACAGCTCGGCCAGCCCGTCGCTGGACACGACGGCGACCAGCGCCCGCGTGCCGGCCACCGGAGCCGGCGGCGGGACGGGGGCCAGCGGCGTGACCGTCACGCGGTAGGGGCGGCCCGCCTCGATCCCCGCCTCGATCGCCGCGCCGATGTCGGAGACGTGCACGTGCACGTTCCACTCGCGGCCCGTCGGGGTGTCCACGCCGACGACGACGAGGCTGTCGCCGAGCTCCGCGAGACGGGCGTGCAGCCGCGCGACGGCCTCCTCGTCGGTGTCGGCGAGCAGGTACTGGACCTCGCTGCCGGGCCCGGGCGGCGGCTGGTGCGGGACGTGCTGCGGGTCGGGGCGGTGGCGGTGCCCCGCCTCCCGGCGGGTGGCCAGCGGCGGGCGGGCCGGCTCCACCCCGGTGACGGTGGTGACCAGGGCGTCGAGGACCAGGCACAGCCCGGCGCCGCCGGCGTCGACCACCCCGGCGTCCCGCAGGACGGCGAGCTGGCCGGGTGTGCGGTCCAGGGCCGCCCGAGCACCGTCCGCGGCGGCCGTGACGACGTCGGCCAGCGCGGTGCGGCCGCCCTCCACCGCCGCGACCGCGGACTCGGCCGCCCCGCGGGCCACGCTGAGGAAGGTGCCCTCCTCCGGGTCGGCGACCGCGGTGTACGCGGTCTCGGCGGCCTTCTGGAAGGCGGCCGCGAGGACCGGCCCGTCGGCCGGTGGCTGGCCGGCCAGCTGGTCGGACATCCCGCGCAGCAGCTGGGCCAGGATGGTGCCGGAGTTGCCGCGCGCCCCCAGGACGGCACCGCGGGCGAGCACCGACCAGGCCGGCTCGGTGGTGCGGCTCCCCTCGCGCTCCAGCGCCTCGAGGGCGGCCTGCGCCGTGAGCAGCAGGTTCGTGCCGGTGTCGCCGTCGGGGACCGGGAAGACGTTGAGCTCGTCGAGCCGGCCGCGCGCGGCGGACAGCGCGTCGACCGCGGTGCGGCACCAGGAGCCGACCGCCGCCTCGTCCAGGGCCTGCAGCACGGGCGGAGGGTACCCGTGGCGGACGACAGGACCGGTCCCGACGACCGCCCGGCCGGGGCGGTGGCGGCACGCGCCCGGAGAAGCGGCTAGACTCCTCCACGGTCTTGTTGCGGGTGCTGCCTTTGCCCCGCCGTCTGTGAACGATTCTTTCCTGGGAGTGATCCACCGTGGCTGCCGTGTGCGATGTGTGTGGCAAGGGCCCCGGTTTCGGTATGTCGGTGTCCCACTCGCACCGCCGCACGCCGCGCCGTTGGAACCCGAACATCCAGTCCGTGCGGGCGCTCATCGCCCCCGGCAACCGTCGGCGCATCAACGCCTGCACCTCGTGCATCCGCGCCGGCAAGGTCGTGCGCGCTTAGTCTCGGCGCCGCGCGACACCTGCACACCGCGTAGAGACCCCGGAGGCCACCGGCCTCCGGGGTCTCTCGTGCTGCGCTCAGACCGCGCCGATGCCCCGGCTGCGCGCCGCGGCCACGACCAGGTCCACGACCGCCTCGACCGGGAACGCGGTGCTGTCGACCACCAGGTGGTAGTGCTTGGGCGAGGACGCGTCGGCCCGGTAGAAGTGCCGGACGTAGGCCTCGCGCGCCCGGTCGTTGGCCTCCATCTCGCGGCGGACCTCCTCGACCGGGTGCCCGTAGCGCGCCACGGCCACCTCCAGCCGCCGTTGCTTGGCCCCGGAGAGGCGCACGTGCAGCACGTCGGGCCGCTCGCCCAGCACGATGGCCGCGGCCCGGCCCAGCACCACGCCCCCGGCGCCGTCCGGTGCGGCGATCTCGGTGAGCACCCGCTCGGTCTGCTCCCGGAACGCGCGGGCGTCGGGGATGCCCGGCCCGGGCAGCACGCCGCCGACGGTGTCGGGCATCGTGCCGAGCCCGGCCACCAGCCGCCACAGCCCACCGACGACCGTCTCGTCGTTGGCCTCCGCCTCCTCGAGCGGCACGCCCAGCCGGCCGGCGACCTGCACGGGGATCATCCGGTCGTGGAAGGGCAGGCCCAGCCGCTCGGCCACGGCCGGTGCGATCTCCGGCCCGCCCGCCCCGTAGGACGCGGACAGCGTCACGACGCCCATGGCGTCCCCTCTCTCCCGTCGGTGCCCTCGTCGCGCGGCTCCAGGTCCCTGCCCAGGAACACCGCGTCCGGCGCACATGCGTACACCCCGTAACCGGGTACCGCCCGGTAGCCGAGCCGTTCGTACAGGGCGATCGCCTCCGGTTGCTGCTGCCCGGTGTTCAGGACGACCGACCGGTGCCCGGCCCGCGCGGCGCTGTCCTCCAGCGCCGCCATGAGCCGCCGGGCCAGGCCGCGGCGCCGGAAGCCCGGCTCGACGTAGACGCGCTTGATCTCCACGTCACCCGACGGCAGCACCCGCCAGGCGCCGCAGCCGGCGGGCACGCCGTCGACCTCGGCGACGAGGAAGAGCCCGGCCGGTGGCTCGAAGTCCGCCGGGTCCACCACCGCGGCGTCGCGCCCGCCGTACCGCACGACGTACTCCTGCTGCACCTGCTCGACGAGGTACTGGGCGACGGGGTCCTCGTAGCGCAGCGGCCGCAGCCGCTCAGCCGAAGTGGGCATGCCCGGTCCCCTCCGCCCCGACCGCGCGGGCGACCGCGTCGGCCGGCTGCCCGTCCACCAGCACGCCGGCGACCGCACCCGCCGCACGGACCGCGCCGATGCCGACCCACCCGGCCGGGAGCTGGGTGCCCGTGGGGAACGTCGCCACGAGGGCATGGTCCTCGCCGCCGGTGAGGACCCAGGCCATCGGGTCCACACCCAGGGCGGCACCGACCTGCTGCAGCGACCCCTGCGGCACGAGGCAGGCCGCCGCGAGCGCCGCGCGGTCCAGGTCGAGGGCCACCCCGCTCGCCGCGGCGATGTGCCCGGCGTCGGCGAGCAGCCCGTCGCTGACGTCGCACATCGCGGTCGCGCCGGCCTGCGCCGCGGCCGGCCCGGCCGCGTACGGCGGCGAGGGGCGGCGGTGCGCGGCGACGGCGGCCAGCGGGCTGCTGAAGCCCCGGCGCAGCACCGCCAGTCCGCACGCCGAGCCCCCCAGCCGCCCGGCGAGCGCGACGACGTCCCCGGGGACGGCGCCCGACCTCAGCACCGGCGGCCGCCCGCCCAGGTCGCCCAGGGCCGTCACGGAGAGCACCACCGCGTCGCTGCCCGGCGCCGAGGCCACGGTGTCGCCGCCGACGACGGCGGCGCCGAGCGGCGCGCACTCGTCGGCCAGCCCGGTCGCGACGCCCTCGAGCCAGGCGGTGGGGGTGTCCGGCGGGCAGGCCAGGCCCACCAGCAGCGCGGTCGCCGTCCCGCCCATGGCGGCGACGTCGGCCAGGTTGGCGGCCGCCGCCTTGTGCCCGACGTCCTCCGCCGAGGACCAGTCGCGCCGGAAGTGCCGGCCCTCGACCAGCACGTCGGTGGTGGCGACGACCCGGCCGTCGGGGGCGCCGACCACCGCGGCGTCGTCCCCGGGCCCGACCAGGGCGAGCCGGGCCGCCCCGGCCCGGGCGACCACCCGGGCGATGACGCCGAACTCCCCCACCGCCCCGACGCTGTCGGCCGGGGGGGCGGGGACGGGCGGCCGGGGCCGACTCACGAGGCGCCTCCGGTCACTGGGGTAGGTTGCCGACCAGTCCGCCACCCGGCGGGGACGACTGATCGGCCGAGTTGCCGGAGGAAGGATCTCCCGTGGTCCACGCCTACATCCTCATCCAGACCGAGGTCGGCAAGGCCGCCCAGGTCGCCTCCACGATCAGCGAGATCAGCGGCGTGACCCGCGCGGAGGACGTCACGGGCCCCTACGACGTGATCGTGCGCGCCGAGGCGGAGACCGTCGACGAACTGGGCCGCCTCGTCGTGGCCCGCGTGCAGTCGGTGGACGGCATCACCCGCACGCTGACCTGCCCCGTCGTCAACATCTGACCCCCGCACCACCCGACCCCGCCGCGAGCACTCCCCTGACCGAGCACCCGCCCCCGCCCGACCGTCCCGACGACCCGCTGCGGCGCCTCGCGCTGATCGCGCTGGCCGTGCTCGTGCCGGTCGTGATCGCCGTCGTGGTCGTGGTCAACGTGCTCGGCGGTTCCGCGGACGACGAGGACACCACCGCGCGCGGGCCGGCCGAGATCGAGGGCACCGCACCCCCCGCCCGCGCCGACCTCCCGCCGCTCCCGGTGCCGGTGCCCCCGGTGACCCCGGAGGCCGACCAGCACTGCCCGGCGGTGATGAGCGGCCTGCCGCTGGAGCTCGCCGGGGAGCAGTCGCGCCCGGTGCAGGCGGACTCCCCCTACGCCTACGCGTGGGGCGAGCCGGCCGTCGTCCTCGTCTGCGGGGTGGAGCGCCCGGCCGGCTGGACCACGGGCGCGTCGGCCATCCAGATCAACGGCGTGCAGTGGTTCGTCGACAGCAGCGACCCCGACGTCACCGTCTGGACGACCGTCGACCGCCCCGTCCACGTCCGGGTGGACCTGCCGGCCGGCGTGGACAGCGCACCGGTCACCGCGCTGACCGCGGGGCTGGCGCAGGCGCTGCCCTACCAGGAGCCCACGCCCGCGGAGTGAGCTCAGCCCGCGGGCAGCCGGTCCAGCTGATCGGCCGCGACCGCGGCCACCTCGGCGGTCGCGGCGTCCAGCGACCCGGCGACGGCGGTCACCGAGATGCTGAAGGCCCCTCGGGTGCACCAGGCGAAGGCCGCCGGCCCGGAGAGCCCCTCGTCCGGGCGTGCCTCGTCGACGAGCAGGCGCCGGCATCCGTCCGGGAGCTCCGGCGAACCCTCGCTGAGCAGCCCGCCGTAGCGCTCGGTGTCGTTGCGGGCGAGGTCCTCGGCGTAGGCCACGGCGCCGTCGGACCCCGCGAACTGGTCGACGAAGACGCCGGTCTGCGGCCCCTCCCCCGTGCCGGACCCCCAGAACCGCTCCCAGCCGTGGCGGTAGCCGTAGTCCTCGAGCACGCCGCGCTCGCGCGCCGGGTCGTCGGAGTAGCCGGCGACGTCCTCCAGCCGCTTGGCGCCCGCCGGGGGCGAGATCGCGTCGTCCGGCAGCCGGGGCAGGCCCGACGGCACCTCGTCCACCACGAGGCGCTCGAGCTCCTCGGGGCTGACCGTGCCGGCCGCGGTGTCCGCGGCCTCGGCGGTGCCGGGGCTCTCCCCACCGCAGCCGCCCGCGGTCAGGACGGGCAGGAGCGCGAGCAGGGCGGCGACCCGGTGAGCGCCGGCCCGCCGCCCGGCGCTCACCGCGGCGCCAGCGCGCCGGACACCAGCCGGTCGACCAGCTCGGCGAAGTCGACCCCGCTGGCCGCCCACATGCGGGCGAACATGGAGATCGGCGTGAACCCCGGCATGGTGTTCACCTCGTTGATGACCAGGAGGTCCGAGCCGTCGGCCGCGGTGCCCAGGAAGAAGTCGACCCGTGCCAGCCCCCGGCAGTCCAGCGCGAGGTAGGCCCGGCGGGCCGCCGCCTGCACGGCCGTGGTCTGCTCGGCGGTCAGGTCGGCGGGGATGTCGAACTCGGCGGCGTCGTCGAGGTACTTGGCGTCGAAGTCGTACCACTCGACGCCGTCGCGCAGCCGGATCTCGGCCGGCAGGCTGGCCTCGGGCAGCCCGCTGCCCCGCGCGGCCAGCACGCCGCACTCGATCTCCCGGCCCGGGACGGCGGCCTCGACGATGACCTTCTCGTCGTGCGCGGCGGCCTCGGCGACCGCGGCCGGGAACTGGGCCCAGTCGGTGACGCGGGTGATGCCGATGCTGGAGCCCGCGCGGGAGGGCTTGACGAACACCGGGAGGCCGAGCCGCTCGCGCGCGGCCTCATCGAGCACGTCGGGGTCGGCGCAGATCGCCCCGGAGGAGTCGCGCAGGACGACGTGGTCGCCCTGCGGCAGGCCGGCGGCGGCCAGGAGCTTCTTGGTGAACTCCTTGTCCATCGAGGCGGCGCTGGCGAACACGCCCGAGCCCACGTAGGGCAGCCCGGTCATCTCCAGCAGCCCCTGGATGGTGCCGTCCTCGCCGTAGGCGCCGTGCAGCACCGGGAAGACCACGTCGACCTCGGTCAGCGCCTGCCCGACCGCCGCACCCGGTTCCAGCACGGCCAGGCCGCGGCCCTCGGGGTCGCCCACGAGGGAGACCGCGGTGCCGCCGGTGACCTCGGGCAGCGCGCCGTCGGCGATCGCGAGCTGCTGGCCGGGGTCGGCGAGCACCCAGCGGCCGTCGCGTGCGATACCGACCGGCACCACCTCGTAGCGCTCGGGATCCAGGGCGGCCATCACGCTCCCCGCCGAGACGCAGGAGATCGCGTGCTCGGCGCTGCGGCCCCCGAACACGACCGCGACGCGCACCTTGCTCGACTGCCCGTTCATCGCGTCGACCCTAGCTGCCGGCCGCGGGCGTCCGCGCCGTCCCGCCGAGGCGCGCGCGGTGTGGCAGCCTCGTCGCGTGCAGGATGCGGCGGCTCCCCCGGCGGAGGTCTTCTCGCGGCGGCAGCGGCTGGCCGGCGCGGCGGTGCACCTCTACACCGCCAGCGGGTCGGTGCTGGGCCTGCTCATCGTGCTGGCCGCGCTCGAGGGCGACGTGGAGGCGGCCTTGTGGCTGGGCCTGGCCACGCTGTTCGTCGACGGCACCGACGGCATGCTGGCCCGCCGGTTCCGGGTCAAGGAGACGATCCCCTGGTTCGACGGCGCGCTGCTGGACAACATCGTCGACTACCTGACCTACGTCTTCGCCCCGCTCGTGCTGCTGTGGACCACCGGCCACCTGCCCGAGGGCGCGCCTGGCTGGGTGGTCGCGGCGATCCCCCTGCTGGCGTCCTGCTACCAGTTCTGCCGGGTGGACGCGAAGACCTCCGACCACTTCTTCCTCGGCTTCCCGAGCTACTGGAACGTGGTCGCCTTCTACGTGATCGTGCTCGACACGAGCGAGCTGGTGACATCGGTGTCGCTGCTGGTCTTCGCGGTGCTCGTCTTCGTGCCGATCCGCTACCTCTACCCCTCGCGGATGGGCGCCCTGCGCGTCTTCACGCTGGCGTTCACGCTGGTCTGGCTGGTCACGTACGCGGTGCTGGTCGTGCAGCTGCCGGACCCCTCGCCGTGGGTCGTCGCGGCGTCGCTGGCCTACGTCGTCTACTACTGGGGGCTGAGCTTCTGGCTGACCGCCCGGGGCGCGGGCGCGCGGCGGGCCGCGCGGTCAGTCCAGGGCAGCCAGGGCGACTGACAGGTCGGCGACGAGGTCCGCGGTGTCCTCGATGCCGCAGGACAGCCGCACGAAGCCCGGCGCGACCGCGTCCCCGCCCCACTGCGCCCGGCGGTCGATCGTGCTGTGCACGCCGCCGAAGCTGGTCGCCGCGTCCCAGAGCCGGCTGGCGTCGAGCAGCCGGGTCACCGCCGCCTCGTCGCGCAGCTCGCAGGACAGCACGCCGTTCGGGCGCAGCATCTGCCGCGCCGCCAGCTCGGAGGAGGGGTCGCCCGCCCGCCACGGCCAGCGCAGCCCGGTGACCGCCGGCGAGGAGGCCAGGAGCTCGGCCACCGCCGCGGCGTTCTCGGCCTGGCGGGCCAGCCGCAGGTCCAGGGTGCTCATCGAGCGGTGCCCGAGCCAGGCCTCGAAGGGCCCGGGCGTGCTGCCGGTGCGGTCGCGGAAGCCCTTGATCCGCGCGTGCAGCCCGTCGTCGGTGGTGCTGACGTGCCCGAGCAGCACGTCGCTGTGCCCGGTCAGCGCCTTGGTGTCGCTGCCGACGGTGAGGTGCGCGCCCAGGGCGAGCGGCCGCTGCCCGAGCGGCGTCGCCGTCGTGTTGTCGACGGCGACCAGCGTGCCCGACGCCCGCGCGGCCCGGGCGACGGCGGCGATGTCGCAGACGTCGAGCTGCGGGTTGCTGGGCGTCTCCAGGAGCACCATCGCGACGCCGTCCAGCCCACCGTCGGCGGCGAAGCGCTCGATCTCCGGCGTGGGCACCTGCGAGACCTCGATGCCGAACCGGGTCAGCTCCTCGGCACCCAGGAGCCGGATCGCGTAGTAGCCGTCCGAGGGCAGGACCACCCGGTCGCCGCTGCCGGTGCAGCCGAGCACCGCGGCGGCGAGCGCGGCCATCCCGGTGGCGAAGGAGAGGCACCGCCCGCCGTCGAGCTCGCCGACGGCCGCCTCGAAGTCGCGCAGGGTCGGCTGCTCGGTGCGCGCGTAGGCGTCCGCGCCGCCGGCCCGCGGCGGCTGGTCGCCGAGGTGGAACGGGGCGGCGAACACCGGCGAGGGCCGCAGCGGCGCGCCCGGGACGGCGGGCTGCTCGCCGGCGCGCACCGCACGGGTGCCGTCGCCCCAGCTCATTCCGGCTTGGCCTCGCGGGACATGATCGCCGTGACCATCCGCGCGGCCGACTCGCCCTCGTGGCACACCCGGACGACGGCCTCGGTGATCGGCACGTCCACGCCGTGCGCCCGGGCGAGGTCGAGCACCGAGCGGCAGCTCTTCACGCCCTCGGCGGTCTGCCGGGTGCTCTCCTGCACCTCGGCGACCGACATCCCGCGGCCGAGCTTCTCGCCGAAGGTCCGGTTGCGCGACAGCGGGGAGCTGCAGGTGGCCACCAGGTCACCGAGGCCGGCCAGGCCGGCGAAGGTGGTCATCTCCGCACCCAGGGCGATGCCCAGCCGGGCGGTCTCGGCCAGGCCGCGGGTGATCAGCGAGGCGCGGGTGTTGTCGCCGAAACCCAGGCCCTCCGCGATCCCGCAGGCCAGCGCGATGACGTTCTTGACCGCACCGCCCAGCTCGCAGCCGACCAGGTCGGCGTTGGTGTACGGCCGGAAGTAGCGGGTGTGGCAGGCCACCTGCAGGGCGGCGGCCCGCTCGGCGTCGGTGCAGGCGATGACGGTCGCGGCGGGCTGCTCCTCGGCGATCTCGCGGGCGAGGTTGGGCCCGGACAGCGCCGCGACGCGGTCACCGCCGGCGCCGGTCACCTCGCAGATGACCTGGCTCATCCGCTTCGTCGTCCCGAGCTCGATGCCCTTCATCAGGCTCAGCAGCGTCGCGTCCGGCGGCAGCAGCGGCGCCCAGGCGGTGAGGTTCTCGCGCAGCGACTGCGAGGGCACCGCGAGGACCACGACGTCGGCGTCGGCCAGCGCCTCGGCGGCGTCCACGGTGGCGCGGACCGTCCCGGGCAGCCGGATGCCCGGCAGGTAGTCGCGGTTCTCCCCGTCGTCGGTGATGGCCTGCACCAGCTCGGGGCGGCGGGCGTGCAGGGCGACGTCGCACCCGGCGTCGGCGAGCACCTTGGCGAACGTCGTCCCCCAGGAGCCGGCGCCCAGGACGGCGGCGCGCTTCACGCCACGCCGCCGGGCAGGTCGCCGGGGAGCTCGCGGCGCGGGCGCGGGTGGAACAGCGCGGGCGCCGGCTCCCCGCGCAGCTCGGCCAGCTGGTCGCGCACGCGGCCCATCATCAGATCGGTCGTCTCCTTCAGGAGCTCGGCGGTCAGCGGCCGTCCGGCCCGCACCTGGGCGCGCAGGTCGGCGAGGTCGATCGGCTCGCCGACGAGGTAGTCGGTGGGTGTCCGGAGCCGCGGGTGCAGCTTCTTGGTGTGGTAGTCGTGCAGGTTCTGCGGCCCCCACTGGGCGACCGGCACGACGGCGGCGTCGGTCGTCAGCGCCAGCCGGGCCGCCCCGGTGCGCGACTGCATCGGCCACCAGTCGGGGTCGCGCGTGACGGAGCCCTCGGGGTAGATCACCACCAGGTTGCCCCTCTCGAGGTCCTCCTGCGCGGCGGCCAGCGCGCCCACCGCGTCCGAGGAGTACCGGGCGACCGGGATCTGCCCGGCCGAGCGCAGGATCGACCCCGCCAGCCCCTTGAACACCGACTCCTTGGCCAGGAAGTGCGGCATGCGGCCGTGGTCGAAGACCAGCCGGGCGCAGGCGATCGGGTCGAGCACCGAGACGTGGTTGGCCACCAGGAGCACCGGACCGCTGGTCGGGATGCGGTCGCCGTGCCGGTACCGGATCCGGAACATCAGCTTCGACGCGGGGAACACCACGACGATGCACAGCCAGAAGGCCCAGCCGATGCGCCCGCGCGTGGCCCACCGTCCCGGGCGACGGCTCCGCGGCCGGACGGCCGGCCCCGCCCCGCTGCGCGCCGGGACCTGCCAGGACGTCTCCTCCGCCACCGGACCGCCTCCCCGTCTCGTGTGATCTGCCCCATGATCGACCCCCATCCCACCGCACGGGACCACCGGGTCCCGATCGGGGCGACCACCTCCGGCGCGGATGTGCTCACATTGTGGCCGTGCCTGCCTGGTCGGTCGTCGTCCCGGCGAAGCGGCTCGCCGTGGCCAAGACCCGGCTGCGCCCGCTGACCGACCGCGCCGAGCGGCCCGCGGCCGCCCACGAGGCGCTGGTCCTGGCACTGCTCGCCGACACGGTGGCCGCGGCGCTCGCCTGCCCCCTGGTCTCCGAGGTCGTGGTCGTCACCGACGAGCCGGCCGCCGTCGAGCAGGCCGGGCTCCTGGGCGCCCGCGTGGTCGGCGACGAGCCCGACGCCGGTCTGAACACCGCCCTCGAGCACGGTGCCCGGGCGGCCGTCACCGACGCGGTCGCCGCGCTCTCCTCGGACCTGCCGGCGCTGCGGGCGGCGGAGCTGGAGGCAGCGCTCGCGGCCGCCGCCGGCGCATCCCGGGCCTTCGTGCCCGACGCGCAGGGCACGGGCACGACGCTGCTGACCGCCGTCGGCACGCCGCTGCGGCCGAGGTTCGGGTCGGGCTCGGCGCAGGCCCACCGGGACGACGGTGCCCGGGAGCTCGCCGGCGACTGGCCGGGGCTGGTCCGCGACGTCGACACGCCGGCCGACCTGCGGGCCGCGCTCGCGCTCGGCGCGGGACCGCGGACGGCGCACCTGCTGGCCGGGCCGTCGACTCTCGCCGTTCACCTGGGTGCGGCACGATGAACGCGTGCCCTCCCCCGACGACGCGACGCTGCCGGCCGACCGCTTCCTGAACCGCGAGCTGTCCTGGCTGGACTTCAACGCCCGCGTCCTCGAACTGGCCGAGGACGACTCGGCGCCGCTGCTCGAGCGGGTCAAGTTCCTGGCCATCTTCGCCAGCAACCTCGACGAGTTCTACATGGTGCGGATCGCCGGGCTGAAGCGGCGGCAGAGCACCGGGCTCACCGTCCGCTCCCCCGACGGCCTGACCATCCGCGAGCAGCTGGAGCGGATCACCGCCCGCACCCAGGAGCTCGTGCAGCGGCACTCCGACGTCTTCAACAAGGACGTGCTGCCGCGCCTGGAGGAGGCCGGGATCCGCATCGTCCGCTGGGACGAGCTCGAGGAGCAGGCCGCGCTGCGGCTGCGCGAGTACTTCCGCGACCAGGTCTTCCCGGTGCTGACGCCGCTGGCGGTCGACCCGGCGCACCCCTTCCCCTACATCAGCGGCCTGTCGCTGAACCTCGCGGTGTCCGTCCACGACCCGGACACCAACGCCCCCCGCTTCGCCCGGCTCAAGGTGCCCAACAACGTGCCGCGGTTCGTGCCGGTGAGCGGCGGGGGCGGGAGCGACTCCACGGCGGTGTTCCTGCCGCTCGAGGACCTCATCGCCGCGCACCTCAACCAGCTCTTCCCCGGCCTGGACGTGCTCGACCACCACTTCTTCCGGGTCACGCGCAACGCCGACGTCGAGGTCGAGGAGGACCGCGACGAGGACCTGCTGCAGGCGCTGGAGCGGGAGCTGGCCCGGCGGCGCTTCGGCCCGGCGGTCCGGCTGGAGGTCGCCGAGCCGATGGACCCGCGGATCCTCGAGGTGCTCCTCTCCGAGCTCGAGGTCTCGCCGGCCGACGTCGTCCACGTGCCGGGGCTGCTCGACCTGGCCTCCCTGATGGCGCTGTACGACCTGGACCGGCCCGAGCTCAAGGACGAGCCGTTCGTCCCCACCACCCACCCGCGGCTGAGCGAGGGCGAGACGCCCAAGAGCGTCTTCGCGACGCTGCGCGAGGGCGACGTGCTGGTGCACCACCCGTACCACTCGTTCGCGACCAGCGTGCAGCGCTTCATCGAGCAGGCGGCCGCCGACCCGAACGTGCTCGCCATCAAGCAGACGCTCTACCGCACCTCCGGCGACTCCCCCATCGTCAACGCGCTCATCGAGGCCGCGGAGGCCGGCAAGCAGGTCGTCGTCCTGGTGGAGATCAAGGCGCGCTTCGACGAGGAGGCCAACATCAGCTGGGCCCGCTCGCTGGAGCGCGCCGGCTGCCACGTCGTCTACGGCCTGGTGGGGCTCAAGACCCACTGCAAGACCGCGCTCGTGGTGCGCCGCGAGCAGGGCGTCATCCGCCGCTACTGCCACATCGGCACGGGCAACTACAACCCGAAGACGGCGCGGATCTACGAGGACCTCGGCATCCTCACCGCCGACCCGCGGGTGGGTGCCGACCTCACCGACCTGTTCAACGTGCTCACCGGCTACTCGCGGCAGACCAACTACCGCACCCTGATGGTCGCCCCGCACGGCATCCGCAACGGGCTGATCGAGAAGATCCGGCGCGAGGTGCGGCACGCGGCGGAGGGCCGGCCTGCCGGCATCCGCATCAAGGCCAACTCGATCGTCGACGAGCGCATCATCGACGCGCTCTACGAGGCGTCGCGAGCCGGCGTCCCGGTGGAGCTGTTCGTGCGCGGCATCTGCGCGCTGCGCCCCGGCGTGCCCGGGCTCTCGGAGACGATCCGGGTGCGCTCGATCGTCGGCCGGTTCCTCGAGCACTCGCGCGTCATCTCCTTCGTGAACGGCGGGGAGGACGAGTGGTGGCTCGGCAGCGCCGACCTGATGCACCGCAACCTCGACCGCCGGGTGGAGGTGCTGCTGCGGGTCTGCGACGAGAAGTCGCGCACCCAGCTCGAGCGCACGCTCGCACCGGCCATGGCCCCGGACGTGCGGTGCTGGGAGCTGCGCAGCGACGGCAGCTGGGAGCACCACCCCGGGCGGGACTACCAGGCCGAGCTGATGGACCGCATGCATGAGCTCGTCGGCTGACGGCTCGGTGATCGCCGCCGCCGGCGGTGTGGTCTGGCGGCCGGGGGACGACGGCGGCATCGAGGTCGCCGTCGTCCACCGGCCGCGGCACGACGACTGGTCGCTGCCCAAGGGCCACGTGGACGCCGGCGAGCACGCCGTGCAGACGGCGCTGCGCGAGGTGGAGGAGGAGACCGGGCTCGGCGTCGTCGTCGGGCGGCGCAGCCTGACCACGCGGTACGCGGTCGACGGCGCGCCCAAGCGGGTCGAGTACTGGGTCATGCG
Organism: Blastococcus sp. SYSU D01042; assembly: GCF_054050515.1. Classification (NCBI taxonomy): domain Bacteria; kingdom Bacillati; phylum Actinomycetota; class Actinomycetes; order Geodermatophilales; family Geodermatophilaceae; genus Blastococcus; species Blastococcus sp. SYSU D01042. The sequence continues at coordinate 177,419 of NZ_JBJGZM010000007.1, read as the reverse complement.
CTGCGTGGACGGCGCCTTCGCCGCGAACGACGAGGTCGACGAGCTGCGCTGGCTCCCCCCTGCCGACGCCGCGGCCCTGTGCAGCTACGAGCACGACGCGGAGGTCGTCGCCGACGCCGCGCGCGACGACCTCCCGCGGGAGGTATCGGTGCTGCTGGTGCGCCACGGCCGGGCCGGCGACAAGCGGGAGTTCGACGGCCCGGACGAGCTGCGCCCGCTCGACGGCAGGGGCCGGCGCCAGGCGGAGCGGCTGGCCGAGGTCCTGCCCGCGTTCTCCCCCGCCGAGGTCGCCTCCGCCCCCCCGCTGCGCTGCCGGCAGACGGTGCAACCGCTCGCCGAGCTGGTCGGGGCCGTCGTCGCGGAGCTCCCGGAGCTGGGCGAGGAGGGGTTCGCCGCCGACCCGCAGGCAGGGCTGGCCGCGGTGGAGCGGCTGCTCGCGCGACAGGACCGGCCGGGCGTCGCCGTCGTCTGCAGCCAGGGCGGGGCCATCCCGGCGGTGCTGCAGGCGCTCGGCGTCCACGGGCACGGGGTGACCGGGCTGCTCCCGCCGGCCGCCAAGGGCAGCGTGTGGGCCCTCGGCGGCCGGGCGGGGGCGCTGAGCGCCGACTACTACCGGGACTTCGCGCCCGACCCCGACGCCCGCCCCTAGACGGCGGGCAGCGCCGTCGGCTTCCAGGTCGGGCGGGTCGCCTCGAAGGCCTCGATGTCGTCCAGGTGGCGCTCGGTGAGGCCGACGTCGTCGAGCCCCTCGAGCAGCCGCCAGCGGATGTAGTCGTCGATCTCGAACGGCACGCTCACGCCGGCGTAGGACACCGTCTTCGACTGCAGGTCGACGGTCACCGGCAGGGCGGGGTCGGCCTCGATCGCGGTCCACAGCGCCTCGACGTCGGCCTGCGGGAGGACGACGGTGAGCAGCCCGGCCTTGGTCGAGTTGTTGCGGAAGATGTCGGCGAACCGCGGGCTGATGACGACCCGGAAGCCGCCGTCCAGCAGCGCCCAGTTGGCGTGCTCGCGGGAGGACCCGGTGCCGAAGTCCGGGCCGGCCACGAGGATCGAGGCGTTCGCGTACTCGGGCCGGTTGAGCACGAAGTCAGGCTCGTTGGTGCGCCAGGCGACGAACAGGCCGTCCTCGAAGCCGGTGCGGGTGATCCGCTTCAGGTACTCGGCCGGGATGATCTGGTCGGTGTCGACGTTGGTCCGGCGCAGCGGCGCGGCGGTGCCGGTGTGGGTGACGAAGGCGTCCACGGTGTCAGGCTCCGATCAGGTCGGCGGGGGCGGTCAGGCGGCCGGTCAGCGCGGTGGCCGCGGCGACGGCGGGGCTCACCAGGTGGGTGCGCCCGCCCTTGCCCTGCCGGCCTTGGAAGTTGCGGTTGCTGGTGGAGGCCGAGCGCTCCCCCGGCTTGAGCTGGTCGGGGTTCATGCCCAGGCACATCGAGCACCCCGCGCCGCGCCACTCGGCGCCGGCCTCGGTGAACACCCGGTCCAGCCCCTCGGTCTCGGCCTGCGCCTTGACCGCCACCGACCCGGGGACGACGAGCATCCGGGTGCTCGCGTCGATCCGCTTGCCGCGCAGCAGCTCGGCGGCGACCCGGAGGTCCTCGATGCGGCCGTTGGTGCAGGAGCCGAGGAAGACGGTGTCCACCTCGATCTCGCGCAGCGGGGTGCCGGCGGTGAGGCCCATGTACTCCAGCGCCTGCTCGGCGGCGCGGCGGTCGCCCTCGTCGGCGAAGTCGGCCGGGTCGGGGACGACGGCGTCGATCGGCAGGCCCTGGCCGGGGTTGGTGCCCCAGGTGACGAACGGCGTGAGGGTCGAGGCGTCGATGCGCACCTCGGCGTCGAAGACGGCGTCCTCGTCGGTGCGCAGCGTCGACCAGTGCGCGACGGCGGCGTCCCAGTCCGCGCCCTGCGGGGCGTGCGGGCGGCCCTGCAGGAAGTCGAAGGTGGTCTGGTCGGGGGCGATCAGGCCCGCCTTGGCGCCGGCCTCGATGGACATGTTGCAGATGGTCATGCGGGCCTCCATCGAGAGCCTCTCGATGGCGCTGCCGCGGTACTCGATCACGTAGCCCTGGCCGCCGCCGGTGCCGGTCTGCGCGATGACGGCGAGGATCACGTCCTTGGCCGAGACGCCCGGGGGCAGCTCGCCGTCGACGGTGACCGCCATCTGCTTGGGCTTGTACTGCGGCAGCGTCTGGGTCGCGAGCACGTGCTCGACCTCGCTGGTGCCGATGCCGAAGGCCAGCGCACCGAAGGCGCCGTGCGTCGAGGTGTGGCTGTCGCCGCAGACGATCGTCATGCCCGGCTGGGTGAGGCCCAGCTGCGGGCCGATGACGTGCACGATGCCCTGGTCGCGGTCGCCCATGGGGGCCAGCCGGATGCCGAACTCGGCGGTGTTCCGGCGCAGCGCCTCCACCTGGGCCCGGCTGACCGGGTCGGCGATGGGCGCGAGGATGTCCAGCGTCGGGACGTTGTGGTCCTCGGTCGCCATGGTGAGGTCGGGACGGCGCACGGTGCGCCCGGCGGCGCGCAGCCCGTCGAAGGCCTGCGGGCTGGTGACCTCGTGCACGAGGTGCAGGTCGATGTAGAGCAGGTCGGGCTCGCCCGCGGCGCTGCGCACCACGTGGGCGTCGTAGACCTTCTCGGCCAGGGTCTTGGGCACGGTCCGTCCTCTCACCGGGGATCACCCGGCTCGTCGCGCTTGTGTCTCACTATGTGAGATGCAAGTATTGCTGTGTGGGACAGCCTAACCCCGTCGCCCTTCTGGACAAAGCGGTCGCGATCCTCCGTGCCGTCGCCGACGAGCCGGCCACCCTGGCCGAGCTGGTCGCCCGCACCGGCCTGCCGCGCGCGACGGCCCACCGGCTGGCCGTCGCGCTCGAAGGCCACCGGCTCGTGCGGCGCACCGACACCGGCACCTGGGCCCCCGGTCCGGCGCTGGCCGAGCTCGGCCGCGGCTCGGCCGACCTGGGCGACATCGCCGGCCGGCACCTGGTCACGCTGCGCGACGCGACCGGGGAGAGCGCCCAGTTCTACGTCCGCGACGGCGCCAGCCGGGTCTGCGTCGCCGCCGCCGAGCGCACCAGCGGCCTGCGCGACACCGTCCCGGTGGGCGCGCGGCTGCCCATGACCGCCGGCTCCGCGGCGCACGCGCTGCTGGCGTTCACCCCGGCCGACGAGGTCACCCGGCTGCTCCCGTCGGCCAGCTTCACCGCCCGCACGCTGCTCGACGTCCGCCGCCGCGGCTGGGCGCACAGCGTCGCCGAGCGCGAGCCGGGCGTGGCCTCGCTGTCGGCCCCGGTGCGCGACGGCGCCGGCGCCGTGCTCGGCGCGGTCTCCATCTCCGGACCCGTCGAGCGGCTGGGCCGGCGGCCGGCACCCGAGGTGGTGGGCGCCGTGCTCGACGCCGCGGCCGCGATCTCCCGCGCCGCGCGCTAGCCGGCGTCCGACCCGCCGGGCGCGAACGGCAGCGCCCGGGCCGCCGCGGCGGCGATGGTGTGCACGCCGAGCTTCTCGCGGATGTGCTCCATGTGCTTCCGCACGGTCCCCACCGAGATCCACAGGGCGTCGGCGATCTCCACCGTGGACGCCCCCGTCCCGGCCAGGCCGAGCACCTCCCACTCCCGCGGCGAGAGCGGCAGCGCTCCGGCGCGGCGCCGCTCGGCGTCCTGCCACACCTCGTGCAGGTGCGGGCGCAGCAGCTCCAGCAGGCGCCGGTCCGCGGCGTCGAAGGGCGGTCCGGACGAGCGCACGAAGAGGAAGCGCCGCACCTCCCCCGGCGGCGCCGGGACGGGTACGACGACCTCGCGCGCGTCCCCGGGCGGGCGCCCCAGCAGCCGCGCCCACGGCTCGGCCGGCCCCTCGGGCCCGGAGCGGACCACCTCCCGGGTGCCGTCGGCCGCGACGGACTGCAGCAGCAGCGCCTGCCCCCGGCGGTGGTCGTAGCGCTGGTAGCTCACGTCCTGGTCGCAGGCCAGCAGCCGTTGCAGGCCCTCGAGCAACGCCCAGGGGACGATCGGCCCGGGGTCGTCGTGCCGCGCCTCGTCGAGGACGGCGAGCAGCACCTCGGCGTCGCCCGCGCGGACCAGACCGGTGCCCATGACTGCTCCCGCCGTCGGCCGGTGGCAGCCGACGCTAGAGCCGCACCGGGGCCCGCGGAAGGGCACGAGGATACGTCCGGAGGCGTATTCCGGCCCCCGTCCCGGCGGATCACCGTCGTCGGTACCGGGCTCCTCCGCCCGGCCCCCGCAGCCGAGGGTCGCTCCGCCGCCGGCGCCGCACCCGGACAGGACCACCGATGAGCACCGTCGTCCACGGGCCGGCCGCCACCTGGGCCGCCGCCCACCGCGCCCTGCTGTTCCTGCTCGCCCTCTCCGTCGCCGTGGTGGCCGCCGTCACCGTCGTCCTGGTGGTGCAGGCGGCCGACGACCCGGCCCCCGCCACCACCGGCTCGGTCGCACCGGTCGAGGAGGTCGACCCCGCCTGCGCCGACCTGCCGATGACCGGGACCTTCTGCTGACGGTCGGGCTCAGTCCTCCCCGGTCTCCGGGGAGGCGACCACGATCGGGCGCAGCCGCGCCCACAGGGCGAACAGCAGCGCGAACACGATCATGGCCACGCCGACCCAGAGGTTGGCGTTCCACCCGTCGGTCTTCGCCAGCGCCTCGTCCCCGCCGTCGACCAGCCCCACGACGACGAGGACGACGCCGTAGAGACCGATGAGGCCGGCGATCACGTTGCGGACGTCGAACGCCCCGGCGGCGCGCTTCTCGCCCGAGCCGGCGCCCGCGTCCCTGCTGCCTGCTGTGCTCATGCGGATCCCTCTCCTCGTGGTCAGCGGAAGACGACGTTCAGGACGATCACCATGGCCAGCGCGATGCCGGCCAGCGGCACCGGTGACCGGTACCACGGCAGGCGGTGCGCCTCGGGATCGGTGCGCTGCTCCCTGGGCGTCTCGGAGTAGACCAGCCCGACGAGCTCGTGCGCCGGCTTGGGCTGCGACACCTGCGTGACCACCACGCTGACCAGGACGTCGACGACGAAGGCGGCGCCGGCGGCCACGAAGCTGGCGCCCTGGCCCTCCAGCGGCAGCACCCCGAGGGAGGTCTCGCCGAAGGCGTCCTCGCTCAGCAGCGCGACGGTCACGGCAGCCAGGGTGCCGGACACCAGGCCCGCCCAGCCCGCCGTCGGCGTCATCCGCTTCCAGAACATGCCGAGGATGAAGGTGGCGAACAGCGGCGCGTTGAAGAAGCCGAACAGCGTCTGCAGGTAGTCCATCAGGTTCGTGTAGCCCGACGCGATCAGCGCCGTCCCGATGGCGGTGACCGTGGCCCCGACGGTCGCCCAGCGGCCCACCCGCAGGTAGTAGTCGTCCGACCGGTCCTTCTTCACGTACTGCTGCCACAGGTCGTAGCTGAAGACGGTGTTGAAGGCCGAGATGTTGGCCGCCATGCCGGCCATGAAGGCCGCCAGCAGACCGGCCAGCGCGACGCCGAGCAGACCGTTGGGCAGGACGTCGCTGATCAGGTAGAGGATCGAGTTGTTGTAGTCGAAGTCCGGGTCGCCCGACGCCTTGGCCTCCACGACCTCCGGCACCAGGACCGTGGCGATGATGCCGGGGATGACCACGATGAACGGCACGAACATCTTCGGGAACGACCCGATGATCGGCGTCGCCCGCGCGGCCGAGATGGAGTGGGTGGCCATGGCCCGCTGCACCTCTACGAAGTTCGTCGTCCAGTAGCCGAAGGACAGCACGAACCCGAGGCCGAACACGATGCCGACGACCGACCAGAACGGGCTCTCGAAGCCGGTCAGCTCGGTGGCCGGCCACGAGGCCAGCATCTCCTCGTTCCCGGCCTCGCGCACCGAGTCGATCATCCCGCCGATGCCGCCGACCCGGTGCAGCCCGATGAGGGTCAGCGGGAGCAGCGCGGCCACGATCACGAAGAACTGCAGGACCTCGTTGTAGATCGCCGCCGAGAGCCCACCGAGGGTGATGTAGCTGAGCACCACGACCGCGGCGACGATCAGCGAGACCCACAGCGGCCAGCCCAGCAGCAGCTCCACGATCCGCGCGAGCAGGTAGAGGTTGATGCCGGCGATGAGGATCTGCGCGACGGCGAAGCTGAGCGCGTTGACCAGGTGCGCCCCGGGCCCGAACCGGCGCCGCATGTACTCGGGGACGCTGCGGACCTTCGAGCCGTAGTAGAAGGGCATCATCACGACGCCGAGGAACAGCATCGCGGGGACGGCGCCGATCCAGAAGTAGTGCATCGTCGCCATGCCGAACTGGGCCCCGTTGGCCGACATGCCGACGATCTCGACCGCGCCGAGGTTCGCCGAGACGAAGGCCAGGCCGGTCACCCAGGCGGGCAGCGAGCGCCCGGACAGGAAGAAGTCCAGGCTGTCGGACACCCGCCGCCGGGCGGCGAAGCCGATGCCCAGGACCACGGCGAAGTACGCCGCGACGAGGGCGTAGTCGACGACGTTCGCGTCGAGCTGGAGTGAGTCGTCCATCGGTTCCTCTTCTCGGAAGGGTCAGGCCAGCCGTCGGGCGCCGGCGGACGGGACGGTCACGAAGGTGCGGGGCGCGTCGAGCCCGTCGTGCTGGAGGCGGGCGGTGACGGCCGCGGCGACCCGGTCGACGGCGTCGGCCTCGACCAGCGCGATCGCGCTGCCGCCGAAGCCGCCGCCGACCATGCGGGCACCGTGGGCGCCGGCCTCCAGCGCCGCCTCGACGCAGGCGTCCAGCGGTGGGACGGAGACCTCGAAGTCGTCGCGCAGCGACGCGTGGCTCTCGGTCAGCAGCGGGCCGATGGCGCGGGGGTCCTCCCCCGCCCGCAGGACGTCGACGACGCGCAGCACCCGCGCGTCCTCGGTGACGACGTGCCGGGCGCGGCGGTGCAGCAGCGCACCCTCGGACGTGCCGTCGTCCAGGACGGCGAGGGCGGCGACGTCCTCAACCTCGCGCAGCAGCGGCACGCCGAGCCGCTCGGCGGCCTGCTCGCACTCGCGGCGCCGGTCCCGGTAGCCGCCGTCGGCGTGGTCGTGGGTGGTGCCGCTGTCGACCACCAGCAACGCCAGCCCCGCCGCGGCGAGGTCGAAGGGCACCTGCTCGCTGCTGCGGTCGCGGGTGTCGAGGAACAGCGCCGCGCCGGCCTCGCAGAGCACGGACGCGGACTGGTCGAGGATCCCGGTCGGGGCGCCGACGTAGTCGTTCTCCGCGCGCCGGGCGACCTCGACGAGGTCGGCGGGGCCCAGGTCGAGGTCGAGCAGGTCGCGCAGCGCCAGGGCGACGGCGCACTCGAGCGCCGCGGACGACGACAGCCCGGCGCCGGCCGGGACGTCGCCGTCGACCAGGACCTCCAGCCCGCCGGGTACCGCGTCGCGCAGCTGGTGGACGACGCCGGCCACGTACCCCGCCCAGCCCGGGGGCGTGCCGGGCGCGAGCTCGGCGACGGCGAGGTCGGCGTCCGCGTCGGGGTGCTGGAGCGACCGGGCCACCAGCCGGCCGTCGTCGCGGCGGGCGACGGCCGCTCGGGTGGTGTGCGGCAGCGCGACGGGCAGCACGAAGCCGCCGTTGTAGTCGGTGTGCTCCCCGATCACGTTGACCCGCCCCGGTGCCGCCCACACCCCCTCGGGGTCCCGGCCGAAGCGCTCGGCGAAGGCAGCGGCCGCCCGCTCGCCGGCGTCGTCCCGGGTCACCAGCTCACCGCGCGCAGCTGCTCGGCGACGTCCTCGGGGCCGGTGTCGGTGATGAACGCGCCCATCCCCGACTCGGAGCCGGCCAGGTACTTCAGCTTGCCCGGCGCGCGGCGCAGCGAGAACAGCTGGAGGTGCAGCCACCACTCGTCCCGGGCGCGCAGCGGGGCCTGGTTCCACGAGGCGATGTAGGGCATCGGGGTGTCGAAGCGGTGCGCGAAGCGGCCCAGCACGTCGAGGTAGACGTCGACGAAGGCGTCCCGCTCCTCGTCGGTGAGCGCCGGCAGGTCGGGCACCTTCCGAGTCGGGAAGATCTGCACCTCGTAGGGCCAGCGCGCGGCCGCCGGCACGAACGCCGTCCAGTGCTCGTTCTCCGTCACCACCCGTGGCCCGGTGCGCTCGGCGGCCACGACGTCGGCGAACAGGTCGCCGCCGGTGGCCTCCCGGTGGCGACGCACGGAGGCGAGCACCTTCTCGACCCGCGGGGTGACGAACGGGTAGGCGTAGATCTGGCCGTGGGGGTGCGACAGGGTCACCCCGATCTCCTCGCCGTGGTTCTCGAAGACGAAGACCTGCTCGATCCCCTCGACCACGGAGAGTTCCGCCGTGCGCTCGGCCCACACGTCGACGACGAGCCGGGCGCGGTCGGCCCCGAGGTCGGCGAAGTCGCGGTCGTGGTCGCTGGTGAAGACGACGACCTCGCAGCGGCCGAAGCCCGGGCGCAGCTCGGCCAGCGGCGAGCCGGGCGCGGTGGGCGGGACGTCGCGCTCGACACCGGTGGCCAGCGAGGGGAAGCGGTTCTCGAAGGCGACCACCTGGTAGTCGGCGTCGGGGATCTCCGTGGGCCGCCCGGGCCGCGTCGGGCACAGCGGGCACTGGTCGGCCGGCGGCAGGAAGGTGCGGCTCTGCCGGTGGGAGGCGACCACGACCCACTCGCCGAGCAGCGCGTCCCACCGGAGCTGCGACCGCGTGGCCACCGCCGGCAGGTCGCGGGTGTCGGGAGCGTCGTGCGGGGCGGGCTGCGACCCGTCGTCGAAGTAGAGGATCTGCCGGCCGTCGGCCAGCTGACGATCCGTCCGGATCACCGGGGACACCCCTCCTGAGCAGCATGACCGTGCCCGAGGAGCGGACGGCCGCGGCCGACGCTAGACCCGTGGTGATCACGCGGCCACCGCAGGGAGGCTCCACCGCGGCCATGTCGCTCACTAGCGTGTGCCGCACCTCACCCGCGCAGCAGCCGACCACGAGAACGGACCCATGACGCGACCCGCAGCACTCCCCGGCACCCGGCTCGACGACGCCCTCCGAGCGCTCTCCCTCGAGGAGAAGGTGCAGCTGCTCACGGGGCGCGACTTCTGGACCACCTGGCCGCTGGAGTCGATCGGGCTGCGCCGGATCCTGGTGTCCGACGGGCCCTCCGGCGTCCGCGGCGAGGTGTGGGACGAGCGGGACCCCTCGCTCAACCTGCCGTCCGCGACCGCGCTCGCGGCCGCCTGGGACCCGGACCTCGCCCGCCGGTACGGCGCCGCGGCCGCGGTCGAGGCCCGGCGCAAGGGCGTCGACGTCGTCCTCGGCCCGACGATCAACCTGCACCGCTCGCCGCTGGGCGGCCGGCACTTCGAGTGCTTCAGCGAGGACCCCGTCCTCACCGCCGAGCTGGCCGCCGCCTACGTCGCCGGCGTCCAGGACAACGGGGTGGGCGCGACGCCGAAGCACTACGTCGCCAACGACTTCGAGACCGACCGCTTCACCGTCGACGTCCGCGCCGACGACCGCACGCTGCGCGAGCTCTACCTGCTGGCGTTCGAGAAGGCCGTCGTCGAGGCCCGCGCCTGGCTGGTCATGAGCTCGTACAACTCGATCAACGGCGCCACCGCGAGCGAGAACGAGCTGCTCGAGACGCCGCTGAACAGCGAGTGGGGCTTCGACGGCGTGGTGATCAGCGACTGGACCGGCGTCCGCAGCCTGGAGAGCGCCCGGGCGTCGCAGGACCTCGTCATGCCCGGCCCGCAGGGACCGTGGGGCGAGGCGCTGGTCGCCGCGGTGCGCGCCGGCGAGATCGCCGAGGCCGTCGTCGACCGCAAGGTGCTGCGCATCCTGCGCCTCGCGGAGCGCGTCGGTGCGCTGGAGGGCACCGCGCCGGCCGAGCCCCTGCTGGTGGAGGACGGGCCGAGCCTGGCGCGGGAGGCCGCCGCCGCGGGCACCGTGCTGCTGGAGAACCGCGACGAGCTCCCGTGGGACGCGACGGCGCTGCGCTCGCTGGCCGTCATCGGCAACAACGCCTCCGCCGCCCGCACGCAGGGCGGCGGCAGCGCGACCGTCGTGCCCGAGTACACCGTCTCGCCGCTGGAGGGCCTGCGCGCCGCCCTGCCCGGGGTCGACGTGCGGTACTCGGTCGGCGCGGTGGTGCAGGACGGCGTCGTGGAGCTGCCGCTGCGCGAGCTGGCGGTGCCGGCCACCGGCGAGCCGGGCCTGCACGCCCGCTTCCTGGCCGACGACGGCTCCGAGCTGCACGTCGAGGACCGCCGGTCGAGCAACCTCGTCTACTTCGGCAGCGACGTCCCGATCGAGGAGGCCGCCGAGTTCGAGCTCACCACCCGCTGGACACCGTCGGAGAGCGGCGTCGTCCGGCTCGGCGTCGCCCTCGTCGGCACCGCCCGCCTCTACGCCGACGACGAGCTGCTCGTGGACGAGAAGCTCCGGCCGGCCGCCGACGCGCTGGGTGCGGCGTTCACCAACCCGCCGACGGCCTCGGCCGAGGTGCGGGTCACCGCGGGCACGCCGGTCGACCTGCGGCTGGTGTACGACCTGCGCCGGCGCCGCGGCTTCAACGCCCGCGCCATGTCGCTGCGCCTGGGCACGGAGCCGGCCGACGTCGACGCCGACGCGCTGATCGCCGAGGCGGCCCGGACCGCGGCGGAGGCCGACGTGGCCCTGGTCGTCGTCGGCACGAACTCCCTCGTCGAGTCCGAGGGCTACGACCGGACGACGCTGGCGCTGCCCGGCCGGCAGGACGACCTGGTCCGCGCCGTCGCCGCCGCCAACCCCCGCACGGTCGTGCTGGTCAACGCCGGCTCCCCGGTGCTGCTGCCCTGGCGGGACGACGTCGCCGGGCTCCTGGTCGGCTGGTTCGGCGGGCAGGAGTTCGGCAACGCGGTCGCCGACGTCCTGCTCGGCGTCACCGAGCCCGGCGGCCGGCTGCCCACCACCTGGCCGGCCGCGGAGGCCGACGTCCCGGTGCTCTCCTGCACGCCCACCGACGGCGCGCTGGAGTACGTCGAGGGCATCCACATCGGCTACCGCGCCTGGCTCCGGCAGGAGGCCGCCCCGGCCTACTGGTTCGGCAGCGGGCGCGGCTACACCCGCATCGACCTGGTCGGCGTGGACGCACCGGAGCAGGCCGGCCCCGGCGAGGTCGTCACGCTGACCGTCGAGGTGGCCAACCGCGGCGAGCGCGACGGAAAGCAGGTCGTGCAGGTCTACGCCGAGCGGCCCGACTCCGCGGTCGACCGGCCGGTGCGCTGGCTGGTGGGCTCCGCCCCGGTCCGGGTGCCGGCCGGCGGGACGGCGTCCGTGCCGGTGCCGGTGCCCACCCGACTGCTGGCGCACTGGGCCGGCGGCTGGCAGCACGAGCCGGGCAGCTACCGGCTGCGGGTCGGCACGACGGCGGTCGACCTGCCCCTGGAGACCGTGCTGACGCTGCGCGGCTGACCCGGGGACGACGAGAGCCCCCGACCGTTGCCGGTCGGGGGCTCTCGTTCGCTGTAGCCCCGAAGGGATTCGAACCCTCGCTACCGCCGTGAGAGGGCGGCGTCCTAGGCCGCTAGACGACGGGGCCGGACTCGGACATCCTGCCATGCCCTCGCGGCCGGCTCCGCACGGACCCCCCGGGAACGCGCGAGAGCCCCCGACCGTCACCGGTCGGGGGCTCTCGTTCGCGTAGCCCCGAAGGGATTCGAACCCTCGCTACCGCCGTGAGAGGGCGGCGTCCTGGGCCGCTAGACGACGGGGCCGTGCAGTGCTGCGGTGGTGCTGCAGCGTGAGGAGCTGGCGCTTCCTCGCTGGGGTACCAGGACTCGAACCTAGACTAACGGAACCAGAAACCGTCGGGCTGCCAATTACCCCATACCCCATGGGCCGTTCTCACGGCGCCGCAGAGAACGATACCCGACGCCTCGCGGGCCGGTGCACCCCCCTCTAGGTCCGCGCGCCCCGGCGGGCGGCGAGAGCCGCGAAGGCGAGCACCCCTGCCGCTCCGACCAGCGCGAACGCCTGTCCGGGGCCGCCCGGCACCAGCCCCGGCACGGCCCCCTCCCCGAGGACGGCGGCCAGGACCAGGACGACCACCGCCACCACCACGTGCAGCGCCACGGCCGCCTCGACGCCACCGGTGAGCGCCACCGCGGCCGAGGCGGCTAGCCCGAGCAGCACCCGACCCAGGAAGGCGGGCCAGTCGTCGGTGCCGTGCACCAGGGCGCCCAGCAGCGCGCTGACGAGCGCCGCGACGACGGCGCCGGCGCGCGGCCGGCCGATCCAGGCCGCCACCGCCTGGCTGAGGTAGCCGCGGAGCAGCACCTCCTCCGCCGCGGCGCGCAGCGGCACGGTGAGCAGCCCGGCGAGCAGCACCCAGCCGACCTCGGGGACCGGGCCGGCGACCTCCCGGTCGGCGAGCGCCACCGCGCCGAGGACCCCCAGGCCGACCGCTGCGCCCGCGGTGGCGAGCGCGAGCAGCGTGGAGCGCCGCAGCCGCGGCCACCGGAGGCGTCCGTCGACCGACAGCCCGCGCCCCGGGCCGATGCCGTGCGCGATCGGCCAGGCGAGCAGCACCGCGGGCAGCGCGACCGCCACGCCGACGTCGGTGACCAGCAGCCCGCGCCAGGTCAGCGGAACGGGGTCGAGATCGGCGCCGGTGCCGGTGAGCACCTCGACGACGCGGGTGAGGACCAGCGCGATGCCGAGCAGGAAGGCGACCAGCAGCAGGCCGGCCGCCGGGCGCCACCACGCCCACGGGACGTCGCGCATGGCCAGCAGGTACGGCACCCGCGGCGCCGGGGCCGGCGGCTCGACTTCGTCGGCCGCCTCCACCCGCGCCACCGGGACGTGCTGCTCCGGCGACGGCCGCAGGGTCGGTGGCGGTCCGGTGTAGCCCTGCTCCTCCGGCGCCGGGGCGGTCATCCGCCGGCGATGTCGCGGGCCGCGGCCAGCCGGGCCAGGGTGCGCTCGCGGCCCAGCAGCTCCATCGACTCGTAGAGCGGCGGCGAGACGGTGCGCCCGCTGACCGCGACCCGCACCGGCCCGAACGCCTGCCGGGGCTTGAGCCCCAGCCCGTCGACGAGGGCTCCCTTCAACGCCGCCTCGATCGCCGGGGTGGTCCACTCCCCCAGCTCGCGCAGCGACGCGGTCGCCGCGTCCAGGACGCCGACGGCGTTCTCGCCGGCCAGCTGCTTCTCCGCGGCGGCGGGGTCGATCTCGACGTCCTCGACGAAGAGGAAGCCGAGCAGCCCGACGGCCTCGGAGAGCACGATCATCCGCTCCTGCGCCATCGGCGCGATCGCGGCGAGCACCCGCTGCTGCTCCTCGGTCGGCGGCTCGGCGACCAGCCCGGCCGCCGCCAGGTACGGCAGGACCCGCTCGGTGAACTCCTCGACCGGCAGCGCGCGCAGGTGGGTGGCGTTGATCGCCTCGGCCTTCTTCAGGTCGAAGCGGGCCGGGTTGGCGCTGACCCGGGTGACGTCGAACGCCTCGACCATCTCGGCGGTCGAGAAGATGTCCCGGTCCTCGGCGATCGACCAGCCCAGCAGCGCCAGGTAGTTGGCGAACCCCTCCGGCAGGAAGCCTCGCTCGCGGTAGACGTCGAGGTTGGACTGCGGGTCGCGCTTGGAGAGCTTCTTGCTGCCCTCGCCGGTGACGTAGGGCAGGTGCCCGAACCGCGGCGTCCCCTGCGCGACGCCGATGTCGGTCAACGCGGCGTAGAGGGCGAGCTGGCGCGGGGTGGAGGGCAGCAGGTCCTCACCCCGCAGCACGTCGGTGATCTGCATGAGCGCGTCGTCCACGGGGTTCACGAACGGGTAGAGCGGCGCCCCGTTGCCGCGCACGAGGACGAAGTCGGGCACGGAGCCCGCGGCGAAGCGCACCTCGCCGCGCACCAGGTCGGTCCAGACCAGGTCCTCGTCCGGCATGCGCAGCCGCAGCACCGGCGCGCGGCCCTCGTCGCGGAAGGCGGCCTTCTGCGCGTCGGTGAGGAAGCGGTCGTGGTTGTCGTAGCCGAGCTTCGGGTCCTGCCCGGCGGCCCGGCGCCGCGCGTCGACCTCCTCGTTGGTGGAGAACGACTCGTAGGCGTGGCCGGACTCGAGCAGCTTGCCCGCGACCTCGCGGTAGACGTCGAACCGCTCCGACTGCCGGTAGGGGCCGAACGGGCCACCGACCTCGGGGCCCTCGTCCCACTCCAGGCCGAGCCAGCGCAGGCAGTCGAGCAGGTGCCGGTAGGACTCCTCGGAGTCGCGGGCGGCGTCGGTGTCCTCGATGCGGAAGACGAAGGCGCCGCCGGTGTGCCGGGCGTGCGCCCAGTTGAACAGCGCCGTCCGCATGAGGCCGACGTGCACCATGCCGGTCGGCGAGGGGCAGAAGCGCGTGCGCACCGGTCCGGGCACGCTCATCGGGCGCCACCCGCGGTGGAGACGGCGTCGGCGGCGGTGACCGAGTTGGCCAGTGTGCCCAGGCCCTCGATCGTGCACTCGACCCGCTGGCCGGCGCGGATCGGGCCGACGCCGGCGGGGGTGCCCGTGAAGACGACGTCGCCGGGCAGCAGCGTCATGACGCGGGAGATGTAGGAGATCAGCGTCGGGATGCCGAAGATCAGCGAGCTGGTCCGGCCGTGCTGGCGGCGCTCGCCGTCCACGGTGCAGGAGACCTCGAGGTCGGTCGGGTCCAGGCCGACGCCGGGCAGGTCGGTCTCGATCCAGGGGCCCAGGGGGCAGAAGGAGTCGAAGCCCTTGGCGCGGGTCCACTGCCCGTCGGACTGCTGCATGTCGCGCTCGGTGACGTCGTTGCCGATCGTGTAGCCGAAGACGCTGGACAGCGCCTGCTCCGGGGAGACGTTGCGGGCTCCCCGGGCGCCGATGACGACGGCGAGCTCCACCTCGTGGTGCACGTTCGTGCTGCCCGGCGGGATGCGGATGGCGTCGCCGGGTCCGATGACCGACGTCGAGGGCTTGAGGAACAGCAGCGGCTCCTTCGGGGCGTCGCCGGTCCTGCCCTTCATCTCCGCGATGTGGTCGGCGTAGTTCTTGCCCACGCACACGACCTTGCTCGGGAGGATCGGCGACAGGAGCCGGATGTCGGCCTGCGCGTAGCGGGCGCCGGTGAAGGAGATCTGGCCGAAGGGGTGGCCCTCGATCTGGGCCACCTGGCCGTCTCCGTCGAGGACACCGAAGGACATGCCCTGGGGCGAGGCGAAACGGACGATGCGCACGGCCCGAGGCTAGTCGGGCCGCCCGCCGACTACCGTCCGACCATGGCCTGCCGCTTCTCCGAGCTCGTCGTCAACAGCCGCGACCCCGAGGCGCTCGCCGCCTTCTGGGCGCAGGTGCTGGACTACCGGGTGCTGGGCCGCGAGGAGGACGGCTCGGTGGAGATCGGCCCGGCCGAGGGCTTCGGCGGAGCGGCGCCCACGCTGGTGTTCGGGCCCGTGGCCGACCCCACGCCCGGCCGGCGCCGCCTGCACATCGACGTCAACCCCACCGACCGCGACCAGGAGGCCGAGCTGCAGCGCCTGCTCGGCCTCGGCGCCACCCGCGCCGACGTCGGCCAGACCGGCGACGAGGGCTGGCACGTGCTCGCCGACCCCGAGGGCAACGAGTTCTGCCTGCTGAGGACGCGGCTCGACCCCCTCTGAGCACGGTCGCGCCGGGCAGGGCCCGGGGACGACAATGTCCCGGTGATCCTCATCGTCGTGAAGTTCCCCGTCCGCCCCGAGCGCGCCGACGAGTGGGTGGGCCTGGCCGCCGACTACGCCCGCTCGGTGAACGCCGAGGAGGGCTCGCTGTTCTTCGAGTGGTCGCGCAGCCTCGACGAGCCGGACACCTTCGTCTGCGTCGAGGGGTTCCGCGACGCGGACGCCGGTGCCGCGCACGTGGGCACCGACGCCTTCAAGCGCTTCGTCGAGCAGGCCCCCGAGCTGGTCGCCGCGCAGCCGCAGATCATCTACGTCGACGCCCCCGACGTCCCCGGCTGGGGCCCGATGGGCGAGATCCAGCCCCGCTGACGGCTCAGCTCCGGCGGCGTCGCCAGAATCTGCGGCGGCGCGCGACCGGCGCGGGCTCCGGGAGTTGCTCGGCGAGGGCTTCGTACTCGACGAGCAGGCTGCGCAGCAGCGTCTCGTACTGAGGACGGCTGAACCGGAACGACAGCAGAGGGCCGTACTCGTCCGCCTCGGGGACGAAGTCCTCGTACTCCACCTGCCACCCGACGTCCTGCCACTCGACCACGTCGGCGTCACGCACGACCCGGGTGGTCAGCGCCCGGCAGGCGAGGTCCTGGTCGATCGGGCACACGAGGAGCGCCACCCTCCCGTCGGACGTGTCCGGAGCTCCTGTGCCCAGCAGCGCATGGAGGCCCTTGACGGCCTCACGTGGCGCGTCGGGCCACAAGCGGGTCAGCTCGCTGGGCGGCTCGGCGACCGCCCACCGCGCTGCCACGTGCGTGCGGAGCGGAACTCCGTCGATCGACCAGTCATCGAAGGCCGTGTCGCGTCCGCCCGGTTTCCGCTCGGCCAGGTCCACCGTGCGAGTCGTCGCGGGCAGCGTCCCGAGCCGGCTCGGAGGCCGATCGCCCATCCGGACGCCCACGGCTCAGCCGGCGGCGGGCCGGCGGAGGACGGCGTAGGTCATGGCGTCGACGAGCGCGTGCCAGGACGCCTCGACGATGTTCGCGTGCACGCCGACCGTGGTCCACTCCCCCACGCCGTCGGTGGTGTCGATGAGCACGCGGGTGGTCGCGCTCGTGCCGCCGCGCCAGCCGAGGATGCGGACCTTGTAGTCGGCCAGCGCGACGTCGGCCAGCTGCGGGTACCGGTTGACCAGCGCCTGCCGCAGCGCGTTGTCCAGGGCGTTGACCGGGCCGTTGCCCTCGGCGGTGCTGATGACCCGCTCGCCGTCGACGTGCACCTTGACGGTGGCCTCGCTGACCACGACGCCGTTGCCCCAGTGCTCGACCGAGGTCTTGTAGCTCTCCAGCTCGAACAGCGGCGCGGGCGCGTCGGGCAGCTCGCCACGCAGCAGCAGCTCGAAGGAGGCGTCGGCCGCCTCGAACGACCAGCCGTCGGCCTCCAGCACCTTGACCCGGTCGACGACGCGGCCGATCGCGTCCCCCTGTCCGGACAGGTCGACGCCGAGCTCGCGGCCCTTGAGCTCCACCGACGCCCGGCCGGCCATCTCGGTGACCAGGATGCGCATGTCGTTGCCGACGACGGCGGGGTCGAGGTGGTTGTACAGCTCGGGGCTGACCTTGATGGCGCTGGCGTGCAGCCCGGCCTTGTGCGCGAACGCCGAGGCGCCGACGAAGGGCTGGTGGTCGTCGGGGGCGATGTTGGCCAGCTCGGCGATGGCGTGGCTGACCCGCTGCAGCTCCGGCAGGCACTCGGCCGGCACCACCGGCAGGCCCATCTTGGTCACCAGGTTGCCGATGAGCGCGAAGGTGTCGGCGTTGCCGGCCCGCTCGCCGTAGCCGTTGGCGGTGCCCTGCACGTGGGTCACGCCGGCCTCGACGGCGGCCAGCGAGTTGGCCACCGCGCAGCCGGTGTCGTCCTGGCAGTGGATGCCCAGCCGCCCGCTCACCCGCGCGCGCACGTCGGTGACGACCCGGCTCACCCCCGAGGGCAGCATCCCGCCGTTGGTGTCGCACAGGACGCCCACCTCGGCGCCCGCGTCGAAGGCGGCCTGCAGCACGGCCACCCCGTAGCCGGGGTCGGCGGCGTGGCCGTCGAAGAAGTGCTCGCAGTCGACGAAGACGCGCCGGCCGTGGCCGACCAGGAAGGCGACGGTGTCGGCCACCATCGCGAGGTTCTCCTCGAGCGTCGTCCGCAGCGCCTCCCGGACGTGCCGCACGTCGGACTTCGCGACCAGGCACACGACCGGCGTCCCGGCGTCCAGGAGGGCTCGGACCTGCAGGTCGTCCTCCACCCGGACGCCCGCCCTGCGGGTGGACCCGAAGGCCACCAGCTGGGCGTGCCGCAGCTTGAGCTCGGTGCGGGCACGGGAGAAGAACTCGGTGTCCTTGGGCAGCGCACCCGGCCAGCCGCCCTCGATGAAGCCGACGCCGATCTCGTCCAGCAGCCGGGCGACGGCGAGCTTGTCCGCCACGGAGTAGCTGACGCCCTCGCGCTGGGCGCCGTCGCGCAGCGTCGTGTCGAAGACGTGGAAGTCGGTCGCGCTGGTGGTCATCGGAACTCCTGGGAGGGGTGCTGCCGGCCCGAACACGAAAAAGACCCCCCGGGTACGGGAGGTCTGCGCGCAGTCGAGGAGGGGACTGCGCGCTACACGATGATGATCGAGCGGGTGGTGTGCATCGCGACGAGTAAATCACGCGCCGCGGGCGGGCCCGGCCTGGCAGGCTCCCCCGCCGTGATCCCGACCGGCTGGACCCCCGTGTACCGCGCCGACGGCGAGCTGGTCGGGTGGCTGGCGGCCGACGGACGGCCACGGCTGCTCACCGGGGCGCCGCTGGCCGCGCCCGCCCACGACGGGGTCGAGCTGCTGCGGTCCCGCGGCCTGGCCGCCCTCGACCGTCGCTGGTGGGCGCGGCTTCCCGACGGGCCCCTGACCGGGCTCGTCGACGCCGGGGAGCCGGACGAGGACTGGACCTGGCAGCCGGTGGTGCTGGTCGAGTCCTCCCCCGCCGGCTGCACGGTGCGGCCCGAGTGGCCGGCGCCCGGCGAGACGGGCCGAGCGCAGCTGCCTGTCCCCGTCGGTGACCTGCTGCGCGAGCACCCGCCGGAGGACTGACCGGGCCGGGAAGCCGGGTGATCGCCGTCGGCTCTAGGTCGGCAGCAGCTGCGCACCGGCGCGGCGCAGCTCCTCGAGCTGGGGCCGCGCGGGATGGTCGTCCGGGAGCACGGCGAGCACGCACGACGCTCCCAGAGCCGCCAGTCCCCTCCGGCGCTCCTCGGCCCGCCACCCGCGGACGGAGTCGGACGAGACGGCGACCCGTACCCGGATCTCGTCGTGGACACCGATCTCCGAGCGAGCCGGCTCGCCCACCTCCGGCTCCGTTCGCCAGGTGTCGGCGAACTCGATCACCGCGGCGACGTGATCGACGCCCAGGTGCTCCGGCAGCCCGCCATTGGTCGTCACGATGCGAGCGAGGTCGGTCGAGACGTCGTGGAGGACGTCGCTGCGGAGGAACCCGGGCGGGTAGTACACCGTGAAGGACTCCCAGCCCCCGTCCGCGGTGGAACGCCCCGCCTCGATCGGGTCCGACAGGTCGTGGGCGTCCACGGAGACCAAGCGCAGGCCCTGGTCCCAGGGCTCGCTCTCCGGCTCGGGACGCGGCGTCCAGTACTGCGCGTTGGAGCCGGTCTCGTACGACACCGTCGTGTCGACCTCCTGGCCGAGGATCTCCTCGGCCACGTACAGCAGCTCCTCGCACTCCTCCCACTCACCCTGGGCCAGCACGGTGGGGTCGCGGAGCACGCGCTCACAGGTCTCACGGCCCCTGACCACCAGGCCCGCCCGCAGGTAGAGGAAGCCGTCATCACTGAGCGGGACCGGGTCCTCGTCGGACGGGTCGTCCCGGAACCGGACGGGCTGATCGGCCAGCACCTCCCGATCCAGGTCGAACAGCACGCGGGCCAACTGCTCCTGGAAGCCGACCACGTCCTTGCGGCGGCGTCCGCGCAGCGCCTCCGTCAGGTTCTCGACCGCCTGGTCGTCGCCCCGCCCGCCCATCCGGCCGATGAGCGCCCAGAACTCCCCCTCGTCGAGCGGACGCCGGAACAGGCGCACCGCGTCAGCCCGAGGCGAGCGCGGCGAGCCGGTCGCCGACCTGCGCGGTGCGGATCTGCTGCTGCGGGTCCCGCGTCGACAGGTCGAAGGCGACGGCGGCGTTGACCTTCTTGGCCTGCTCCGCGCGGCCGAGGTGCTCGAGCAGCAGCCCGACCGAGAGCACGGTGGCGGTCGGGTCGGCGATGCCCTGGCCGGCGATGTCGGGCGCCGAGCCGTGCACCGGCTCGAACATGCTCGGGTTGGTGCCCGACGCGTCGAGGTTGCCGCTGGCCGCGAGCCCGATGCCACCGGTCACGGCCGCCGCGATGTCGGTGACGATGTCGCCGAAGAGGTTGTCGGTGACGATGACGTCGTAGCGGCCCGGGTCGGTGATGAAGAACATCGAGGCGGCGTCGACGTGCTGGTAGGCCACGGTGACGTCGGGGAACTCCGCCGAGACCTCCTCGACGATCCGCGACCACAGCCCACCGGCGTGGGTGAGCACGTTGGTCTTGTGGATCAGCGTCAGGTGCTTGCGCGGCCGGGCGACGGCGCGCTCGAAGGCGTAGCGGACCACCCGCTCGACGCCGAACGCGGTGTTCAGGCTGACCTCGGTGGCCAGCTCCTGCGGGGTGTCCTTGCGCAGCACGCCGCCGTTGCCGACGTAGGGGCCCTCGGTGCCCTCGCGGACGCACAGCATGTCGATCGGGCCCTCGGCGGTCAGCGGACCGCGGACGCCGTCGAACAGCCGGGCCGGCCGCAGGTTGACGTGGTGGTCGAGCTCGAAGCGCAGCCGGAGCAGCAGCCCGCGCTCGAGGATGCCCGGCGGCACGCTGGGGTCGCCGATCGCGCCGAGCAGGATCGCGTCGTGCTGGCGCAGCTCGTCGAGCACGGTGTCGGGCATCAGCTCGCCGGTCCGCTGCCAGCGGGCCGCGCCGAGGTCGTAGGGCGTCGTCTCGAGGTCGGGGGCGACCTCGCGGAGGACCTTGAGGCCCTCGGCGACGACCTCGGGGCCGATGCCGTCGCCGGGGATGACTGCCAAGCGCATGGGTTGCTCCAGGTCTCAGGTCTCAGAGGGTGTCGAGGTCTGCGGCACGGGCATCGCGGGCGCCGATGCGGCCGGCGATGTCCTCCAGCAGCTCCGGGGCGACCGGGCTGTCGACGGTCACCGCCATCAGCGCCTCGCCGCCCTCGGTGGTGCGGCTGACCTGGGCGCCGGCGATGTTGATGCCGGCCTCGCCCAGGGCTGCGCCGACGGTACCGACCACGCCGGGCCGGTCCGCGTAGGTGAAGAACAGCAGCCGGCCGGTGGCGGCGAGGTCGATCTCGAAGCCGGCCACCTCGGTGAGGCGGGCGACCTGGTTCTTGCCGTAGAGCGTGCCCGAGACCGTGACCTGCCGGCCGTCGGCCATGGCCCCGCGCACGGTGACCAGGTTGCGGTAGGTGGGGCTCTCGGGCTCGCTGGTCAGCGCGACCTCGAGGCCGCGCTGCTCGGCGTGCAGCGGGGCGTTCACGTAGGTGACCGGCTCCTCGACGACGTCGGAGAAGACGCCCTTGAGCACGGCCAGCTGGAGCACCGAGACGTCGAACTCGGCCAGCTCGCCCCGCACGTCCACGGTCACCGACTGGGCGAGCCCGCCGGCCACCGCGGTGAAGACCCGGCCGAGCTTCTCGGCCAGCGGCAGGCCCGGGCGCACCTCCTCGGCGACGACACCGCCGGCCTGGACGTTCACCGCGTCGGGCACGAACTCGCCCTGCAGCGCCAGGCGCACCGAACGGGCGACGGCGCTGCCTGCCTTGTCCTGGGCCTCGGTGGTGGAGGCGCCCAGGTGCGGGGTGACGACGGTGTTGGGCAACCCGAACAGCGGGCTGTCGGTCGTGGGCTCGGTGGCGTAGACGTCCAGGCCCGCGGCGCCGACCTGACCCGACCGCAGGGCCTCGGCGAGCGCGGCCTCGTCGACCAGCCCGCCACGGGCGGCGTTGACGATGATCACGCCGCGCTTGGTGGCGGCCAGCTCGTCGGCGCCGATGAGCCCGAGGGTCTCCGGCGTCTTGGGCAGGTGGATGGTGATGAAGTCCGACTCGCGGAGCAGCTCCTGCAGCGAGACCAGCCGGACCCCGAGCTGCGCGGCCCGGCCGGGCTGGATGTAGGGGTCGTGGGCGACCAGCTCGACGTCGAACGCGGCCAGCCGCTGGGCGACCAGCACGCCGATGCGGCCCAGCCCGATGACGCCGACGGTCTTGCCGGTCACCTCGACGCCCGTGAACGTCGACCGCTTCCAGGCGCCCGCGCGCAGCGAGGCGTCGGCGGCGGGTATCTGGCGGGCCGCGGCGAGCAGGAGGGCCACGGCGTGCTCCGCGGCGCTGACGATGTTGGAGGTCGGCGCGTTCACGACCATCACGCCGCGCTCGGTGGCCGCGGTGACGTCGACGTTGTCCAGGCCGATCCCGGCCCGGGCCACCACCTGCAGGTTGGGAGCCGCGGCGAGCGCCTCGGCGTCGATCTGCGTGGCGCTGCGGATCAGCACCGCGGCGGCGTCGGCCAGCGCGGGCAGGAGCGCGGACCGGTCGGCCCCGTCCACGTGACGGATCTCGACGTCGGACCCGAGGACCTCGAGGACGCTCGGGGCGAGCTCCTCCGCGATGAGGACGACGGGCGGAGTCGTGGTCACGGGGCGACAGCCTAGGGAGCAGCGCCGCACCCGGGGCGACCGGCCTCCCGCTGGTCGGGGTGCTGTCCGGTTCGCCAGGACGAGCGAGTCTGCTTGCCGCGCGCCCACGGCGGCCGACATCCTGACCGCTCGACGACAGCCGGTCCGCGGCGCCGACGGAGGACACCATGACCGAGCCCGACGACCGCCCCACCGAGCCCGGGTACGGCCAGCAGCCGCAGTACGGCCAGCCGCCCCCGTACGGGCAGCCGCCCCAGTACGGCGGGCAGCAGCCGTACGGGCAGCCGCAGCAGTACGGCCAGTACGGGCAGCCCGCCTACGGCCAGTACGGCGCGCCGCAGCCCTGGGGCCCACCCCCGAACCGCCCGGGGCACGTCGTCGCCGCCGCCGTCCTCGGGTTCGTGTTCGGTGCTTTCGGCGTGATCGTGACGCTGGGGGCGATCTTCCTGGGCGCCGTCGCCGGCGGCGTGGACGACGACGCACCGGCCGGCTTCGACGAGTTCGCCGACGCCGCCGTCGGGGTCGCCCTCGTGCTCGGGCTGCTGGCGCTGGCCTGGACGGCGCTGATGATCTGGGGGTCGGTCTGGGCGCTGACCGGCCGCAGCCGGGTGCTGCTGCTGGTCGGCGGCTCGATCGCGCTGTTCTTCACCACGCTCGGCTTCCTGGGCAGCCTGGGCAGCACGTCCGGCGGCGACGTCGTCGTCAACCTGCTGCTGTTCCTCGCCGCGCTGGCCATCGTCGTGCTGCTGTCGCTGCCGCCGGCGGCGCAGTTCTTCGCCGCCCACCGGGCGCGGCGCGGCGCCTGACATGTTGACCCGACCAGGAGGATCACGTCCATGAGCACCCCCACCGGCAGCGGTCCGACCGACCCGCGTGACGTACCGCCCGAGGACCAGCCGGGCTGGGGCGCCACTCCCCCGCCGTCGCCCGGCTACGGCCAGGCACCCGGCTACGGCCAAGCACCCGGCTACGGCCAGGCACCCGGCTACGGCCAGCCCTACCCGGCGGCCCCCGGCTACAGCGCACCGAGCCCCGCGTCCCCGCAGATGGACATCGCCACCGCGGTGCGCACCGTCGTCCTCGACAAGTACGCGGACTTCACCGGCCGGGCGCGCCGCTCGGAGTTCTGGTGGTTCTACCTGGCCTCGTTCCTCGCCTCGATCGTGGCCTCGATCGTCGACCTGGCGATCGGCAGCGAGCTGGTCGAGGGGACCGGCACCGGCATCGTGGGGCTGCTGCTCCTGCTCGCGCTGCTGATCCCGAGCCTCGCCGTGGGCGCACGACGGCTGCACGACACCGGCAAGTCCGGCTGGTGGCAGCTGATCGCGCTCGTGCCGCTGGTCGGGTGGATCGTCCTGATCGTCTTCTGGGCCACCGACGGGCACCCGGCCCCGAACCAGCACGGCCCCTCGCCGAAGTACCAGGCCGCGGGCGGCTACGGCTACTGACCGGGTAGGACGCAGAGGGCCCCGTCACCAGCAGGTGACGGGGCCCTCGTGCGTCGCGGGTCAGCGCGCGGCGGTA
Organism: Blastococcus sp. SYSU D01042; assembly: GCF_054050515.1. Lineage (NCBI taxonomy): Bacteria > Bacillati > Actinomycetota > Actinomycetes > Geodermatophilales > Geodermatophilaceae > Blastococcus > Blastococcus sp. SYSU D01042. The sequence continues at coordinate 153,547 of NZ_JBJGZM010000007.1, read as the reverse complement.
CCGGTGTAGTCGTCCTCGGCCGACACCCAGCTCATCAGGCCGCGCAGCTTGCGCCCGGTCTCCTCGATGGGGTGCGCCTCGGCGGCGGCGCGCTTGGCCTTGAAGTCCGGCGCGCCGGCGTCCTGGTCGGCGATGAACGCCGCGGCCCACGAGCCGTCCTGGATCGCGGTGAGGACGTCCTTCATGGACTCCTTGACGCGGGCGTCGATGACCTTGGGGCCGGAGGTGTAGTCGCCGTACTCGGCGGTGTCGGACACCGACCAGCGCTGCTTGGCGATGCCGCCCTCGTACATGAGGTCGACGATCAGCTTGAGCTCGTGCAGGCACTCGAAGTAGGCGACCTCGGGCTGGTAGCCGGCCTCGGTGAGGGTCTCGAACCCGGCGGTGATCAGCGCGCTGGCGCCACCGCAGAGGACGGCCTGCTCGCCGAACAGGTCGGTCTCGGTCTCCTCGGCGAAGGTCGTCTTGATGACGCCGGCCCGCGAGCCGCCGATGGCCTTGGCGTAGGACAGCGCGAGCGCCTGGGCCGAGCCGCTGGCGTCCTGCTCCACGGCGATGAGGCAGGGCACGCCCTTGCCGTTCTCGAACTCGCGGCGCACGAGGTGGCCCGGGCCCTTGGGGGCGACCATGGCGACGTCGACGCCGGCCGGGGGCTTGATGTAGCCGAACCGGATGTTGAAGCCGTGCCCGAAGAACAGCGCGTCGCCGTCCTGCAGGTTGGGCTCCACGGACTCGGCGTAGAGGCTGCGCTGCACGTGGTCCGGCGCGAGGATCATGATCAGGTCGGCCTCGGCGGACGCCTCCGCCGGGGTGACGACCCGCAGTCCCTCGGCCTCGGCCTTGGCCCGGCTCTTGCTCCCCTCCGGGAGGCCCACGCGGACGTCGACGCCCGAGTCGCGCAGGGACAGCGCGTGCGCGTGCCCCTGGCTGCCGTAGCCCAGGACGGCGACGGTGCGCCCCTGGATGATCGAGAGGTCGGCGTCGTCGTCGTAGAAGATCTCGGCAGCCATGCGGTGGAACTTCCTTCCGGTTCTGCTTTATCGCGATAAAGCGGGTGGGGCGGTGGGGGTTCAGGCGGTGCGCTCGACCGGGCGCAAGGTACCGGTGCCGGACATCGACCGCGGGCCGCGGCCCAGGGCCACGGTGCCCGACTGCGCCATCTCCTTGATGCCCAGGGGGGCGAGGACGGCGAGCAGCGCCTGCAGCTTGTCGGGGGTGCCGGTGGCCTCCAGGGTCACCGTCTCGGGGTTCACGTCGATGACGCGGGCGCGGAAGAGCTCGGCGGTCTGGAGCACCTGGGTGCGCTCGGCCATGGGGGCCCGCACCTTGACCAGGAGCAGCTCGCGCTGCACGGCGGCCCCGGTCTCCAGCTCGACGATCTTGATGATCTCCACGAGCTTGTTGAGCTGCTTGGTGATCTGCTCGAGCGGCTGGGCGTCGGCGTCGACCACGATCGTCATGCGCGACAGGCCGGGGTTCTCGGTCGGCCCGACGGCCAGCGACTCGATGTTGAAGGCGCGGCGGCTGAACAGCGCCGAGACCCGGGCCAGGACACCGGACTTGTTCTCGACCAGCACCGACAGCGTGTGGCGGGGCATCAGACCTGACCCTCTCCGAAGACGGGCCGCACGTCGCGCGCGGCCAGGATGTCGTCGTTGCTGGCACCCGCGGCGACCATCGGCCACACCTGGGCGTCGGAGCCGACGACGAAGTCGATGACGACGGGCGCATCGGTGATGGCCATGGCCTTCTCGATGACGGCGTCCACGTCGTCCTTGCTCTCGCAGCGCAGCCCGACGCAGCCCAGCGCCTCGGCGAGGGTCACGAAGTCGGGGATGCGCACGGGCTTGGGCGTCCCGTCGGCGTTCTGGGCGTGCAGCTTGGTGTTGGAGTAGCGGCCCTCGTAGAACAGGGTCTGCCACTGCCGGACCATGCCGAGGTTGCCGTTGTTGATGACGGCGACCTTGATCGGGATGCCCTCGATGGCGCAGGTGGCCAGCTCCTGGTTGGTCATCTGGAAGCAGCCGTCGCCGTCGATGGCCCACACCGTGGTGTCCGGGCAGCCCTGCTTGGCCCCCATCGCCGCCGGGACGGCGTAGCCCATCGTGCCGAGGCCGCCGCTGTTGAGCCAGGTGCCGGGCTTCTCGTACTTGATGAACTGCGCGGCCCACATCTGGTGCTGGCCCACGCCGGAGGTGTAGATCGCGTCGGGGCCGGCGATGGCGCCGAGCCGCTCGATCACGTACTGCGGCGAGAGCGCGCCGTCCTCCGGCTCGTCGTAGCCCAGGGGGTACCGGTCGCGCCAGTCGTCCAGCTGCGCCCACCAGTCGGCCAGGTCGGGGGTGCGCCCGGCCTCGTGCTCGGCCCGCAGCGCGGTGACCAGCTGGCCGATGGTCTCCTTGGCGTCGCCGACGATCGGGACGTCGGCCTTGCGGTTCTTGCCGATCTCGGCCGGGTCGATGTCGGCGTGCACCACCAGCGCGTCGGGCGCGAAGGTCGACAGCTGGCCGGTCACCCGGTCGTCGAAGCGGGCACCGAGGGCGACCAGGACATCGGACTTCTGCAGCGCGGTCACCGCGGCGACCGTGCCGTGCATGCCCGGCATGCCCAGGTGCTGCGGGCTGCTGTCCGGGAAGGCGCCGCGGGCCATCAGCGTGGTGACCACCGGCGCGCCGGTCAGCTCCGCGAGCTCCGCGAGCTCCTCGGTGGCGCCGGCCTTGAGCACGCCGCCACCGACGTACAGGACCGGGCGGCGGGCGCCGGCGATCAGCGCCGCGGCCTCGCGCACCTGCTTGCCGTGCGGGCGGGTGGTCGGCCGGTAGCCAGGGAGGTCCATCCGCGGCGGCCAGGCGAAGTCCGTCGTCGCCTGCAGCACGTCCTTGGGGACGTCGACGAGCACCGGCCCGGGGCGGCCGGTCGAGGCCAGGTGGAACGCCTCCGCGATCCGCTGCGGGATGTCCGCGGCGTCGGTCACCAGGAAGTTGTGCTTGGTGATCGGCATCGTGATGCCGCGGATGTCGGCCTCCTGGAAGGCGTCGGTGCCGATCGAGCCGCTGGGCACCTGGCCGGTGATGGCCACGACCGGGACCGAGTCCATGTAGGCGTCGGCCAGCGGGGTGACCAGGTTGGTCGCCCCGGGGCCGGAGGTGGCCATGCAGACGCCGACCCGGCCGGTGGCCTGGGCGTAGCCGGTCGCGGCGTGCCCGGCGCCCTGCTCGTGGCGCACCAGGACGTGGCGGACCGAGGAGTCGAACAGCGGGTCGTAGAGCGGGAGGATCGCGCCGCCGGGGATGCCGAAGACGACGTCGACGCCGATGGCCTCCAGCGAGCGGACGAGGCTCTGCGCCCCGGTGATGCCGGTGGCCGGCTCGGCGGCCGACTCCTCGAGGGAGCGGGCCGTCGTCTCGACGCCCGTGAGGGCGGCGGCGGCCTCGCGGGTGGCTGACTCGCTCTGGCTGGTGGTCATCTCGGTCGTCTCTCCTGGGCCGTGCGGGGCGAGCGGGTGCCGGCGGTTCGTCGACAGCTGTCGGGCAACAAAAAACCCCTCGTGCCGCAGGCACGGAGGGGTCAGCGCGTCGGTCGGGACGACCGGCGCGCTAGGGAACTACGAGGAGGCTGCGGGAGCAGCCGTCGACGAGCAGGCAGGCGTGGGGCACCTGCACACTGTGCGCCCCCACCGCGGCGTCCGTCAACCACGCTGTCCCACTCAGTGGACGAGCGTGTCCAGATCCTGCGGGAGGGCGTCCAGGACGGCCGGGTCGAAGCCGGCCAGCACCGCGGGGAGCTCGGCGACGTCGACCGGGCGGCCGAACAGCCACCCCTGCAGGTAGCGGCAGCCCATCTCCTGCAGCATGCGCAGCTGCCCCGGGGTCTCCACGCCCTCGGCGACGACGTCGAGCCCCAGGCGGTCGCCGAGGTCGAGGACGCCGCCGAGCAGCGTCGCCCCGCGCTCGTCGCGCTCGATGTCGGCGATGAACGCCTGGTCCAGCTTGAGGATCTGCACCGGCAGCCGGGCCAGGTACGCCAGCGAGGAGTACCCCCGCCCGAAGTCGTCGACGGAGAGCACGCAGCCCATCTCGCGGAGCGTGGTGAGGTCGCTCTGCAGCCGGTCCTCGGCGTCGAGCATCACCGACTCGGTGACCTCGAGCATCAGCTTGTGCGGCGGGAGACCGGCCTCGGCCAGCGCCTGCGCCACGTCCGGAGCCAGGCACCCGGCCTGCAAGTGGCGGACCGAGACGTTGAGGCTGGTCATCAGCTCCCAGCCGGCGGCGCGCAGCGCGGCGGCGTCCCGCGTCACCCGGCCCAGCGCCCAGCGCTGCAGGGCGACGATCAGGCCGTCGTCCTCCGCGAGGGAGATGAACTCGTCCGGCGGCACGGTGCCCAGCTGCGGGTGGTCCCAGCGCACCAGCGACTCGATGCCGAGGATGCGCCGCTCCTCCAGCCCGACCACCGGCTGGTAGACCATCCGGAACTGCTCCTGCGCGAGGGCGGCGGGCAGGTCGCGCGCCAGCCGGGCGCGGCGGCCCATCGCGCTGTCGACGGCGCTCGCCGCCGTCCGGACGCAGGACTTGCCGGCGGTCTTGGCCGCGCGGAGGGCGACGTCGGCCAGCCGGACGGTGCCCGCCACCTCGTCCTCCGGGTCCAGTGCGGTCGCGCCGATGCTGCCGGAGACGTCGAAGACCACGCCGGAGGCGTGCTCGGTCACCTCGTCGACGGCGCGGACGGTGCGCAGGTCGGCCACGATCCGCTCGGCGAGGCCGACGGCCTCGTCGAGGCCGCCGGGCACCAGGACGGCGAACTCGTCGCCGCCGAGCCGCGCCACCAGGTCGCCGTCCCGCACCGCCGCGCGGAGCCGTCCGGCGACCTGCACGAGCAGGTCGTCGCCCGCCTCGTGGCCGGCCACGTCGTTGACCAGCTTGAAGCCGTCGAGGTCCAGCAGGAGGAACGACCACGCCTCGCCCCGGGCGGCGCGCTTGCGGGCGTCGGCCAGGGCGGCCATCAGCCGCGCGCGGTTGGGCAGTCCGGTCAGGTAGTCGGTGTAGGCCAGCCGCTCGAGCTCCAGCTCGGCGCTGCGTCGCCCGGCGACGTCGCGCAGGTGCAGCACGACGCCGTCGGCGGACGTCGCGCCGCGGACCGACTCGAGGCTGCGCCACGCGCCGTCCCGGCCGCGCAGGCGCAGGACGGGGCTCCCCCCGGCCGACGGGCCGGCGGCACCGGCTCCCCGATCGAGGGCGCGGTGCAGCTCGTGGCGGTCGTCGGGGTGGACGACGTCGCGCAGCGGCCGGCCCTCGAGGTCGCGCGGGAGCCAGGCCTGCATCTCCGGCGCCGACACCGCCGCCCAGGTGACCGAGCCGTGCGCGTCGAGCACGACGGTGACGTCGGCAGCCTGGTGCACGAGGGCGCGGAAGTAGGTCTCCGTGCGGAGCACGCGCCGGGTCAGGCGGGCGCCGTCGACGACCCACACCACGGTTCGGGTGAACGTCAGCACCACCAGCAGGCCGACGGTCGCCGTCACGAGCACCGCCGGCGGCCGGCCCGTGGCGAGCGCGCCGAGCAGCAGCGCGAGGGCGGCGAAGCACAGGCAGTAGCTCACGACCACGCCCGCCAGCGGGACGGCCGCGGTGGGCCGGTCGACCGTCGTGCGGGGACCGGGGTCGGCGGCGAGCGCGAGGGTCGCAGCGGCGAGCATGCCCAGGAACGCGGTGGAGGCGACGGCGTCCACCAGCGCCGACGGGCGGGTGACCGCGAGCGCGCTGGCGGCCGTCGTGACCGCGAGGGCGGCGAAGCCCAGCAGCATCCAGCCGGCCGCTGCCCGCCTCGCCGGCTGCACCGCGCCGAGCGTGACCAGCCCGGCGGCGACGAGCAGCGCGGCGACGGTCGGGTAGAAGACCGTGAGCACGGGGTCGGCCGGCGCGCCGGGCGGCCCCGCGGTGAGCGGGACCAGCATCTGCAGCAGCGCGGCGAGCGCGACCAGGGCGACTGCGGCGTCCAGGACCACCTGCACGCGGATGCGCCCGCCGGACGAGCGCAGGAGCCGCGCGCAGAGGAGCACGGCCACCGGACCGGAGGCGGCGAACAGGACGTCGGCGGGGCCGGCGGCCACGGGGTTGGTGCCGGCCCCCGTCGCGGCGCGCACCAGCTGCCCCGCCCCCAGGAGGACGGCGAGGACGGCGAAGGCGCCCCAGGTGGCCGCCGCCGCCGGATCGAGACCGCGGACGTGCCGGGCCACCAGGGCGGCGACGCCGAGCGCCGCCAGGGCCAGGACCGCCGGGCCGCTCCAGCCGCTCCACCCCGGCAGCAGCAGCTGCTGCGCGGCGGCGACGAGCGCGGCGCCGGCGAGGGCTGCCAGCACGGACCGCCGGGGCCAGGCGCGGGTCACCGGGAGGCGACGAGTCCGGGCCACAGAGCGCCTGCCTCGTCGGAGAGCAGCGTCACGACCTGCTCCAGCGGCATCGGGCGGGCGAGCAGGAAGCCCTGGGCGTAGTCGCAGCCGAAGCCGCTGAGGACGGCCAGCTGCGCGGCGGTCTCCACGCCCTCGGCGACGACCTGCATGCCCAGGGCGCGCCCGATGCCGACGATCGACTCGCACAGGGCCTTGGTCTTGGGGTCGCGGTCGATGCGGGAGACGAACGCCCGGTCGAGCTTGACCATGTCGATCGGCAGCCGGGTGAGGTGCGTGAGCATCGAGGAGTCGCCCCCGAAGCCGGCGAGCGCCACGTGCACGCCCATCAGCCGCAGGGTGGAGACGTCCAGGCCGTCGCGCTCCTCCGTGGAGGTCACGGTGCCGTCGCCGATCTCCAGGACCAGCCGCTCGGGCGCGAGGCCGGACCGGCGCAGGGCGGACTCGACGTCGGTGATCATCGCGCCCGTGGCGACGTAGCCCGCAGGCGCGTCGACGCCGACCCGCACCTCGGCCGGCAGCGCGGCCGCTGCCCGGGTCGCCTCGTCCAGCGCGAACCGCTGCAGCTCGCCGATGAGCCCGGACTGCTCGGCGATCGGCAGGAACTCCGCCGGCGGGACCTCGCCCAGGACGGGGTGGCGCCAGCGCAGCAGCGCCTCGACGCCGGCGACCCGCTGGTCGGCCAGCGCGACGACGGGCTGGAAGAGCAGGAACAGCTCGCCCCGCGTGCGGGCCGAGCGCAGGTCCTCGCGGAGGCGCTCGCGGCGCGCGGCGGCCTCGCCCAGGGCGGCGCGGTACCGCTGCGCCATGCCCAGGCCGGCGGCGCGCGCGGCGCGGACGGCCAGGTCGCCGCGGGCCAGCACGTCCTCCACGGCCAGGGCCTCGTCCAGCTCGACCAGGCCCACGCCGGCGGTCAGGTCGAGGATGCCGGTGGCGGTGACGATGGGCTGCTCGACGACGGAGAGGATCCGGCCGGCCAGCCGGTCGGCGTCGGCACCCTCCCCCCCGGCGAGGACGGCGAAGGCCCCGCCGCCCATGCGGGCGACGACGTCCTCCCCGCGCACGGTCGAGCGCAGCCGGCGGCCGATCTCGGCCACCACGGCGCTGAACGCGTCGCGGCCGACGTGCTCGCGCGCGTCGAGGGCGCCGTCCAGCTCGACCACCAGCAGCGTGCCGGGCTCGCGGACGTCCGCGGGCACGGCGAGCCGCTCGCCGAGCAGCCGCAGCATGCCCGCGCGGTTGGGCAGGCCGGTCATCGGGTCGGTGTAGGCGATGCTCTGCAGGGAGCGCTCGCGGGACTCCCGCTCGGTCATGTCGCGGCACTGCAGGACGACGGCACCGACGTCCGGGTCGTCGCGGAGGTCGGCGATGCCGGCCTCCAGGCAGCGCCACACGCCGTCGGCGTCCCGCAGCCGCAGCCCGACCAGCGCGGGCGCGGCGGCGCCGGCGGTCAGGGCCCCGGTGAGGACCGGGTGGTCCTCGGGGTGCGCGGCGTCCAGCAGCGGCTGCCCGACCAGGCCGGCCGCGGCCGCACCGAGCACCCGGTCCAGCGCCGGCGAGGCCCAGACCACGCGGAGCTGGTCGTCCAGGAGCACCACGGCGTCGGTGCCGGAGTGCACCAGCGAGCGGAAGTATGCCTCGCTGCGGCGCAGCCGGGCCGAGAGGTGGTGCTCCTGGCAGGCGGTGGTCCAGCGCTGCACGAGGGCGAGCAGGACGGCCAGCACGAGCCCACCCCAGGTGACGACGTCGAGGGTGTGACCGAGGAAGCGGACCGCACCGGCCGCGGCGACCGCGACCAGCAGGGCCGCCATCGGCAGCAGCTGCCCGACGTCCACCGCGCGGGCGAAGCCGCGCGGCGCCGGGGCGGTGGCGCCCGGGTCGAGCAGGACGGCGAGGCTGAGCAGCAGCAGGCCGCCCACGACGAGGAACCGGGCGCAGGCGGTGAAGGCGGCGGCGTCGGCGAGGACGGCCGAGGTCCCGAGCCCGCGACCGCTGGTCAGCAGGCCGGTGCCGGCGAGGAGCACGACGGCCATCGGCCGGCGGGCCGGCTCGACGACCCCGAGGAGGAGGAGTGCGGCGGTCATCGTCGCCGAGGTGACGACGACGGCGGCGCCCAGGACGACCTGCTCGGCCAGGACCATGCTGGCCCAGTCGCCCATGGGGCCGGCGACGAGCAGGCGGACCGCGACCACGCAGGAGGTCAGGAACAGCGCGACCTCGGCGGCCGCGCGGCGCCCGGTGCGCAGCCGCGACCGCCCGGCCAGACCGAGCAGCGCGACGATCGCGATGGCGTAGCCGGGGACCGTGGGCACCCACCGGAGGACCACCTGGTCCAGCGGGTCGGATGCGGGCACCACGGCCGCGAGGACGGCGCCGACGACCGGGAACAGGGGCGCGGCGGCGAACAGCCGCCACGCGCGGGACCGGTCCGGTCGCCGTCCGGCGGTCCACAGGACGGCGGAGGTGATCAGACCGACGAGGACGACGGCGAGGTCGCCGAGGTCCCTCAGGGCAGGCGTCGCGGCGGCGGCGGTGCAGGCGAGTCCCGCCGGCACGGCCACCGCGAGCAACCACCATCGGCGCGGGTCCACACCGCATCTCTCGGCACGGGGAGGCCCGCGGCCAAGCCGTCCGGCGCGGACCTCACCCCTTCGGAGGGGGGTCGGTCCGCGCCGGGTCCAGCGGCGGATCAGCCGCAGATGGCGCCCTGGGCCGCGGAACCGACGAGCTTCGCGTACTTGCCGAGCACGCCGGTGGTGTAGCGCGGGGGCAGCGGCTCCCAGCCCTCCCGGCGGCGAGCCAGCTCGTCGGCGTCCACCAGCAGGTCCAGCTGCCGGGTGCTGAGGTCCAGGCGGATCCGGTCGCCGTCGCGGACGAAGGCGATCGGGCCGCCGTCGGTGGCCTCGGGTGCCACGTGCCCGATGCACAGGCCGGTCGTGCCGCCGGAGAAGCGGCCGTCGGTGAGCAGCAGGACGTCCTTGCCGAGGCCGGCGCCCTTGATCGCCCCGGTGACCGCCAGCATCTCGCGCATGCCGGGGCCGCCCCGCGGGCCCTCGTACCGGATGACGACGACGTCGCCGGGCTTGAGCGTGCCGTCGGTGACGGCGTCCATGGCGCCCTGCTCGCCGTCGAACACGCGCGCGGTGCCCTCGAAGGTCGTGGAGTCGAACCCGGCCGACTTCACGACCGCACCCTCGGGGGCCAGCGACCCGTGCAGGATGTCCAGCCCGCCGGTCCGGTGGATCGGGTCGTTCATCGCGTGGATGATCGCGCCGTCGGGGTCGGTCGGGGCGAGGTCGGCCAGGTTCTCCGCCATCGTCTTCCCGGTGACGGTCAGGACGTCGCCGTGCAGCAGGCCGGCGTCCAGCAGCGCCTTGAGGACGACGGGGACGCCTCCGACGCGGTCGACGTCGGTCATGACGAACCGGCCGAAGGGCTTCACGTCGGCCAGCAGCGGCGTGCGGTCGCCGATCCGGTTGAAGTCCTCGAGCGAGAGGTCGACCTGCGCCTCGTGGGCGATCGCCATGAGGTGCAGGACGGCGTTGGTGGAGCCGCCCAGGGCCATGACGACGGTGATGGCGTTCTCGAACGCCTTCCTGGTCATGATCTGCCGCGCGGTGATGCCCAGGCGGAGCAGGTTCACGACGGCCTCGCCCGAGGCGACGGCGTAGTCGTCGCGGCGGCTGTCGGGCGCGGGCGGTGCGGCGCTGCCGGGCAGCGCCATGCCCAGGGCCTCGGCGACGCTGGCCATGGTGTTGGCGGTGTACATGCCGCCGCACGAGCCCTGGCCGGGGCAGGCGGCCTTCTCGATCGCGGTCAGCTCGTCGCGGGAGATGAGCCCGCGGGCGCAGGCGCCGACGGCCTCGAACACGTCGATGATCGTGAGGTCGCGGTCGTCGAGCTTGCCGGGCATCGTCGAGCCCGAGTAGAGGAAGACGCTGGCCAGGTCGAGCCGGGCGGCGGCCATGAGCATGCCGGGCAGCGACTTGTCGCAGCCGGCCAGCAGCACGGAGCCGTCGAGCCGCTCGGCGAACATGACCGTCTCGACCGAGTCGGCGATGACCTCGCGGGAGACCAGCGAGGCGCGCATGCCCTCGTGGCCCATGGAGATGCCGTCGGAGACCGAGATGGTGCCGAACTCCATCGGGAAGCCGCCGGCTGCGCGGACGCCGTCCTTGGCGCGCTTGGCCAGGCGGTCCAGCGACAGGTTGCAGGGCGTGATCTCGTTCCACGACGAGGCGACGCCGATCTGCGGCTTGACCATGTCGTCGTCGCCCATGCCGACGGCGCGCAGCATGGCGCGGGCGGGCGCCTTGGCGTCCCCGTCGGTCACCTCGTAGCTGCGCGGCTTGAGCGGGCTGCGGGTCGCGCTCGCGGAGTCGTTGCCCGGGATGAGGTCCTCGCCGATGGTCACGGGGATGGATCGTAGGCGCGACCGGTGACACCTCCGAGACGGTGCTGGTACTAGTAGCGGCACCACCACCGAACGGACGTCCGTGACCGCCTCCGCCCGCCGCGAGCTCGCCGAGTTCCTCGGCTCCCGCCGTCGTCAGCTCTCCCCCGCCGCCGTCGGCCTGCCGGCCGGGGCGAACCGGCGCACGCCAGGGCTCCGCCGGGAGGAGGTCGCGCTGCTCGCCGGGGTCAGCCACACCTGGTACACGTGGCTCGAGCAGGGGCGGGACATCCGGCCGTCGGTGCAGGTCGTGGACGCCCTGGCCCGCACCCTCCGGCTCTCGCCCGCCGAGCGGGAATACGTGCTGCGGCTGTCCGGCAACGGCCCGGTGCGCAGCGACGAGGCCCCCGAGACCGTCCCCGCGCACCTGCAGCGGCTGATGGACTCCCTCGGCCCTTCCCCCGCGTACGCGATCACCTCGAGCTGGTCGATCGCCGGGTGGAACGCGGCGTACGCACGCCTCTACCCGGGCGTCGCCGCGCTGCCGGTCGAGGACCGGAACCTGCTGTGGGTGGTGTTCACCGACCCGGCCGTCCGCCGGCTGCTCGGCGACTGGGCGACCGACAGCCGGCGCTTCCTCACCCAGTTCCGGGCGGAGGCCGGACCGCGGCTCGCCGACCCCGGCGTGGTCGCCCTGGTGTCCCGGCTGGAGGAGGCGAGCCCGGCGTTCCGCGAGGGGTGGGCCAGCCACGACGTCGACCGGTTCACCTCCACCGAGCGGCGCTTCGAGCACCCCGAGGTCGGCTCCCTGGTGCTCGAGCACCACCAGCTCACGCCGGCGGACGCCCCCGGCCTCCAGCTGGTCGTCTACACCGCCGCGGATCCCGGCAGCGCGGCCCGGCTGTCCCGGCTGTCCGGCTGAGCCGTCTGGGAGGATCGACGGTCGTGGACACGCCCACCCGCTTCCGGATGAACCGCACCACCCTGCTGCCGGTGCTGGTGTTCGCGATCTGCCTGCTCCCGCTCACGGCGGCCTCGGTCTGGTTCCTGCTGGTGCTCCTCGTGCCGGTGCTGCTGGCGGCCTGGGTGGTCCGCACGGGCTTCGACGTGGACGACGCGGCCATCACCGTCCGCACGCTGGCCGGCTCGCGCCGGGTGCCCTGGACGGAGCTGGCCGGCGTCCGCGTCGGCGAGCGCGCCGAGCTGTGGCTGGTGACCACCGGCGGCACCGAGGTGCGGCTGCCCGCCGTCCGCGCCCGCGACCTCCCGGCCATCGGCCGGGCCTCCGACGGGCGGATCCCGGTCCGCTAGTAGCGGTCGACCACGTTCTCCAACGGCTCGCCGGCCAGGATCCGGCGCAGCTGCGCCGTCACCGCCGCCGCCGCCCGCTCGTTGGTGCCCGGCACGTCGCCACCCACGTGCGGGGTGAGCAGCAGGTTCGGCGCGCTCCAGAGCGGGTGCCCCTCGGGCAGCGGCTCGGGCTCGGTCACGTCCAGGGCGGCGCGCAGCCGGCCGGCGGTGAGCTCGGCGAGCAGCGCGTCGGTGTCGACGACGACGCCGCGGGCGGCGTTGACCAGCAGCGCGCCGTCCCGCATCGCGGCGAGGAAGGCGGCGTCCACCAGCCCGGTGGTCTCGTCGGTGACCGGCACGATGACGACGACGACGTCGGCCTGCGGCAGCAGCTCGGGGAGCGCGCTGGTCGGGTGGACCCCGTCGCGGGCGGAGCGGGCAACGAAGGTCAGCTCCACGTCGAAGCCGGCCATCATCCGGCCGATCGTGCGGCCGATGTCCCCGGCGCCGACGACGAGGACCTTCGCGCCGACGAGGCTGTGGTGGGTGCGGGGCGTCCAGCGCCCGGCGTCCTGCTCCCGGACGAAGAACGGCAGCCCGCGCTGGGCGGCGAGCGTGGCCGCCACCGCCCACTCCGCCGTCGACGGCGTGTGCGCGCCGCGGGCGTTGCACAGCGCGACGCCGTCGGGCAGCCGGCCGGCGAAGCGCTCGGCGCCGGCGCTGAGCAGCTGGACCACGCGGAGGTCGGGCAGGGCGGCGAAGAACTCGCCGTCGGGCACGTCCGCGCCGCCCGAGCGCGGGACCCAGACCTTGGAGCGGGCGGCGTCGCCCGTGGGCGAGCCGTCGGCCGCCGACCACCGGTGCGCGCGCACCCGGGGGGAGACCGCCTCGGCGGCGGCCGCCAGGGCACGGGAGGGGACCAGGACGTCGAGCACCTCGTCGGGGCCGACCAGCGGTTCGTTCACGAGCCAGGACAGTAGGCGCACGCGCCGGTCGGGCCCAGCCCGCGCACGTACTGTGGAGCCATGCGGCGGGCGAGGGCGGGTGCGCTGCTGCTGGCCGCCGTCCTGCTCGGCGGGTGCGGCAGCGACGGGTACGAGCCGTCCGGCCCCTTCCGCCCGCTGCCCGAGGGCGCACCGCCGGAGGTGGGTCCGCCCCGGTCCTCCGCTCCGGTCCCCGGCCGGCCGGCCGACCCCGGCGCCGACGAGGAGGGCGGCGACCCGAACGTGGTCGCCACCGGCCTCGCCGTCCCCACCGGGCTGGCGCTGCTGCCCGACGGCACCGCGGTCGTCGGCGAGCGGGACACCGGCCGGATCCTGCAGGTGTTCCCCGACCGCTCCCCCGCCCGCGAGCTCATGGTCGTGCCGGGCGTGGACACCGCCGGCGACGGCGGCCTGCTGGGCCTGGCCGTCTCACCCACCTACCTCGAGGACGGGCTGCTCTACGCCTACCTCTCCACCGCCACCGACAACCGGGTGGTGCGCTTCCCCGTCGGCGGCGTCCCGAACGCGGTGCTGACCGGCATCCCGCGCGGCGAGGTGCGCAACGGCGGCGGCCTGGTCTTCGGTGCCGACGGCACCCTCTACGTCGGCACCGGCGACGCCGGGAACCCCGCGGCCGCGACCGATCCGGTCTCGCTCGCCGGCAAGGTGCTGCGGATCGACGTCTTCGGCCGGCCGGTCGGCGCCGGCCCGGTGTTCACCAGCGGCCACCGCGACGTGACCGCCGTCTGCACCGGGGAGGAGGACCGGCTGTTCGCCGCCGACGCCTCGGCCGACGGCCCCGACGAGCTCAACGGGCTCGTCGAGGGCACCGACTACGCGGTCACCGCCCCGGTGGTGGAGATCCCGCCGGGCGCCGACGGGCTGGGCGGGTGCGCCGTCGCCGGCGACGCGGTCTTCCTCGGCGCGCTGGACGGGCAGCGGGTGCACGCCGTCCCGGTGGACGGGGGCGGCACCGTCTCCGGCGAGCTCGAGGAGTTCCTCGCCGGCGAGTACGGCCGGCTGCGGACCGTCGTCGCCGACCCCACGGGCGCCCTCTGGATCACCACGTCCAACCGCGACGGCATCGGCACCCCGGCGGAGGACGACGACAAGGTGCTGCGGATCAACCCGCCGTCCGCTGCCGGCGGCTCCCCGCTCTAGGAGACCAGGCGCTCTTCGAGCATCCGCTTCACGGTCGCGGCGTCGGCCTTGCCCCGGGTGGTCTTCATGACCGCCCCGACGAGCGCGCCGATGGCCTGCACCTTGCCGCCGCGGACCTTCTCCGCGACGTCGGGGTTGCCCTCGATCGCGGCCTCGACGGCGCTGACCAGCTCGTCGGACTCGCCCATGACGGCCAGCCCGCGCGCCTCGACCACGGCCGCCGGGTCGCCCTCGCCGGCGAGGACGCCGTCCAGCGCCTGACGGGCGAGCTGGTCGTTGATCGTGCCGGCCGAGATCAGCCCGATCAGCTCGGCCACCTGGGCCGGGGTGACGGCCAGCTCGGCGAGCTCGGTGCCGGTGTCGTTGGCGCGGCGGGCGAGGTCACCCAGCCACCACTTGCGGGCGTCGGCGGGCGAGGCGCCCGCGGCGACGGTGGCGCTGACCAGCTCGACGGCGCCGGCGTTGACCAGCCAGGCCATCTCGGTCGGCGAGATGCCCCACTCGTCGGAGAGCCGCGATCGGCGGGCGGCCGGCAGCTCGGGCAGCTCGGCGAGCAGCGTGGCGACCCACTCCTCGTCGGGGGCGACCGGCACCAGGTCGGGCTCGGGGAAGTACCGGTAGTCCGTCGCCTCCTCCTTGCTGCGGCCGGGCGAGGTGGAGCCGGTGTCCTCGTGGAAGTGCCGGGTCTCCTGCAGGACCGAGCCGCCGCCGTCGAGCACGGCCGCCTGACGGCGCATCTCGAAGCGCACCGCCCGCTCGACCGAGCGCAGCGAGTTCACGTTCTTCGTCTCGGTCCGCGTGCCCCACTCGAGGCTGCCGGTCGGCGCCAGCGAGGTGTTCACGTCGCAGCGCAGGTTGCCCTGCTCCATCCGGACCTCGGAGACGCCGAGGGCGACCAGGACCTCGCGCAGCTCGGTGACGTAGGCCTTCGCGACCTCCGGGGCCTTTGCACCGGCGCCGGGGATGGGCCGGGTGACGATCTCGACCAGCGGGATGCCCGCGCGGTTGTAGTCGATCAGCGAGTGGTCGGCGCCGTGGATGCGCCCGGTCGAGCCACCGACGTGCAGGTTCTTGCCGGTGTCCTCCTCCAGGTGCACGCGCTCGATCTCGACGCGGTACGTCTCGCCGTCCACCTCGACGTCCAGGTGGCCCGCGACGCACAGCGGCTCGTCGTACTGCGTCGTCTGAAAGCCCTTGGGGATGTCCGGGTAGAAGTAGTTCTTCCGGGAGAACCGGGCCCAGGTGGCGATGCGGCAGCCCAGGGCCAGGCCGATGCGGATCGTCGACTCGATGCCCACGGCGTTGGCCACCGGCAGCGAGCCCGGCAGGCCCAGGCAGGTGGGGCAGGTCTGGGTGTTGGGTTCGGCGCCGAAGGTCGTGGCGCAGCCGCAGAACATCTTCGACGCCGTGCCCAGCTCGACGTGGGTCTCCAGGCCGATCACCGGCTCGTAGCGGGTGAGGACCTCCTCGTACGCGACGAGGCGGTCGGCGGTGGCGGTGCTCACGGGGTCGGGCCCTCCTTGGGGGCAGTGCGCCGGGCTGCGGCCCGCTCGGCGCGGCCGGTGACGACGGCGCCGAGGGCGGTCAGCACGCCCAGGACGAGGAAGACGGCGAAGACGGCGCGGTCGGTGGCGATCCACCCCACGACGCCGGCGACGATGACGAAGGCGGTGAGGCCCCAGGCGGCCTTGAGCGGGGCGCTCACGCGGCGCTCCCCGCGGTCAGCTGGTCGAGGAACCGGGACCCGCGAGCGGCGTCCTGCGCGGCCTCGAGCGCGGCGGCGACCTTGTAGCAGCGGTCGTCGGCCAGCGCCGGCGCCATGATCTGGAAGCCGACCGGCAGCCCCTCGGACAGCCCGCACGGCACCGAGATGGCCGGGATGCCGGCCAGGCTCGCCGGCAGCGTGCACAGGTCGGCGGCGTACATCGCGATCGGGTCGTCGACGCGGGCGCCGACCGGCCAGGCGACCGTCGGGCTGGTGGGGCTGACCAGCACGTCGACGTCGTCCCAGGCGCTGGTGAAGTCGCGGGTGATCAGCGTGCGGACCTTCTGGGCCTGCCCGTAGTAGGCGTCGTAGTAGCCGCTGGACAGCGCGTAGGTGCCCAGGATGATCCGGCGCTTGACCTCGGGGCCGAAGCCCTGCTCGCGGGTGAGCGCCATGACCTGGTCGAGGTCCCGGTTCCCGTCGTCGCCGACCCGCAGGCCGTACCGGACGCCGTCGAAGCGGGCCAGGTTGGACGACGCCTCGCTGGGCGCGATCAGGTAGTAGGCGGGCAGCGCCAGGTCGAAGGCCGGGCAGGAGACCTGGCGGACCTCCGCGCCCAGGCTCTCCAGCAGGGCCACGGCCTCGGCCACACGGGCGAGCACGCCCTCGTCGTAGCCGTCGGTGTGCCCCTCGCCGCCGAGCTCGGTGACGACGCCGACGCGCAGGCCGGCCAGGTCGCCCTCGGCGCCGCGGCGGGCCGCCTCCGCGAGCACCGGCACCGGCGAGGCGATGGAGGTGGAGTCCAGCGGGTCGTGGCCGGCGATGGCCTCGTGCAGCAGCGCCGCGTCGAGGACGGTGCGGGTCATCGGCCCGGCCTGGTCCAGGCTCGAGGAGAAGGCGATGAGGCCGTACCGGGAGACCGAGCCGTAGGTGGGCTTGTGCCCGACCAGGCCGGTGACGGCGGCGGGCTGGCGGATCGAGCCGCCGGTGTCGGTGCCGATCGCCCACGGCGCGAGGCCGCCGGCCACCGCCGCGGAGGAGCCGCCGGACGAGCCGCCCGGGATGCGGTCGTGGTCCCAGGGGTTGCGGGTCACGCGGTAGGCGGAGTTCTCGGTGGAGGAGCCCATCGCGAACTCGTCCATGTTGGTCTTGCCGAGCAGCACCGTGCCTGCGTTCTTCAGCCGGGCGGCCAGCGTCGCGTCGTACGGCGGGCGCCAGCCCTCGAGGATCTTCGAGCCGCTCGTCGTCGGGACGCCTTCGGTCACGACGACGTCCTTGAGCGCCAGCGGGATGCCGGCCAGCGGACCGGTGGCGGTGCCCCCGGCGCGGGCGGCGTCGACCTGCTCGGCGGTGCGCAGCGCCGCCTCGGCGTCGACGTGCAGGTAGGAGCCGAGCGCGGCGTCCTCGGCCTCGATGCGGTCGAGGTAGGCGCGGGTGACCTCGACCGAGGTGACCTCGCCGGCGGTGAGCAGCCGGCCGAGCTCGGCGGCGTCCGTGGTGGTCAGCTCGCTCACGCCTCCTCCCCCAGGATGCGGGGGACGCGGATGCGGCCGTCCTCGGCCGCCGGCGCACCGGCGAGCACGACGTCGCGGGGCAGGCTGGGCCGGGCGACGTCCTCGCGGAAGACGTTGGTCATCGGCACGGCGTGCGTGGTGGGCGCGACGTCGGCGACGTCGGCCTTGCCCACCTGCGCGACGGCGTCCAGCACGGCGCCCAGCTGACCGGCGAAGAGGTCGAGCTCCTCGTCGGTCACGGCCAGCCGCGAGAGGTGGGCCAGGTGGGCCACCTCGTCACGGGTGAGTCGGTCCTTGCGGGACGGCGTGCTCATGCGCGGCGGAACTCCACTTCGAGGGGACCTTCGGCACGGGCTCCCGCGGTCGGGGGCCGGCACCGGACCTTCCCACTGTACGTGGGGGGTCTGGCCAGGTCGTCACCGTGAGAGGCTGCTCCCGACTGCGATCACCGGAGATCGGCCCGAGCCCCAGAGCTCCTCGGAGGAACCGTGTCCTATCTCCTGCGGCTGGTCATGCCCGACCGCCCCGGCATCCTCGGCGCCGTCGCGACGGCGCTGGGCACCGCCGGCATCGACATCGTGTCGCTGGACGTGCTCGAGCGCGGCACCGGCATCGCGGTGGACGACCTCGTGGTGGACCTGCCGCCCGGCCGGCTGCCCGACAGCCTGATCACGGTGGCCCAGGGCGTGCCCGACGTGCGCGTCGAGTCGCTGCGGCCCTTCGCCGGCCCCCTGGACACCCACCGCGAGCTGGAGCTGCTCGACGCGCTGGCCCGCGCCGGCGAGGCGTCGGCGGCAGCGCTGCTGGCGGCGGAGCTGCCCCGGGTGTTCCACAGCGGGTGGGCGGTGGTGCTCGACTGCGGGCCGGACGGCTGGTCGGTGCAGGCCGCGTCCGAGGCGGCGCCGGGCTTCGCGGGAGTGTCGCTGCCGTGGCTGCCGCTGTCGGGTGCGCGGCTGCTGCCCAGCGACGACGACTGGCTGCCCGAGCGCTGGCGCGAGATGGCGATCGAGATGATGGCCGCGCCGTACGGCGGGGACCACTGCGCGGTCGTCGTGGGCCGGTCGGGCGGGCCGGCGTTCCGCCGCTCCGAGCTGCTGCGGCTGGTGCACCTCATCGGGATCGCCTCGACCGTCCGGCACCTGCCGCCGGCGTGACGGTGCGCGAGACCTGATCCGCTCGAGCAGGCCCGTGGGTCTGCTGCTCCCGCTCGCCGGCGGTCACCTGTAGGTGTCGGTGGTCGAACATATGATCGAACCGTGCCCGACACCGCCTCCCGTCCCACCGCCGCCACCGGTGCGCCGTCGGTCGGGTGGGCGAGCGGGCCGCTCGGTGCGGTGCAGGCGGCCAGCCGCGAGATCGCACGGCAGACCGCCGTGCGGGCGAGGGCGGTCGCGGCCTTCGCCGCATCCCGCCCCGCGTCAGCGGACCGCCCCGCGGGAGCTCCGGGCGCCATGAGCGCCGACCGCCGGGCGGCGCGGCCGGAGGTGCTCGCCGACGTCAGCGAGTGGGCGGCGCAGGAGCTGGTGGTGGCGCTGTCGATCACCCGGACGGCCGCCGAGAACCTGCTGGAGCGGTCGCTCACCCTCGTCCACCGTCTCCCCCGGACCCTGGAGGCCCTCGAATCCGGGCTGATCCACGACGGCCACCTCTGGTCGATGCTGGAGCGGGTCGCCCCGGTCCGTGACACCGCCGTCCGCGCCCGGGTGGAGCGCGAGGTGCTCGACTGGGTGGCCGGCCGGCAGGTCACCACCCCGCCGCAGCTGACCGCGAAGGTGCGGCGCTCGGTGCTCCGGCACGACGCCGCGGCCGCAGCCCAGCGGCTGGTGCGGGCGCTGCGGGAGCGCGGCGTCTCCGCCCGCGCCGACCGCCGGGAGGGCATGGCGGTGTTCGACGCGCTGCTGACGGTCCCCGAGGCCCAGGCGCTGCTCGATGCGCTGGGCCGGTGCGCCGATGCGATCGACGACCCCGAGGACACGCGGACCCGCGGCCAGAAGATGGCCGACTGCCTCCTCGACCTGGTGCTCCGCCCGGGCGAGAACGGCCATCCCGCGGTGCAGGCCCAGCTCACCGTCGTCGCCGGCATCCGCACGCTGGCCGGTGGCTCCGCACCGGGTGAGATCGGCGGCGAGCCGGTGCCCGCCGACGTCGTGCGCGCCCTGGCCCGGGCGCTCGGCCTGTTGCCGGCCGACCCCGCGCGCTCCCCCGCACCGCACCGGCGGGTGGACGTCCCGCCGGAGGAGACGTGGGACGACACCCTGCGGGCCGCCGACGAGCGGTGGTGGGCCGAGGTCGAGGCGCGGGCGCTGCACGGTGAGTGGGGTGGCGAGGAGGACCCGCCGCCCGAGGAGATGGAGCGCTGGTGGGCGCTCGACGCCGAGCACGCGCAACCGCCACCGGACCCCGAGCCAGAAAACCCAGCGCCGGCAGTCCCCGCCGCGGGCGGATGGGCGGACGCCGACCGGGCGGTGGACGAGGCCGGCGCCCTGCTCCTGGAACTGCAGCGCGCCACCTGCCGCGCGGATCGAGCCGTGACCGACGCCCGCCGCGCCGAGGCGGACGACCGGGACGCGTGGGACGACAGCCCCGCCGGCCGGGTGAGCACCGCGGCGAGCGACCTGGCCGCCCTCCGCGCGCTGACCGACGAGCAGCGCGACGCGCTCGCCGCCCTGCTCGACCGCAGCGCCGGCGGGGGCCTCGTCGACAGGCCGCGCATCGCCGTGGTGGACGAGCTGACCGGCGCCCTGCGCTGCCTCACCGACAGCGACGAGCTGCGCCGGCACGCCACGTGCGGCGCCCGCCGCTGCCGTCGCGACCCGGCGCGGTGCGACCACGACCTCACGGGTCGGCCCGGTCTCGGTCCGCCTGGCACGAGCGCCGGCTACCGACCGGGGGCCGCGCTCGACCGGTACGTCCGCGCGCGGGACCGGCGGTGCCGCTTCCCCGGCTGCCGCCAGCGGGTGCCGCGCGGCGGTGAGCTCGACCACGACCGCCCGTGGCCGGGCGGCACGACCAGCGCGGGCGACCTGATCGGCTACTGCACCGGCCACCACCGCGGCAAGCACCAGGCACCCGGCTGGCGCCACGACCTGGCCCCGGACGGCACGCTGACGGTCACCACACCGACCGGCCTGGTCGCCACGACCACCCCGCCGCCGTTCTGAGGCAGCGGGAGGGACGGGCGAGCGGACCTCAGCCGCGCGGTGACGTCACCTTCTCCGGCGTGATCCGGACCAGCAGGCGGACCTGGTCCCGTCCGCCGAACCACGGGTACGGGCGGCCGATGTAGCGCTGCGACAGCTCGTCGATGTGCTCGCGGGCACCGACCTCGGTCACCTCGGTGACGCGACCGCGGACCTCGAAGTAGCGGCTCGGGTCGTCGGGGTCGGCCACGTTCAGGGCCACCCGCGGGTCGCGCTCCACGTTGCGGACCTTCTGGTGCCCGCGGACGGTGTTGATCAGGACGTCGCGCCCGTCGGTGTCCACCCAGGTCTGCGTCATCTGCGGCGAGCCGTCGGGCATCAGGGTCGAGAGGAAGCAGGGGCTGGGCCGGCGGAGCAGGTCGAGCAGGGCGTCGGGCAGCGACACGCTGGGTCCTTCCGGAGGGGTGGACCCCGCCCCTACCCCCGACCTCCCGCGTCACTCCGCCGGCGGCTCGCTCCCGTCACCGATCGTCGCGACCGCCCGGGCGGCGTCCGGGCCCTCGGCGAGCAGCACCTGGAAGCCGTCGTCGTCGAGGATCGGCGCCTTGACCTGCACCGCCTTGTCGTACTTGCTGCCGGGGTCCGCCCCGACGACGACGAAGCCGGTCTTCTTCGACACCGACCCGGTGACCTTGCCGCCGCGCTCCTGGATCGCGGCGATCGCCTGGTCGCGGCTGTGGTCGCGCAGCGAGCCGGTGACGACGACGGTGACGCCGGTCAGCGGGCCGGGGCCGGCGTCGCTGCCCTCGTCGACCATCCGCACACCGGCGCGGCGCCACTTCTCCACAACGTCGCGGTGCCAGTCGACGTCGAACCAGTCGCGCACCGACTTCGCGATCGTGGGCCCCACGCCGTCCGCCGCCGCGAGCTCCTCCTCGGACGCCTCCGTGATGCGGTCCAGCGAGCGGAAGTCGCGGGCCAGCGCCTGCGCGGCGGTGGGGCCGACGTGCCGGATGGAGAGCGCCACCAGCACCCGCCACAGGGGCACGTCCTTGCGGCTCTGCAGGTTGGTCAGCAGCTTCTGGCCGTTGGCCGACAGGGTGCCGTCCTTCTTGGTGAAGAACGAGGACCGCTGCAGCTGCTCGGCGTCGAGGAAGAACACGTCGCCCTCGTCCTGCAGCAGCGAGCTCTGCAGCAGGGCGATCGCGGCCTCGTACCCGAGGTTCTCGATGTCGAAGGCGCCCCGTCCCGCGACGTGGAACACCCGCTCCCGCAGCTGGGCCGGGCAGGACCGCGCGTTGGGGCAGCGGATGTCGGCGTCGCCCTCCTTCTCCGGCCGCAGCTCGGTCCCGCACTCCGGGCAGTGCGACGGCATGACGAACGCCGTCTCCGAGCCGTCCCGCGCCGCGACCACCGGTCCGAGCACCTCGGGGATCACGTCCCCGGCCTTCCGGATGACCACGGTGTCGCCGATCAGCACGCCCTTGCGCACGACTTCGCTGGCGTTGTGCAGCGTGGCCAGCTGCACCGTGGAGCCGGCGACCTTCACCGGCTCCATGTACGCGAACGGCGTCACGCGGCCGGTCCGGCCCACGTTCACCCTGATGTCGAGGAGCTTGGTGGTCGCCTCCTCCGGCGGGTACTTGAACGCGATCGCCCACCGCGGCGCCCGCGACGTCGACCCGAGCCGGCGCTGCAGCGCGTACTGGTCGACCTTGACGACGACGCCGTCGATCTCGTGCTCCACCGAGTGCCGCTGCTCCTGCGTCCGCTCGATGTAGGCCCACACCGCCTCGAGGTCGTCGACGACCTGGGACCGGTCGCTGACCGGCAGGCCGAGCGCGCGCAGCCGGTCGTAGGCGGCCGACTGCCGGTCGACGTCGAAGCCGCGGTGCGCACCGACGCCGTGCACGACCAGGCGCAGCGGCCGGGAGGCGGTGACCTTGGGGTCCTTCTGCCGCAGGGAGCCGGCGGCGGCGTTCCGGGGGTTGGCGAACGGCGCCTTGCCCGCCTCGACCATGCCGGCGTTGACGTCGGCGAAGCCGGAGACCGGGAAGTAGATCTCGCCGCGGACCTCCAGCAGCTCCGGGACGTCGTCACCGGTCAGCTGCTGCGGGACGTTGCCCATGGTCCGGACGTTGGCCGTGACGTCCTCCCCCGTCGTCCCGTCGCCCCGGGTCGCGGCGCGGACCAGCCGGCCCTTCTCGTAGACGATGGCCACGGCGACGCCGTCGACCTTGAGCTCGCACAGGTAGGCCGCACCCGCCGCGCCCTCGCGCTCGACCCGCGCGGCCCAGGCCGAGAGCTCGTCGCTGCTGAACGCGTTGTCCAGGCTCTGCATCCGCTCGAGGTGCTGGACCGGCGCGAAGGTGGCCGTGCCACCGAACCCGCCGTTCACCTTCTGGCTGGGCGAGTCGGGCGTGACCAGCGCCGGGTGCGCGGCCTCGATCGCCTTGAGCTCCCCCATGAGCTCGTCGTACTGACCGTCGCTGACCAGCGGCTCGTCGCGGACGTAGTAGGCGAACGCGTAGCGGTCGAGCTCCTCGGAGAGGTCGCGGTGCCGCGTGCGCGCGTCGTCGGGGACCTGGGTGAGGTCCTCGCGGTCGGTCGGGGCCTCGACGACCGGCTCGTCCAGCGCGGCGGGATCGGTGCTCACGGGCCGAACGTTATCCGCCGGGTACGACGGCCAACCCGACGTCACCCGCTCGGCTCACCCCGGCTGGAGGTGCTCCGCCGCCTCGCGCAGGTGCGTCATGACGGCACGGGCGTAGGCGGGGCTCGCGCCGGCCAGCCCGCAGGACGGCGTGAGCGTGACCGCCCCGGGCAGCTGCTCTTCGCCGAAGCCGAGCTCCCGCCACAGGCCCGCGACCCGCGAGGCGGTCGCCTTCGGCGCCGCGAGCGCCGCGCCGGTGCCCGGGACCACGCCCGGCAGCAGGTGCACGCCGGCGTCGACCGCCTCGCCCAGGGCGTCGAGGTCCTGCACCAGCCCGAGGTCGAACGACAGCCCGGCGGCGCCGGCCGCGCGGAACAGGCCCAGCGGCGCCCGGGGCGCGCAGCAGTGCACGACGACCGGCACCGGCAGCCCGGTGACCACCGCCCGCAGCTCCTGCTCGACCGCCTCCGCGGCCACGGCCGGGAGCTTGCCGAAGCCGCTCGCGGTGGGCAGCCCGCCCTGCAGCACGGCGGGCACGCTCGGCTCGTCCAGCTGCACCACGACCTGCGCGCCGGGCACCCGCCCGGCGACGGCGGCCACGTGCGCGGCCAGGCCCTCGGTGAGCGACTGCGCGAGGTCCCGCCGGGCACCCGGGTCGACGACGGCGCGCTCGCCGCGGACGCGCTCCAGCGAGGCCGCCAGCGTCCACGGCCCGGCCGCCTGCACCTTCAGCGGGCCGACGTACCCCTCGGCCGTGTCGTGCAGCGCGTCCAGGTCACGGGCCAGGAACTCCGCGGCCCGCCGCTGGTCCACGCCCGACCGCGGCACCAGCCGCCACCCGGCCGGCGTGAGGTCGACGGCGAGGTCCACGAGCAGCCCGGCCGTCCGGCCGACCATGTCGGCCCCCGCACCGCGGGTGGGCAGCTCGGGCAGGTGCGGCATCCCGGGCAGCTCGCCGAGGACCAGCCGCACCGCCTCGGCCGGATCGGTGCCCGGGAGCGAGCCCACCCCGGTCGCCGGCCCGAACACCGACGTCACCGGGCGCCCGCCACGGCCGCCTGGCCGACCACCCGGTCGCCCAGCGCGGCGTCCGGCTCGTAGAGCACGGCCGACTGGCCCGGCGCGACGCCGCGCTGCGGTACTGCCAGCGCGATCCGCAGCCCGCCGTCCTCGGCGGTGACCTCGCAGGCGACGGGGGTGCCGTGCGCCCGCAGCTGCACCTCGAACCGGCCCGGGAGCACCGGCGCCGCGCCGGTCCAGGTCGGGAGCCCGGTGCGCACCTCCTCCACCGAGGCGAGGTCCGCGGTGCCGATCGTGACCGTGCGGCTGACCGGCTCGATGGCGAGCACGTACCGCGGCTGCGCGTCGCCGACGCTCACCCCGAGCCCGCGCCGCTGCCCGACGGTGAAGCCGTAAGTGCCGTCGTGCTCGCCGACGGTCTCCCCCGTCGCGGCGTCGACGACCGGACCCGGCCGGCTGCCGAGGCGGCGGGCGAGGAAGCCGCGGGTGTCGCCGTCGGGGATGAAGCAGATGTCGTGCGAGTCCGGCTTGGCCGCGACCGCGAAGCCCCGCTCGGCGGCGATCTCCCGCACCCGGTCCTTGGTCATGCCGCCCAGCGGGAACCGCGCCGCCGCCAGCTGCGCCGGCGTGAGCACACCGAGCACGTAGGACTGGTCCTTCGCCGCGTCCACCGAGCGGCGCAGCACGCCGTCGTCCAGCCGCGCGTGGTGCCCGGTGACGACGGCGTCGAAGCCGAGCTGCAGCGCCCGGTCGAGCACCGCGGAGAACTTGATCTTCTCGTTGCAGCGCAGGCACGGGTTCGGGGTCCGACCCGCGGCGTACTCGGCCACGAAGTCGTCGACGACGTCCTCGGTGAACCGCTCGGCCAGGTCCCAGACGTAGAACGGGATACCCAGCTCGTCGGCGACGCGGCGGGCGTCGTGGGCGTCCTCGACGCTGCAGCACCCGCGGGCGCCGCTGCGCAGCGTCTGCCGGTCCGGCGACAGCGCCAGGTGGACGCCGGTGACGTCGTGGCCGGCGTCGACGGCGAGCGCCGCGGCCACGGCGGAGTCCACGCCGCCGCTCATCGCGGCGAGCACCCTCATCGGCGGCCCAGCCCGGCCCGCCGGGCGCGCTCGACGACCGGGCCGATGACCTCCAGCACGGCGTCGACGTCGGCAGCGGTCGAGGTGTGCCCGAGGCTGAAGCGCAGCGAGCTGCGGGCCCGCTCGGACTCGGCGCCCACGGCGAGCAGCACGTGGCTGGGCCGGGCGACGCCGGCGCTGCACGCCGAGCCGGTCGAGCACTCGATGCCCTTGGCGTCGAGCAGCATGAGCAGCGCGTCGCCCTCGGCACCGGGGAAGGACAGGTGGGCGTTGCCCGGCAGCCGGCCCGGCCCGCCGGCGAGCACGTCGTCGAGCGCGACGCCGTTGAGCTGGGCGTCCGGGATCAGCTCGGTCACCCCGCTCACCAGGCGGTCCCGCAGCGCGCCGACCTCCGACGCCCGCTGCTCCCGTCGGCCGACCGCGGTCACGGTGGCGACGGCCAGACCGACGATCGCGGCGACGTCGAGCGTGCCCGAGCGCACGTCGCGCTCTTGGCCGCCGCCGTGCAGCAGCGGGGTGCACTCGGCGTCGCGGCGCAGCAGCAGCGCGCCGGCGCCCATCGGTCCGCCCAGCTTGTGCCCGGTCATCGTGAGCGCGTCCACGCCGCTGGCGGCGAAATCGACCGGCACCTGCCCGACGGCCTGCACCGCGTCGGTGTGCATCGGCACGCCCACGGCGTGCGAGACGGCGGCCAGCGCGGCGATGTCGCTCACCGTGCCGATCTCGTTGTTGGCCCACATGACGCTGGTGAGCGCGACGTCCCGCCCGTCGCCGAGCGCGTCGGCCAGCGCGTCGGGCAGCACCCGGCCGCTCGGCTCGACCGGCAGCCAGGTCACCTCGGCGCCGTCGTGCTTGACCAGCCACTCGACGCTGTCCAGGACGGCGTGGTGCTCGGCCGGGCTCACCACCAGCCGGCGGCGCTGCGCGTCGGACCCGCGCCGGGCCCAGAAGATGCCCTTGACCGCGAGGTTGTCGCTCTCGGTCCCGCCGCCGGTGAACAGCACCTCCGACGGACGGGCACCGAGGGCCTCGGCCAGCCGCTCGCGGGACTGCTCGGCCTCCCGACGGGCGGCCCGGCCGCTCGCGTGCAGGGAGGAGGCGTTGCCGACCCGGCCGAGCTGCTCGGTCATCGCCGCGAGCACCTCGGGCAGCACCGGCGTCGTCGCCGCGTGGTCCAGATACGTCATGTCGCCGCCAGGGTAGTCGCGGCCGCCGGAGCCCCCTGGCCCGGCGGGACGGTGCGCCCGGCCACCCGGGCACCGAGGAACGCGGGCACCGACAGCACGGCCACCGCGGCCAGCACCGCCGGCCACAGCTCGCCGCCGCCGTCGGCGGCCCCGGCGACCAGCACGCCGGAGAGGCCGACGCAGAGGGCCGAGGCGGTGACGTCGGAGATCTGGAACGCGGCCGAGTTGGCGCCGCGCTCGGCCTCCGGCGACTGGTCGAGCAGCAGCACCCCGACGCTCGGCATGCCCAGCCCCATGCCCACCCCGGCCACGGCCCAGGTCAGGTACGCCGGCCAGCCACCGAGCGCGGGCACGGCGGTCGTCGCCGTCGCCACCAGCCCCAGCGCGAGCAGGAGGAAGCCGGCGCGCAGCACCCGCTGGCGCGGCACGTCGGGGCGGCGCCCCTGCACCTGCGCGGCCAGCACCCAGCCGACGGCGCCGGCGGTCAGCGGGAGCCCTGCGGTCGCGGCGCTCCAGCCGTGCTGCTCGGTCAGGACGAACGGGAGCAGGGCGTCCATGCCGAAGAAGGCGCCGGCCAGCAGCCCGCGGCTGGCGATCACCGCCGGGATGCCCGACCGTGCCCGGACCGTCCCGCGCGGCAGCAGCCGCCGCAGGCCCAGTGCCAGCGCGGTCGCGCCCAGCAGGGCGAGGCCGACGGCGGGGAGGTCGAGCCGCTGGGCCGCGTACTGCAGGGCCGCGATCCCGGCGCCGGCGAGCAGGGCGGACGGGGCGTTGCTGCGCCGGGCGGCCGCCTGCCGAGCGGGCTGCTCGTCCGGGCCGGCGCTCAGCAGCAGCGCCAGGCCGGCGCCGACGAGCGGCAGCAGGCCGAGGAAGACCCCGCGCCAGCCGACGTGCGAGGTCACCAGGCCGGAGGCGAGCGGACCGATGAGCGCGGGCAGCACCCACCCGGCCGCGAAGGCGCCGAAGAGCCGGGGGCGCAGCTCGGAGGAGAAGCCCTGCCCGGCGATGACGTAGAGCAGCACGATGACGACGCCCGCGCCCAGCCCCTGCACCGCCCGGCCGAGCACGAGCACGGCCATGTGCTGGGCCACGCCGGCGATCAGCAGCCCGGTGGCGAACACCAGCACCCCGGCCAGGACGCCGGGGCGCGGTGACCGCCGGTCCCCCACGTCGCCGCCGATCACCATGCCGACGACGGAGGCGACCAGGAAGGCGCTGAACGGCCAGGCGTACCAGGCGGTGCCGTCGAGCTCGTCGACCGCGCTCGGCATCGCCGTCCCCACGGCCATCGCCTCGAAGGCGATCAGCGTGACGAGGGTGAGCAGGCCGATGGTGGTGCGCCGGTGCGCGGCGTCCCAGATGCTCGCCGGCACGGTCTCCTCCACGAACGGCCCAACCGCCGCCGGGCGCCGCTGCTTCCCGGGTCCATGAACACGTCCGGGCGCCGCCCCCGAGGGGGCGACGCCCGGACAACGCGTGCCTGGGTTACTTGCGGGCGTTGATCTGCTCGGTCGCCTGCGGGACGACCGTGTTCAGGTCGCCGATGACGCCGAAGTCGGCCAGCTCGAAGATCGGGGCCTCGGGGTCCTTGTTGATGGCCACGATGGTCTTCGAGGTCTGCATGCCGGCGCGGTGCTGGATGGCACCGGAGATGCCGACGGCCACGTAGAGGTTCGGCGAGACGGTCTTGCCGGTCTGACCCACCTGGAAGCTGTGCGGGTAGAAGCCGGAGTCGACCGCGGCGCGCGAGGCACCGACGGCGGCACCGAGCGAGTCGGCCAGGGCCTCGATGATCGAGAAGTTCTCGGCGCTGGCGACACCACGGCCACCCGAGACGACGATCGAGGCCTCGGTGAGCTCGGGGCGGCTGCTCTTCTGCTCGACGACCCGGTCGGTGACCTTGGCGCCCTTGGCGGCGTCGGAAACCGACACCGACACGGCCTGCTCGGCGCCCGCGGCCGGGGCCGCCTCGGCCGTGACCGAGTTGCCGCGCAGGGTGTAGATCGGCGTACCGGCGGTGACCTTCGAGTGCACGATCACCGAGCCGGCGAACGCGACCTGGGTCGCGGAGCCGTCGGCGGCGATCTCGGTGACGTCGGTCAGGAAGCCGCTGCCGATCTTGAGCGCGAGGCGGGCGGCCACCTCCTTGCCCTCCGGGGAGGACGGGATGACGACGGCGGCCGGCGACTTCTCGCCGACCAGCTGGGCCAGCACCTCGGCCTTGGGGGCGACGACGAACTCGTCGACCTCGGCGGCCTCGGCGACGTAGACCGTGGCCGCTCCGTACTCGGCCAGCTTGTCCTTCACGCCCGCGGCGGTGCCGGGGGCGGCGATGACGACGGCGGCGGGCTCACCGAGCGCGCGCGCGGCGGTCAGTGCCTCGAGGGTCGCCTTGCGGACCCCTCCGGCCGGGTCGAGCTCGGCCAGGACCAGGACCTCTGCCATGAGTGCTTCTCCTCTTCCTTATCCGGACCGGGTCAGACGATCTTCTGGCCGGCGAGGAAGTCGACGAACTTCTGGGCGCCGTCGCCCTCGTCCGTGACCTTGACGCCCTCGCCCTTCGGCGGGCGGCCGGAGAAGTCGAGGACCTGGGTGGTGGCGTTGGCCTGGCCGACGACCGAGGCGTCGACGCCGATGTCGGCGAGGGTCTTGGTCTCGACCGGCTTCTTCTTGGCGGCCATGATCCCCTTGAAGGAGGGGTAGCGCGGCTCGTTGATCGTGTCCCAGGTGGAGACGATCGCGGGCAGCGGTGCCTCGACGGCCCAGTAGCCGCCGTCGGTCTGCCGCTCGATCTTGGCGACGCCGCCGTCGACGGTGAGCTTCCGGGCGCCGGAGAGCTGCGGGAGGCCCAGGCGCTCGGCCAGCAGCGCCGGCATGACGCTCATCTGGCTGTCGGTCGCCTCGGCGCCGCAGATGACCAGGTCGTACTCGAGCTGCTGCAGGGCAGCGGCCAGGACGGCGCTGATCTGCACGGCGTCGGAGCCCTTGATCGCCTCGTCCGAGATGTGGACGGCCTTGTCGGCGCCCATCGAGAGGGCCTTCCGGATGGCGTCGGTGGCGCTGTCGGGGCCGACGGTCAGGACCGTCACCTCACCGCCCTGCGCCTCCTTGACCACGAGCGCCTCTTCGATCGCGTACTCGTCGATCTCGTTGACGACGTTGTCGGCGGCGGCGCGGGCGACGGTGTTGTCCGCCGGGTCCATCTTGCGCTCGCTGCCCGAATCCGGGACCTGCTTGACCAGAACGACGATGTTCACGCCAGACCTACCTCCGCGACGGGGTCATGGGGCGCGGGCAGACAGCCCGCCCAGCTCCGGCTTGGAGGTTACTTGCACGTTAAGGGTCGCAGGAACGAGGGCCGGGTGAGGCACGTCACGGTCCCGGCGCCCAGCTCCCGGCCTCGGCGAATCGGCGCAGCGTGGCGGCGTGCGGGGCGAGGTCCATGCCCTGGGCGGCCACCCACTCGTCGGAGTAGTAGGTGTGCGCGTACCGCTCGCCGCCGTCGCACAGCAGCGTGACGACGCTGCCGGTGCGCCCGGCGGCCAGCATCTCGGCCACCAGCGAGAAGGCGCCCCACAGGTTGGTGCCGGTCGAGCCGCCCGCGCGACGGCCGGTCACCGCGGCCAGGTGCCGCATCGCCGCCAACGACGCAGCGTCGGGCACCTGGAGCATCCGGTCGACGATCGTCGGCACGAAGGAGGGCTCCACCCGCGGCCGGCCGATGCCCTCGATCCGCGACGGCGTCCCGGTGGTGACCCCCGCGTCGCCGGCCGCGTAGCCGGGGAAGAAGGCCGAGTTCTCCGGGTCCACCACGGCCAGCCGCGTGGGGTGCCGCCGGTAGCGCAGGTAGCGGCCGATGGTCGCGCTCGTCCCACCCGTGCCGGCGCCGACGACCACCCACTCGGGCACCGGGTGACGCTCGGCGGAGAGCTGCTCGAAGATCGACTCGGCGATGTTGTTGTTGCCCCGCCAGTCGGTGGCCCGCTCGGCGAAGGTGAACTGGTCGAGGTAGTGCCCGCCGCAGTCCGCGGCCAGCCGCCGGGCCGCCTCGTACATCTCCGCGGCGGTGTCCACGAAGGAGCACCGGCCGCCGTGGAACTCGATGAGCGCCACCTTCTCGGGGCTGGTCGAGCGCGGCATCACCGCCACGAAGGGCAGCCCGAGCATCCGCGCGAAGTACGCCTCGCTCACCGCCGTCGACCCGCTGGAGGCCTCGACCACGGTGCTGCCCTCGGTGATCTGCCCGGAGCAGAGCCCGTAGAGGAACAGCGAGCGGGCCAGCCGGTGCTTGAGGCTGCCGGTCGGGTGGGTCGACTCGTCCTTGAGGTAGAGGTCGATCCCCCACTCCGGCGGCAGGGGGTAGACCAGCAGGTGGGTGTCGGCGCTGCGCCGGGCGTCGGCCTCGACCAGGGCGACGGCGCGGTCGACCCAGGCCCGCCCGCCGGCGTCGGACCGGTCGACCGCGGTCACGCCGGGTCGGCCGGGACGACCAGCACCGGCCGCTCCGCGGGGACGACCTGCACCGCCGTCCCGGGTGTGAGGTGCTGGCTGTCGGCGCTGGCGAGGTCCGCCCGCACCTCCAGGCCACCGGGCAGCGCGACCAGCAGCCGGGTGCTCGCACCGGAGAACGTGCGGGTGACCACCCGGCCGGGCCCCCCGGCGGTGACCACGAGCGCCTCGGGCCGGACCAGCGCCTCGACCGGGCCGCTCGGCACGCTGCCGGCCGCGGGACGGCGCACGCCGAGCACCTCGACCGCGCCGGACGACGTCGTCGCCGGCAGCCGGTTCATGGTGCCGACGAACTCGGCGACGAACGCCGTCGCCGGTCGCTCGTAGAGCTCGTCGGGCCCGGCCACCTGCTCCAGCCGCCCGGCGCGCATGACCCCGACCCGGTCGGCGACCGACAGCGCCTCGGCCTGGTCGTGGGTGACGAAGACGGTGGTGGTGCCGAGCTCGAGCTGGATGCGCCGGATCTCCTCGCGCAGCTGCACGCGCACCTGCGCGTCGAGGGCCGACAGCGGCTCGTCCAGCAGCAGCACCTCCGGCGCCACGGCCAGCGCCCGGGCCAGGGCCACCCGCTGCTGCTGCCCGCCGGAGAGCTGGTGGGGGTACCGGTCGCCCCGGTCGGCGAGGCCGACCAGCTCGAGCAGTTCGGCGGCCCGGGTCCGCTGCTCGGACCGGTCGCGGCGCCGGACCCGCAGCCCGAAGGCGACGTTCTCGGCGACGGTCAGGTTCGGGAACAGGCTGTAGGCCTGGAACACCATGCCCATGTGCCGCTTGTTGGCCGGGACGCCGGTGACGTCGCGCCCGTCGAGCAGCACCCGGCCGGTGTCGGGCCGGTCGAAGCCGGCGATCGCCCGCAGCGCCGTCGTCTTGCCGCACCCCGAGGGGCCCAGCAGGGCGAGGAACTCCCCGCCGGCGATGTCGAGGTCCAGCCCGTCGAGGGCGACCACCGAGCCGTAGCGGCGGGTCAGGCCCTCGAGGCGGACCGCGACACCCGCCCGCGCCGGGGCGGTGACCGTGTCGGGGGCGGCGGTCATGCGGTCTCCTTCGTGCCGCGCCGGCGGTCCAGCGCGGAGATCAGCAGCAGCAGGCCCCAGGTGAGCAGCAGGGAGAGCACCGACACCGCGACCGACAGCTGGGGAGCCGCCCCCGAGACCAGGACGATCCAGGTCGGGAACGTCTCGAACCCCAGGATGTTCGCGACGGTGAACTCCCCCAGCACCAGCGCCAAGGTCAGGAACGCGGCGTTCAGCACCGAGGTGCGGAGGACGGGCAGGACGACCGAGGCCATCGTCCGGGGCCACGAGGCGCCGAGGTTGCGGGCGGCCTCGGTCAGCGTGCGGAGGTCGGCGCCGCGGATGCCGGCGTCCAGGGCCCGGTAGACGAACGGCAGCGCCAGCACCACGTAGACGAGGACCAGGATCCACGGCAGGTCCGGCTCCTGGAGCGCGAACATGAACTCCGCCACCGGCGTCCCGTAGAAGTGGTCCGGCGCCCAGGCGAGCACGCTGCGCACGCCCACGACCAGCGCGATCGGCGGCAGCACCAGCGGCAGCAGGGTGAGCAGCTCGACCGTCGTCCGCAGGCGGGGGAACCGCAGCTCGACCAGGACGACGGTCGGCACCATCAGCGCCAGGGCGATGAGCACGGTGAGCGCGCCGAGCACCAGCGACCGGGTGAAGGCCTCGGTGAAGCCGGGTGCGCCGGGGATCTGGGTGTAGGGCTCGAGGGTGATGCCCCCGCCTCGGCGGTCGCGGATCGTGAACCACACGGAGGCGCCGATCGGCACCACGAAGTAGGCCCCGAGCGCGAGGAAGACGATCCAGCGCCAGGCACCGCTGCCCCGGCGGCCGGGCCGCCGCGGGGTGTCGGGAGCGACGCCGCCCGCTCCGGCGACCCCCTCTGCCAGCGCGGTCACTGCAGCCACCGCGCGGTGCGCCGCTGGACCCAGGCGTAGAACGCCATGACCAGTCCGACGAGGACGACCATCCCGAGCGCCAGCGCCTTGCCCAGGTTCTCCGCACCGACGACGACGTTGCTGGACAGGGAGTCGGCGATCTGCAGCGTGACCAGCGGGATGCTGCTGCCGACGAGGGCCTTGGCGGTGGCGTAGGCGGCGAAGGCCGAGGCGAACAGCAGCATCGTGGCGCCGAGCACCGGTGGCGCGAGCACCGGCCCGCCGACGTGCCGCCAGTACTGCCAGCCGCTGGCGCCGAGGTTGTCGGCGGCCTCCCGCCACTGGGGCCGCAGCGCCTCGAGCGCCGGGATGATGGTGAGCACCATCAGCGGGACGAGGAAGTACAGGTAGACCAGCGCCAGGCCGGTCATCGAGTACAGCGAGAACGACAGCCCGAGGGTGTCGGTGAGCAGCGCCGTCACCACGCCGGCGTTCCCGATGGTGGCGAGGAAGGCGAAGGCCAGGGGGACGCCGCCGAAGTTCGCCAGGACGCCCGACGCGGTGAGGACCAGCCGGCGCAGCAGCCGCCCGCGCCGGGACCGCACGACGGCCAGCGCGAGCGCCAGCCCGAGGACCGCGCCGAGCACCGCGGTGATCGCCGACAGCTGGAGGCTGCCGAGGTAGGCGCGGCGGTAGGCGCCCTCGGCGGTCACCGCACCGATGTTCGCCGTCGACCAGCCCTCCTCGAAGGTGACCGGGTCGATGGACCGGAACGCCTCGACGGAGAGCACGCCCAGCGGCAGCAGGAGGAACACCGCGAGGTAGAGGAAGAACGGCACCATGCCGAGCGCGCCGAGCACACCGGCGCGCCGGCCCCGCGTGCTGCGGGGGGCCGGCGCACCGGTCGGGACCGCTGCGGTGCTCAGCCGGACATCTCCTCGTTCCAGCGCGAGGTGACGACGTCCTTGGCCGCCGTCTCCTGCTCCTGGGTCGGGAAGTCCGCCTCCGCCTCGACCGGCGGCAGCGCCGCGAGGGCCTCGGCGTCGGCGGTGCCGGCCTCCTCCATCACGGGCAGCCGCACCGGCCGGGCACCGCCGCCGAGCCAGATGTTCTGGCCCTCGTCGCTGTAGAGGAACTCCTGCCACAGGCGGGCCGCAGCGGGGTGCGGCGCGAACTTGCTGATGGCCTGGCTGTAGTAGCCGCCCATCAGGCCGTCGGTGGGCACGGCCACCTCCCAGGCGGTGCCGATCTCGGCCAGCCCCTCGGCGTAGGCGGCGTTGAGGTAGTCCCAGTCGATGACGATCGGGGTCTCACCGCTCTCGATCGTGGCCGGCGTGCTCTCCACCGGGTTGAAGTTCCCGCTGTCCTTGAGCTGGACGAAGAAGTCGATGCCCGGACCGATGTCGTCGAGGTCGCCGCCGTTGGCGAGAGCCGCCGCCCAGACGCCGGAGAACGCCGCGGCGGCCTGGGTCGGGTTGCCGTTGAGGCTCACCCGGCCCGCGTACTGCGGGTCGAGCAGGTCCTGCATCGTCTGCGGGCACTCGCCGACGATGGTGGCGTTGCAGCCGATCGAGATGTAGCCGCCGTAGTCGTTGTACCAGTGGCCGTCGGGGTCCCTCTGGTCCTCGGGGATGTCGTCCCAGGTCTCCACCTTGTAGGGCGCGAGCAGGTCCTGCGCCTGCGCCTGGCGGGCGAACGCCGTGCCGAGGTCGAGGACGTCGGGAGCCCGGTCCTGCCCGCGCTGGCTCGTGACGGCGTTGAGCTCGTCCTGGCTGGAGCCGTCGGGGCTGGCGCTGTTGATCTCGATGCCGTACTTCTCGCTGAACGTCTCGAGCATCTCGCCGTAGTTGGCCCAGTCCGGCGGCAGCGCGATGACGTTGAGCTCGCCCTCGGCCTGCGCGGCTTCCACGAGGGCGTCCATCCCTCCCCCGTCCTCGACGGACGTGGCGGTGGCCCAGTCCGAGCCGCTGCCGGAGCCGCCCGAGCCGCCGTCGTCCGAGCCGCAGGCGGTGAGGGTGAGTCCCGCCGTCACGACCGCGACCGCGGTCCGCAGGGTGGTGCTTCGTCGCACGTTTCCTCCTGGTGTGGAGCCGTCCCGCACGGACGGCCTCGCGCATTGTGGTCGACCGGGTGTGGCCGTGCCTGGTACTGCCACGTGACGATCCGTCGACCACTCGGCGACGGAACGGTGCGTCAGCGGCCGGTGAACTCCGCCTTGCCGGGGCCGCTCTCCAGGAACGAGCGCATGCCGGTGGCCTGGTCCTCGGTGTCGAACAGCTCCGCGAACAGCCGGCTCTCCAGGTCCAGACCCTCGTCGATGGGCAGCTCCAGCCCCTCGTCGATGGCGCGCTTGGCGGCGGCGAGGGCCAGCGGCGGGCCGGCGGCGAACTTGCGCGCCATGGCCACGGCCGTCGCGTACACCTCGTCGTCCGGGACGACGGCATCGGCCAGGCCGATCTCGAGGGCCTCCTCGGCGCCGACGTGCCGGCCGGTGAACACGAGGTCCTTGGCCTTGGCCGGGCCGACCAGGCGGGCCAGCCGCTGGGTGCCGCCGGCCCCGGGGATGACGCCGAGCAGGATCTCGGGCTGGCCGATCTTCGCCCGGCTGCCGAGCACCCGGAAGTCGGCGCACAGCGCCAGCTCGTAGCCGCCACCCAGCGCGTAGCCGGTGATGGCCGCGATGACCGGCTTGGGGATCCGCGCGACGGTGCGGAACGAGTTCTGCAGCTCGCGACCCCACGCCACCATGGACGAGCCGTCGAGCTGCGACATCGCCTTGATGTCGGCGCCCGCGGCGAACACCCGCTCGCCGCCGTAGAGGACGACGGCGCGCACGTCGGCGCGCTCCCCCGCCTCCATCGCCGCGGCCCGCACCTCGTGGTGCAGCTGCTCGTCGATGGCGTTCATCTTCGGCCGGTCGAGGCGGATCGTGCCCACGCCGTCCTCCACCTGCAGGGTCACGAACTCGGGCTCAGCCATGGCGGCACCTTAGCGAGCGCTGCGGGCGGCGAACCGGCCGTCGGTGCGGGTCAGCTCCAGCGGCAGCCCGAAGGTGTCCGAGAGGTTCCCGGCGGTGAGGACGTCGTCGGCCGCACCCGCCGCCACGATCTCGCCGCCGCGCAGCAGGAGCGCGTGCGTGTAGCCCGGCGGGATCTCCTCGACGTGGTGGGTGACCAGCACCTGGGCCGGGGCGTAGGTGTAGCGAGCCAGGTCGGACAGCCGGGAGACGAGGTCCTCGCGACCGCCCAGGTCCAGGCCGGCCCCCGGCTCGTCGAGCAGCAGCAGCTCGGGGTCGGGCATGAGCGCGCGGGCGATCTGGGCGCGCTTGCGCTCGCCCTCGCTGAGGGTGCCGAACGGCCGGTGCGCGAACTGAGCGACGCCCCACTGCTCCATCAGCATCCCGGCCCGGGTCAGGTCGTGGACGTCGTACCGCTCCCGCCACCGGCCCACGACGGCGTACCCGGCCGAGACGACGACGTCCCCGGTCCTCTCCGCCGGCGCGATCCGCTGGGTGAGCGCCGCGCTGGTCAGCCCGATGCGCGGCCGCAGCTCGAACACGTCGACCGCGCCGAGGGTCTCCCCCAGCAGCTGCACCTCCCCCCGGCTGGGGTGCAGCAGTGCGCCGGCCAGCTGCAGCAGCGTGGTCTTGCCCGCCCCGTTCGGCCCGAGCACCACCCAGCGGTGGTCGGCGTCCACGCGCCAGTCGACACCGCGCAGCAGGGTGTTCTCCCCGCGCACGACGCCGACCCCGGTCATCCGTACGACGGCCTCGTCCGAGGCGTCTGTGCCGCCCCCACCCACCCGACCGATGCTCGACACGTCCCCATCCAACCAACCCGGCGCGCGCCGCCTGCACACGCACACCCCCCGGGGTTGGCACGATCGCCCGGTGACCCCCTCCCCCGCCGCCGAGGTGCTGCCCGGCTCGCCCACCCCGCTCGGCGCGCACTGGGACGGCACCGGCACGAACTTCGCCCTCTGGTCGGCCGGGGCGCACGCGGTGGAGCTGTGCCTCTTCGACGCCGACGGCACCGAGCACCGGCACCGCCTCACCGAGAGCACCCACCAGGTGTGGCACGGGCGGCTGCCCGGCGTCGGGCCCGGGCAGCGCTACGGCTTCCGGGTGCACGGGCCCTACGAGCCGGCGGCGGGGCACCGGTACAACCCGGCGAAGCTGCTGCTCGACCCGTACGCGCGCGCCGTCGAGGGCGGGCTGGAGCTGCACCCGGCGGTGTTCGGGCACCCGGGCGACGCCGTCGACAGCGCCGTCCCGGACGAGCAGGACTCCGCGCCGCACGTGCCCCGCGGCGTCGTCGTGCACGACACCTTCCCGTGGGACGGCGACCGCGCGCCGCGGACCTCGTGGTCGGACACCGTCATCTACGAGGTGCACGTGAAGGGCGCGACCGCCCGGCACCCCGACGTCCCCGAGCACCTGCGCGGCACCTACGCGGGCCTGGCCCACCCGGCGTTCGTCGAGCACCTCACCGCGCTCGGCGTCACCGCCGTCGAGCTGCTGCCGGTGCACCACTTCGTCAGCGAGCCGCACCTGCTGCGCCGCGGCCTGACCAACTACTGGGGCTACAACACCCTCGGGTTCTTCGCCCCGCACGCGGCGTACAGCTCGGCGGGCAGCGGCGGCGGGCAGGTGACCGAGTTCAAGACGATGGTCAAG
Organism: Blastococcus sp. SYSU D01042; assembly: GCF_054050515.1. Lineage (NCBI taxonomy): Bacteria > Bacillati > Actinomycetota > Actinomycetes > Geodermatophilales > Geodermatophilaceae > Blastococcus > Blastococcus sp. SYSU D01042. The sequence goes on along the minus strand of NZ_JBJGZM010000007.1, from coordinate 115,941 downwards.
GCGCTGCACGCCGCCGGCATCGAGGTGGTCCTCGACGTCGTCTACAACCACACGGCGGAGGGCGACCAGACCGGGCCGACACTGGCCTTCAAGGGCATCGACAACGCCGGCTACTACCGGCTCGACGGGTCGAACCCGGCGCGGTACACCGACTACACCGGCTGCGGGAACACCCTGGACGTGCGCCGGCCGGCGGTGCTGGGCCTGCTCATGGACTCGCTGCGCTACTGGGTCACCGAGATGCACGTCGACGGCTTCCGGTTCGACCTCGCCCCGGCCCTGGCCCGCTCGACGCACGACGTCGACCGGTTCTCGGCCTTCTTCGACGTGGTGCACCAGGACCCGGTGGTCAGCCGGGTCAAGCTCATCGCCGAGCCCTGGGACGTCGGCCCGGGCGGCTACCAGGTGGGCAACTTCCCGCCGCCGTGGACGGAGTGGAACGCCGCCTACCGCGACACCGTGCGCGACGTGTGGGCCGGAGCGCACGTGGGCGTCCGCGACCTGGCCTACCGGCTGACCGGCTCCTCGGACCTCTACCGATCCGACGGCCGGCGCCCGTTCGCCAGCATCAACTTCGTCACCGCCCACGACGGCTTCACCATGCGCGACCTGGTGAGCTACGACGGCAAGCACAACGAGGCCAACGGCGAGGACAACCGGGACGGCGAGAGCCACAACCGGAGCTGGAACTGCGGCGTCGAGGGCGAGACCGACGACCCCGCCGTCCTCGCGCTGCGCGGCCGGCAGGTGCGCAACCTGCTGGCCACGCTGCTGCTCTCGACCGGGGTCCCGATGCTCACCGCGGGGGACGAGCTCGGCCGCACGCAGCGGGGCAACAACAACGCCTACTGCCAGGACGGCGAGCTCTCCTGGCTGGACTGGACGGCGGTCGACGAGGAGCTGCGCGCGTTCGTGGCCCACGTCCTGCGGCTGCGGCACGCCGCACCCGTGCTGCGGCAGGAGGCGTTCTTCGAGGGCCACGAGCTGCCCGGCACCGGCGGCACCCGCGACCTCGCGTGGTTCGCCCCGGACGGCGGCCAGCTCACCACCGCGGACTGGTTCGACACCGGGCTGCAGACGGTCGGCATGTACCTCGACGGCCGCGGCATCCGGCACCGCGACGCCTCCGGCCGGCCGGTCGTCGACGACTCCTACCTCGTCTGGCTGCACGCCGGCGCCGAGCCGCTCACCGTGCAGCTGCCCGACGCGCCCTGGGCCGACGGCTACGAGCTCGTCGTCTCCACCGAGTACGCCACCGGCGCGCCACCCGAGCCCGCGATGATCGCGCCCGGCCCGGTGGAGCTGCCCGGCCGGTGCGTGTGGCTGCTCAAGGTGCTGCGGCGTCCCTGACGGGCTGACCGGTGAACGCGAGAGGCCCAGAACCGGTGCGGTTCTGGGCCTCTCGCGTTCAACGGGGTGCGGCTACTCGGCCTGCTCGAAGGTGATGACGGTCCAGCCGAGCAGGAGGCGGTCGCCGTCGGAGAGCGGGTGCGGCTGACCGGGCTCGAGCTGGGTCCACTCGGTGGCCTCGGGGCCGGCGACGTGGGTGCCGTTGAGCGAGCCGAGGTCGACCAGCGAGACCTGGTCGCCCGAGCGGGTCAGGGCGGCGTGCGCCGAGGAGAGCACGTTCTGGGTGTCCGCGATCGGCACCGGGCGGGCCGTGCCGGCGGTGACCATCTCGTGGTTGTCGGGACGGCGGCCCAGCACCAGGTCCTCGTCGACCGTGATGACGAGCCCGTCGTCGAAGCGCAGCACGGGCGCCGAGCTCGCCGGGGCGTCGGAGTCGGAGTCCGGCCGCCAGAACGCGGTCTGCTCACCGGAGTCGGGCGCCGCACCGGCCCGGCTCGAGCCGGTGCTGCCACCCGAGCCGAAGCCGGCGTCGGAGGAGGCCGTGAACGACGACGGCGCCTGCGCCGGGGCCGAGGACGGCGCGGCGGCCGGGGTGAGGTGCAGCGTCGCGCCGGAGCCCGGCACGGTGCCCTCGACCAGGTCGAGGGTGACGCCGGAGGCCGCCTGCGCGGCCGCCGAACCCGGGCCCACGTACAGGGCGCGGCCCAGGCGGAAGCCGGAGGCGACGCTGCCGCCCTCGACCGACGAACCGGTGACCGGCACGCCGTCGACCGAGAGCTGGCCCTTGCCGGACCAGAGGGCGACGCCGGTGCCGGAGGCGGCGTCGGCCAGCACGAGGGCGTAGGACGCGCTGCCGGAGGAGAGCGACCCCGCCTGCGCGGCGACGGCCGTCAGGACCTGCTCGGCACCGGGGCCGGAGACCCCGAGGCAGGCGTGCAGGGCCGCGACGAGGGCGGGGGAACCGGGGGCGTCGACCCACAGCAGACCGCCGTCGCGGCGGGCGACGACGGCGTCTCCGGGGAGGACTTCACAGCGGTCGGGCATGGCGGCCAGCCTAGTGATGCGCAATCGGCTTCGGCGCCCGGCCGCCCCCCGCCACGCCGTGTCCGCACGACGTCACACGTACCCGTGTGGCGGGGGTGACCAGAGGGTCACGACACGTCGATCACGCAGTCGTGACCACGCCGAGCTCGGCCGGGTCGGCCAGGTGCTCGGAGTGCGGGAGCACCCGCACCGTGTAGCCGAAGGCACCCGTCCGCTCCAGGGGCACCGTCGCGGTGAACCAGTGCCGGGAGCCCTCGGTCTGCTCGTGCGCCATGGGCACCGAGGTCACCTCGTGCAGCCCGTCGGCGTCGTCGACCCGCCCGTAGGCGGCCTGGACCTCGACGTCGCCCGGCTCCAGCCCGGGCAGCTCCACCTCGGCGCGCAGCGCCAGGGTCGAGCCGATCTCCGGGGTGTCACCGGCACCGGTCGCCTCGACGTGCGCGACGCGGACGGTCGACCAGTTGTGCAGCAGGTGCGCCCGCCAGCCGGACTCCGCGCGGGCCGGCGCGTAACCCTCCGCCGACATGACGCGGGCGGACTGCGCCGCCGGGACGTACAGCGCCTGCACGTAGTCGCGCACCATGCGGGTCGCCAGCACCTTGGGGCCGGTCTCGCGCAGCGTGTGGCGGACCATCTCCACCCACCGGGCGGGCACGCCCTCGCCGTCCCGCTCGTAGAACCGCGGCAGCACCTGGGTGCCGAGCAGGTCGTAGATGGCCCGCGCCTCGACCTCGTCGCGGCGGTCGGCGTCGGCGACGCCGTCGGCGGTCGGGATGGCCCAGCCGTTCTGGCCGTCGAACCACTCGTCCCACCAGCCGTCGCGGATGGAGAGGTTCAGCCCCCCGTTGAGCGCCGACTTCATGCCCGAGGTGCCGCAGGCCTCCAGCGGCCGCAGCGGGTTGTTCAGCCAGACGTCGCAGCCCCAGTACAGGTAGCGCGCCATGCCGATGTCGTAGCCGGGCAGGAACGCGATGCGGTGCCGGATCTCCGGGTCGTCGGCGAACTCCACCATCTGCTGGATGAGCTTCTTGCCGCCGTCGTCGGCGGGGTGGCTCTTGCCGGCGATGACCAGCTGCAGGGGGCGCTGCGGGTCCAGCAGCATCGCCTTGAGCTTGGCCGGGTCGCGCAGCATCAGGGTGAGCCGCTTGTACGACGGCACCCGGCGGGCGAACCCGACGGTCAGGACGTCGGGGTCGAAGGCGGTGTCGGTCCAGCCGACCTCGGCCTCGGTCGCGCCGCGGGACAGCGCGGTCTCGCGCAGCCGCCGGCGCACCTCCTCGACCAGCCGGCCGCGCAGCGTGCGGCGGACCGCCCACAGGTCACCGGCCGGGATGCGGTCGACGCCGTCGAAGTGCACCGGCCCGTCGACGACGACGGGGTCGCCCTGGCTCGAGCTCTGCGTCCCCATGTCGACCAGCTCGCGGGCGGTCCACGTCGGGGCGTGCACGCCGTTGGTGATCGACCCGATCGGCACGTCGCCCTCGTCGAAGCCCGGCCACAGGTTGCTGAACATGCCCCGGCTCACGTGGCCGTGGAGCTCGCTCACGCCGTTGGCCCGCTGACCGAGCCGCAGGCCCATGTGCGCCATGTTGTACTTCGACGGGTCCTCCTCGGCGCCGAGCGCGAGCAGGTCGTGCAGCGGGACGCCGAAGCCGGCGAAGTACCGCTCGATGAGCGCCTTCGGGAAGCGGTCGATGCCGGCCGGCACCGGGGTGTGGGTGGTGAAGACCGTGCCCGCGCGGACCGCCTGCAGCGCCTCGGCGAACGTGAGGCCGTGCGACTCGATGAGCTCGCGGATCCGCTCCAGGCCCTGGAAGCCGGCGTGTCCCTCGTTGGCGTGGAACACCTCGGGCACCGGGGTGCCGGTGCGCGTGCAGTAGGCGCGCACGGCGCGCACGCCGCCGATGCCGAGCAGCATCTCCTGGCGCAGGCGGTGGTCCTCGTCGCCGCCGTACAGCCGGTCGGTGACCCCGCGCTCGGCCGGCGCGTTCTCCTCGATGTCGCTGTCGAGCAGCAGCAGCGACACCCGGCCGACCTGCGCCCGCCAGACGTGCGCGAACAGCGTGCGCCCCTCGGGCAGCGGCACGTTGATGACGACGGCGGAGCCGTCCTGCTCGCGCAGCAGCTTCACCGGCAGGCCGTGCGGGTCCAGCGACGGGTAGTGCTCGAGCTGCCAGCCGTCGGCGGACAGACCCTGCTCGAAGTAGCCGGCCCGGTAGAGCAGCCCGACGCCGATGAGCGGCACCCCGAGGTCGGAGGCGGCCTTGAGGTGGTCGCCGGCGAGGATGCCCAGACCGCCCGAGTACTGCGGGAGCACCTCGGTGATGCCGAACTCGGCGGAGAAGTAGGCGATGCTCGCCGGCGCCTCGGCGCCCAGCGACTGGTACCAGCGCGGCGTGGAGAGGTACTCCTCCAGGTCGTCGACGGCGTCCTGCAGCCGGCGGACGAACTTGCGGTCCGCGGCCAGGGCTGCCAGCCGCTCGGCCGAGACCTCGCCCAGCGCCTTGACCGGGTCACCACCGCAGCGCCGCCACAGCGCCGGGTCGAGGGTCTCGAACAGGTCCCGGGTCTCGGGGTGCCACGACCAGCGGAGGTTCATCACCAGCTGCGACAGCGGGAGCAGCGGCTCCGGGAGGGCGGCGCGGACAGTGAAACGTCGGAGAGCTCGCACCGGTCGAGACTAGCCAGCCTGAGCGGTGGCGCCAGGGGGTCGAGGAGGTCTTCGCGCCACACGCGCCCCACGCGCCACATGCCGGGCGGTCGCCGCACGGCCACCCGGACGGGTGCCGCCGAAGTGCCCGCACCTGCGTACCTCGATAGCGTGACGGGGATGAATGGCCGCGCTGACCTCCGCCTCGGCATCACCGATGTCGCCCCCGTCGTCTCCTGCGGGACCTTCTCGGCCCGCGCCGTGGTCGGCGAGCACCTGCCGATCACCGCGACCGTGTTCCGCGAGGGGCACGACGCCGTCGCCGCCGACGTGGTGTGGACCGCCCCCGACGGGACCGCCGGCCCGTTCACCCGCATGGCGAGGTTCGGGCCGGAGCCCGACCGCTGGCTGGCCACCGTCGTCCCGGACCGCGAGGGGACCTGGACCTTCCGCGTCGAGGCCTGGAGCGACCCGCTGGCCACCTGGCGGCACGCCGTCGAGGTGAAGATCGAGGCGGGGCAGGGCGCCGACGAGCTCGCCAACGACCTCGAGGAGGGCGCCCGGCTGCTCGACCGCGTCGCGGCCGAGGCCGGCGCGGACTGGCGCGACCGGGTCGTGGCCGCGGCCGCCGCGCTCCGCGACGACACCCAGGAGCTCACCGTGCGGGTGGCGCCGGCCCTGGCGTCGGGCCTGCAGCGCTACCTGCACGAGCACCCGGTCCGCGAGCTGGTCACGGCCACGCCGGACCACGAGGTCTTCGTCGACCGCCCGCGGGCCCTCTACGGCTCCTGGTACGAGTTCTTCCCGCGCTCGGAGGGTCCCGTCGTCGGCGGCGTCCCCACGCACGGGACCTTCACGACGGCGGCCGACCGACTGCCGGCGGTGGCCGACATGGGCTTCGACGTCGTCTACCTCCCGCCGATCCACCCGATCGGCACGGTGAACCGCAAGGGCCCGAACACCGCGCAGTTCCCGGGCGGCAACCCGCACGAGATCGGCCCGGACGACGTCGGCTCGCCCTGGGCCATCGGCAGCGCCGAGGGCGGCCACGACGCGGTGCACCCGCAGCTGGGCACGCTCGAGGACTTCACGGCCTTCGTGGCGCGCACCCGCGAGCTGGGCATGGAGGTCGCCCTCGACCTCGCGCTACAGGCCGCGCCCGACCACCCCTGGGTCGCCGAGCACCCCGAGTGGTTCACCACCAAGCCCGACGGCACGATCGCCTACGCCGAGAACCCGCCGAAGAAGTACCAGGACATCTACCCGATCAACTTCGACAACGACCCCGAAGGCATCTACGCCGAGGTGCTGCGCGTCGTGCGGCACTGGATGGACGCCGGCGTGCGGATCTTCCGCGTCGACAACCCGCACACCAAGCCGCTGAACTTCTGGCACTGGCTGATCTGGGAGGTCAAGCGGACCGACCCCGACGTGCTCTTCCTGGCCGAGGCGTTCACCCGGCCGGCGATGATGCACCAGCTCGCCCGGATCGGGTTCACCCAGTCCTACACGTACTTCACGTGGCGGACCGAGCGCGGCGAGATCGAGGAGTACGGGCGCGAGCTCGCCGGGAACGCGCACTACATGCGGCCCAACTTCTTCGTGAACACCCCGGACATCCTCCACGAGTCGCTGCAGTTCGGCGGCCCGCCGATGTTCAAGATCCGGGCCGTGCTCGCGTCGATGCTGAGCCCCACCTGGGGCGTCTACTCCGGCTTCGAGCTCTTCGAGCACGTCGCGGTCAAGCCGGGCAGCGAGGAGTACCTCGACAGCGAGAAGTACCGGCTGCGGCCGCGCGACTGGGCCGCCGCCGAGGAGTCCGGGCGCAGCCTGGCGCCCTACCTGAAGCGGCTCAACGAGATCCGCCGGGCGCACCCCGCCCTGCAGCAGCTGCGGACGCTGCGCTTCCACCCGGTCGACAACCCGAACCTGATCTGCTTCTCCAAGACCGACCCGGGCTCGGCCGACGCCGTCCTGGTCGTGGTCAACCTGTCCAGCCGCGACACCCAGATCGGGACGACGGCGCTGGACATGCAGACCCTCGGCCTGGACTGGCACGAGCGGTTCTCCGTCACCGACGAGCTCACCGGCGCCTCGTACGACTGGGGCCAGTTCAACTACCTCGAGCTGGACCCGTTCCGCGAGCCCGCGCACGTCTTCGCGGTCACCTTCCCCCGCCCCGTGCAGTTCCCGCCCCCGGTCCCTTCCTGACCAGGGGCACCCCCGACCGCCCACCCGCGACTTCCCGAGGGCTCCCCCAGCGATGACCGTTCCCGTTCCCGAGTCCGCTCCCGCCCACTCCGCGCTGCCGCCTCCGGGCACCGACCCCGAGTGGTACAAGCGCGCCGTCTTCTACGAGGTCCTCGTCCGCGGCTTCGCCGACAGCAACGCCGACGGCGTCGGTGACCTCCGCGGCATGATCGACAAGCTGGACTACCTCCAGTGGCTCGGCGTCGACTGCCTGTGGCTGCCGCCGTTCTTCGCCTCGCCGCTGCGCGACGGCGGGTACGACGTCAGCGACTACACCGCGGTGCTGCCCGAGTTCGGCGACATCGAGGACTTCAAGGAGTTCCTCGACGCCGCCCACTCGCGGGGCATGCGCGTGATCATCGACTTCGTCATGAACCACACCTCGGACCAGCACCCGTGGTTCCAGGCCAGCCGCACCGATCCCGAGGGCCCCTACGGCGACTTCTACGTCTGGGCCGACGACGACACCGGCTACGCGGACGCCCGGATCATCTTCGTCGACACCGAGAGCTCGAACTGGACCTTCGACCCGGTGCGCAAGCAGTACTTCTGGCACCGGTTCTTCTCCCACCAGCCCGACCTCAACTTCGAGAACCCCAAGGTGCGCGAGGCGATCATCGACGCCCTGCGCTTCTGGCTGGACCTCGGCATCGACGGGTTCCGCCTCGACGCCGTGCCCTACCTCTTCGAGGAGGAGGGCACCAACTGCGAGAACCTGCCGCGCACCCACGAGTTCCTCAAGGAGGTGCGCAAGGTCGTCGACGCGAACTACCCCGACACCGTGCTGCTCTGCGAGGCCAACCAGTGGCCGGCCGACGTCGTCGAGTACTTCGGCGAGGACGGCGACGAGTGCCAGATGGCCTTCCACTTCCCGGTGATGCCGCGCCTGTTCATGGCCGTCCGCCGGGAGCAGCGGTTCCCGATCTCGGAGATCATGGCCCAGACGCCGGACATCCCGGACAACTGCCAGTGGGGCGTCTTCCTGCGCAACCACGACGAGCTGACCCTCGAGATGGTCACCGACGAGGAACGCGACTACATGTGGGGCGAGTACGCCAAGGACCCCCGCATGAAGGCCAACATCGGCATCCGCCGGCGGCTGGCGCCGCTGCTGGACAACGACGTCAACACCCTCGAGCTGTTCAACGCGCTGCTGCTGTCGCTGCCGGGCTCGCCGGTCCTGTACTACGGCGACGAGATCGGCATGGGCGACAACATCTGGCTCGGTGACCGCGACGGCGTCCGGACGCCGATGCAGTGGACGCCGGACCGCAACGGCGGGTTCTCGACCGCCGACCCGCAGCGGATGTACCTGCCGCTCAACGCCGACCCGGTGTACGGCTACCAGGTCACCAACGTCGAGTCGCAGCTGCGCAACACCACCTCGCTGCTGCACTGGATCCGCCGGATGATCCAGGTGCGCGGCCAGCACCCGACCTTCGGTCTGGGGACGTTCGAGGAGATCGGCTCGCGCAACCCGACGGTGCTCTCCTTCGTGCGCCGGTTCGGCGACGACGTCGTGCTGTGCGTGAACAACCTGTCCCGCTTTCCGCAGCCGGTGGAGCTCGACCTGCGCCAGTTCGAGGGCTACACGCCCGTCGAGCTGACCGGCCGGGTCGAGTTCCCGCAGATCGGCGTGCTGCCCTACATGCTCACCCTCGCCGGGCACGGCTTCTACTGGTTCGAGCTGTCCAAGCCGGCCGAGCCGTTCGTGGACGAGCCCGAGGACTGGGAGACCACCGGCAGCAGCGCCATCGCCGACTCGCTGCTCGCCGCCGGCGTGGTCAGCGCCGCCGAGGAGACCCCCGGCGACAACCTCCCCGACCCCGACGACTCCCAGGGAGGGCCCCGATGAGCGCACTGGCCGACCTGCTCCGCGAGTGGATGCCCGGGCAGCGCTGGTTCGGGAGCAAGGGCCGCGAGTGGGCCGAGGTCACCGAGGACGGCTTCTTCCTCGACCGCAGCGACCCGGTGCTCTCCGTGCACCGGGTGCGGGTCACCTACGCCGACGGCGGCGCGGACACCTACCTCGTGCCGATCTCCTGGCGCGACTCCGAGGTGGAGGAGCTGGGCTCGGCCTACATCGGCACGGTGGCCGGCGACGGCCGCGAGTCCCACGCCTACGACGCCATGCGCGACCGGGACGCGACGACGCCGTGGCTGATCCACCTGGTGAACGCCTCGACCGTCGGGCCGATGCACTTCCACCCGGCCGGTGTCGCCTACATCCCCGAGGGCGTGCCCGGCGACATCGTCTCGACCGAGCAGAGCAACACCTCGCTGGTCTACGGCCAGGAGGCGATCTTCAAGCTGTTCCGCCGGCTCGAGCCCGGGCTGAACCCCGACGTGGAGATCCACGACGCGCTGCGCCGGGCGGAGAACCCGCACATCGCGCCGCTGCTGGGGCACATCGAGATCGACGACCCCGATCAGGCCAACCCGCCGGCGACGGTGGCGATGCTGCAGACGTTCGTGCCCAACGCCAGCGACGGCTGGCGGCTCGCGACGGCCAGCGTCCGCGACCTCTACGCCGAGGGCGACCTGCACGCCGACGAGGTGGGCGGCGACTTCGCGGCCGACAGCGAGCGGCTGGGCGCGGCGACCGCGTCGGTGCACACCGACATGGCCACCGTCCTGCCCACCGAGCCCGCCGAGCGCGACTGGTACGCCACCGTGGCCCGGCAGATGGGTCAGCGGCTCGACGCCGCGATCGAGGTGGTCCCGCAGCTCGCCGAGCACGCCGACGGGCTGCGGCGCATCTACGCCGCGGTCGCGGACAGCACCGAGCCGGTCGTGCGCCAGCGGGTGCACGGCGACCTGCACCTGGGCCAGGTCCTGCGGACTGCGACCGGCTGGATCGTGCTCGACTTCGAGGGCGAGCCGGCCCGCCCGCTGGCCGCCCGCCGCGAGCTGGACAGCCCGCTGCGCGACGTCGCGGGCATGCTGCGCAGCTTCGACTACGCGGCCCGGCACATGCTCGTCGAGCAGCCGGAGGACACCCAGCGCGCCTACCGGGCGCAGGAGTGGGCCGAGCGCAACCGGGCGGCGTTCTGCACCGGCTACTCGGAGGCCAGCGGCCTGGACCCGTGCGGCGGGTCACCACTCCTTCGGGCGTTCGAGGCCGACAAGGCGGTTTACGAGTGCGTCTACGAGGCACGCAACCGTCCGCACTGGTTGATGATCCCGCTGGACTCGCTGTCCCGGCTCACCAGCCGCGAGTGACGCGGCGCGCGGCCACGACGACCCGAGCACGACGGCACCGGAGGACGAGACGATGAGCAGCGACGACCGGGAGGAACCGGTGGCCGGCAAGGACGAGTTGCAGCGCGCCGTGGAGCAGCGGGTGGCCGACGCGGAGGCGGCGGCCGGCAGCGAGCCGGTGGTCAACGCACCGGCGAAGAAGGCGACCCGCAAGGCGGCCCCCCGCAAGGCCCCGGCCGCGAAGGGCGCCGCGGGCGAGGCTGCGCCGGCCAAGAAGGCCCCGGCACGGAAGACGGCGAAGCGGGCTCCGGCGAAGAAGGCCGCCGCGACCGGCAACGTCGCGCCCGAGGGCGTGCAGACGACCGACGAGCAGCCGAGCACCGCGTCGACCGCGCCCGAGGGCGGCCCGACGACCGTGCCGCCGGTGATCTCGCCCGCGCCGATCGCCGAGCCCGGCGACGGCACGGGCGCTCCGGCCGCTCCCCCGGAGCCGCCGGACCCGGACCCCGCGGAGCCCAGCGCACCGCAGGCGCCGGAGGACGGCGCTCCCGCGGACGCTCCTGCGGCCCCGGCGGAGGCGCCCACGCAGGCGCCGGGCGAGGCAGGTGGCCCGGCCGCGGCCGGCGAGCAGCCCAGCCTCGGCGAGGTCGGCGAGGAGGACCTGCGCGCCATCGTCGAGGGCTGGTCGCACGACCCGCACCGGGTGCTCGGCGCGCACGAGGCGGGCGAGGGCTGGGTGGTCCGGACGCTGCGCCCCGACGCGGTCTCGGTCGCCGTCCTCGACGAGGACGGCAGCCGTGTGGAGGCGGCCCGGGTGCACCCCGGCGGCATCTACGAGGCCCCGCTCCCCCGCCAGCCGGGCGACTACCGCATCGAGGTCGAGTACCCCGACGGCGAGGGCGGCACCACCCGCCACACCGTCGATGACCCGTACCGCTGGCTGCCCACCCTCGGGCCGCTGGACGAGCACCTCATCCGCGAGGGCCGCCACGAGCGGCTGTGGGAGGTGCTCGGCGCGCACGTCCGCCGGTACGACACCCCGCGCGGCACGGTCGAGGGCGTCTCCTTCGCCGTCTGGGCGCCCGCCGCCCGCGGGGTGAAGGTCACCGGGGACTTCGACTACTGGCAGGCCCGCGCCTACCCGATGCGGTCGCTGGGCTCCTCGGGCGTCTGGGAGATCTTCGTGCCCGGCGTCCCGGTCGGCAGCCGCTACCGCTACCACGTGCTCGGCGCCGACGGCACCTGGCGGGAGAAGTCCGACCCGCTGGCGTTCGCCACCGAGGTGCCGCCGCTGAACGCCTCCGTCGTCGCCGAGTCAACCCACGAGTGGCAGGACGACGCCTGGCTGGCCGAGCGGGCGACCGGGGACTGGCACGCGCGCCCGATGAGCGTCTACGAGGTGCACGCAGGTTCCTGGCGGCAGGGGCTCTCCTACCGCGAGATGGCCGACGAGCTGGTCGACTACGTCGTCGCCGCCGGCTTCACGCACATCGAGTTCATGCCGCTGGCCGAGCACCCCTTCGGCGGCTCGTGGGGCTACCAGGTCACCTCCTACTACGCCCCCACCTCGCGCTTCGGCAGCCCCGACGACCTGCGCTACCTGGTCGACCGGGCGCACCAGGCCGGCATCGGCGTCATCGTCGACTGGGTCCCCGCGCACTTCCCCAAGGACGAGTGGGCGCTGGCCCGCTTCGACGGCACGCCGCTGTACGAGCACGGCGACCCGCGCCGGGGCGAGCAGCTGGACTGGGGCACGCTGGTCTTCGACTTCGGCCGCTCCGAGGTGCGCAACTTCCTGGTCGCCAACGCGCTGTTCTGGTGCAAGGAGTTCCACGTCGACGGCATCCGCGTGGACGCGGTCGCCTCGATGCTCTACCTGGACTACTCGCGCGACGAGTGGGTGCCCAACAAGTACGGCGGCCGGGAGAACCTCGAGGCCGTCGCGTTCCTGCAGGAGTTCAACGCCACCGTCTACCGCGAGGTCCCCGGCGTGGTGACCATCGCCGAGGAGTCGACGGCGTGGCCGGGCGTCACCCGGCCCACGCACCTGGGCGGCCTGGGCTTCGGCTTCAAGTGGAACATGGGCTGGATGCACGACTCGCTGGACTACGTCGAGCGGGAGCCGGTCTACCGCAGCTTCCACCACGGCCAGCTGACGTTCTCGATGCACTACGCCTACTCCGAGAACTACGTGCTGCCGATCAGCCACGACGAGGTCGTCTACGGCAAGGGCTCCATGCTGCGGAAGATGCCGGGTGACCGGTGGCAGCAGCTGGCCAACCTGCGGGCCTACCTGGCCTACATGTGGGCCCACCCCGGCAAGCAGCTGCTGTTCATGGGCTCGGAGTTCGCCCAGGACTCGGAGTGGGCCGAGAGCCGCTCGCTGGACTGGTGGCACCTCGACGACCCCGCGCACCGCGGCGTCCTGCAGCTGGTCACGGACCTCAACGCGCGCTACCGCGAGGACGACGCGCTCTGGGCGCACGACGTCGACCCCGAGGGCTTCCAGTGGATCGACGCCAACGACGCCGGCGGGAACACGCTGTCCTTCGTGCGCTACGGGCGCTCCGCCGCCCCCGCGTCCGAGGAGGGCGAGGAGACCGCCGCCGACGCGAGCCGCTCCGCGCTGGCCTGCGTGGTCAACTTCGCCGGCACGCCCCACCACGAGTACCGGATCGGGCTGCCCCGGCCCGGCTTCTGGCGCGAGGTGCTCAACACCGACGGCGAGGGGTACGGCGGGTCGGGGGTCGGCAACTACGGCGGCGTGGAGGCGGTCGAGGAGCCCTGGCACGGGCAGCCGTACTCGGCCACGATCTCGGCTCCCCCGCTCGGCACGGTCTGGTTCCGGCACGAGGCCTGATCGGGGCGGCGCGGGGTAACGGTCGCTCCGTGCGGATCGACGACACGCGACGGCGGCGGTGGGCCAGGCTCACCGCCGCCGTGCTGTGCCTGCTCACCCTCAGCGGCTGCGGCGTGGTCGTCGTGGGACGGGCGAGCCCCGCGCGGCCCCCGGTCACGAACGCCGAGGCCGGTGACACCGGGGTCGTCGGCGCGACCGGCGAGGAGGTCGACGTGCTGGCCCGGAACGCGTTGACCGACCTGGAGACCTACTGGGGAGAGCAGTTCCCCGAGGTCTTCGGCACCTCCTTCGAGCCGCTGCAGGGCGGCTACTTCAGCGTCGACCCCGGGGACGTCGACCCGGCCGCGTACCCCCAGGGCATCGGCTGCGGCAGCGACCCGCTGGACCTGGAGAACAACGCGTTCTACTGCGTGGCCCCCGACGCCCCGAACTCCGACTCGATCAGCTACGACCGCACGTTCCTCGCCGAGCTGGGCTCCGAGTTCGGCAGGTTCATCCCGGCGCTGGTGATGGCGCACGAGTTCGGGCACGCGGTCCAGGCCCGGGTGGGCTCGCCGGCCGCCTCGATCGCCGCCGAGACGCAGGCCGACTGCTTCGCGGGGACCTGGACCCGCTGGGTCGCCGAGGGCGAGGCCGAGCACTCGGTGCTGCGCACCCCCGAGCTCGACGAGCTGCTGCGCGGGTACCTGCTCCTGCGCGACCCGGTCGGGACCAGCGCGCGCGAGGAGCAGGCGCACGGGTCCTACTTCGACCGGGTCGCCGCGTTCCAGGAGGGGTTCGACAGCGGCACCGAGGCGTGCCGGGACAACTTCGACGAGGGGCGCCTCTTCACCCAGGGCCCGCTGCGCGACCAGGAGGTGTCCAGCGGGGGCAACGCCCCCTACGGGGAGCTCCTCGAGATCGTCGGGGACACGCTGCCGGAGGTGTGGGACCAGACCTTCGACCAGCTCCTCGACGAGCGGTTCGAGGCGCCCACGATCGAGCCCTTCGACGGGGACCCGCCGGCGTGCGCCCCCGATCAGGACCTCGACCTCGTGTACTGCCAGGACGAGCAGCTCGTCGGCTTCGACGAGGCGGACCTGGCCGAGCCGGCGTACGAGCTGGGCGACTTCGCGGTCGCCACCGCCATCGCCCTCCCCTACGGGCTGGCCGTGCGCGACCAGCTCGGGCTCTCCACCGACGACGAGGAGGCCGTGCGCTCCGCGGTGTGCCTCAGCGGCTGGTACACGAACGTGCTCTTCCGCGACGACCCGAGGACCCGCGTCATCTCGGCCGGCGACGTCGACGAGAGCGTGCAGTTCCTGCTCGCCTTCGGCAACGAGCCCTCCGTGGTGCCCGCCGCCGACCTGACCGGCTTCCAGCTGGTCGACCTGTTCCGCAACGGCTTCGTCGAGGGGCTCGACGCCTGCGGCCTCGAAGGCTAGAAGAGCGCGGTCATGAGCGCCCGGCGCGCCGGGCCCACGCGCGGGTCCTGGTCGCCGACGACCGAGAACAGCTCCACCAGGTGCTTGCGGGCCTGGTCGCGCTCGTCGCCCGCGGTCCGGCGGATGACGGCGAGCAACCGCTCGAAGGCGCCCTCGATGTCCCCGGTGCCGAGCAGGAAGTCCGCGGCGCGGGTCTGCGCCGTGACGTCGTCGGGAGCGGCGTCCGCGGCGGCCAGCGCGTCGGGCCCCGCCTCCTCGGCCCGACGGAAGAGCTGCACCTGGCGCAGCGCGATGCCGGCGTCCGGGTGGTCGGGTTCCTCGGCGAGGATCGCCTGGTAGGCCGCCTCGGCCGCGGCCAGGTCGCCCCGCTCCAGCGCCGCCTCGGCGGCGTCGAGGCGCGGGTCCTCCACCTCGGGCGCCTCCTCGCCGTCGGCGGGCACGGCCCCGCCGGTCGTCGCGCGGACCAGCTCGGCGACGAACTGCCGGGCCTGCTCCTCGGGGATGGCGCCGTTGAACTCGGCGATGAGCTGCCCCTGCCAGACGGCCTTCACGGCCGGGATGCCCTGCACCCGCAGCCCCTGCGCCAGCGCGGGGTTGGCGTCGACGTCCACCTTCGCCAGCACCCACGAGCCGCCACCCTCGGCGGCCAGCCGCTCCAGCACCGGGGAGAGCTGCTTGCACGGGCCGCACCACTCCGCCCAGAGGTCGAGCACGACCGGCACCTGGAAGGACCGGTCGAGGACCTCGGCCTGGAACGTCGCCTCGGTGACGTCGACGACCGCGCTCCCTGGAGCCCCCGCCGGCACCGCGGCGCTCGGCGGCGGCGCCGCCTGCGCCCGGGCGGCCGCCTCCGACCGCGCCTTGACGGCGGCGAGGTCGACCGCCCCGGCCATGGTGGCGGCCATCTGGGCCTGCGCGCGGGGGTCGGGGCGTCCGGGGCGGGTCGGCTGCATGACCTCGATCATCCCACCGGGCGCACCGGCGTGTCGGGTCCGGGTTCCTCAGCTCTCGGCCCACACCCCGAGCTCGTTGCCGTCCGGGTCGGCGAAGTGGAACCGGCGGCCGCCGGGGAACGGGTACGGGCCGTCGGTCACCCGCCCTCCGGCGGCCTCGACGGCGGCCAGCGTGCGGTCGAGGTCGGCGGAGAAGAGCAGCACCAGCGGGCCGCCGGGGCGGGGCGGTCGCTCGTCGAGGCGCAGCCCCCCGGCCTCGGGCGCCCCCTCGCCCGCGCCGCGGATGCCGGCGTAGGCCGGTCCGTGGTCGGTGAAGGCCCAGTCGAACGCCTCGGCGTAGAACCGCTTCGCGCGGGCGAGGTCGGTGACGGTGAGCTCGACGTAGTCGATGGCGTGGTGCCGCGCAGCGGCTGGTCCGGTCATGGCGGTGAGGGTGCCGGAGGGGTCTGTCAGGAACCGGCTCCGGCCACGTCGCCGGCGCCCAGCCGCACCCGGCGCAGCACGGCGAACAGCGCGTCGAGCTCCGCCTCCGGCACGTCGGCGAGCCCGAAGCCCAGCTCGGTGAGCGCCCGGGTGCCGAGCTCCACCACCGCCCGCCCGTCGCCGGTGATGCCGGCCAGCACGCCGCGGCCGTCGGACGGGTTGGGCAGGCGCTCGACGTGGCCCGCGGCCACCAGCCGGTCGATCGCGTTGGTGACGCTGGTCGGGTGCACCATCAGCCGGCTGCCGATGACCTTCAGCGGCAGCTTCCCGGTGCGGCTGAACGTGAGCAGCACGAGCACCTCGTAGCGCGCGAAGGTCAGCCCGTGCGGCTTGAGCACCTCGTCGAAGCGGGCGAGCAGGATCTGCTGCACCCGGAACACCGACGTCGCCGCCCGCATCGCCGCGGCGGACCCGAAGCGCTCCTCCCACGTCTCCGCGGCGCGCTCGATCGGGTCGAAGGGCAGCCCCAGCGGTCGCACCATGGGGAGGACGCTAGTCGGCGCCCGGCTCAGCGCAGGGCCGGGCGCAGCGGCGGGACCTCGCGCACCCCGAAGACGTCGCGCAGCGCGACCCGGGCGGCGAGGTCGCCGCACATGCCGTGCACGGCCGGCCCCGGCGGCGTCGCGGAGGACGCCATGTACACGCCCTCCACCGGGGTCCGGTAGGTGTTCCACCGCGGGACGGGGCGGGCGAGCATCTGGCGCAGCGTGGCCTGCCCGTTGGAGATGTCGCCCCCGAGGTAGCTGGGGTTCCACGCCTCCATCTGGACGGCGGTCTTCGTCGCCCGCGCGACGACGGTGTCCTTGAACCCCGGTGCGAAGCGCTCGATCTGGTCCTCGATCGGCCCCGTCATGTCGACGTCCGCCCCGTGCGGCACGTGCACGTAGGCCCAGAAGATGTGGCCGCCGTCGGGAGCCCGGGTCGGGTCGGGCACCGTCGGCTGCACGGCCAGCACGTAGGGCTTGTCGGTCAGCCGGCCCTGGTTGGGTGCCCGCTCCCCGGCGAGGGTCTCCTCGAGGTCGCCGGCCACGTGGATCGTGCCCGCCCGGCGGACGTCGGGGTTGGTCCACGGCACCGGCTCCGAGAGGATCCAGTCGATCTTGAAGACGCCGGCGCCGTGCTTGTACCGCCGGACCCAGCGCCGGTAGCCCTCGTTGAGCCGGTCCCCCGCCATGGTCACGAAGTCCTCGGGGGTGGTGTCGAGCAGGACCGCCGGGACGCCCTCGAACTCGCGCAGGTCGGTGACCCGGTGCCCGGTCACGACCTCGCCCCCCTGCTCCTCCAGCGCCGTCACCATCGCGTCGGCCAGCTTCTGCGAGCCGCCCTCGACCAGCGGCCAGCCCGCGTGGTGCGAGAGCATCGCCAGCAGCATGCCCAGCGCGGACGTCAGCGGCTGGCTCAGGTCGAGCATCCCGTGCGCAGCCGCCCCGCCGAGCAGCGCCCGGCCCTCCTCGGTGTCGAAGTACCGGTGCGCCAGCCAGCGCACGTTCGGCAGGCCGGTGAGGGCGAACTTCGTGACCTCGGCGACGCTCCTGGTCGGCAGCGAGCGGAGCCGGCTGGAGAGGAAGAAGTCGATGACGTCGGTGCCGTGCTCGACCAGCGGGCCGAACAGCCGGCGGTAGGCCTCCGCGTCGGGTCCGAGCCCCGCGGCCGTCTCCTCGAGGGAGCGGAAGGACAGGGCCGCTCCCCCGCCGTCGAGCGGGTGGGCGAAGTTGACCTCGGGGTGGACGAACCGCACGCCCCGGCTCTCCGGGTCGAACTCGCGGAAGAACGGCGCGGCGACGGCCATCGGCTGCACCGTCGAGCAGACGTCGTGGTGGAAGCCGGGCTGCAGCAGCTCCTCGGTCCGCATCCCGCCGCCGGGCCGGTCGCCGGCGTCCACGACCTGGACCCGCAGCCCGGCCGCTGCCAGGCGCAGCGCCGCGGCCAGCCCGTTGGGCCCCGCTCCGACGACGACGGCATCCGGTCGTCCAGCACGCCCGCTCACCCGGTGATCCTCACGAGGGCACCGGTCATCCGCAAGCCGGCCCGGTACCCGTGGGTCGCGCCGGGCGCCTGGGGCGCCGGCGGCGGGCACCGTGCGCGTGCCCGTGGCGGTCGGACTCGGGCCGGATCTAGCCTGCGCCGGTGCACCACTCCCTCGACCTCCCGCCGGCGGCCGCACCGGAGGTGGACCGGCTGACGCCCGCCGCCCGCCGCCGCCGGCTCGCGAGCGTGGTCGTCGTCCTGGCGCTGCTGCTCGCGGGCACCGTCTGGGGCGACGACGACGCGTTCCCCTTCGGCCCGTTCCGCATGTACTCGACGCGCAACGACCCGAACACCCCGGTGATCTCCACGCGCGCCGTCGGGATCACCGCCGCCGGCGAGGAGGTCCGGCTCTCCGGCGGGCAGGTCGGGCTGCGCCGCGCGGAGTTCGAGGGCCAGATCCAGCGGCTGCGCGAGGAGCCGGAGCTGCTGGGGCTGCTCGCCGACGCCTTCGCCGAGGCCAACCCGTCGGCGCCGGAGCTGGTGGCGGTGCAGATGGTGCACCGGAAGTTCGAGCTGTCCGACGGGCAGCCGACGGGCGGCTACACCGACACCGTGGTCGTCGAGTTCGACCTGGAGGACCGGACCCCGTGAGCACCCCCGCACCGGACGCCGCGCCGCCCATGACGGGCCGGTGGTGGTTCGCCCCCGTCCCCCTCGCGCGGGTCGCGGTCTTCCGCGCGATCGCCTACCTGTTCATCCCGGTCGACGTCTTCCTGACCACCGCCTGGGTCCGCGCGCACGCCGACGTCCCCACCGAGTGGTACGCGCCGTTGCTGGTCGGGCGCCTGCTGCACCTGCCCACGCCCACCCACACGCTCATCCTGGTCGTGCAGTGGGCCCTGGTGCTGGCCGCCGTCGCCGCGGCGACCGGTCGCGCACCCCGGCTGCTCGGCGCCGCCGTCTTCCTCCTGTACGCGGAGTGGATGGTCATCGCGATGAGCTACGGCAAGGTCGACCACGACCGGATCGCCTTCCTCGTCGCCCTCGCCGTGCTCCCCACGGTCGGTCGGGCGCGCGTCCGCGACCGCCGGCTCTCGGAGTCCGCGGGCTGGGCGATGGCGGCGGTCTTCGTCACCGTCATGCTCACCTACTTCCTCGCCGCCTGGGCGAAGGTGCGCTTCGGCGGCTGGGACTGGCCGACCGGCTCCACGCTGACCCGCGCGGTCGTGCGGCGCGGCACACCGCTGTCGGACTGGACGCTCGACGTCCCCGGCCTCCTGCCGGCCGCGCAGTGGGTGATGCTGGTCCTGGAGTTCCTGGCACCGCTGATGCTGCTGGTCCGCAGCGACCGGGCGCGGATCGCTCTGGCGCTGTTCCTCATCGGCTTCCACGTGATGACCTACGCCGGCGTGCAGATCATCTTCCTGCCGCACTGCGTCGCGATCCTGTCGATCCTGCCGTGGGAGCGGCTGACCGCCCGGTCGGAGCGGCAGCCGGATCAGAGCTGGGCGACCAGCTCGTCGGCGGCGCGGTAGGGGTCGGTCTCCCCCGCCACCACGCGGTCGGCCAGCGCGTCCAGCGCCGCGCTGCCCCGCAGGTCGCCGATCCGCTCCCGCAGCGCCGCGAGGGCGATCGCCTCGATCTCGCGGGCGGCCCGCTCGGCCCGCCGCCGCCGGCCCTCGCCCGAGGACTCCAGCCAGGCCCGGTGCTCCTCGACCCGCTGGAGGACGACGTCGATGCCGTTGTCGCTCTCCCGCGCGGCCACGGTGCGGCAGATCGGCGGGCGCCAGCCCCCGGACAGGTCGTGCCGGCCGCCGAGGGACTGCATGTAGCGGAGGTCCCGCACGGTCTGGTCGGCGCCGTCGCGGTCGGCCTTGTTGACGACGAAGACGTCGGCCACCTCGAGGATCCCGGCCTTGGCCGCCTGGATGCCGTCGCCCATCCCGGGCGCCACGAGCACCAGCGTGGTGTCGGCCAGCGAGGCGATCTCGAGCTCGGACTGGCCCACGCCGACCGTCTCGATCAGGACGACGTCGCAGCCGGCGGCGTCCAGCACCCGGAGCGCCTGCGGGGTCGCCCACGACAGCCCGCCGAGGTGGCCGCGCGAGGCCATGGAGCGGATGAAGACGCCGCCGTCCCCGGCGTGGTCCTGCATGCGCACGCGGTCGCCGAGCAGGGCGCCGCCGGAGAACGGCGACGACGGGTCGACCGCGAGCACGCCGACGCGCCTGCCGGCCTCCCGCAGCGCCCGCACCAGCGCCGTCGTCGTCGTGGACTTGCCGACGCCCGGGGAGCCGGTCAGGCCCAGCACCTGCGCCCGGCCGGTGTGCGGGGCCAGCGCGGCCGCCACCTCGCGCAGCGCGGGGCTGGCGTCCTCGACCAGCGAGATCAGCCGGGCCACCGAGCGGGCGTCGCCCTGGCGGGCCCCCTCGACCAGCGCGGGGACGTCGACAGCACGCCGCCCCCGCCGCCCGGGGGCGGCGGGGGCGGACGTCTGGACCGCGGTCCCCGCAGGGACCTCCGTCACGCCTTGCTGGGCGCGTGCAGGATCAGGGCGTCGCCCTGGCCACCGCCGCCGCACAGCGCGGCGGCACCCACCTTCAGGCCCCGGCGCTTGATCTCCAGCGCCACGTCGAGGACGACGCGGGCGCCGCTCATGCCGACCGGGTGCCCCAGGGCGATCGCGCCACCGTTGGGGTTGACCTTCTCGGGGTCGATGCCCAGCTCGCGGGTGGAGACGATGCCGACGGCGGCGAAGGCCTCGTTGAGCTCGACGACGTCGAGGTCCTTGGGGTCGATGCCCTCGCGGGCGCAGGCCTTCTTGATGGCCGCGGACGGCTGGCTCTGGAGGGTGGCGTCCGGGCCGGCGACGACGCCGTGGGCCCCGATCTCGGCGATCGGGGTGATGCCCAGCTCGGCGGCCTTGGCGGCGCTCATGACGACCACGGCACAGGCACCGTCGGAGATCTGCGAGGCGGTGCCGGCGGTGATCGTGCCGTCCTTGGCGAAGGCGGGCTTGAGCTTGCCGAGGCTCTCGGCGGTCGTGTCCGCGCGGATGCCCTCGTCGTCGGTGAACTCGATCGGGTCACCCTTGCGCTGCGGGATGAGCACCGGGGTGATCGACTCGGCGAAGACGCCGTCCTTGTGCGAGCGGGCGGCCTTCTGGTGGCTGGCGGCCGCGAACTCGTCCTGCTCCTCGCGGGTCAGGTCGTACCGCGCGTTGGCCTTCTCCGTCAGCTCGCCCATGGCGACCTGGTCGAAGGTGTCGGACAGGCCGTCGTGCGCCATCGAGTCGATCAGCTTGGTGTCGCCGTACTTCGTGCCGGTGCGCGAGCCGGCGAGCAGGTGCGGCGCCTGGGTCATCGACTCCTGGCCGCCGGCGACGACGATGTCGTACTCGCCGGCGCGGATGAGCTGGTCGGCCATGGCGATGGCGCTCAGGCCCGAGAGGCACACCTTGTTGATGGTCAGCGCGGGGACCGACATCGGGATGCCGGCCTTGACCGCAGCAGGACGGGCCGGGTTCTGGCCGGCACCGGCCTGGATGACCTGGCCCATGATCACGTAGTCGACCTGGTCGCCGGAGATGCCGGCGCGCTCGAGCGCGGCCTTGATCGCGAAGCCACCGAGGTCGGCGGCGGAGAAGTCCTTGAGCGAGCCGAGCAGCCGGCCCATCGGGGTGCGGGCGCCGCTGACGATGACCGAGCGGGTCCTGTTGTTGTCGCTCATGGGGGAGGCCTCCAGTGCCGGGCCGCCGACACCGGCGACCGTTCGAGACAGAGCAGACCGCGCTGGGCGCGCGGCGGTGGGCTGTATACCAGGATAGGACCCCGCTCCCCCAGGACGTGGCGTGGCCCACTCCGGTCACCCGACCGGGCTCCCGGGGCGCCCCCGGAGTGTCGCCCCGCGCAGTGGCGCGGCAGGATGCCGACGTGACCACCAACGACGCTGCGGCCACCGGTCTGCCCGAGGGGCTGTTCACCACCATCGACCACGTGGGCATCGCCGTGCCCGACCTGGACGAGGCGATCGCCTTCTACGCCCAGGCCTTCGGCGTGCGCTCGGTGCACGAGGAGACCAACGAGGAGCAGGGCGTCCGCGAGGCGATGCTCGCCGTCGGCGACGGCGGCACCCGCATCCAGCTGCTGGCCCCGCTGACCCCGGAGTCCACGATCGCCAAGTTCATCGGCCGCTCCGGTCCGGGCCTGCAGCAGCTGGCCTTCCGGGTCGACGACGTCGAGGCGGTGAGCGCCACGCTGCGCGAGCGCGGCCTGCGGCTGCTCTACGACGTCCCCAAGCGCGGGACCTCGGACAGCCGGGTCAACTTCATCCACCCCAAGGACGCCGGCGGCGTGCTCGTCGAGCTCGTGGAGCCGGCCGCCACGGCGCACTGAGCGCCGCCTCCCCCGACCACCCTCCAGGCCGGGGCGTTACCGCTGGGTAACGTCCCCCGCCACCGCACTGCCCAGCACCGCCCTCCGAGCCGGCCGACGACGGCCTTCCACGACCCAGGAGTACGCGTGAACGAGATCAGGGACGCCATCCTCGCCGACCAGCTGGACGCGCTGGCCGGCCTCGCCGTGCCGGAGTCCTACCGCGCCGTAGTGGTGCGCAAGGACGAGCAGAACATGTTCGAGGGGATCCCGACCAAGGAGAAGGACCCCCGCAAGTCCCTCCACATCGACGAGGTGGCCACCCCCGAGCTCGGCCCGGGCGAGGCGATCGTCGCCGTCATGGCGTCCTCGGTGAACTACAACACCGTCTGGACCTCGATCTTCGAGCCGGTGTCGACCTTCGGCTTCCTCGAGCGCTACGGCCGCCTCTCGGAGCTCACCAAGCGGCACGACCTGCCCTACCACGTCGTGGGCTCGGACCTGGCCGGCGTCGTGCTGCGCGTGGGCCCCGGCGTGAACAAGTGGAAGGCCGGCGACGAGGTCGTCGCGCACTGCCTCTCGGTCGAGCTCGAGGACCCGGCCGGCCACGACGACACGATGATGGACCCGCAGCAGCGGATCTGGGGCTTTGAGACCAACTTCGGCGGCCTGGCCGAGCTCGCGCTGGTCAAGAGCAACCAGCTCATGCCCAAGCCCGCCCACCTCTCCTGGGAGGAGGCCGCCAGCCCCGGTCTGGTGAACTCCACCGCCTACCGCCAGCTGGTCAGCCGGAACGGCGCCCACATGAAGCAGGGCGACACCGTCCTGATCTGGGGCGCCTCGGGCGGCCTGGGCTCCTACGCCACCCAGATGGCCCTCAACGGCGGTGCCATCCCGGTCTGCGTCGTCAGCAGCCCCGAGAAGGCCGAGATCGTCCGCAAGATGGGCGCCGAGCTGATCATCGACCGCTCCGCCGAGGGCTACAAGTTCTGGAAGGACGAGCACAACCAGGACCCCAAGGAGTGGCAGCGCTTCGGCAAGAAGATCCGCGAGCTGACCGGTGGTGAGGACGTCGACATCGTCTTCGAGCACCCCGGCCGCGAGACCTTCGGCGCCAGCGTCTACGTCGCCAAGAAGGGCGGGACGATCGTCACCTGCGCCTCCACCAGCGGCTACATGCACCAGTACGACAACCGGTACCTGTGGATGAACCTCAAGAACATCCTCAGCTCCCACTTCGCCAACTACAAGGAGGCGTGGGAGGCCAACCGGCTGATCGACAAGGGCCTGATCCACCCGACCCTGTCGAAGGTGTACCCGATGGAGGAGGTCGGCCAGGCCGCGCTCGACGTCCACCGCAACGCCCACCAGGGCAAGGTCGGCGTCCTCACCCTCGCCCCCGAGGAGGGGCTGGGCGTCAAGGACGCCGAGAAGCGCGCCAAGCACGTCGACGCGATCAACCGCTTCCGCGGCGTCTGAACCAGGACGGACCCACCGGGGCCCGGCTCCCCGTCCGGGGAGCCGGGCCCCGGCTCGTCCACCCGTCCGCCGCCGCCGGCGCGACATCGGGGACGATTGCGACAACCGCCGGCGAGACCGTGACCGACCGACCCCCTTCTGCGAGGATGTGGACATGAGCGACCCCCGCCACGACCTGCCGATGCACGAGGCCCAGCACTCGTTCGACGTGGTGCTGCGGGGGTACGACCGCAGTCAGGTCGCCGACACGATCGAGCGGCTCGAGGCGGACTTCCGCATCGCGCTGGCCGACCGCGACGCCGCCGTCGCCCGCTCGGCCGACCTCGCCGGCCAGCTCTCGGCCATGCACGGCGAGATCGACCAGCTGCGGCGGAAGGCCGCCACCGCCTCGGCGCCGACCTTCGAGAACATCAGCGAGCGCATCCAGCACATGCTGCAGCTCGCCGAGGAGGAGGCGGGCGAGATCCGCCGGGCCGCCGAGCTCGACGCCCAGGCCGTCCGCGAGCAGACCGACGCCGAGGAGCGCGCGCTGCTCGAGCGGCACGCCGCCGGTCAGGCCGAGGTGGAGCGGATGATCGCCGAGGCCCGGCAGGGCTCCGAGCAGATCATGCAGAAGGCGCAGCTGCGCGCCGACGAGCTGGTCGCCATGGCCCAGGAGCGGGTCGCCCGTCTGGACGCCGAGTCGCAGGCCCGCCGGGCGAAGGTCGAGGAGGACTTCGACATCGCCCAGCGCGCCCGCCGCGCCGAGGCCGCCCGGGTCGAGGAGGAGCGCGAGCGCGTCTCCACCCAGGCCGCGCGGCAGCGGGTCGCAGCCGCCGAGCAGCACGCCGCGCAGCTCATCGCCGACGCGGAGGCCAAGGCCGAGGCGATCCGCGGTGTCCGCGACGAGCTCACCAGCCGGCTGGTCCAGGCCCGTCGCCTGCTGGACAGCCTGCCCGACCTGGGCGACCGCCCCGAGCAGCCGGCGGCCCGCCCGGCCGAGCAGAAGCAGCAGCCCGCCCGCCCGGAGACGCCCCGCGCCGGGTCGCCCCGCCCCGAGGCCGAGCGCCCGGAAGCTCCCGGCACCGAGGCCGAGCGCCCCGCCGCGGAGCAGCGTCCGCAGCCCACCCCCCGGGCCACCCAGCCGGCCGCTGCCGACCAGACCGCACCCGCCGAGCCGGCGGCCGCGGCGACCGCCCCCGCCGCGCAGGGCCCGGCCACCCGCCAGCTCCCCCTCCCCCCGCGGCCGAACCAGGCACCGGCCGGCGCCACCGCCGCACCGGTGGGCGGACCGACCACCCAGTCGATCGACCAGCCCGTCGGCCAGGGTCGCTCCTGAGAGCTGGGCACCGCCTGCCTGCCCTGGTCCTGGCGGGTCTGCTCGGGGCGGCGGGCCTGCTCCTCGGCCCGGCTCCGGCCGCGCAGGCGGACGACGAACCCGGCCTGCTGCGCATCGCACACCTCTCCCCCGACTCACCGGCCGTCGACGTCGCCCTGGCACCGGCATCGGACGGACGGGCGGCGGCGGACCAGGGTGCAGACGTCGCGGGCGCGCTCGGCTACGGCGACGTCGGCGGGTACCGTCCGCTGCCCGCCGGGAGCTACGCCGTCAGCGTCCGGCCCGCGGGTGCCTCGCCGGCTGAGCCACCGGCGCTCTCCACCCGGGTGGACGTCCCCGCGGGAGGCGCCCGGACCCTCGCGCTGACCGGAGCGTTCGCGGAGCTGCAGCTGGCGCCGCTGCCCGAGGACCCCACCGCGCCGCCGGACGGGGCCGCCCGCGTGCGCGTCATCGCGGCGGCCGCCGGCGCGCCCGTCCTGGACGTCGCCGTGGACGGCGGTCCCCCTCTGGCCACCGACCTGCGCTTCCCCGCGGTCTCCGGCTACACCGCGCTGCCGGCCGGGCCCGCGACCGTGCGGCTGGGCGCCGGCCCGGATGCGACGACCGTCCCGGTCGACGTGACCGCCGGCACCGTCGTCAGCCTGCTGCTGCTCGACGGGGCCGACGGTGCGCTGACCGCCCGGGCCGTGGTCGACGCAGCCGGACCGGCGGTGGTACCCGCCGGCGCCGTGGAGGCGGGTGGCTCCCCGTCGGCCGCCCGGTTCCCCCGGCTCGCCGTCGCCCTGGCCGGCGCCGCAGCCGACGCACGCGAGCAGTCCGCGCCCGTGCGCCTCCGTGGGCCGGGGGTGGACGCTCCCCTGGTCCGCACCGGGCCGGACGCGGCCGGGGCGCTGGCGGTGCCCGCGGACCCCGCCGTGGCCGGCTGGTACACCGCCGGCCCCGCGCCGGGACAGCCCGGCCCGGCGGTGATCGCCGGGCACGTCGACGGGGCCGGCCGGCCGGGTGTCCTCGCCGGCCTGGACCGGCTCGTCCCGGGTGACGAGGTGGTCGTCGAGCGGGCCGACGGCAGCCCGGTGCGCTTCGCGGTCACCCGGGTCGAGCGGGTACCCAAGGCCGCCTTCCCCACCCGCGCCGTGTACGGGCCGGTGGCAGCAGCGGAGCTGCGGCTGATCACGTGCGGGGGCGCCTTCGACCGGGCGAGCGGCAGCTACGCCGACAACGTCGTCGTGCATGCCCGCTCGGTGGGCTAGCGCCGCCTGCTCCGGGCCGCCCAGCAGGTGGTGTGCCAGTGCCGCCGCAGGTCCGCGGCGGAGTCGGTGTCCCACGGCTCGAGGTCGGAGTCACGGGCGTAGGCGGGCCACGTCACGACGTGCGGAGTCCCCGGCCGGATCTCCTGGTCGCAGCCGGGGCACCGGTAGGTCTTGCCGGCGCTCGCCCCGGTAAGGGGGCGCACGACCCAGTCGCCGTCGGCCGCCGCCTCGACCCGCTCAGCAGGACGGGCCGGTCTCCGATCCTGCGATCGGGAACCGGCCCGGGGGCGCCTGCGGGGCAACCGTCAGCGGCGGGCGTAGTCGTGGAAGCCGCGGCCGGTCTTGCGGCCGAGGTACCCGGCGGTGACCAGCTGCTCGAGCAGCGGCGCCGGCGCCAGGGCCGGGTCGCGGAACTCGGCGTGCAGCTCCTGCTCGATGGCCAGCGAGACGTCGTTGCCGACGACGTCGAGCAGCTCGAAGGGCCCCATCGGGTAGCCCAGGCCCGCCTTGACCGCCGTGTCGATGTCGGTCTTGGTGGCGTAGTGCGAGGCCAGCATGCTCACCGCGTCGTTGAGGTACGGGAAGAGCAGCGCGTTGACGATGAAGCCCGCCCGGTCGGTGCACGACACCGCGACCTTCTTGACCTTGGCCGTCACCGCGTGCACCGTGGCCGCCACGTCGGGCGCCGTGGAGACGGTCGAGACGACCTCCACCAGCTTCATGACCGTCGCGGGGTTGAAGAAGTGCATGCCGACGACGTCGGCCGGCCGGCCGCTGGCCTGGGCGCACTTGATGACCGGCAGGCTCGAGGTCGTGGTGGCGAGCACCGCGCCCGGCTTGGCGATCCGGCCGAGGTCGGCGAACAGCGCCTCCTTGACCGGGAGCGACTCGATGACGGCCTCGATGACCAGGTCGACCTCGCCCAGCGCCTCGACGGAGCTGGCACCGGTGACCCGGCCGAGCACCTCGTCGCGCACCGACTGCTCGAGCCGGCCGCGCTCGACCTGCTTGTCCAGGGACTTCGCCAGGGCCTCCTCGACGCCGGCGACCTTCTCGTCCGAGCGGGCGATGAAGGTGACGTCGTAGCCGGCCTTGGCGACGACCTCGATGATGCCGGTCGCCATCGTGCCCGAGCCGACGACGCCGACGCTCTGCACCGGGCGCGCGCCCTCGGCGGCACCGCCGGGGGTCGGGGTGGCGGCGTCGGCCACGACCTCGGCGGAGCCCGCCTCGGCGTAGGTGTAGAAGCCGCGGCCGGACTTCCGGCCGAGCAGGCCGGCGGTCCTCATCTGCTTGAGCACCGGGCTGGGCGCGTGCAGCCGCTTGCCGGAGACCGCGTGCAGGGCGTCGAGCACGTCGTAGGCGGTGTCCACGCCGATCTCGTCGAGGACCTGCAGCGGACCCTTGGGCAGGCCGCAGCCGAAGCGCATGGCGGCGTCGATGTCCTCGCGGCTGGCGTAGCGGTTCTCGAACATCGAGACCGCGTGGTTGAGGTAGCCGAACAGCAGGGCGTCGACGACGAAGCCGGGCTCGTCGCCGACGGTCACCTGCACCTTGCCGAGCTTCTCCACGAGCGCCACGGCGTCCTCGACGGCCGAGGCGTCGGCGATCGCGGTGCGCACCACCTGGACCAGCGAGGCGGTCGTCGCCGGGGTGGCGAAGTGCAGGCCGATGACCCGGTTGGGCCGGCCGGTGCCGACGGCCAGCTCGGTCACCGAGAGGCTCGAGGTGTTGGTCGCCAGCACCGCGTCGGCAGCGGCGACCTTGTCGAGCTGGGCGAAGATCTCGGCCTTGAGCTCGCGGCGCTCCGGCACCGCCTCGATGATCAGCTGCGCACCGGACAGGTCCTCCAGCGCGGTGCTGTACCGGATGCGGCCCAGCGCGTCGGCGTCCCCGTCACCGGCGGCGACCGACGCCTCCACGGTGGCGCGGCCGCGGGCGACGGCCTCGTCGTCGACCTCGACGGCGGTGACCTGCACACCCGCCCGGGCGAGCACCTCCGCGATGCCGGCACCAGCGGTGCCCAGCCCCACGACGCCGACCTCGTTCAGTTCCCTGGCCACGTTGCCATCCCTCCACCGTCGGTGATCGGGGGGCAGTCTCTCACCGGGGTTCAGAAGAGGCGCTGGGAGGGGTCGTCGGTCCCCTTGAGGACGGCGTAGTCGACGGTGACGCAGTCGATGCCCCGGTCGCCGGCGAGCACCCGCGCCTGCGGCTTGATCTCCTGGGCGGCGAACACGCCCTTGACCGGTGCGAGCAGCGGGTCGCGGTTGAGCAGCTCGAGGTAGCGGGTCAGCTGCTCGACGCCGTCGATCTCCCCGCGGCGCTTGATCTCGACCGCCACGGTCGCGCCGCTGGCGTCGCGGCACAGCAGGTCGACCGGGCCGATCGCGGTGGGGTACTCGCGGCGCACCAGCGACCAGCCGGCACCGAAGGTCTCCACGTGCAGCGCCAGCAGCCGCTGCAGCTCCGCCTCCACGCCGTCCTTCTGCAGGCCCGGGTCGACGCCGAGGTCGTGGGCGTGGTCGTGCTCGACGGCCTCGATGGTGATGACCAGCTGCTCGCCGGCCTTGTTGGTGACCGTCCAGGTGCCCGAGCCGTCGACCAGCTCGTCCTTGAGCGTGCAGGGCGGCGTCATCCAGTTCAGCGGCTTGTACGCACGGTCGTCGGCGTGGATCGACACCGAGCCGTCGGCCTTGACCAGCAGCAGCCGGGTGGCCATCGGCAGGTGGGCGGTGAGCCGCCCGATGTAGTCGACGGAGCAGCGGGCAATGACCAGGCGCACGGGCGCCGACGCTACCTGCCTGCCGACGGCGACGGGCCCGGCCCTCCGAGGAGGACCGGGCCCGTCGCGCGACAGCGGCCTAGACGGTGGCCGGCCGCCGCAGGTCGGCGTCCACGCCGCCGTGCTCGTCGGCGTCGGCCAGCGGCTCGATCGTCGAGGTGGCGTCGTACCGCTCGAGGTCGAGGATGCCCTCGCGCTTGGCCACGATGGTCGGCACCAGCGCCTGCCCCGCGACGTTCACCGCGGTGCGGCCCATGTCGAGGATCGGGTCGACGGCGAGCAGCAGGCCCACGCCGGCCAGCGGCAGGCCCAGGGTCGAGAGCGTCAGCGTGAGCATGACGACCGCACCCGTCGTCCCGGCCGTGGCCGCCGAGCCGACGACCGACACCAGCGCGATGAGCAGGTAGTCGGTGACGCCGAGGTCCACGCCGAAGAACTGCGCCACGAAGATCGCCGCGAGCGCCGGGTAGATCGCCGCGCAGCCGTCCATCTTGGTCGTCGCGCCCAGCGGCACGGCGAACGAGGCGTAGGACCGCGGGACGCCGAGGTTCTGCTCGGTCACCCGCTCGGTCACCGGCAGCGTGCCGATCGAGGAGCGCGAGACGAAGGCCAGCTGGATGGCCGGCCAGGCGCCCGCGAAGTACCGCAGCGGCGACAGGCCGTGGGCCTTGAGCAGCACCGGGTAGACGACGAACAGGACCAGGGCCAGGCCCGCGTAGACCGCTCCGGCGAAGACGCCGAGGGAGCCGAGGGAGTCCCAGCCGTAGCTGGCGACCGCGTTGCCGATCAGGCCGACGGTGCCCAGCGGCGCCAGGAGGATGACCCACCACAGCACCTTCTGCACGATCGCCAGGGCCGAGCGGACCAGGCCGAGGAACGGCTCGGCCGGCTCGCCGACCTTGAGCACGGCGATGCCGACGGCGACCGAGACGACGATCAGCTGCAGGACGTTGAAGGACAGCCCGACCGAGCCGTCCGCGCCGGCGGAGGCCTGGAGGCCGAGGATGTTGCCGGGGACCAGGCCGGTGAGGAAGTCCCACCAGCCGCCGGTGGTGGCCGGGTCGGTCGCGGCGGAGGCGTCGACCGAGCTGTTGCGGCCGGGCTCGGTGAGCAGGCCCAGGCCGATGCCGATGCCGACGGCGATCAGCGCGGTGATGCCGAACCACAGCAGGGTCTGACCGGCCAGCCTCGCCGCGTTCGAGACCTGCCGGAGGTTGGCGATCGAGACGATGACGGCGGTGACGATCAGCGGCGGCACCAGCGTCTTGAGCAGCGTCACGAAGCTGCTGCCGATGGTCTGGAGGGTGCTGGTCAGCCAGTTCGGCGAGCCGTCGGCGACGGGGCCGATCTCGCGGGCGACCAGCCCGAGGCCCACGCCGACGACGAGGGCGAGGAGCACCTGGGCCGCGAAGGGGACGCGGCGGAGACGAGCGAGCACAGGAGGGGGACCGATCTGCGGGAGGGGGTGGGGACGACGGGAGCGGTGAGCGTCAACAGCTCGCGGTCGTCGTCCGCCCGTAGTCGAGCGCGCGCCGGCGCGTCAGGCCCCAGAGGTTCTGCACGGGAGGGTCAATGCGGATCGGCGCCGCCCACATCCCGGGTGTGCGCGGTCTCACCGTCAGTCGGTCCAGACCGGCGGGCGCTTCTCCAGGAACGCCGTCATGCCTTCGCGGGCGCCGTCCAGCTGGCTCGCCGCGGCCATGACCTCGATCGCCGTCGTGTACGCGTCCCGTTCCGGGCGGTCGAGCTGGGCGTACATCGTCTGCTTGCCCCACGCCTTGCTGGCCCGCGAGCCGCGGGTGGCGCGGGCCAGGAGGTCGTCGACCGCCGCGTCGAGCTCCGCGTCGGGGACGACCCGGTTCACCAGACCCCAGTCCAGCGCGGTCCGGGCGTCGATGACGTCGCCGGTGAGCGCCAGCTCCATCGCCCGCTTGCGGCCCACGTTCCGGGCGATCGCCACCATCGGCGTGTGGCAGAACCAGCCGCCCTTGCCCCCGGGCGCGGCGAAGCCCGCCGAGTCCGCCGCCACGGCGAGGTCGCAGGACGCCACCAGCTGGCAGCCGGCCGCCGTCGCGAGGGCGTGCACGCGGGCCACGACGACCTGCGGCACGTCCTGCAGGGTCTGCATCAGCTCCGTGCACAGGAGCAGGAGGCTGCGGACCTCGGCGAGCGGCCGGCCGGCGACGTCGGCGAAGTCGTGCCCGGCGCTGAACACCGGCCCCTCGGCGGCCAGCACCAGGCCGGTCGCGTCGCTCGCGCCGGCCTCGGTGACCGCGGCCAGCAGCTGGGTCAGGTGGTCCCGGGAGAGCGCGTTCCGGCGCGCCGCCCGCACCATCGTGATGCGGACGACGTCGCCGTCGCGTTCCACCCGGGGTGCGCCGTCAGCCATGCGACGACGCTAGCCACCTCAGGCCGGCTGCGGCACCTGCTCGCCCAGGCCGTTGGCCTCGCGGATGACGTCGACGACGCTGCCCATGATCTCGGTCAGGCCGAAGTCCTTCGGCGTGAAGACCCGGGCCACCCCCTGCTCGCGCAGCCGCCGCGCGTCGCTGTCGGGGATGATCCCGCCGACCACGACCGGGACGTCGTCCAGACCGGCCTCCTTGAGGCCGCGCAGCACCGACGGCACCACCTGCAGGTGCGAGCCGGACAGCACCGACAGCCCGACGACGTGGACGTCCTCCTCCACCGCGGCCGAGACGATCTGCGCCGGGGTGAGGCGGATGCCCTGGTAGATCACCTCGAAGCCGGCGTCCCGGGCGCGGACGGCGATCTGCTCGGCGCCGTTGGAGTGCCCGTCGAGGCCGGGCTTGCCGACCAGGAAGCGGAGCCGGCCGCCGAGCTCCTCGCCGGTCGAGCGGACCCGCTCGCGGACGTCGGTCAGGGTCTGGTCGGCCTCACCGCCACCGCTGGCCGCGGCCACGCCGGTGGGTGCGCGGTACTCGCCGAAGACCTCCCGGAGCACCCCGGCCCACTCCCCCGTCGTCACGCCCGCGCGGGCGCAGTCCAGGGTGGCGGCCATCAGGTTGACGTCGCTGCCCGCCGCCTCGCGCAGCGCGGCCAGCGCCGCGTCGGCGGCGGCCTGGTCGCGCTCGGCGCGCCACTTCCGCACGGCCTCCTGGGCGGCGCTCTCGACGGCCGGGTCCACGACCATGATCGCGGCGTCGAGGTCGGCCAGCAGCGGGTTGGGCTCGGTGGTCTCGAACTTGTTGACGCCGACGACGACGTCCTCGCCGCTCTCGATCCGGCGCCGGCGCTCGGCCAGCGACCCGACCATGGCGCTCTTCATGTAGCCGGACTCGACCGCGGCCACCGCGCCGCCCATCTCCTCGACGCGGGCCATCTCGGCCTTCGCGCCCTCGATGAGATCGGCGACCTTCTTCTCGACGACGACCGAGCCGGTGAACAGGTCGTCGTACTCGAGCAGGTCGGTCTCGTAGGCCAGCACCTGCTGCAGGCGCAGCGACCACTGCTGGTCCCACGGCCGCGGCAGGCCCAGCGCCTCGTTCCAGGCCGGCAGCTGCACCGCGCGGGCGCGGGCGTCCTTGGACAGCGTGACGGCCAGCATCTCGAGCACGATGCGCTGGACGTTGTTCTCCGGCTGCGCCTCGGTCAGGCCGAGCGAGTTCACCTGCACGCCGTAGCGGAACCGGCGGTGCTTGGGGTCCTGCACGCCGTAGCGCTCCTGCGTCAGCTCGTCCCAGAGCCGGGTGAAGGCGCGCATCTTGCACATCTCCTCGACGAAGCGGACGCCCGCGTTGACGAAGAAGGAGATGCGCGCGACCACCTCGCCGAACTTCTCCTGCGGCACCTGGCCGGAGTCGCGCACCGAGTCCAGGACCGCGATCGCGGTGCTGATCGCGTAGGCGATCTCCTGCTCCGGCGTCGCCCCGGCCTCCTGCAGGTGGTAGCTGCAGATGTTGATCGGGTTCCACTTCGGCATGGTCGTCACCGTGTAGGCGACCATGTCGGTGATCAGCCGCATCGAGGGAGCCGGCGGGAAGACGTAGGTCCCCCGCGACAGGTACTCCTTGATGATGTCGTTCTGCGTCGTGCCGGCCAGCTTGCTGACGTCGTGCCCGTGCTCCTCGGCGACGGCCTGGTAGAGCGCGAGCAGCCACATCGCCGTGGCGTTGATGGTCATCGACGTGTTCATCTCGTCGAGCGGGATGCCGTCGAAGAGGGCGCGCATGTCGCCGATGTGCGTGACCGGGACGCCGACCTTGCCCACCTCGCCGACGGCGAGCTCGTCGTCCGGGTCGTACCCGGTCTGCGTCGGGAGGTCGAAGGCCACCGACAGGCCGGTCTGGCCCTTGGCGAGGTTGCGCCGGTACAGCGCGTTGGACTCGGCCGGCGAGGAGTGGCCGGCGTAGGTGCGCATGACCCAGGGACGGTCACGCTCCTCCGGCGATGACGGGAACGGCATACCGGCGGAGTGTAGGGCGGTCCCCGGGCCCGAGCAGCCCCGCCCGGACGACGTGCCCGGTGGCACACTCGATCGGTGGACGGACCCCCTCCACCTCCGGCGGGGGCCCGGGAGGGATCACCGTGTCGCAGGGGCTGGGCTCGATCGCCGTGGTCGTCCTCGTCGTGTGCGTGCTGGCCCTGGTGACCCGCTGGGCCTTCGGCTCCGGGTACGGGCGGTCGGCGCGCCCCTCCGCGCCCGCCGACGCCGGGCTGCTGGTCCTCGTCGCCACCGTCTCGACCCCGCAGACCGCCCGGGCGCTGCGGGCCGTGCTCTCCGACGCCGGCATCCGCTCCACCCAGCGCACCCCCGCACCGCACCGCACCGACGTCCTGGTCTTCCCGGACGACGCGGACCGCGCCCGCGGTCTGGCCAGCTCGTTCCAGGGCTGACTCAGCCCTCGCGCTGCGTCCGCTCCACCTGGGCGCCCAGGCCGCGCAGCTGCGCGACGAAGTCGGGGTAGCCGCGGTCGACGTGGTGCACGTCCTGCACCTCGGTGAGCCCGTCGGAGACCAGCCCGGCGAGCACGAGACCTGCGCCCGCGCGGATGTCGGTGGCCAGGACCGGCGCGCTGGACAGCCGCTCCCGGCCGCGGACCACGGCGTGGTGGCCGTCGATGCGCACGTCCGCACCCAGCCGCACCAGCTCGTTCACGAACATGAACCGGCCCTCGAAGACGTTCTCGGTGATCAGGGCGGTGCCCGTCGAGACGGCGGCCAGCGCCACCGCCATCGGCTGCAGGTCGGTCGGGAAGCCGGGGAACGGCAGGGTGACGACGTCGACCGCGCGCGGCCGCTCGTCCATCGCCACGCGCAGCCCGTCGGGCACCTCCTCGACCGTGGCCCCGGCGTCGACGAGCTTGTCCAGCGCCACCCGCAGGTGCCCGGCGACCGCCCGCTCGATGACGACGTCGCCCCGGGTCATGACCGCCCCGATCGCCCACGTGCCGGCGACGATCCGGTCGGGGACCGTCGTGTACGTGACCGGGGAGAGCCCCTCGACGCCCTCGACGGTGAGGGTGGAGGTGCCCGCGCCGTCGATGCGCGCCCCCATCGCGGTCAGCATCGCGCAGAGGTCGACGATCTCCGGCTCGCGCGCGGCGTTGTCGATGACCGTCGTCCCCTGGGCGAGGACCGCGGCCATGACCAGGTTCTCGGTCGCCCCGACCGACGGGAAGTCCAGCCAGATGGACGTGCCGGTCAACCTCGGCGCCGTGGCGACGAGGAAGCCGTGCTCGCTGACGATCGTGGCGCCGAGCCGCTCCAGGCCGGCGATGTGCATGTCCAGCCCGCGGGACCCGATGGCGTCACCGCCCGGCAGGGCCACCCGGGCGCTGCCGCAGCGGGCGACGAGCGGGCCGAGCACGCTGATCGAGGCGCGCATGCGCCGGACCAGGTCGTAGTCGGTCTCGGTCGACGGCTCCTCCGGCACGTCGACGACGACGCGGCCGCCCCCGCCGCTGCCCGGCGTCGGCGTGTAGGTGACGCCGCAGCCCAGCCGGCGCAGCACCTCGCTCATGATCGAGACGTCGAGGATGTCGGGCACCTCGTCGATCGCCGTGCGCCCCGGCGCGAGCAGCGCGGCGGCCATCAGCTTCAGCGCGCTGTTCTTGGCCCCGGTGACCCGGACCCGACCGGACAACGCCGCGCCACCGGACACCTCGAAGCACTCCACCGGACCACCCTACGGCGGCGGACGGCGACGCTCCGTCCCCCCGCCTTACTCTGCACGGCATGACCGTCCGGCTCACCCGCATCTACACGAAGACCGGCGACGCCGGTCAGACCCACCTGGGCGACATGAGCCGGGTGGCGAAGACCGACCCGCGGCTGGTCGCCTACGCCGACGTCGACGAGACCAACAGCGTCCTCGGGACGGCGGTGGCCCTGGGCTCCCCCGGGCCGGAGCTGGCCGAGCTCCTGCGCACGGTGCAGAACGACCTGTTCGACGTGGGCGCCGACCTCTGCACCCCGATCACGCCGGACCCCAAGTACCCGCCGCTGCGCATCACGGCCGCCTACACCGAGCGGCTCGAGGCGGCCTGCGACCGGTACAACGAGCAGCTGCCCAAGCTGGACAGCTTCATCCTGCCCGGCGGCACGCCGCTGGCCGCGCTGCTGCACCAGGCCCGGGTGGTGGCCCGGCGGGCCGAGCGCAGCGTCTGGGCGCTGCTGGAGGCCGACGAGGCGGCCGGACGGACCGGGGTCTCCAACGTCGAGACCGCGCGCTACCTCAACCGGCTCTCGGACCTGCTGTTCATCCTGTCCCGCGTGGCCAACCCCGGCGGCGACGTCCTGTGGGTGCCGGGCGGCCGCCCGGCGGCCGGGGAGTCCGCGGAGGACGGCGCGCGCTAGCGGCCCGGAGGGGCCGACTCGACCCAGGACAGGAAGCCGGTCACCGTCGAGCGGTCCATCGCCAGGTCGCGGCGGCCCGCCTCGGTCGTGCAGGAGAGCACCACGACGTCCTCGGGCAGGGCGAGGTCGTCGCGGCCGGCCCGGCGCTGGGACTCGACGGAGAAGGTGGACCGGCACAGCCGGTGCTGCGGCCGCACCGACAGCGACAGCGCCCGGTACCAGAGCAGCGCGTCACCGCCGTACCAGGCGACGCCCACCGACCAGCGCGCAGTCTCCGACGTGCGCAGCCACATGGTGACCGCACCCAGCCCCGACAGCAGGAACCGGCGGCGGAGCCAGAAGGCGACCGCGACGGCGACCAGCAGCACTCCGAGGAGGACCAGCAGGACCGTGGTCACGGGGAGGCCGGGTGCGGTGCGGGAGGTGCCGGCAGCCTCAGACGGTCTCGCCGGCGGCGCGCAGCCGCGACTGGGCGCGGCGGGCGGCGTCGACGGCCTCCGGGTCGTCCCCGGCGCCCTCGGCGCGGCGCAGCGCCTCGCGGGCGCGCTCGACGTCGATCTCGCTGGAGATCTCGGCCGTCTCCGCCAGGATGGAGACGCCCTGCTCGCTCACCGACAGGAAGCCGCCGTGCGCGGCGACGGTCAGGTCCTCGCCGCTCTCGGTGCGGATCGTGACCACTCCACCGGGGGCCAGCTGGCCCAGCAGCGGCGCGTGACCGGGCAGCACGCCCAGCTCGCCCTCGGTCGTGCGGGCGATGACCATCGTGGCCTCACCGGACCAGATCTTGCGCTCGACGGCCACCAACTCGACCTGCAGGGTCGCCACGACACTCCTCGGGGGTCTCCGGACGGGGTTCCACCGTACCGCCGGCGCACGAGCGGGCTGCTGCGGCCCCCTGCTAGGCCGCGCGGCGGTAGAGCAGGGTGAAGCGCCCGACGCGCACCCAGGGGTGGCGGACGGTGGACGGCGGCGCCCAGTCGTCGAGGGTGAAGCGGCCGCGGGCCAGCGGCTCCTCCGGCCCGTAGGGCGGCCACGCCCAGCCGGCATCGACGCTCAGGACGGCGTCCTCCTGCGCTGCGCTCACCGGCTCCACGTCGAACCCCTGCGACGGCGCCCGCCGCTCGGGCGCACCGTTGCGATCGTCGGCACTCCAGGACCGTTCCTGGAGCGCGGGCCGCGGAAAAGCACCCGGACGGGTGACCGGACGCCGACGGCCGGGCCCCCGAGGGGGACCCGGCCGTCGGTGACGTGCTGGTGCTGCGGTGGCTACGCCTTCTTCAGCTTGTCCGCGTTGCGCTCGAGGTCCTCGAGGCCACCGCACATGAAGAACGCCTGCTCCGGCACGTGGTCGTAGTCGCCCTCGGTGAGCGCCTTGAAGGCCTCGAGGGTCTCCGACAGCGGCACGAAGGAGCCGGGCTGGCCGGTGAATGCCTCGGCCACGAACATGTTCTGCGAGAGGAAGCGCTCGATGCGCCGGGCACGGTTGACCGTGACCTTGTCCTCCTCGCCGAGCTCGTCGATGCCGAGGATGGCGATGATGTCCTGCAGCTCCTGGTAGCGCTGGAGGATCTGCTTCACGCGCTGCGCGATGCGGTAGTGCTCCTCGCCGACGTACTGCGGGTCGAGGATCCGGCTGGTGGAGTCCAGCGGGTCCACGGCCGGGTAGATGCCCTTCTCCGAGATCGGGCGCGACAGGTTCGTCGTCGCGTCCAGGTGGGCGAAGGTGGTGTGCGGCGCGGGGTCGGTGATGTCGTCCGCGGGGACGTAGATCGCCTGCATCGAGGTGATCGAACGACCACGCGTCGAGGTGATCCGCTCCTGCAGCTGACCCATCTCGTCGGCCAGCGTGGGCTGGTAGCCCACGGCGGACGGCATGCGGCCGAGCAGCGTGGAGACCTCGGACCCGGCCTGGGTGAACCGGAAGATGTTGTCGATGAAGAGCAGCACGTCCTGGTTCTGCTCGTCGCGGAAGTACTCCGCCATCGTCAGCGCCGACAGCGCGACCCGCAGGCGGGTGCCCGGCGGCTCGTCCATCTGGCCGAACACCAGCGCCGTGGACTCGATGACGCCGGACTCGGTCATCTCGGTGATGAGGTCGTTGCCCTCGCGGGTGCGCTCGCCGACGCCGGCGAACACCGACACACCACCGAACTCCTGGGCGACGCGGCGGATCATCTCCTGGATGAGCACCGTCTTGCCCACGCCGGCCCCGCCGAACAGGCCGATCTTCCCGCCGGCCACGTAGGGCGTGAGCAGGTCGATCACCTTGATGCCGGTCTCCAGCATCTCGGTGCGGCCCTCGAGCTGGTCGAAGCGCGGCGGGTTCCGGTGGATGCCCCAGTGCAGGGCGTCGGCACCGTGGCCGGGGGCGTCGAGGCACTCGCCGAGCGCGTTGAACACGTGCCCCTTGGTCACGTCACCGACGGGGACCGAGATCGGCTCCCCGGTGTCGGCGACGGCCGCGCCGCGGACGAGGCCGTCGGTCGGCGCCATCGAGATGGTGCGGACGACGTTCTCGCCCAGGTGCTGCGCGACCTCGAGGGTGAGGGTCTTGCTGAGGTCGGCGAGCGTGACGTCGACCTTCAGGGCGTTGAACAGGTCGGGCATCGCGTCGCGCGGGAACTCGACGTCGACGACCGGCCCGGTGACCCGCACGACGCGGCCGGTGGCCTGCGTCTGCGAGGTGGACGGACGGTCCTCGGTGACGGTCATCTGTAGTGCTCTCCTGCCCTGGGGCTCGGGGGTTCGATCGGTGGGTTCAGTCGTTGGCGCCGGACGAGACCAGTGCGTCGGCGCCACCGACGATCTCGCTGATCTCCTGGGTGATCTCCGCCTGGCGGATCTGGTTGGCCTGGCGCGAGAGGTTCTTCGCCAGCTCCTCCGCGTTGTCCGAGGCAGACTTCATCGCCCGGCGCCGCGACGCCGACTCCGAGGCCGCGGCCTCGAGCATCGCCGCGTAGATGCGGGTGGTGACGTACTTCGGCAGCAGGGCGTCCAGCAGCCCCTCGGCCGACGGCTCGAACTCGTAGGAGGTCGGGACGCCGGAGTCACCCGGACCGTTCGCTCCGCCGGTCTCCCTGGCCTCGCGCTCGTAGTCGAACTCCTCCACCTCCTCGACCTCCAGCGGCGCCATCCGCTTGGCGACCGGCACCTGGCTCAGCAGCGAGCGGAACTCGGTGTAGACGATGTGCAGCTCGTCCACCCCCAGCAGCCCGTCCTCGCCGGCGCCGCCCTGCTCGTCGTCGTCCTCACCGGCGGTGAACACGTCGATGAGGACGCGCCCGACCTCCTGCGCGTCGGAGTACGCGGGCTGCTCGGAGAAGCCGGTGAACGTCTGCTCCATCTCGCGGTCGCGGAAGCGGTAGTAGGTCTCACCCTTCCGCCCGACCACGTAGAGCACCGGCTCCTTGCCCTCCTGCCGCAGCAGGGCGAGCAGCTCCTCGGTGCGACGGAGCACGTTCACGTTGTACGAGCCCGCGAAGCCCCGGTCGGAGGTGATGACCAGGACGGCGGCGCGCCGGGCGGACTCCCGCTCGGTGAGCAGCGGGTGGTCCAGCGACGCCGACGAGGCCAGCGCGGAGAGCACGCGGGTGATCTCCCGGGCGTAGGGCTTGGACGCCTCCACCCGGTTCTGGGCGCGCACGATGCGGGCACCGGCGATCAGCTCCTGGGCCGAGAAGATCTTCTTCGTCGACCGCGTGGAGCGGATGCGGCGCCGCAGCGCGCGGAGGTTGCCGGCCATCGGTCAGGCGCCCCGCTTGACCTGGACGCGCTCCTGACCCCGCTCCGAGGCGTCCATGGCCTCGGCCTCGGGCTCGTTGACGAGCGACTCGCCGTCGGAGGTCGTGAACTGCCCGTAGAAGGCCTCGACGGCCCGCTCCAGGCTGGACACGGTGTCGTCCTCGAGCTTCTTGGTGGTGCGGATCGAGTCGAGGATGCCGTTGTCACCACGGGCGAGGAACTCGAGGAACTCGCCCTCGAACCGGCGCACGTCGGAGACCGGGACCCGGTCCAGCCGGCCGGTGGTGCCCAGCCACAGCGAGACGACCTGCCGCTCCACCGGGAACGGCGAGTACTGCCCCTGCTTGAGCAGCTCGACGAGGCGCTGGCCGCGGTCCAGGGTCGCGCGGCTGGAGGCGTCCAGGTCCGAGGAGAACGAGGAGAACGCCTCGAGCTCGCGGAACTGGGCCAGGTCCAGGCGGAGCCGGCCGGCGACGGACTTCATCGCCTTGACCTGCGCCGACCCACCGACGCGCGACACCGAGATGCCGACGTTGATGGCCGGGCGGACACCGGAGTTGAACAGACCGGTCTCGAGGAAGATCTGCCCGTCGGTGATCGAGATGACGTTGGTCGGGATGTAGGCCGACACGTCGTTGCCCTTGGTCTCGATGAGCGGGAGACCGGTCATCGAGCCCGCGCCCAGCTCGTCGGAGAGCTTGGCGCAGCGCTCCAGCAGGCGGGAGTGGAGGTAGAAGACGTCGCCGGGGTAGGCCTCGCGGCCCGGCGGGCGGCGCAGCAGCAGCGACACCGCGCGGTAGGCCTCGGCCTGC
Source organism: Blastococcus sp. SYSU D01042 (assembly GCF_054050515.1). Taxonomy (NCBI): domain Bacteria; kingdom Bacillati; phylum Actinomycetota; class Actinomycetes; order Geodermatophilales; family Geodermatophilaceae; genus Blastococcus; species Blastococcus sp. SYSU D01042. The sequence continues at coordinate 75,181 of NZ_JBJGZM010000007.1, read as the reverse complement.
TTGGTGAGGTCGTCGAACACGATGAGGACGTGCTTGCCCTCGTACATCCAGTGCTGGCCGATGGCCGAGCCGGTGTAGGGCGCGATGTACTTGAAGCCCGCGGCCTCCGACGCCGGGGCGGCGACGATGGTCGTGTACTCCATCGCGCCGGCCTCCTCGAGGGCCGAGCGGATCGAGGCGATCGTCGAGCCCTTCTGGCCGACGGCGACGTAGATGCAGCGCACCTGCTGGGCCGGGTCACCGGTGGCCCAGGCCTGCTTCTGGTTGATGATCGCGTCGATGGCGATGGCGGTCTTGCCGGTCTGGCGGTCGCCGATGATCAGCTGGCGCTGACCGCGGCCGACGGGCGTCATGGCGTCGATGGCCTTGATGCCGGTCTGCAGCGGCTCGTGCACCGACTGGCGCTGGACAACGGTGGGCGCCTGCAGCTCCAGGGCGCGGCGGCCGCTGGTCTGGATCGCGCCGGCGCCGTCGATCGGGTTGCCCAGCGGGTCGACGACGCGGCCGAGGTAGCCGTCGCCGACGGCGACGGACAGGACCTCGCCGGTCCGGCGGACCTGCTGGCCCTCCTCGATGCCGGCGAAGTCGCCCAGGACGACGACGCCGACCTCGCGCACGTCGAGGTTCAGGGCCAGCCCGCGGACGCCGCTCTCGAACTCGAGCAGCTCGTTGGTCATGACCGAGGGCAGGCCCTCGACCCGGGCGATGCCGTCACCCGCCTCGGTGACGATCCCGACCTCCTCGCGGGAGACGTCGGGCCGGTACTCGGTGACGTAGTTCTGGATGGCACTGCGGATCTCGTCTGCGGAGATCGTCAGCTCGGCCATGGCTCTGGTCCTCTTCCCTGCGGGGGTCGTGTGCGGTGTGGGTGCGGAGTGCGCGGTCAGCCGGCCAGCCGCCGGCGGGCGGCTTCCAGGCGTTGGACGATGCTGCCGTCGATGACCTCGTCGCCCAGGTGGATGACCAGGCCGCCGAGCACGTCGGGGTCGACCGTCACCTGCAGGCCGACGGAGCGCCCGTAGATCCGGCCGAGCACGTCGACCAGCCGCCGCTCCTGGGCGGCGGTCAGCGGCACGGCGGTCGTCACGCGGGCCACGGACTGGCCGCGGCGGTGGCTGGCCACGTCGGACAGGCGCTCGATGGCGACGTCCGCGCTCCCCTCCATCCGGCCGGTGAGCACGTTGCGCAGCAGCTGCTCGGTGATCGGGCTGACCCGGCCCGACAGCAGCCGGTCGAGCAGCTCGGCCTTGCCCGCGGCCGGGGCCGCGCGGTCGCTGAGGACCCGGCCCAGCTCGCGGTCGCCGGCGACGATGCGCCCGAACCGGAACAGCTCGTCCTCGACGCTCTCCAGCTCACCCCGCGCCTCGGCGGCGTCGAGGGACGCGTCCGTGGCCAGCGCGGTGCTCGCGTCGATCAGGTCGACCGGGTGGGACCAGCGCTGCCGGGCCACCGTCTCGACGACGTCGAGCGCGGCGGCCGACAGCCGGGACCCGAAGATCCGGCGGGCCAGGGCGACGCGCTCGTCCGGCGTGCCGGCCGGGTCCGAGAGCGCCCGCCGCAGCGTCGGCTGCTCCTGGAGCAGCCGGGCGACGGCGAACAGCTCGTCGGCCAGCGCGACCAGCGCCGGTCCGGCCGCGCCGCGGGTGGCCGCGCTGAGGCGCTCGCGCGCCTCGGCGAGCGCCGCACGGGTCGAGGCCTCCATCAGCGGTTGCTCCCGGAGACGCGCGTCGCCCCACCGGTCCGGCCGTCCGGACTGGCTGCGGCCATGCCGTCGAGCTCGTCGAGGAAGCGGTCGACCGTGCCGCTGCGGCGGGCGTCGTCGGCCAGCGACTCACCGACCACGCGGCCGGCGAGGTCGACGGCCAGCGTGCCGATCTGACCGCGCAGCTCGTGCACGATCTGCTGCCGCTGCCCGGCCAGCTGCTCCTCGCCGCGGGCGACGATGCGGGCGGACTCCTCCTGCGCCTGCGTGCGCAGCTCCTCGAGGATCTGCTGCCCCTCGGCGCGGGCGGCGTCACGGATCTGCGCCGCCTCGTTGCGCGCCTCGGCGAGCTGCGCGCGGTACTGCTCGAGCGCGGCCTTCGCCTCGGCCTGCATGGCCTCAGCACGCTCGATGCCGCCCTCGATCGCGGCGCGACGAGCCTGGAAGACCTGCTCGAAGCGGGGCGCGACGAACTTGACCACCACGAACAGCACGATCGCGAACGCGATCAGGCCGATGATGATCTCGCCGACGGGCGGTACCAGGACGCTCGGTTCTTCCGCGGCCAGGATGCTCATGCTCTCAATGTCCCTGTCTGGAATCGGTGACCGTACGCGGGAGGCGTAGGGATCAGGTGCCGTAGACGAGGGGGGCGACGAAGCCGATCAGGGCCAGCGCCTCGGCGAGGGCGAAGCCCAGGAAGGCGTAGGTGCGGGTCAGGCCGGCGGACTCGGGCTGACGGGCGGTGGCCTGGATGTAGGCCGCCCACACCAGACCGACACCGATGCCCGGGCCGATCGTGGCGATGCCGTAGCCGACCGAACCGATGCTGCCTTCGAGCTCTGCGAGAACCTCGATCATTGCGGGGTGTTCCTCCTGTGTCGGTCGCCCGGCGGTCACCGGGCGGCTGGCGGGGTCGTGCGGTGGTGCGGTGGTGCAGTCCGTGGGGCGGCCGGGGCCCGGCCACCGTGGTGGGTCAGTGCGCGGCCTCGACCGAACCGTTGAGGTAGGTGCCCATCAGCATCGTGAAGACGTAGGCCTGCAGGAAGATCACCAGCAGCTCGAAGAACGTCATCACGATCGCCATCAGCGCCGAGATCGGGCCGAACACGGCCGAGAAGTTGCCGACCTGCAGCAGGTACACCGCGCCCAGGGAGAAGGTCACCAGGAGCATGTGGCCGGCGAACATGTTCGCGAAGAGCCGGATCGCCAGCGTGAACGGCCGGACGACGAAGTTCTGCAGCAGCTCCAGCGGCGTGATCAGCACGTACATCGGCTTGGGCACGCCCGGCAGGAACATGATGTCGCGGAAGTAGGGCCACACGCCCTGGTTCCTGATGCCGACCGCGATGTAGACGACCCAGCAGATGACCGCGAGGACCAGCGGGAAGGCGAACTTCGACATCGGCGAGATCTGGGCGAAGGGGATGATCGCCATCAGGTTGTTCGCGAGGATGAAGAAGAAGAGCGCGGCCAGGAACGGCGCGAACGGGATGCCCTTCGGGCCGACGACGTCGCGCGCGATGCCGTCGCGGACGAACGAGTAGCCCGACTCCCCGAGGAACTGCATCTTCCCCGGCACGATCTGCGGGTTGCGCACCGTGGCGACGAGGAAGGCGACCACGGCGATGGTCGCGATCCAGAGCAGCAGGGTGATGCGGGTGATCTCGAACTCGACGCCGAGCACCGAGAACTCGGTGAGCACCTTGGGGAAGAACTCGCCGATGCCGGGAGGCGTGAAGCCGCCGCCGGGGTCGCTCTCCACGGCGAGGAGATCGCCGAGCGCGTGGGCGCTGGAGGTCACCGTTGTCCCTTCTGCGTCCCGGACCGGCTCCGTCGCCGCCCCGTGGTGTGGCTGCTCCGCGATCCGGGGGCCGGATCGGGCGCTCCGTACTTGATGACGACCACGTAGATGGCCACCGATACGCCGAGGATGATCCCGATCGGGGTGAACAGCAGGACGTCCAGCCACCGGTCGAGCAGCCACCCGACCCCACCCCACACGGCCATCCCGGACAGGAGCGTCCCGGTGACCCCCCAGCCCATGTCGGCCCCACTGGGCTGACGGGCTGGTTGCGCGGGGCGTGGTCGAGCGCCTCCGTTCAAGGAGGTGTCCTCGGCCATCGGGTCGGACACTATCAGCCGGCCTTCCCGGCGTTTCCCGGCTCCCGGGCCGCGTTCACCCGGGACGGGGACGACGGGGGCGCGGGAGGGGGCACGTAGTAGATCTGCCGGGTCCACACCCAGCGCAGCTGGACGACGCTCCAGAGCAGCGCGCCGACGACGACCGACCAGGCGACCGTGCGCCGGTCCAGCCACCCGTCGGCGGGCAGCGCTCCGAGCACGGCGAACAGCACGACCGCCTTGACGAAGAACGCGAGCAGGGCGGCCGGCAGCGTGAGGGTGTCCCCGATCCGCCCGGCGAAGGCGACCGCCAGGCCGGAGACGGCGAAGAACGCCGACACGATCACGGCCGACACCGCGATGGCGGCGGCGTGCTGCCAGCCGGCGACCAGCCCGGCCACCGGCGCGGCCACGGCGGCGACGGCCGCGGTGACCAGCGTGCCGACGCGGAGGAACGAGACGTCCCACGGGGTGGTGCTGCGGGCGGGTGCGCCCGCGGGGGTGGTGCTCATCGGACGGCCTCCGGGGCGTCTGCCTTGCGGGCGTTGCGCGCGGCGGCCCGGGCGGACCGCGGCTCGCCGCCGCGCCCCCGCCGGGCCCGTGCGGTGGGGTGGTCGGCGCGGCTGCGCTGCCGCTGGGCGGCCAGCTCGGCGGCCCGGGCCTCGCGGGCGGCCCGGCGGGCCCGCGGGCTGAGGACGACGACCAGGCCGACGACCAGCAGGACCGCGATCGCCACCAGCAGCTCCGCCGTCCCGCCGGTGATGGACAGCGCCACCGCGCCGAAGGACAGCAGCGCCGCCCAGAAGTACATGACGAGCACCGCGCGGCGGTGCGAGTGGCCGATCGAGAGCAGCCGGTGGTGCAGGTGCATCTTGTCCGGCGCGAACGGCGAGCGGCCCTGCCGCGTCCGGCGCACCACCGCCATGACCAGGTCGATGAAGGGGATGAAGAGCACGGCCACCGGCACCAGCAGCGGCAGGGTGAGCGGCAGCAGGGTGGCCGCCGAGTCGAAGGACTGCGGGTCCACTCCCCCGGTTGCCGTGACCGCCGCGGCGGAGAGCATCAGCCCCACCAGCATCGAGCCGGAGTCGCCCATGAAGATCCGCGCCGGGCTGAAGTTGTGCGGGAGGAAGCCCAGGCACGCACCGGCCAGCACGGCGGTGATCAGCGCCGGCGCGCTCGCGACGTCGTCGTACCCGACCAGGCCCAGGTGGTAGCTGTAGGCGAAGAAGGCCAGCGCCGCGATCGCCGAGACGCCCGCGGCCAGCCCGTCCAGGCCGTCGATGAAGTTGAGCGCGTTGACCACCAGCACCGTCAGCAGGATGGTCAGCGGCACCCCGACGTCCGGGCCCAGCGAGATGGTGCCGATGTCGGCGACCGGCAGGAACAGGAACGACAGCTGCACCCCGAGCAGCACCATGACGCCCGCCGCGGCGATCTGCCCGGTGAGCTTCGTCAGGGCGTCCAGGCCCCACTTGTCGTCCAGCACCCCGAGCGCGCAGATCAGCCCGCCGGCGACCAGCACCGCGTAGGTCTGCGAGTCGTCGAACGTGCGCTGCAGCGCGGGCAGCCGGGTCGCCACCAGCACCGCGGTGGCCACGCCCAGGTACATCGCCACCCCACCGCCGCGCGGCGTCGGGATGGAGTGCACGTCCCGTTCGCGGGGCGCGGCCATCATCCGGAAGCGGACCGCGACCATCCGCACCACCGGCGTGGTCAGGAAGGTGACCAGCGCCGCGGTGAGCAGGACGACGACGTACTCGCGCATCGGCTCAGCCGGCGCGGATCGGACCGGGACGGGTCCGACGGGCGGGTGCGCTCATCCCCACCGCCCTCCGACACGTCGTGCCGCGGCACCCCTGGGCGGCGCGGCGGTCGTCCAACGGTAGCGCGAGGACGTGGCGACGCCCCGCGTCGCACCGCCGTGCCCGCAGACCGCTGCTCCTCAGTCGGTGATCTCCGGGACGGCGTCGCGGAGGCGGTCGACGGGGACGGCGCCGACGCGGAGCACGCGGGGTGCGGCGCCCGTGCAGTCGACGATGGTGCTCGGCGCGGAGTCGGCGCGCGGCCCCCCGTCGAGGACCACCGCGGCGTGCTCGCCGAGCTGCTCGACGGCCTGCTGCGCGGTCGTCGCGGCCGGCCGGCCCGAGCGGTTGGCGCTGGACACCGCCAGCGGGCCGGTGCGGCGCAGCAGCTCCCGGGCCAGCTCGTCGTCGGGCAACCGGACCGCCACCGTGCCCTCGGCGTCGCCCAGGTCCCAGGCCAGCGACGGCGCGTGCTCCACCACCAGGGTCAGCCCACCCGGCCAGAAGGCCTGCGCCAGCGCGGTCGCGCTCGCCGGCGGGTGCACCACCAGGCCGGCGAGCGTGGAGGCCTCGCCGATGAGCACCGGGACGGGCATCGCGCGGCCGCGGTTCTTGGCCGCGAGCAGGCCGGTGACCGCCGACGGCGTGAACGCGTCGGCGGCCACGCCGTAGACGGTGTCGGTGGGCAGCAGCACCAGCTCGCCGCGGGCGATCGCGGCGGCGGCGGCGTCCAGGCCGGCGGCGCGCGCCTCCGGGTCGGAGCAGTCGTAGATCTCGGCCACGGGGAGGAAGTCTCCCACCGGCCGGGCAGCCGGCGGGCGCCCGGGCTCAGTCGTCGCCGCCGCGGTCGCGGCCCCGTCCCTCCCCGCGCTCGCGGTCGCGGTCCCGCTCCCGGTTGCCGTTCCCGCCGCCCTCGTCCTCGTCCGCCTCCTCCTCGTCCACCGGCGCGGGCGCCGGGGCCGGAGCCGGTGCGGGTGCCGGTTCGGGTGCCGGTTCGGGTGCGGGCACCGGGACGGGCGGCACCGCGTAGCCGAGCCGGACGAGCGCATCGGGCGGGAGCGTGCCGGCGGGCTCCACGGCGGTCACCAGACCCGCGGCCACCTCCCCCGTCTCGACCGCGGCGAGCTCCACGCGGAGACCGCGGCCCACGAGCTCGGCCTGCACCTCCTGGACCGGCCGGCCGACGAGATCGGCGGCCACTACCTCGACGCCGGCGGGCGTGCTGGGCGCGCTCGTCGCGGGCGTCGCGCCGGCGGTGCGGTCGGCCGCGGACGACGAGCCGTCGCGGAGCGCCGCGCCGAGCAGCCCGGCACCTCCGCCGAGGAGCAGGAGGGCGAGCAGCGCCGCGGCCGGCCACCGCCGCCGCCGGCGACGGGAGGCGGGCGCCTCCTCCCCGGTCACGACGGGGAGGACGGCGGTGAGCGGCGGGGCGGCCGGCACGGCCGGGAGCACGGCCGTGGGGGCCAGCGTGCGCGGGACCACCCGGTGCGGGGCCGGCGCTGCACCGGCGAGGACGTCGTCCACCGCGTTGCGCAGCGCCGTCCCGTCGGGGAACCGGACCGCCGGGTCCTTCGACATGGCCCGCTCGACGAGGTCCCGGACCGCCGGCGGTATGCCGGCGGGCAGCGGGTCGGGCTGCTCGCGGATCTGCATCACCGCGATCTGCACCGCGCTCTCGCCCTCGAAGGCCCGCCGCCCGCTGAGGCACTCGTAGCCCACCGCGCCGAGGGCGTAGACGTCGCTGGCGGGCGTCGCCGGCCGGCCGGACGCCTGCTCGGGCGAGAGGTAGTGCGCGGTGCCCATCACCTGCCCGGTGGCGGTGACCGCGGCGCTCGCCACCGAGCGGGCGATGCCGAAGTCGGTGAGCTTCACCCGGCCGTCGTGGCCCACCAGGAGGTTGGCCGGCTTGATGTCGCGGTGCACCACCCCGGCGGCGTGCGCCGCGCCGAGCCCGTCGGCGGCCTGCCGCAGCACGTCCAGCGCGCCGGCCACGTCCAGCCGGCCCTCGCGGCGCAGCACGTCGGCCAGCGACTCGCCCTCCACGAGCTCCATGACCAGGTAGGCCAGCGGCGGCGTCCGGCCGGAGGCGGGGAGCTCGCCGTAGTCGAACACCGCGGCGATGTGCGGGTGGGTGAGCGTCGCGGCGTGCTGCGCCTCGGTGCGGAACCGGGCGCGGAAGGCCGGGTCGGCGGCGAACTGGTCGCGCAGCACCTTGACCGCGACGGGGCGCTCCAGCAGCGTGTCGCGGCCGCGCCACACCTGGCCCATGCCGCCGCCGGCGATCAGCGACCCCAGCCGGTAGCGGTCGGCGAGCAGCGTGGGCTGCGCTCCGGTCACCTGTCCTCCCCCGGGCCTCGGCGGGCGGTCGTGAAGCGGGGCCGGCCGGCGAGGTCCGGGTGGTCCTCCACCTCGGTCCAGCCGGCGTGCGCACGCACGACCGCGGGCAGCGCCGTCCCCTGCTGGTCGGCGTGCTCGATGCCCAGCCAACCACCGGGACGGAGCAACCGGGCGGCGACACCGAGCATCCCGCGGACGACGTCGAGCCCGTCCGGGCCGCCCCACAGCGCCAGCGGCGGGTCGTGGTCGGCCACCTCGCGCGGCACGACGGCCCCGTCGGGCACGTACGGCGGGTTGGAGACCACGACGTCCACCCGCCCGTCGAGCTCGCGGAGCAGGCCGGGGTCGGTCATGTCGCCGGCCACCACGCCCACCGGGGTGTCGTGGGCCCCGGCACGCGCCAGCGCGTTGTGCCGGGTCCAGGCGATCGCGTCGGGGTCCCGCTCGACGGCGGTCACGCGGGCGCCGGGGTGCTCGTGCGCGATGGACAGCGCGATCGCGCCCGACCCGCTGCCCAGGTCGACGACGACCGGTCCCGCGGAGCCGGCGATCCGCTCCAGCGCCCACTCCACCAGCAGCTCGGTCTCCGGGCGCGGGACGAACACCCCGGGGCCCACCGCGAGCTCGAGCAGGCGGAACGGGGCGCGGCCGGTCAGGTGCTGGAGAGGCACCCGGTCGGCGCGCTGGTCGAGCAGGGCGCCGAAGCGGGCGGCGTCGTCGTCGGCCACCGCGTCGAGGGTGACCAGGCCCGCCCGGGAGCGGCCGAGCACGTGGGCCAGCAGCAGCTCGGCGTCCACCCGCGGGGAGGCGACGCCGGCCTCGGCCAGCCGCCGGGCCGCGTCGGCCAGGAGCGCGCGCGGGTTCAGGAGCCGGCCGCCAGCAGCTCGGCGGTGTGCGCGCGGCTCAGCGCGTCGATCACCGCGTCGAGGTCCCCGTCGAGCACCTGGTCCAGGTTGTGCGACTTGTAGCCGACCCGGTGGTCGGAGATCCGGTTCTCCGGGAAGTTGTACGTGCGCACCCGCTCGCTGCGGTCGACCGTGCGCACCTGGCTGCGGCGCTGGTCGCTGGCGGTCGCCGCCGCCTCCTCGCGGGCCGCGGCCAGCAGCCGGGAGCGCAGCACGCGCAGTGCCGACTCGCGGTTCTGCAGCTGGCTCTTCTCGTTCTGCGAGCTCACCACGATGCCGCTGGGCAGGTGGGTGATGCGCACGGCGGAGTCGGTGGTGTTGACGCTCTGCCCACCGGGGCCGGAGGACCGGAAGACGTCGATCCGCAGGTCGTTCGGGTCCACGGTCACGTCGACCTCCTCCGCCTCGGGCAGCACGAGGACGCCGGCCGCCGAGGTGTGGATGCGCCCCTGGCTCTCGGTGGCCGGCACCCGCTGCACGCGGTGCACGCCGCCCTCGAACTTCAACCGGGACCAGATGCCCTCGTCGCCGCGCGACTTGACCGCCACCGCGACGTCCTTGTACCCGCCGAGCTCCGCGTCCTGGGCGTCGAGCACCTCGGTCGCCCAGCCGCGCCGCTCCGCGTAGCGCAGGTACATCCGCAGCAGGTCGCCGGCGAACAGCGCCGACTCCGCGCCCCCCTCCCCCGCCTTGATCTCGAGGATGACGTCCTTGTCGTCGTCGGGGTCCTTCGGCAGCAGCTGCTCGCGCAGCCGCTCGCCGAGCTCCTCGATCCGCCGCTCCAGGCCGGCGGCCTCCGCGGCGAACGACGGGTCCTCGGCCGCGAGCTCCCGGGCGGTGCCGAGGTCGCCGCGGGCCTCGTCCAGGGCGCGGGCGGTCTCGACCAGCGGCGCCAGCTGGGCGTAGCGACGGCCGAGGCGGCGGGCGCGGGACTGGTCGGCGTGCACCGACGGGTCGGCCAGCTGCTGCTCCAGCTCCGCGTGCTCGGCGAGCAGGCCGGCCAGCCGGTCGGGCGCGGGGCTGCTCATCGGGTCACTCCTGGGCGTGATCGGTCCGGACACGACGACGGCGCCCGTCCCACCGCGAGGGTGGGACGGGCGCCGTCGGGGGTGCTACTGGTCGGCCGGGGCGCCGGCACCGGCGCGCTTGCCGAACCGCTTCTCGAAGCGGGCCACGCGGCCGCCGGTGTCGAGGATGCGCTGCTTGCCGGTGTAGAAGGGGTGGCAGGCGGAGCAGGTCTCGACGGTCAGCGTGCCGCTGGGCGAGGTGCTGCGGGTGGTGAAGGTGTTGCCGCAGCCGCAGGTCACGGTGGTGACGTTGTAGGCCGGGTGGATGTCGGGCTTCATGGCGCTGCCTCTTCTACGAAGTCTGTGTCGTCCGGTGCTGTGAACGCCGGGGACCGGAGGGGTATTTCCGGCCGCCCCGGCGGGGCTCGGTCGACCAGTCTCCCAGATCGGGGGACCGGCCGGCCCGGCCCCCCTGCTACTCCTGGCCGGGGCCCAGCGTCGTCTTCTGGATCTGCATGAGGAACTCGACGTTGTTGCGCGTCTTCTTCAGCTTGTCGAGCAGCAGCTCCAGCGCCTGCTGTGGCTCCAGCGCGGCGAGGACCCGGCGCAGCTTGATGACGATGGCCAGCTCGTCGGGCGACATGAGGATCTCCTCTTTGCGCGTGCCCGACGCGTTGACGTCGACGGCCGGGAAGACCCGCTTGTCCGCCAGGCGGCGGTCGAGCTTGATCTCGGCGTTACCGGTGCCCTTGAACTCCTCGAAGATGACCGTGTCCATCGTGGAGCCCGTCTCGACCAGCGCCGAGGCGATGATCGTCAGCGAGCCGCCGTTCTCGATGTTGCGGGCAGCACCCAGGAAGCGCTTGGGCGGGTAGAGCGCCGTGGAGTCGACACCACCGGAGAGGATGCGCCCGCTGGCGGGCGCCGCCAGGTTGTAGGCGCGACCCAGCCGGGTGATCGAGTCCAGCAGGACGACGACGTCGTGGCCCATCTCGACCAGGCGCTTGGCCCGCTCGATGGAGAGCTCGGCGACCGTCGTGTGGTCCGACGGCGGCCGGTCGAAGGTCGAGGCGATGACCTCGCCCTTCACCGAGCGCTGCATGTCGGTGACCTCTTCGGGCCGCTCGTCGACCAGCACGACCATCAGGTGGCACTCGGGGTTGTTCGTGGTGATCGCGTTCGCCAGCGACTGCAGCACCATCGTCTTGCCGGCCTTGGGCGGCGACACGATCAGCGCGCGCTGCCCCTTGCCGATGGGCATCACGAGGTCGATGACGCGGGTGGTGAGCAGGTGCGGCTCGGTCTCCAGCCGCAGGCGGTCCTGCGGGTAGAGCGGGGTCAGCTTGGTGAACTCCGGCCGGTTCTTCGCCTGCTCGGGGTCCAGCCCGTTGACGGTGTCGAGCCGGACCAGCGCGTTGTACTTGTCCTTGCGCTCGCCCTCGCGGGGCTGGCGGACGGCGCCGGTGATGGCGTCACCGCGGCGCAGGCCGTAGCGGCGCACCTGCGACAGCGAGACGTAGACGTCGTTCGGGCCGGTGAGGTAGCCCGACGTGCGCACGAACGCGTAGTTGTCGAGCACGTCGAGGATGCCGGCGACGGGCAGCAGGACGTCGTCCTCGCTGATCGTCGGCTCGCCCTGGTCGAAGCGGTCACGACCGCCGACGGCCGCGCCGCGCTTGTTCCGGTCGCGGTAGCGGCGTCCGCGGCGCCCGCGGCCGCCCTCGAAGTCGTCGTCGTCCTCGTCGGCCGCCGGCCCGCGGGACCCGTCGGTGCGGTTCTCGTTCCGGTTGCCCGGCCGGCCGTCGCGGTCGGTGCGGTCGCCGCGGTCGGGACCGCGGTTGCCGTCCCGGCCACCGTCGCGGTTGCGCTCCTGCCGGTCGGCGCCGTCGCGGTTGCCGCGCTCGTTCCGGTCGCCCCGCTCCTGGCGGTCGCCCCCGTCCCGGGCGGCCCGCTCGTCGCGGTCGCCGCCGTCGCGGTCCTGCTCGCGGCCGCCGTCGCGGTTCTGGTCGCGGCCGCCGTCACGGTTGGCGTCCCGGTCGCCGCGGTTGCGGTTCCGGTCGCGGTTGCGCGGCGGGCGCCCGCCCTCGCGCTCGCCGCCGGCCTGCTCGGCGTCCCGCGGCCCGCTCTCGGACTGCTCGGCGTCGCGCTGGTCGGTGCCGGCGGCGGCCTCCGCGACCCGGGTGCCGTTCCCGTCAGCAGCCGGTGCGGCGGCCGTCTCGGGAGCCGGCGACCCGGCGGGGCGGCTGGCACCGCGCCGGGCGCGGGTCGGCCGGGCGTCGGCGTCGGAGGTGGTCAGGGGGCCGCCGTTGGCGCCGCCGCTGATCGGGGCCTCGAGGGGCGCGGCGGTGGCGGCCACGCCGCGGGCGCGGTCGGCGCCCTCGTCCTGGCTCTCGGCGCGCGGCGCGGGGGCGCCGGCGTCCCCGCCCACCTGGCGGGCGGAGATGGCGGCGACGAGGTCGCCCTTGCGCATGCGGCCCGTGCCGGGGATGCCCAGCTCGGCGGCGAGGCGCTGGAGCTCGGGCAGCAGCATCCCGGACAGGCCCGTGCCGCGGCGGCGGGCGCGGCCCGCCGGCTCAGCAGCGGCGGGTGCCTCGCTCGTGCCGGCGGCGTCCTGCGCGCCGGTCATGGCGAGGTCGGTGCTTTCGCTCACGTACAGGTCCTTCCCTGCGGTGACCTGCGCGTTCCAGCGCAGGGGGTGCACCGCTCCCCGTCGACCCGGGCATGAGGCGGGGGCGGAGGGAGAGCGGGGTCGAGAATGCGGGGCGGATCAGCGGCAGAGATCGCCGGCTTCGGCCCCACGCGAGGCTCGCCCGAGTGGGCGGCTACGCCGAGAGCCTAGACGCGGCTCACGGAGTGGACAACACCGGTTGGTTCCAGTGTGTTCCTCGTTACCGAGACGATACCCGAGGCCCGGCCTGCACCGTTGCGCCGGAGCGGTCGATCCCCGGCGCGAGCAGCCGCCAGCCGTCCGGGACCACTGCGGCGACGTCGCCGCTGCCGGGCTGCCGCCCGAGCACCAGCACGCTCGGCCCGGCGCCCGAGACGACGGCGGCGTGGCCGGCCGTGCGCAGGCGCTGCACCAGCTCGTGCGACGCGGGCATGGCCGGGCCGCGCTGCCCCTGGTGCAACCGGTCCTCGGTGGCCTCGAGCAGCAGCGCCGGTGCGGCGGTGAGCGCGTGCACGAGCAGGCCGGAGCGCCCGGCGTTGAAGGCGGCGTCCGCGTGCGGGACCAGCTCGGGCAGCAGGCCGCGGGCGACGTGCGTGGGAAGCGTCGCGTCCGGCACGAGGACGACCGGCTGCACCTCCTCGGCCACGGCGAGCCGTGCGGCGCGGGCGCCGTCGGCCGTCATCCAGGACAGCGTCGCCCCGCCGAGCAGGCAGGCCGCGACGTTGTCGGGGTGCCCCTCGAGCTCGGTGACCAGCCGGAGGACGGCGTCGTCGTCCATCGCCCCGCCGTCGGGGCACAACCCCCGGGCGCCGAGCACCCCGGCGACGACAGCCGCGGCCGACGAGCCCATCCCCCGGCCCTGCGGGATGCCGTTCTCCGTGCGGACGCGCAGCCCCGGCGGCGTCCAGCCCAGCTCGCCGCACGCTGCCCGGAACGCGCGCACCACCAGGTGCTGCTCGTCCGCCGGCAGGGTGTCGGCGCCCTCCCCCGTCATGACGACCTCGAGCCCCCCGCCGGTGGCCTCGAACTCCAGCGAGTCGTGCACCCCGAGGGCCAGGCCGGCGCAGTCGAACGCCGGCCCGAGGTTCGCGCTGGTCGCCGGGACGCGGACCTGGACGACCGTGCTCACAGGCCCAGCTGGGCCGCGGCCGCCGCGGCGTCGACCGGGATGGTCACCGGGGCCGGCGCGCCCGAGATCGCCCACTCCGGGTCCTTGAGCCCGTTGCCGGTGACGGTGCAGACGACCCGCTGCCCCGGCTCGAGCTCACCGGCGGCGTGCACCTGCAGCAGCCCGGCGACCGAGGCGGCCGAGGCCGGCTCGACGAAGACCGCCTCGCTGCGGGCCAGGAGCCGGTAGGCCGACAGGATCGCGCGGTCGGTGACCGCGTCGATGCGGCCGCCGGACTCGTCGCGGGCGGCCAGCGCCTTGGTCCAGGACGCCGGGTTGCCGATGCGGATCGCGGTGGCGATCGTGCTCGGGTTCTCGACGACGGCGCCGTTGACGATGGGTGCCGCACCCGCGGCCTGGAAGCCCCACATGCGCGGGGTGCGGGTGGCCGGGCCGTCCTCCGCGTACTCGCGGTAGCCCTGCCAGTAGGCGGTGATGTTGCCGGCGTTGCCGACCGGGAGGCAGTGGATGTCGGGGGCGTCGCCGAGGACGTCGACGACCTCGAAGGACGCCGTCTTCTGGCCCTCGATCCGGTACTGGTTGACGCTGTTGACCAGGCTCACCGGGTAGTCGATGGCCAGCTTGCTGGCCAGCGCGAGGCAGTCGTCGAAGTTGCCCTCGACCTGCAGCAGCTGCGCGCCGTGCACCAGCGCCTGGGCCAGCTTGCCCATGGCGATCTTGCCCTGCGGCACGAGGACCGCGCAGGTGAGGCCGGCCCGGGCGGCGTAGGCGGCGGCGCTGGCGCTGGTGTTGCCGGTGGAGGCGCAGATGACGGCCTTCGCGCCCTCCTCGGCGGCCTTGGTGATGGCCATCGTCATGCCGCGGTCCTTGAACGACCCGGTCGGGTTGGCGCCCTCGACCTTGAGGTAGACCTCGCAGCCGGTCCGGCTGCTGAGCTCGCGGGCGTGGACCAGCGGGGTGGCTCCCTCGTGCAGCGTGACGACCGGGGTCGAGTCGCTGACCGGCAGCCGGTCCCGGTAGGCCTCGATCAGCCCGGGCCACCCGGGGGTCGCCTTGAGGACGCTCATTGCAGACCTTCCACGCGCAGGACGCTGGTGACACCGCGCACCGCGGGCATGTCCCGCAGGGCGGCGATGGTGGCGGACAGCGCCGCGTCGGGCGCGCTGTGCGTGACGATGACCAGCGTGGCGGCGTCGCCCCGGCCGGTCTGCCGGACGGTGGAGATGCTCACCTCGTGGCGCGCGAACTCCTGCGCGACGGCGGCGAGGACACCGGGCCGGTCGGTGACGTCGAGGCTCACGTGGTACCGGGTGGGGGTCTCGGCCATCGGGCGCACCGCGAGCGCGGCGTAACCGGTCGGGCCCTGCCCCGAGGCGCCGGCGACGCGGTTGCGGGCCACCGCGACGAGGTCGCCGAGGACGGCGCTGGCGGTGGGCTCCCCCCCGGCGCCCTGGCCGTAGAACATCAGCTGCCCGGCGGCCTCGGCCTCGACGAAGACGGCGTTGAAGGCGCCACCGACCGAGGCCAGCGGGTGCGTGGTCGGGATCATCGCCGGGTGCACGCGGACGGCCACGGAATCGGACGCCGCGTCGCCGTCCGGCTTCTCCGTGACGCGCTCGCAGATGGCCAGCAGCTTGACCGTGCAGCCGATCTCGGCCGCGCGCGCGACGTCGGTCGCCGACACCGCGGCGATGCCCTCGCGGTGCACGTCGGCCGAGGACACCGGCGAGTGGAAGGCCAGCGAGGCCAGGATGGCCGCCTTCGCCGCGGCGTCGAAGCCGTCGACGTCGGCCGTCGGGTCGGCCTCGGCGTAGCCGAGCTCGGTGGCCTCGGCCAGCGCCTCGGCGAACCCGGCGCCGGTCTCGGCCATGCGCGACAGGATGTAGTTCGTCGTCCCGTTGACGATGCCGACGACGCGGCGCAGCTGGTCACCGGCCAGGGACTCGCGCAGCGGGCGGAGCAGCGGGATGGCCCCGGCGACGGCGGCCTCGTAGTAGAGGTCGACCCCGGCCTCGGCCGCGGCCGCGTGCAGGCCGGGCCCGTCCTCGGCGAGCAGCGCCTTGTTGGCGCTGACCACGGACTTGCCCGCCCGGAACGCCGCGTACATGAGGCTGCGGGCCGGCTCGATGCCACCGATCACCTCGACGACGAGGTCGACGTCGTCGCGGACCGCCAGGGCGGCGGCGTCGGTGGTCAGCAGGTGCTGGGGCACGTCGGGGTGGTGCGCCGGGCGGCGGACGGCGATGCCGGCCACCTCGACCGGCCGGCCGATGCGGGCGGCGAGGTCGTCGGCCTGGTCCTCGATCAGCCGGAGGACCGCGCTGCCGACCGTGCCGCAGCCCAGCAGCGCCACGCGCAGCGGGGCCGTCACGACCGCGCCCCGGCGGCGTGCTCGGGAGCCGGCTGGGAGGGCGCGACGGGAGGTGCGGGCCGGTCTGCGAGGACGGCGTCGAGGGCGAACACGTCCGACAGTGTCTGACGTCGGACGATCTCGGTCGCGACGCCCTCCCGCACGGCGACCACCGGCGGCTTGAGCAGGTAGTTGTAGTTGCTCGCCATCGACCAGCAGTAGGCGCCCGTGGCGGCCACGGCGAGCAGGTCGCCGGGTGCGACGTCGGAGGGCAGCCAGAGGTCGCGCACCAGGATGTCGCCGCTCTCGCAGTGCTTGCCGACGACCCTGCACAGCGCCGGAGGTGCGTCGGAGGTGCGGTTGGCCAGCACGCAGGTGTAGCTCGCGTCGTACAGGGCGGTGCGGATGTTGTCGCTCATGCCGCCGTCGACGGAGACGTAGTTCCGGACGGCCGGGGCGCCGGGGGCACCGCCCGCACCGAGCCGGACCGGCTTGATGGTGCCGATCTCGTAGAGCGTGACGGTCCCGGGGCCGGCGATGGCGCGGCCCGGCTCGACGGCCAGCCGCGGCACCGGCAGGCCGAGGGCGGCGCACTCGGCGGCCACGACGGTGCGCAGCTTCGCCGCGACGTCGGCGGGGCTGACCGGGTCGTCCTCGGCCAGGTACGCGATGCCGAAGCCGCCGCCCAGGTTGAGCTCGCCCAGCAGCTCACCGGTGGCCTGGTGGACCTGGCCCAGCAGGCCGACGACCCGGTGGGCGGCCGCCTCGAAGCCCGCGGTGTCGAAGATCTGCGAGCCGATGTGGCTGTGCAGCCCGGCCAGCCGCAGCGCCGGCTCGCGGATGACCCGGACGGCCGCCGCCAGGGCGTCACCGGTGGCCAGCGAGAAGCCGAACTTCTGGTCCTCGTGGGCGGTGGCGATGAACTCGTGGGTGTGCGCCTCGATGCCGACCGTGGCGCGGATCAGCACCGGCACCGGCGCACCGCCCGCGGCCACGCGCGCGGCGGCCAGCGGCGCCAGCCGCTCGATCTCGTCGAACGAGTCGAGCACCACGTGCCCGATGCCCGAGTCGACCGCGAGCTGCAGCTCGACCAGCGACTTGTTGTTGCCGTGCAGCGCGATGCGCTCGGCCGGGAAGCCGGCGGCCAGGGCGAGCGCGAGCTCGTTGCCGCTGCAGGCGTCCAGGTGCAGGCCGTCCTCGGCGACCCACCGGGCCACCTGGCCGCAGAGGAACGCCTTGGAGGCGTAGTGCACGTCGGCGCCCTCGAACGCCGTCGCGAACTCGGCCGCGCGGCCGCGGAAGTCCTCCTCGTCGAGCACGAACAGCGGGGTGCCGTGCTCGCGGGCCAGGTCGGTGACGGCGCGGCCGGCGAGGTGCAGCTCGCCGTCGACGCGGGTCGCCGAGCGCGGCCAGACCTGCGGGTCCAGGGCGCCCAGCTCCGCCGGGGGTGCGCCGGCCGCCGTCGGCGGGGTGATGTTCCCGTGCAGCGGCCCGGCCGGGTGCGCCCTCACATCCGCTCCGGGGCGGTCACGCCGAGCACGTCGAGGCCGTTGCGCAGCACCGTCGCGGTGGCGGCGCACAGCCACAGCCGGGCGGTGGTCAGCGGCGTCGCCTCCTCGTCGCCGCGCGGCAGCACGCGGCACGAGTCGTAGAAGCGGTGGTAGGTGCCCGCGAGCTCCTCGAGGTAGCGGGCCACCCGGTGCGGGGCGCGCAGCTCGGCGGCGGCGGCAAGCACCCGCGGGAACTCGCCGACGGCGCGCAGCAGGTCGCTCTCCCGCGGGTGCGCCAGCGCGGCGACGTCGACGTCGCCCGCCTCGCCCAGCCCCAGGCCCAGGTCGGCGGCGTTGCGCAGCACCGACGAGATGCGGGCGTGCGCGTACTGCACGTAGAAGACGGGGTTGTCGTTGGTCCGTCGGCTCCACAGGTCGGCGTCGATGTCGATCTGCTGGTCGACCGAGGCGCGGGCCAGCGCGTAGCGGGCCGCGTCCGTGCCGACGGCGTCCACCAGGTCGGTGAGCAGCACGAAGTTGCCCTTGCGCTTGCTCATCCGCACCGGCTCGCCGTCCTTGACCAGGTTCACCAGCTGGCCGATCAGGATCTCGAGGTGGGTGTCGGGGTCGTCGCCGGTCGCGGCGACCAGCGCCTTGTACCGCCCGACGTACCCGGAGTGGTCCGCGCCGAGCATGATGACGACCCGGTCGAAGCCCCGTGCCCGCTTGTCCAGGTAGTAGGCGCAGTCCGCGGCGAAGTAGGTCGGCTCGCCCCCGGCCTTGACCAGCACGCGGTCCTTGTCGTCGCCGAAGGTCGTCGTCCGCAGCCAGACGGCGCCGTCGGCCTCGAACACGTGGCCCTGCTCGCGCAGCCGGCCCACCGCCTTCTCCAGGGCGCCCGACTCGTGCAGCGTCCGCTCGGAGAAGAACCGGTCGTAGTGGACGCCGAACCCGTCGAGGGTGCTGCGGATGTCGGCGACCATCGCCGCGACGCCCTGCTCGGCGAAGACGGTGACCTGCTCCTCCTCGGGTCGGTCGAGCAGGCCCGGCACGGCGGCCACCACCTGCCGGGCGACGGTCTCGACGTAGTCGCCCTGGTAGCCGTCCTCGGGCACCGGCCGGCCCTGCGCGACCGCCTGCAGGCTCCGGCCGAACCGCTCGATCTGCGCGCCGGCGTCGTTCACGTAGTACTCGCGGCTGACCTCTGCACCGGTGGCCTCGAGCAGGCGGGCCAGCGCGTCGCCGACGGCGGCCCAGCGGGTCGAGCCCAGGGTGACCGGGCCGGTCGGGTTGGCCGAGACGAACTCCAGGTTCAGCTTCCGGCCGGCGAAGGCGTCGGTGCGCCCGTAGGCCGCACCGGCCGCGACGGCGCGCACCGCGATCGTGCCCAGCGCGCCCTGGGCCAGGGTGATGTTCAGGAAGCCCGGCCCGGCGACGTCGACCGACGCGATCCCCTCGTGCGCCCGCAGCTCCTCGGCCAGCACCTCGGCGACCTCGCGGGGCGGCCGGCCGGCGGGCTTGGCCAGCCGGAGGGCGACGTTCGTGGCGTAGTCGCCGTGCTCGGGGTTCCTCGGCCGCTCGACGACGACCTCGGCGGGCACCTCCACGGGCAGCGCGCCGCGGTCGACGACCGCGGCCACGGCGGTACGGACGACGTCCTGCAGCTGCTCCGGTGTCACCGCACGAGCGTACTGACCGCCCCGGGCCGCTCCGGCGCCCCCGCCCGCCGCATGCAGGGAATGCCCAGGTTCGCAACCTAGACTCGCCGGCGCACCGTGCACCCGCGAACGAGGAGTGGCCTTGGCCAAGGACCGCAAGCCCGACGACGCCCGCCCCCGCGGCGGCGCCACCCGGTCCGGAGGCGGCAACCCCAACCGCGCCAAGGGGGGCCGGACGCGCCCGCCGACGCAGGTCGTGGCCAACGCGCAGAAGCGTCCGTGGGGCCTCATCGCCGGCGCGGTCGCCGTCGTCGTGTTCGCCGCGGCCACCATCACCTACGCCGTCGTCCAGGTGAACGAGGCCAACGCCGACAAGCTCGCCTCGATCGAGGAGATCTCCGGCGTCGTGGCCGCCGACTACTCCCCCGGCCAGGACCACGTGACCACCGAGGTCGACTACACCGAGTCGCCGCCGGTCGGCGGCCCGCACGACGGCACCTGGGCCGACTGCACGGGCACCGTCTACGACGTCGACATCCGGCACGAGAACGCGGTGCACAGCCTCGAGCACGGAGCGGTCTGGATCGCCTACGACCCCGACGCCGTCCCCGACGCCGACGTCGAGACGCTGGCCGACCTGGTGGACGGCGAGTCCGGCCGGATGATGTCGCCGGTCGCCGGCATGGACACCCCGATCAGCCTCCAGTCGTGGAACCACCAGCTGAAGGTGGACAGCGCCGACGACCCGCGGATCGAGCAGTTCGCGGACTTCATGACCTACAACCGCTCGCCCTACGGCGACGACACCGACCGCAACGAGGCGCTGGCGTTCCCCGAGCCGGGCGCCTCCTGCGAGAACCCCGCGTTCGCCGCCGACCCGCTGGTCGAGGGCGACGCGAGCGCCCCGGTGGGCCCGAGCGACATGCCGAGCACGGAGGAGCAGGGCTGATCCGCGCATGACGACGACCGAGCTGACCCGCGCACCCGAGGTGGAGGCCGACGTGACCGCTCCTGCCGAGCACCGCGGCCGCCCGCTGCGCACCGCGCTCCTGGCAGTCATCGCCGTCGGCCTGGTGCTGCTCGGCGGCGGCCTGGCCGTGGCGGTCGGCATCGGCCGCACGGACACCCCGGCCGCGGGTTCGGTCGACGCCGGCTTCGCCCGTGACATGGGCCGCCACCACCTGCAGGGCGTCGAGATGGCGAACATGGTGGCCGAGCGCAGCGAGGACCCGGAGGTCCGGCAGATCGCCTTCGACATCTCCGCCACGCAGACCAACCAGGCGGGGCGCATGCAGGGCTGGCTGTCGCTGTGGGGCGTGCCGCAGAGCGGTGGGGACACCATGGCCTGGATGTCGGAGGGCGGGGGCCACGACCACACGGCCACCGACGGCGGCCTGATGCCGGGGATGGCGACCGAGGAGGAGCTGGCGAACCTGCGCGAGCTGCGCGGCACCGCGTTCGACGTCGAGTTCCTCCGGCTGATGATCCGCCACCACCAGGGCGGCTTCGACATGGCCGAGTACGCCGTCGAGCACGCCGACGTCCCGGCGGTGCGCGACCTCGCGCAGGCCATCGCCCGCGCCCAGTCCGCGGAGACCCGGACGATGGCCACGATGCTCGCCGCGCGGGGCGGCACCCCGCTCCCGGCGCCGTAGGCCCACCGCCCGCGGCGCCTCCGGGGGCTGATAGGTTCTCCCCCGAACGACGCGAACGAGTCGAGCCCCCGTAGCTCAGGGGATAGAGCACTGCCCTCCGGAGGCAGGGGCGCAGGTTCGAATCCTGCCGGGGGCACTCTTCGTTCACCGCCGGTCCGCACCGGCTCCGCCGTCACGCGAGCACGGCGACCGCCTCGACCTCCACGAGCAGGTCCGGTTCACCCAGCCCCGCCACGCCCAGCAGGGTGATCGGCTTGCGCGGGTCGATGCCCAGCCGCTCGGCCGCCCGGCCCACGCCGGCCCCCAGGTCGCCCAGCTTGTCCGGCGACCAGTCGACGACGTGCACGGTCAGCTTCGCGACGTCGTCGAAGCCGCCCCCGACGGCCGCCAGCGCGGTGGCGACGTTGAGGTACGCCTGCTCCACCTGAGCGGCGAGGTCCCCGGGACCCACCGGGTTGCCGTCCGCGTCGCGGGCCACCTGACCGGAGAGGTAGACCGTGCGGCTGCCGGTGGCGACCGCGACCTGCACGTAGTGCTCGGGCTGCGGCAGGCCCTTTGGGTTGAGCAGCTGGATCGGCACGGTTCCTCCTCGGGGTCGCACCGCCGGTGCGGTGGCGAGACGGATCCGAGCACGGCCCACCGACAGTTCCGTCACCGAGCGGGGCAGTGACCGGCGTCTCACCCGGCTGCACTAGGTTCCGCGGCATGGAGAGCAGCGGCATCAAGACGATGACGGTCGGCGACGTGGAGCTGGCCTACGAGACCTTCGGCGACCCCTCGGCCACGCCCGTGCTGCTGGTCAGCGGCCTCGGCTCGCAGATGATCAGCTACGCCGACGAGCTGTGCGCCGGCCTCGCCGCGCGCGGCCTGTTCGTCGTCCGGTTCGACAACCGCGACGTCGGCCTGTCCACCCACCTGCACTCCGCCGGCCTCCCGCGCCTCGGCGACGTCCGCCGCGGGGACCGGTCGAGCGTCCACTACGAGCTGGCCGACATGGCGGCCGACACCGCCGGGCTCGTCGACGCGCTGGGGCTGGGCTCCGTGCACCTGGTCGGGGTGTCGATGGGCGGGATGATCGCCCAGCGGGTGGCCATCGACCACCCCGACCGCGTCCGCAGCCTGACCTCGATCATGTCGACGACCGGCGACCGGTCGGTGGGCGGCGCGACGGAGGCCGCCCAGGGCGTCCTGTACGCGCCGCCGGCCCAGGACCGCGACGGGGCGATCGCGCGCCAGCTCGAGACGTCGCGGGTCATCGGCTCCCCCGGCTTCCCGTTCGACGAGGAGGCGGTCCGCGCACGGGCCGCGCTCGCCTTCGACCGGGCGCACGACCCGGCCGGTGTCGCCCGGCAGATGGCCGCCATCGTCACGAGCCCCGACCGCACGGCCGACCTCGGCCGGGTGACCGTCCCCACCCTGGTGATCCACGGCTCGGACGACGCCCTGGTGAACGTCTCGGGCGGCCGGGCCACGGCCGCGGCGATCCCCGGCGCCGAGCTGGTCGTCATCGACGGCATGGGTCACGACCTGCCCCGTGCGCTCTGGGACGAGCTGACCGACCGCATCACCGCGCTGGTCGAGCGCGCCGAGGGCCGCAGCTAGCGCTGCGCCCGCGCACGCCGGAGACGACGAGCTCCGGGACGAACCCCGGCGCGCGCCCCGCGGCGCGCGCCGGGAAGTCGAGGACGCCGATCACCAGCTGCACCGGCGCCCGGTCCACCGCGTCCCCGAAGATCTCCGCGATGCAGAGCTCGCCGGAGTGCTCGGGCCGGTCCTCGAAGCCCGACATCCAGAACGCGCACGAGACGCGCAGGGGCTCCTCGTGCAGGTCCGGGCACCACAGCGGCTGCTCCGCCGGGATGGTCAGGTGCAGCTCCCCCGCCCGCACCGACCAGGCCGCCGCCGGGCGGCTCAGCTGGTGAGCATCCCGCCCTCGACCGGGATGGTCGTGCCGGTGACGTACCCGCCGGCGTCGCTCACCAGGAAGATCAGCGCCGCCGCGAGCTCCTCGGGGTGCCCCTTGCGGCCGACGAGGATGCGGGGCAGCTGGGAGTCGATGTACTCCTCGGGGTAGGCGTCGGTCATCTCCGAGACGAAGAAGCCGGGGGCCAGGGCGTTGACCCGGATGCCCTTGCGGCCGGTCCACTGCTGGGCGAGGTCCCGGGTCAGGCCGATGAGGCCGGCCTTGCTGGCGGCGTAGGCGGCCTGCGGCAGGCCGGCGGTGGTCAGGCCGAGCATGCTGGAGATGTTGACGATCGAGCTGCCCGGCTTCATGACGCGCCCGCAGGCCTGGGCCATCCAGTAGCAGCCGTTGAGGTTGACGTCGATCACCTGGCGGAACTGCTCGGGGGTCTCCCGGGTCGCCGGGTAGGCGGTGCCCACGCCGGCGTTGTTGACCAGGATGTCGACCCGGCCGAACTCGGCCATGGCGGCCTCGACCAGCGCCGTGCAGTCCTCGGGCACGGCGACGTCCGTGCGGACCGCGAGCGCCCGCCGGCCGGTCTCCTCGACCGCCCGCCGGGTGTCGGCCAGCCTGTCGGTCCGCCGCGCGCCGAGGACGACGTCGCAGCCGGCCTCGGCCAGCGCCCGCGCGAACACCGCCCCCAGGCCGGAGGAGGCCCCCGTGACGACGGCGACGCGGCCGTCGAGGCGGAACATGTCCAGGATCGTCCGGTCGCTCACGAGCCGAACCTAACGCAGCTCAGGCCTCCGCGACCTGCCCGGCGGTGACCTCCAGGCGCCGGGTGGTGCGCACCGCGTCCAGCATCCGCCGGTCGTGCGTGACCAGCAGCAGGGTGCCCTCGTAGGCACCGAGCGCCTGCTCGAGCTGCTCGATCGCCGGCAGGTCCAGGTGGTTGGTGGGCTCGTCGAGGACGAGCACGTTGACCCCGCGGGCCTGCAGCAGCGCCAGGGCGGCGCGGGTGCGCTCGCCCGGGGACAAGGTCCCGGCCGGTCGCAGGACGTGCTCGGCGGTGAGCCCGAACTTCGCCAGCAGGGTGCGGACCTCCGACGTCGGCCAGTCGGGGACCTCGGCGCCGAACGCGTCCAGCAGCCGCTCGGCACCCAGGAACAGCCCGCGCGCCTGGTCGATCTCCCCGATCCGCACCGCCGGGCCGAGGACGGACGTCCCCTCGTCCAGCGGCACCCGGCCGAGCAGCGCGGCGAGCAGGGTGGACTTCCCCGCGCCGTTCGCGCCGGTGATGGCCACCCGGTCGCCCCAGTCGACCTGCAGGTCCACCGGCCCGAGGGCGAAGCCGCCGCGGCGGACGACCGCCCCGCGCAGCGTGGCGACGACCGCACCGGCGCGGGGGGCGGCGGCGATCTCCATCCGCAGCTCCCACTCCTTGCGGGGCTCCTCGACGACGTCGAGCCGCTCGATCATCCGCTGCGTCTGCTTCGCCTTCGCGGCCTGCTTCTCCGACGAGGCCCGGTTGTGCGCCCTGATGTGCTTGTCGCCGTCCTTGGACTTCTTGATCGAGTCGCGGACGCCCTTGGCCATCCAGTTGCGCTGCATGCGGGCCCGCGCCTCGAGCCCGGCCTTCGTGTCGGCGAACTCCTCGTACTCCTCGCGCGCGTGCCGGCGCGCGACCTCCCGCTCGGTCAGGTACGCCTCGTAGCCGCCGTCGACGACGCGGACGAGCTGCTGGGCCAGGTCGAGCTCGACCACCCGGCTGACCGTGCGGGCGAGGAACTCGCGGTCGTGGCTCACCACGACGATGCCGGCGCGCGATCCGGCCACGAACCGCTCGAGCTGGTCGAGCCCGGCGAGGTCGAGGTCGTTCGTCGGCTCGTCCAGGAGCAGCAGGTCGTAGCGCGACAGCAGCAGCGAGGCCAGCCCCACCCGGGCCGCCTGCCCGCCCGAGAGCCCCGTCATCGCCGCGTCCAGGGCGACCCCCGGCGCGACCTCGTCGACGACCTCCGCGGCGCGCTCCTCGAGGTCGGCACCACCGAGCGCCAGCCAGCGCTCCAGGGCGTCGCCGTAGGCGTCGTCCGCGCCGTCCTCGCCCGCGGTCAGCCGCTCGGTCGCCGCGTCGAGCGCGGCCTGCGCTGCCGCGACACCGGTGCGGCGGGCCAGCGCGCCCAGCACGTCCTCGCCGGCCTGCCGCTCGTGCTCCTGCGGCAGGTAGCCCAGCGCGGCCGACGGCGGGCTGACCACGATGCTGCCGGACTCCGCCGGCAGCTCGCCGGCCAGCGTGCGCAGGAGGGTGGACTTCCCGGCGCCGTTCACGCCGACCAGCCCGACGACGTCACCCGGGGCGACGACGAGGTCGAGGTCGGCGAACAGCACGCGGGCGCCGTGACCGGCGGCCAGGCCGCGCGCGACGAGGGTGGCACTCACCGGTCCAGCCTCCCATCCGCACGGCCGGCGCCCGCTCACTCCGGGTCGAAGGCGTCCTCGTCGTAGCCGCTCTCGTCCGGGGCGTCGTCGGCCCGGCGCCGGCGGACCAGCCACGGCTGGAGGTGGTCGTAGCCGCGCACGGACACCCGGCGCAGCGGGCGCACCCGGTACTCCGGCAGGTCCCGGATGCGGTGGGCCAGCT
This sequence comes from Blastococcus sp. SYSU D01042, assembly GCF_054050515.1. Taxonomy (NCBI): domain Bacteria; kingdom Bacillati; phylum Actinomycetota; class Actinomycetes; order Geodermatophilales; family Geodermatophilaceae; genus Blastococcus; species Blastococcus sp. SYSU D01042. The sequence continues at coordinate 49,810 of NZ_JBJGZM010000007.1, read as the reverse complement.
CCCGGTCGACCAGGAAGGTGCCCGGCCGGGCGATCGAGGTCAGCCGGCTGGCCAGGTTCACGACGGGTGAGTAGATGTCGCCGAGCCGGGTCAGCACCGCGCCGAAGGCGGCGCCCACGCGGAGCAGCGGGCGCTCGGGTGCGGTCCAGGCGTCGGGCAGCGCCAGGCCGATCGCGGCGGCGTCGGCGGGGGCGGCGGTGAACAGCACGCCGTCGCCGACGGTCTTGACCACGCGGCCGTGGTGCCGGGCGATGACCGAGGCGGCGATGCTCTCGAAGTCCTCGACCATCGCGCCGAGCTCCCGGCCGCCCATCCCCCGGCTGCGCGAGGTGTAGCCGACCAGGTCGGCGAAGCCGACGGCGAGCTCTCGGCGGTCCCCCTGGCCGACGGCGGTGACCAGCCGGCCGGCGTTGGCGGCCAGGTGCCGGCGCCACACGTAGTCCTGGACCTGCCGCAGCCGGGGCAGCAGGGCCCGCGCCGCCTCGACCGCGTCGTCCGGGGAGACCGTCCGCCGGCCCGGGCCGGCGGCCCGGGCCAGGGAGTCGGCCAGCATGTCGGTCTGCCAGTCGGCCAGCCGGGACAGCGACTGCCCCATCGCCCGGGCGATCGACGCCTCCGTCCCGGGGTCGACGAAGCCGGAGTCGATCAGGGTGGACAGCACCCCCAGCGCCTCGATGTCGGCGTCGGTGAAGGCGACGTCGTCGTCGGCGGCGTCGGGGAAGCCCAGCGCCCGCCAGAGCCGCTGGGTCCGCTCCGGGGGGATCCCGGACATGGCTGCGACCTGCAGCCGGGTGTACCGGCGCGGTCCGTCGAGCAGCAGCCGCTCCAGCGCGTCCCGGGCGTCGGGGCCCTGCGCCGACCCGGGGTCGTCCATGCCGGCCCCTGGCTCAGCCGGTGGTGTGGACGACGAGGACGTCGCACGTGGAGCGCCGGGTGGCGTCCGCGGGCACCGAGCCGAGCAGCCGGCCCTTGATCCCGTTGAGGCCGCGGTTGCCGACGACGAGCAGGTCGGCGTCCTCGCGGCGCACGACGTCGAGCAGCGCCTCGACCGGCGAGCCCTGGACCGCGACGGTGCGCACGTTCGCCGCCCCGGCCGCGCCGGCCCGCTCGGCGGCGGTGCGCACGGTGTCCTCGGCCGGGTGCGAGCCCACGACCTGGTAGGCCTCGTCCCCGAGCACGTCCTGGGCGCGGGAGAGCTCGCGGTCGTCGGCCTCGGTGGGGAGGTAGGCGCAGGCGATGACCAGCGTCGCGCCGGTCGCCCCGGCGATGGCGCCGGCCCGGGCGACGGCCCGCAGGGACGACTCCGACCCGTCCGTGCCGACGACGACCGTGCGGTAGGCGTTCGCGCTGTCGCTCACGGCGCGCACTCTATGTGACCGTGTGCCGGGGGTCACCCGGGACCGCGGAGGGCCCGGACCCACCGCCCGAGCGAGGGAGGACGACGCCGCGTGCGCTCGACCAGCACCGACGTACCGCCGGCGCGGCTCCGCCGTGCGCGCGGGGCGGTCGGCGCGTGCTTCTTCGTCAACGCCGTCCTCTACGCCGACCTGGTGCCGCGGCTGCCCGAGCTGAAGGACGCGCTCGGGCTGAGCAACACCGCGCTGGGCACCGCGCTGGCCGCCCAGCCGCTCGGCGCGCTGCTCGCCGGGATCGCCGTCGCACCGCTCCTCGCCCGCGTCGGCTCGGCGCGGGTGGCCGGGGTCGGCCTGCCGGTGCTGGCCGCGGCGGTCTGGGCCGCGGCTGCGGCGCCGTCCTGGGGCGTGCTCGCCGGCGCGCTGCTCGTGGCGGGCGCGGTGGACGCCGCCGTCGACGTCGCCCAGAACGCCCAGGGGCTGCGCGTGCAGCGGGGCTACGGCCGCTCGATCATCAACGCCTTCCACGGCACCTGGAGCGTCGGCTCCCTGGCCGGCGGGTTGATCGGCGCGGCCGCCGCCGGGCTGGGGGTCCCGCTGCCGCTGCACCTCGGGGTCGTGGCCCTGGTCTTCGGACTGCCGGCCCTCCTCGGCGCCCGGCTGCTGCTCCCCGGCAGCGACGACGACGCGCCCGCCGCCGCCTCGCCGGCCGCCCCGTCCCGATCACGGGCGCGGACGGGCGCGGTGGCCGGCATCGCCGCGCTCGGCGCGCTGGCCGCGTGCGCGGTCGTCGTCGAGGACGCGGGCAGCTCGTGGAGCGCGCTCTACCTGCGGACCGAGCTGGGCGCGGCGCCCGCGGTGGCGGGGCTCGGCTTCGTCGCCCTGTCGCTGGCGATGACCGTCGGCCGGTTCACCGGCGACCGCGCCGTCGACCGGTTCGGCCGGCGTCGCGTGGTGCAGGCGGGCGGGGTGCTGTCCGCGGCCGGGTTGGGCGCGGCGCTGGCCGTGCCCTCGGTCCCGGCCACCCTGGCCGGCTTCGCGCTGGCCGGCCTCGGCGTCGCCACGCTGGTGCCGGCCGCCTACTCCGCCGCCGACGAGCTGCCCGGCCTGCGTCCGGGCCTCGGCCTGGCGGCGGTCAACGTGCTCCTGCGCATCGGCTTCCTGGTGGTCCCGCCGCTGATCGGCGCGATCGCCGACGCCTCGAGCCTGCGCGTCGCCCTGCTCGCCGTCGTCGCGGCAGGGCTGGGCACCGCCCTCCTGGCCCGCGCCCTCCCACCGGGCTGACCAGGGGCGCGCCGGGACCGCCGGCGGTTTCCGTCCGGACGCCCGGGTGCGGTTGGATGACCCGGTACCGGCCGACGACGAGGGAGCTCCCCATTTCCAGCGCATCGACCGCGGCGACCGGACCCGTGCGGGTCGAGGTGCGCGGCCTGACCAAGTCCTTCGGGGCCGTCCGGGCGGTGAGCGACCTCGGCTTCACCGTCGAGCCCGGCCAGGTGACCGGCTTCCTCGGCCCCAACGGTGCCGGCAAGACCACCAGCCTGCGCATGGTCCTGGGGCTCATCCGCCCCGACGCAGGCACCGCCACCTTCGACGGGGTGCCCTACGCGGCGCTGCCCGACCCGACGCGCGTCGTCGGCGCCGTGCTGGAGACCGCCTTCCACCCGGCGCGGTCCGGGCGCAACCACCTGCGGGTCTTCTGCCGGGCCGCCGGCCTGCCCGTCGGGCGCGCCGACGAGGTCCTGCGCCAGGTCGGCCTGACCGACGCCGGCGGCCGCCGCGCCGGCAGCTACTCCCTCGGCATGCGCCAGCGGCTCGCCCTGGCCACCGCCCTGCTGGGCGACCCGGCGGTGCTGGTGCTCGACGAGCCGGCCAACGGCCTGGACCCCGAGGGCATCCAGTGGCTGCGCGGCTTCCTGCGGCACCTCGCGCACGACCAGGGGCGCACCGTCCTGGTCTCCAGCCACCTGCTCTCCGAGGTCGAGCAGACCGTGGACCGCGTCGTCATCGTGGGCGCCGGCCGGCTGGTCCGCGAGGGGTCGATGGCCGACCTGCGGGCGGGTGCGGCCGGGGGCGGCACGGTGCTCGTGCGCAGCCCGGAGGCCGCCCGCCTGGCCGAGGTGCTGCGCGCCGAGGGCGTCGAGGTCGGCGCCGACGGCGACGGGTCGCTGACCGTCGCCGGGCGCACGGCCGCCGAGATCGGCTCCCGGGCCTTCGCCGCGGGCGTGGAGCTGCACGAGCTCCGCCCGCACACCAGCGGGCTCGAGGAGATCTACTTCCAGCTCACCGCCGGCCAGGAGCAGTTCTCCGCTCCCTCGGCCGGCGCCGCGGTGCCCACCGGAGGAACCCGATGACCGCCCTCGTCCGCGCGGAGTGGACCAAGCTCTTCACGACCAAGGTGTGGCTGGGCCTGCTGCTGGGCTCGGTGGTGATGGTCGCGGCCTTCACGGTCTTCTTCACCGCGTTCGCCGGTGAGCCGGAGAGCGGCCTGCCCGCCGTCGGTTCGCCGCTGTTCGACGACCTGATCCTCTCGACGGCGGCCAACGCCAACATCCTGTTCCTGATCCTGGGGATCATCGGGATGACCCAGGAGTACCGGCACCGGACGGCGACCCCGACGTTCCTCACCACGCCGCGCCGGGGGCGGGTGGTCATCGCCAAGCTGGTGGCCTACGCCCTGGCGGCCGCGGCGTTCGCGCTGGTGGTCGTGGTCGTCAACTACGTGGCGGCCGCCATCGCCGCCGGCGCCCGCGGCGCCGCGCCGGGCCTGACCGGCGACAACCTCGCGACCATGGGCAGCTCGCTGGTCGCGCTGGTCATCTACGCCGTCATCGGCGTGGGGCTGGGCGCGCTGATGCGCAACCAGGTGGGCGCGATCGTCGCCGGCCTGGTCTACCTGTTCGTCATCGAGCCGATCATCCGCTCGGTGCCGGCCACCGCCGGCGCCTACAAGTGGATGCCCGGCGGCGGCCTGGAGGCCCTCACCGCCACCTTCGAGGGGCCCGAGCTCCTCACCGCCTGGCAGGGCGGCCTCGTGCTGCTCGGCTACGGTCTGCTGGCGGCGCTGCTGGGCACCCTGCTCGCCGTCCGGCGGGACGTGGTCTGACCCGCCCGACGCCCCCGGCGGGGCCTCGACGACGCCCTCCGCCGCACCCGGTCCGCCACGCCCGACGGGCGTAGACTGCCCCCTCAGCCACGACGCCCCGAAGACGCAGCCCAGAGACGAAGAAGGCACTCGACCCCGTGTCAAGCGAGAACTCATCCCGGCCCTCCGCCCCCTCCCCGGTGACGGGATTCGGCACCAACGAGTGGCTGGTCGAGGAGATGTACCAGCAGTACCAGTCCGACCCCGGCAGCGTGGACCAGGCCTGGCACGAGTTCTTCGCCGACTACCGGCCCGGCAGCCCGCTCGAGACGGGCGGCCGCGAGAGCGCGCCGGCGCCCGCCGCCGCGGCGCCCGCACCGGCGAAGCCCGCCGCGCCGGCCGCCCCCGCGCGCCCGCAGCCGCAGGCCGCCCCGGCAGCTCCGGCCAGGGCCGCCGCGCCCGCCCCGGCGGCCGCTCCGGCCGAGCCGGCCGCACCGGCCAGGCCGGCGACGCCCGCCCCCGCCTCGGGCGCGCGCCAGTCGCCGCTGCGCGGCGCGGCCGCCGCGGTCGTGAAGAACATGAACGCCTCGCTCACCGTGCCGACGGCGACGAGCGTGCGCGCGGTGCCGGCGAAGCTGCTGGCCGACAACCGCATCGTCATCAACAACCACCTCAAGCGCGCCCGGGGCGGGAAGGTCTCCTTCACCCACCTCATCGGCTACGCGCTGGTGCGCGCGCTCGACGACTTCCCGAACATGAACAGCGCGTTCGCCGAGGTCGAGGGCAAGCCCACCCTGGTGCAGCCCGAGCACGTCAACTTCGGCCTGGCCATCGACCTGCCCAAGCCCGACGGCTCGCGGTCGCTCGTCGTCGCCTCGATCAAGAGCGCCGAGGAGATGGACTTCGCCCAGTTCTGGGGCGCGTACGAGGACATCATCCGCCGCGCGCGGAACAACAAGCTGACCATGGAGGACTTCTCCGGCACCACGATCAGCCTCACCAACCCCGGCACGATCGGCACCGTGCACTCGGTGCCGCGGCTGACCGCCGGGCAGGGCGCGATCATCGGCGTGGGGGCCATGGAGTACCCCGCCGAGTTCCAGGGGATGAGCCCCGAGGCGCTCACCGAGATGGGCATCTCGAAGACGATCACGCTCACCTCGACCTACGACCACCGGATCATCCAGGGCGCGGAGTCCGGCGACTTCCTGCGACGGCTGCACTCGCTGCTGCTCGGCGAGGACGGCTTCTACGACGACGTCTTCCGCTCGCTGCGCATCCCCTACGAGCCGGTCCGCTGGATGCCCGACGTCCGGGTCAGCCACGAGGGCCAGATCGACAAGGAGGCCCGCGTCGTCGAGGTCATCGAGGCCTACCGGCGCAACGGCCACCTCATGGCCGACACCGACCCGCTCGAGTTCAAGGTCCGCACCCACCCCGACCTGGACATCCGCGAGCACGGGCTGACGCTGTGGGACCTGGACCGCAAGTTCCCCGTCGGCGGCTTCGCCGGCGCGCGCATGATGCCGCTGCGCGACATCCTCGGCGTGCTGCGCAACTCCTACTGCCGCACCGTCGGCGTGGAGTACATGCACATCACCGACCCCGAGGAGCGCGCCTGGCTGCAGGAGCGCATCGAGGTCACCCACGAGCAGCCCGACCGCGAGAAGCAGAAGCACATCCTCGGCCGGCTCAACGCCGCCGAGGCCTTCGAGACCTTCCTGCAGACGAAGTACGTCGGGCAGAAGCGGTTCAGCCTCGAGGGCGGCGAGTCGGTCATCCCGATCCTCGACGAGGTGCTCATCGCCGGCACCGAGCACGGCCTCGACGAGGTCGCGATCGCCATGGCGCACCGCGGCCGGCTCAACGTGCTGGCCAACGTCCTGGGCAAGAGCTACGCGAAGATCTTCGGCGAGTTCGAGGGCAACATCGACCCCTCGACGGTGCAGGGCTCCGGCGACGTGAAGTACCACCTCGGCGCCGAGGGCACCTTCCAGAACCCGTTCAGCGACGGCGCCGAGATCGCCGTGTCCCTCGCCAGCAACCCCAGCCACCTCGAGACGGTCAACCCCGTCCTCGAGGGCATCGTGCGGGCCAAGCAGGACATGATCGACAAGGGCGAGCAGGGCTTCACCGTCCTGCCGGTCCTGCTGCACGGTGACTCCGCGTTCGCCGGTCAGGGCGTGATCCAGGAGACGCTGAACCTCTCCCAGCTGCGCGGCTACCGCACCGGCGGCACCGTGCACGTGGTCATCAACAACCAGGTCGGCTTCACCACCAGCCCTGCCGCTGCCCGGTCGACGCTCTACTCGACCGACGTCGCGCGCATGGTCAACGCGCCGATCTTCCACGTGAACGGCGACGACCCCGAGGCCTGCGTCCGGGTGGCCCGGCTGGCCGTCGAGTACCGGCAGGCGTTCAAGAAGGACGTCGTCGTCGACCTGGTCTGCTACCGGCGCCGCGGGCACAACGAGGGCGACGACCCCTCGATGACCCAGCCGCTGATGTACGACATCATCGACCGCAAGCGCTCGGTCCGGAAGCTGTACACCGAGGCGCTCGTCGGCCGCGGCGACATCACCCTCGAGGAGGCCGAGGAGGCCCTCAAGGACTACCGCGGCCAGCTGGAGCGGGCCTTCGCCGAGACGCACGACGCGAAGGACTCCTCCGGGCCCGAGCCGGTCATGGACCCGCGCACGGCGCAGGAGTCGGCGGTCGCCACCGCGATCACCCCCGAGGTGCTCAAGGCCATCGGCGACGCGCACGTCTCCTTCCCCACCGACTTCACCCCGCACCCGAAGCTGCAGAAGATGCTCGAGCGGCGCGCGGCGATGGTCACCGAGGGCGGGATCGACTGGGCGATGGGTGAGCTGCTCGCCTTCGGCTCGCTGCTCATGCAGGGCGTCCCGGTCCGGCTCGCCGGGCAGGACTCGCGGCGCGGCACCTTCGTGCAGCGGCACTCGGTGCTCATCGACCGCGAGAACGGCTCGGAGTACACCCCCCTGGCCAACCTCACCGACGAGCAGGCGAAGTTCTTCGTCTACGACTCGCTGCTCAGCGAGTACGCCGCGCTCGGCTTCGAGTACGGCTACTCGGTGGCCAACCCCGGGGCCCTGGTGCTCTGGGAGGCGCAGTTCGGCGACTTCGTCGACGGCGCGCAGATGGTCATCGACGAGTTCATCAGCTCCGGCGAAGCCAAGTGGGGCCAGCGCTCCGGCGTGGTCATGCTGCTGCCGCACGGCCTGGAGGGGCAGGGCCCCGACCACTCCAGCGGCCGCATCGAGCGCTTCCTGCAGCTCTCGGCGGAGAACAACATGACCGTCGCGAACTGCACCACGCCCGGCAACTACTTCCACCTCCTGCGCCGGCAGGCGCTCTCCGACGTGCACCGGCCGCTGGTCGTCTTCACGCCGAAGTCGCTGCTGCGGGCCAAGGTCGCGGTCAGCCCGGTCAGCGACTTCACCGACGAGGGCTTCCGTCCCGTCCTGCCCGACCCGGGCGTGAACGGGCAGCCGCTGGACGGCTCGGCCGTGCGCCGGGTGCTGCTCTGCAGCGGCAAGGTCGCCTACGACCTGATGGCCCAGCGGGAGTCCTCCGGGACCACCGACGTCGCCGTCGTCCGGGTCGAGCAGCTCTACCCGCTCCCGGCGCAGGAGATCGCCGCGGCGCTCGAGGGCTACCCGAACGCCACCGACGTGGTCTGGGTCCAGGAGGAGCCGGCGAACATGGGCGCCTGGCAGTTCATGGCCGTCAACCTGCCCGAGCACCTGCCCCAGGGCCGCACGCTCCGGCGGGTGGGCCGGCGGGCGTCGGCGAGCCCGGCGGTCGGCTCGGCGAAGGTGCACGACGTCGAGCAGCGCCAGCTGGTCGCCGAGGCCTTCGCGGACTGACCGTGTACTTCACCGACCGGGGCCTGGAGGAGCTGACGGCGCGGCGGGGCGAGGAGCAGGTCTCCCTCGCCTGGCTGGCCGACCAGCTGCAGGCCTTCGTCGACCAGCACCCCGACTTCGAGGTGCCTGTCGAGCGGCTGGCCACCTGGCTGGCCCGCGGCGGCACCGACGACGAGGACGACTGACCGACCCCGCCCGCTCATCCCTGACGAGATCGGCGATCTCGCACATCCAGCCCCGCTGGAGCGTGCGAGATCGCCGATCTCGTCTGCGGGGCGGCCCTCACCGGTGCGCCTCCCTCGGCAGCACGGACCCGCAGCGCACGCTGGGTGAATGCTCGGTCACTCGCACGCGCTCTCGGGGCTCGCCGCCGGTGCCGCAACCCTGCCGTGGGCCCCGGTCCACGGCACGGTCGCGCAGATGTCCTGGATCGCGGCGGCCGGCGGCTTCGCCATGCTGCCCGACCTCGACCACCGCGGGTCGACGGTCTCGGACATGTGGGGTCCGGTCACCGACGTCCCCTCCGGGATCGTCGGGAAGCTGACCGGCGGGCACCGCTGGGGCACGCACGACGCCGTGCTGGCGCCGCTCGCGCTCGGCGGGCTGGCGATCCTGGCGGCGGACACCTACTGGGCCAGCCTGCTGCTCATGGCCCTCGCCATCGGGCTGGCCCTGCACGCGCTGCACTTCGTCATCCCCGGCACCACCGAGACGACGATCGTCGGCAACATCGCGCTGTCCTGGGCCGGCGCCTGGTGGTTGCTGGAGCACAGCCCACAACCCACCTGGCTGCCCTGGGCGGTGGCGCTCGGCGTGCTCACCCACATCGCCGGCGACGCCCTCACGACCGCCGGCGTCCCGCTGCCGGTGCTCTGGCTGCTCCGGCGCACCCGGATCGCGTTCTCGCCGATGCGCACGGGCACCGTCTTCGAGAAGGCGGTCCTGGTGCCGCTGTTCCTCGTCGCCACCGTCGCGTTCATCTGGGTCAACACCGACATCCGCGACACGTTCGACCCGATCGTCGACCGCTTCGTCAGCGCCGGCTGACCGTCGTCGTCACACCGTGACGTGCTGCTGCCGGGCGCAGGCGGCGACGGCCTCGGCGACGGCGGTCGCCACCCGGCGGTCCAGCGGGCTGGGCACGATGTAGTCGGGGCGGAGGTCGTCCCCGACGACGTCGGCGATCGCGCCGGCGGCCGCGAGCTTCATCTCCTCGGTGATGCTGGTGGCGCCGGCGTCGATGGCACCGCGGAAGACGCCGGGGAAGGCCAGCACGTTGTTGATCTGGTTGGGCAGGTCGCTGCGCCCGGTGGCGACGACGGCGGCGTACCGCGCGGCCATCGCCGGATCGACCTCGGGGATCGGGTTGGCCAGCGAGAACACGATCGCTCCCTCGGCCATCGCCGCGACCGCCGCCTCCGGCACGCTGCCGCCGGAGAGCCCCAGGTAGACGTCGGCGCCGGCCATCGCATCCACCATCGTCCCGGCGTACCCGGAGGGGTTGGTGTTCTCCACCAGCCACTGCTTGCTCGCGGTCAGGTCACCGCGGCCGGCGTGCAGGACGCCGCGCGAGTCCGCGACCACCAGCTCGCCGACGCCGGCCTCGAGCAGGATCTTGGTGCAGGCCACCCCGGCGGCGCCGGCTCCGGAGACGACGACCCGCAGGTCGCCCAGGCCCCGGCCGGTGACCCGGGCGGCGTTGCGCAGCGCGGCCAGGACGACGATCGCCGTCCCGTGCTGGTCGTCGTGCATGACGGGGATGGACAGCCGCTCGCGCAGCCGGGCCTCGATCTCGAAGCACCGGGGCGCGCTGATGTCCTCGAGGTTGATCCCGCCGAAGGACGGCGCCATGGCCACGACGGTGTCGACGATCTGGTCGACGTCGGTCGTCGACAGCACGATCGGCACGGCGTCCAGCCCGGCGAAGTCGGCGAAGAGGCAGGCCTTGCCCTCCATCACCGGCAGCGCGGCCTTCGGCCCGATGTCCCCCAGGCCGAGCACCGCCGTGCCGTCGGAGACCACCGCGACCACGCGGGAGGCCCAGGTGAACCGGCGGGCGAGCTCCGGCTCGGCCGCGATGGCGCTGGAGACCCGGGCGACGCCGGGGGTGTAGGTCAGCGACAGGTCGGCGATGGACTCGATCCGGCCCGTCGGGACCACCGAGAGCTTGCCGCCCTCGTGCACCGCGAACGCCGGGTCGTCGGCGAACCGGTCGGGCTGCTCGTCGTTCCCCGCACGCCGATCCACGCTCATGGGTGCCAGAGCGTAACCGGGTCCCGGAGCGGTGCTGTCGCTACGGTGCCCCCGTGGAGATGCGTGAACTGGCCGTGCCCGACAGCTACGTCTTCGACCTCGTGCCGCACGGAGACACGCGGGGCCGTTTCACGGAGTGGTACCGGGCCGACCAGCTGTCCCACGCAGTGGGACACCCGCTGACCCTCGCGCAGGCCAACCACAGCGTCTCCGCGAAGGGCGTCCTCCGGGGCGTGCACTTCGCCCTGGTGCCGCCCGGTCAGGCCAAGTACGTCTACTGCCCGGCCGGCCGCGTGCTCGACGTCGTCATCGACGTGCGGGTCGGATCGCCGACCTTCGGCGTCCACGACGCCGTCGTCCTGGACAGCGAGCAGCCCCGCGCGGTCTACCTGGCCGAGGGCCTGGGCCACGCGTTCGTGTCCCTGGCCGACGGCACCTCGCTCACCTACCTGGTGTCCAGCGGATACGACCCCGCGCGCGAGTTCGGCATCCACCCGCTGGACCCGGCCGTGGACCTGCCCTGGCCGGCCGATCTCGAGTTCGAGCTGTCGGCCAAGGACCACGAGGCGCCGACGCTCGCGGAGGCCGAGGAGCAGGGCCTGCTGCCCACCTACGCGCAGAGCACCGCCCGCTACGCCGAGCTGCGCGGTCGCTGACTCACCCGCTCAGGACGTCCGGCGCCGGGGGCACCCGGCCCGGCCGCGGCCACAGCCGCGCCACCACCCGCCCGACGACGACGGCGGCGCCGTAGGTCCGGCTGTCGTCGCCGGCGAACGGGTTGTCACCCCGCACCCAGTGGCCGTCCTCGACTGCGGAGTGCACCCGCTTGACCACCAGCAGCTCCGGCCGCGATGGGAACCGCGCGAGGACGACGTCGCCCGGCCGGACGCGTGCCGGGTCGCGCACCGCCCGGACGAGCACCTGATCGCCGGAGCGCAGGGTCGGCGACATCGACGGTCCGCTCACCCGGACCCGCGTCCACACCGCGTCCAGGCCCCGAACCCCCAGGTCGTCCCCGCTGTCGCCCGTCGTCACCGGGAGTAGGGTCGCAGACGAACCGACCCACCGAACCGGAGGCTTGATCCATGCGCCTGTTCCGCATGCTCTCCGCCGTGGAGGCCACCGCGCACTGCGACCTCCCCTGCGGCGTCTACGACCCGGCCCAGGCCCGCATCGAGGCGGAGTCCGTCAAGGCCATCCAGGAGAAGTACCAGGCCAGCGACGACGAGGTCTTCAAGATGCGCTGCGTGCTCATCAAGGAGGCGCGCGCCGACCTGGTCAAGCACCACCTGTGGGTGCTGTGGACCGACTACTTCAAGCCGCCGCACTTCGAGAAGTACCCGGAGCTGCACGAGCTGATCAACAAGGCCACCAAGCAGGCCGGCGCCGCGGGCGGCAAGGGCAGCATGGACCCGGCCGAGGGCCAGAAGCTGCTCGACTACATCGCCGAGATCGACAAGATCTTCTGGGAGACGAAGGCCGCCTGACGGCCTCCGCCCCTCCGCCGCGTACGAGGTAAACTCGCAGGCGACGGGCCAGCTGCCGGGTCCACCCCCACCGGGGTGGCCCGGCAGTCGTCTGTCCCCGCCGCCCTGGCCGCAGTCGCGCACACGCCCGGGGTCTGACCGTGCGCGTCCCGGAGAACCCCGTGATCGACATCGGCGCACTGCTGCACAAGGTCGAGGACGCGGCCCCCGTCGACGCGGTGGAGGTCGTCGCGACCCAGCTGGCCACGATGGTCGGCGCCCGCTCGGTCGCCCTCCTCATCGCCGACTTCAGCGGCCGCGCCGTCGTCCGCCTCACGTCCGCCGAGCCGGTCCCCGGCGCCCGCAGCCACGGCGTGGAGCAGGCCGAGACGCTGCCCCTGGCCGGCACGCGGTACGAGCAGGTGCTGCGCACCCAGCGTCCCGACGTCGAGGCGGTCGAGGCCGGGGCGCGCGTGCTCGTCCCGGTCACCGACCGCGGTGACGCGATCGGCCTGCTGGAGCTGACCCTCCCTACCGTCCCCTCGTCCGAGGACCTCGCCGACATCCGCAGCGCGGCGCACGCGCTGGCCTACGTCGTCATCGCCGCCCGCCGGCACACCGACGTCTTCGAGTGGGGGCAGCGCACCACGCCCTTCTCGCTCGCCGCGGAGATCCAGCGCCGCCTGCTGCCGGCGTCCTACACGTGCGAGGCCGGGCAGTTCACCCTCGCCGGCTGGCTGGAGCCGGCCGGCTCGGTCGGTGGGGACACGTTCGACTACAGCCTGGACCGCGGCCGCCTGCAGGTCTCGATCACCGACGCGGTCGGGCACCAGGTCGATGCGGCGCTGCTCGCGACGCTCCTGGTGGGCAGCCTGCGCAACGCCCGCCGCCGCGGCCTGCACCTCGCCGAGCAGGCCGCGTACGCCAACGACGCGCTGGCCGAGAACTCCGAGCCCGGCCAGTTCGTCACCGGCCAGCTGCTGACCGTCGACCTCACCACCGGGCTCGCCCAGGTCGTCAACGCCGGCCACACCCTCCCGATCCGGCTGCGTGACGGGCGGGTCGAGGAGGTGCCGCTCCGGGTCGATCCGCCGTTCGGCGTCCTGCCCGGCAGGTCGTTCGAGGTGCAGCCCTTCCCGCTGGAGCCCGGCGACCGGGTCGTCTTCCTGACCGACGGCATGCTGGAGCGCAACGCCGCGACCCTCGACGTGGCCGCGGCGCTGGCCGGCAGCGCCGACCTGCACCCGCGCGAGGTGGTCCACGAGCTGGGCGCCGCCGTGCTGCGCGCCACCGGCGACGAGCTCGAGGACGACGCCACGATGGTCTGCCTCGACTGGTACGGCGGCCCGCAGCGCGAGCGCAGCACCGCGCACGGCGCGGACCAGGAGCGGGCCTCCGGCGCCGCCACGCGAGCGGACTGACCCCGCGCCCGGCCGGTACGGTTCAGGGACAATGCGCATCGACCGGGCCGGGTGGCCTTTCCTCACCGGACCCCTGGTCCCCGCAGCCGTCCTCGCCCTCGTGGGCCGCGTCTCCGGGCGGCGGGGACCGCGCCTGGCCGCCTGGCCGCTGCTGGGCCTGTCCGCCTACATGGCGCTGTTCTTCCGCGACCCCGACCGGCGCTGCGACCGCGTCCCGGCCCACCCGGACGAGGTGCTCTCCCCCGCCGACGGCGTCGTCATGGTCGCCGGGGAGCCGCAGGAGGGCGTGGCACCCGAGGGCGACTGGCAGCAGGTCAGCGTCTTCCTCTCCGTCGTGGACGTGCACGTGAACCGCTCCCCCTACCACGGCGAGGTCGTCGAGAGCTCCTACCGCCCGGGCAGCTTCCTGGCCGCCTACCGGCGGGAGTCGGCCCACCGCAACGAGCGCAGCGAGCTGTGGCTGCGCGACGGCGAGCGCACCGTCGTCTTCCGGCAGATCGTCGGGGTGCTGGCCCGCCGGATCGTCACCCGCACCGGCGTCGGGCAGCGGCTGGCCACCGGGGAGCGGATGGGCCTGATGAAGTTCGGCTCCCGGATGGACGTCTTCGTCCCGCGCGGGTGCGAGCTCACCGTGACGGAGGGGCAGCGCGTGCGCGGCGGCGAGACCGTCATCGCCCGCTGGCCCTCGACCCGCTGAGGGGCTCCGTGCCGACGCGACGCACGGCGACCGTCGAGTTCGTCCGGGGCTCGGTCCGCGGATCCCGCAGACGCGCCCTGGCGACGCTGCCCAGCCTGTTCACGCTCGCCAACATGGGCTGCGGCTTCGGCGCGATCCTGGTGTCCATCCGGGGGGACCACACACTGGCGGCAGTGCTCATCGGGCTCTCGGTCGTCTTCGACATCATCGACGGCGCGGTCGCCCGGCTGGTGGGTGCGGTGACCCCCTTCGGCCTGCAGTTCGACTCCCTCGCCGACCTGGTCTCCTTCGGGCTGGCGCCGGCCCTTGTCGCCTTCACGCTGTTCTCCGAGGGCCAGGACGGGTGGGATCCGCTGGGCTGGGTCGCCTGCTTCCTCTGGGTCGCGTGCGCGGCCATCCGGCTGGCGCGCTTCAACGTCACCATCGACCCGACCGCCGACAAGCGGTACTTCACCGGGCTGCCCAGCCCCGGGGCGGCCGCGGTCGTCCTGGCGTCGGTCCTCGCCTTCGGTGACCAGATGCAGGGCCGCGACCGGCTGTGGGTGCTGCTGGTCATCGCGGTGCCGGCCCTGCTCATGGTGAGCAACGTCCGCTTCCGGTCGTTCCGGTCGCTGGTCAGCCCGCGCAGCGGCAAGCCGTGGGGACCCATCGCCCTCGCCGTCGTGGTGGCGGTCGCCTTCGCCCTCGCCCCCGCCGTGACCGGCATCGTGCTGGCCTACGGCTACCTGCTCGCGCCGGTCCTGGTGCCGGTGCTCTCGCCGCTGGCACGCCTCGTGCCCGGATCCGTGAAGGAGGCCCTGTCGTGACGGTGCGCCCGATCCGGCCCGACGACGTCCCCGCCGTCGTCGGCCTGGTGCGCGAGCTGGCCGACTACGAGCGCGCGCTGCACGAGGTCCGCCTCACCGAGGAGCAGCTGACGGCCTGCCTGTTCGGCGACTCCCCCGCGCTGTTCGGCCACGTCGCGGAGGACGAGGACGGACGGGTCGTCGGCACGGCGCTGTGGTTCCTCAACTTCTCCACCTGGCGCGGCACCCACGGCATCTACCTCGAGGACCTCTTCGTGCAGCCCGGCCACCGCGGGCGTGGCCTGGGCCGGGAGCTGCTGCGGACCCTCGCCGCCCTCTGCGTGGAGCGCGGCTGGTCGCGGCTGGAGTGGTCGGTGCTCGACTGGAACACCCCGTCGATCGAGTTCTACCGGGCGGCCGGCGCCGTCCCGATGGACGACTGGACGGTGTTCCGGCTCACCGACGACGCGCTGACCGGCTTCGCTGCCGTCGACCGCAGGTAGCAGCGAGCGCACGCCGCGGACACCTGCGGGCGCTAGCGTCGGCACGGTGACGACCGAACGCCTCTCCCCCGAGTGCTGGCTGACCGACATGGACGGCGTCCTCGTCCACGAGGAGAAGGCGCTGCCCGGCGCGGCCGAGTTCCTCGAACGGCTGGTCGACCGGGGGCGGCGCTTCCTCGTCCTCACCAACAACTCCATCTTCACCCCGCGCGACCTCGCCGCCCGGCTCAGCCGCACCGGGCTGCACGTGCCGGAGGAGTCGATCTGGACCTCCGCGCTGGCCACCGCGGACTTCCTGCGCACCCAGCTGCCCGGTGGCTCGGCCTACGTCATCGGCGAGGCCGGGCTCACCACCGCGCTGCACGAGGTCGGGTACGTCATGACCGACACCGACCCCGACTACGTCGTCCTGGGCGAGACGCGGACCTACTCGTTCGAGGCGATCACCCGCGCCATCCGCCTGGTCGGCCGCGGCGCCCGGTTCATCGCCACCAACCCGGACGTGACCGGGCCGTCGCCCGAGGGCCCGCTGCCCGCCACCGGGTCGGTCGCGGCGATGATCACCCGCGCGACCGGGGCGGAGCCCTACTTCGTCGGCAAGCCCAACCCGATGATGTTCCGCAGCGCGATGAACCGGATCGAGGCCCACTCGGAGTCCACCGTCATGATCGGCGACCGGATGGACACCGACGTCGTCGCCGGCATCGAGGCCGGGCTGGACACGATCCTGGTGCTGTCGGGCTCGACCGCCGCTGCCGACGTCTCCCGGTTCCCGTTCCGCCCCGGGCGGATCCTCGAGTCGATCGCCGACGTCATCGACCTCGTCTAGCGGTCGAGGTAGGCCAGCCGCGCCTCGGGGGTCATGAGCAGGTAGAGGATCCCCGCCGCCAGCACGAGCAGCGGGACCCCGATCTCCGGCCGGGCCGCCTGGAACGCCGTCACGAAGCCCGAGGCGGCGACGAGCACCTGCACGGCGATGACCGGCCCGCGCGCCCAGCCGGCCAGGCGCCGCAGGCCGGCCGCCGCCGCCCCGAGCAGCGCCGCGGCGAGCCCGAGGAGGACGACCTCGGCCAGCGCCCGGGCCACGCTCTCGGCGTCGCCGGTGAGGGTCAGCCACAGCCAGACGACCGCGAGGACGACCAGACCCGCGGCCTCGACGGCGACCAGCCCGGCGGCCTGGCGCACCGAGCGCGGCGCGAGCACCTGCGGGCGCCGGGGCTGCGGCGCCGGGGCGGGGGTGACCGCGCCGAAGAGCCGGTCGGCCAGCCGGCGCGGCTGCGGCGTCCGTTCCGTCACGACGGCGAGGTTACGCGGCGCTCCCGCGACCGGCCCCGGCCCGCGGCTAGCCTGGCGGGCATGCGCGCGCTCGTGGTGGTCAACCCGGCGGCGACCACCACCACCGCCAAGATGCGCGACGTCCTCGTCGGCGCCCTGGCCAGCGAGCTGAAGGTCGACGTCGCCGAGACCGCGCACCGCGGGCACGGCCGGGAGCTCGGCGCCCGCGCGGCGGCCGACGGGCTGGAGCTCGTGGTCACCCTCGGCGGCGACGGCACGGTGAACGAGGTCGTCAACGGCCTGCTCGAGCACGGCCCCCGGCCCGACCTGCCGACGCTGGCCGTGGTGCCCGGCGGCTCGACCAACGTGTTCAGCCGCGCGCTGGGCCGGTCCCGCGACCCGGTCGAGGCCACCGCCGAGATCCTCGCCTCGCTCCGGGCCGGCCGGACGCGCACGGTCTCCCTCGGCACGGCCAGCGCCAGCGGCACCAGCACGGCGCCGCTGACCGGCGGCGACCCCGAGGCCGCGGCCCGCGCGGCCGAGGTGGACGCGGCGACGCACCGGGGGTGGACGCCGCCCCGCTGGTTCGTCTTCGCGGCCGGTCTCGGCTTCGACGCCGAGGTCATCGCCCGGGTGGAGGCCCAGCGCGCCCGCGGCCGGCGCTCCACCGGCGCGCTCTACGTGCGGGAGGCGACCAGCGCCTTCCTGCTGGGTCGCGAGCGCCGGCGCCCGGCGATGACGCTGCAGGTGCCCGGCGAGGCCGACGTCGAGCGGCTCTTCCTGTGCCTGGTCTCCAACGTGAGCCCGTGGACCTACCTGGGCGCCCGGCCGGTCAACCCCTCCCCCGAGGCCTCCTTCGACGCGGGGCTCGACGCCTTCGCCCTGGGCCGAACGCACCCCGTGGGGATGCTGCGCGCGCTGCGGCAGGCGCTGGCCGCCCGGCCGCGGCCCCGGGGGCGCGGCGTGCACCGGCGGCACGACCTCGCGGAGCTCACCCTGACCGCGGACCGGCCCCAGGGCTGGCAGGTCGACGGGGACCACCTGGGCACCGCGACGGGGTTGCGGCTGACCTCGGTCCCGGACGCCCTGCGCGTCGTCTCCTGAGCCTGCATTCCCAGGTTCCGACGGCCGGCGCAAGGCGGCTCGCCCGCCCGAGTGGCGGGCCTATCACGGGCGTGGTGAGCTTGCTCACGCGGGGGTCGGCGCTGGCCTCGTTTCGCTTGACAGGCGCCGGTCGCGTGAAAGCATCGCTGCAAGAACGCAACCTGCCGGTAACAAGAGCAGGCAGTCGCAACCGTCACGGCGCCGAGGATCCGGCGCCACCTCGGACGCGTCGGCCCGGCCGCAGGCCGGACCCGTTCCAGCGACTGACGAAGCAACCGTAGACGACATCGAGGAGAACACCGCCATGGACTGGCGCCACCGCGCGCTCTGCCGGGACGAGGACCCGGAGCTGTTCTTCCCGATCGGGACGGCCGGCCCCGCGATCGTCCAGATCGAGCAGGCCAAGGCCGTGTGCCAGCGTTGCCCGGTGGTCACGTCCTGCCTGGACTGGGCGCTCAGCTCGGGCCAGGACTCCGGCGTGTGGGGCGGCCTCTCGGAGGACGAGCGGCGCGCGCTCAAGCGGCGCCAGGCCCGCACCCGGGTCCGCACCGCCTGATCGCAGCCCCCACCTGGAGACAGGGCACCACCGGCCGCGCAGCGGCCGCACCGACCGCCTCGAGGCCGGTCCGGGACCCCCGGGCCGGCCTCGGCGCGTTCCCGGCGTGCTCAGCGGCGCGGGAGCCCCGCGCCGGGCAGGGTCAGCACGACCTCGGTGCCCCGCTCCCCCGGCGGCGGCCCGGCCGACAGGCTGCCGCCGAGCTCGCTGACCACGAGGGTCCGCACGATCTGCAGCCCGAGGCCCTCGCTGGTCGCCGGGTCGAACCCGGCCGGCAGACCGCGGCCGTCGTCGCGCACGCGCACCACCAGGTCGTCGTCGGTCCGCTCCGCCACGAGCTCGATCGCCCCGGGCTCCCCCTCGGGGAAGGCGTGCTCCGCCGCGTTGTGCAGCAGCTCGGTGACCGCGAGGACCAGCGGGGTCGCCGTGGCCGCCGGCAGCTCGCCGAACGAGCCGGTGCGCCGGGTGCGGGCCGCCGGGCCGACGGAGGTCAGGTCGCCCAGCATCGGCAGGACCTGGTCGAGCACCTGGTCGACGTCGACGACGTCCTCCCGGCTCCCGGCCAGCGTCTCGTGCACCACGGCGATGGAGGCGACCCGGCGCACCGACTCCTCCAGCGCCGCGCGCGCGGCCGGCTCGGTCATCCGGCGGGCCTGCAGCCGGAGCAGCGCGGCGACGGTCTGCAGGTTGTTCTTCACCCGGTGGTGGATCTCGCGGATCGTCGCGTCCTTGCTCAGCAGCGCGCGGTCGCGGCGCCGGACGTCGGTCACGTCGCGGACCAGCACCAGGGCCCCGGCCTCGGCACCCGGCGGCCGCAGCGGCAGGGCGCGCACGAGCATCGTCGCCCCGGCGGCCTCGACGTCCATCGGGTCGGGGAACCGGCCGGCGACCGCCGCGGCGATCCCGGCGGCCACCTCCTCGCCCGCCACCCGCTCGCGGGCCGCCGCCCGGGTGACCTGGGCCAGGTCGCGCCCGACGACGTCGCCGGGGACGCCGATCCGGCGGTAGGCCGACAGCGCGTTGGGGCTGGCGTAGACGGCCCGGCCACGGCCGTCGAGCCGCACCAGCCCGTCGCCCACCCGCGGGCTCATCTCCGCGTCCTGCAGCTTCTCCGGTGGGAAGGTGCCGGCCGAGACCATCAACCGGAGGTCGGAGGCGATGTCGAGGTAGGTGATCTCCAGGGTCGACGGTGCCCGGGTGGCGGCGAGGTTGGTGTCCCGGGCCAGCACGGCGACGACCACGCCGTCGTGACGGACCGGGACCACCTCCCGGCGGCGGGGTGCGGGCCCGGAGCGGTCGGGATCGGGCTCGGTCAGCGGCCGGCCCTCCAGGTCGGCGGCGAGGAAGGGCGCCGCGTCCTCCCCCGAGACGCGCACGCCGACCAGATCCTCCGGCTGGCTGGTGGGGGCGGTGAGCGGACGCACCTGGGCGACGCACTCCCACGCGCCGCCGTCCCGCGGCACCCACAGCGTGAGGTCGGCGAAGGAGAGGTCGGCGAGGAGCTGCCAGTCGGCCACCAGGCGGCGGCAGTGGTCGATCTGCGCGGGATCGAGGGCCGACCCCCGGGTGAGGCGCTCGGAGAGGCTGGTCATGGTGGGGCGACTGTATGGCCCCCTCACTACCCTCGTCGGCGTGGTCCACGTCCCCGCCCCGCCCGCCGTCCGCATCGACCGGGCCTCCGCCGCGGACCACGCCCGCATCGCCGACCTGACCGTCTCGGTCTACGTCGGCGGCGGGCTGGCCGGCCCCGACTACGGGGTGGAGCTGGCCGACGTCGCCCGGCGGTCGCAGCTGGCCGAGCTGCTCGTGGCCCGGGACGAGCAGGACCGGATCGTCGGCAGTGTCGCGCTCGTCCTGGAGGGCGACTTCGGCGAGGTCACCGAGTCCGACGACGAGGCCGCCTTCCGCATGCTCGTGGTGGACCCCGCGGCCCAGGGCCGGGGCGTCGGCGAGCTCCTGGTGACCGAGTGCCTCGCGCGGGCGCGCGCAGCCGGCAAGCGGCGCATGGTGCTGTCCACGAGCACGGTGATGCTCGCTGCGCACCGGCTCTACGAGCGGCTCGGGTTCACCCGGCTGCCCGAGCGCGACTGGAGTCCCGTACCCGGCGTCGACCTGATCGTCTACGCGCTGGAGCTCTGAGCCGTCAGCCCGTGCTGACGGTGGCGATGAGGTCGCCCTCCTGGAGCACCTCGCCCTCCACGACGTGCAGCGCCTCGACCGTGCCGGCCAGCTCGGTGAGGACGGGGATCTCCATCTTCATCGACTCGAGGATGACCAGCGTGTCGCCGGCCGCGACCTCGGACCCGGGCGCGACCAGCACCTTCCAGACGCTGGAGACCATCTCGGCGTGGATCTCCTCGACCGCCACCGGACCCCCTTCCGCGCCCACCGCGACGTCGGCGGGCACGGGATCATCCTGGCACGGCGCTCCCCCTCAGGCGCCCGGCGCGTCGTCCCCCGCGGTGAGGCGCCCCAGCACCGCGCACACGTCCGGCCCGTCGTGCGGCACGCCGGTCTCGGGCAGCGCCGACAGGGCCGCGCTCACCGCCCGGGCCGCGGTCGCGGTGTCGTCGGCGGAGGCGCTGACCGTGGCCAGCAGCGCGTCGTACCAGCCGTCCAGCCGGTCCCCCGGCTCGTAGCCGCCCACGGCCACCAGCTCCACGCCGGCCTCCAGCCGGCGCCCGGCCCGCCCCGTCCCCGGCAGCCGACCGGTCACCCGGCCGGCCTCGCCCGGCGGGAGCGTGGAGCGCAGCTGCACCGCCACCGCCGGCCGCCAGGCGGCCGAGTCGGGCTCGCCGGCCTCGGCCCGGGACGGCGCCGCGCTGCGCAGCGCCAGCTCGACGGCGTCCACGCCGTGCGCCCGCTCGAGGACGGCGACGTCCAGGGAGAACCCGGCGGCCACCTCGGCCAGCTCGCCGTCGGGCGCGATGCCGACGGTCACCAGGCCACGCCAGCCGACGTCGGCGAGGCGGCCGGCCGCGGCCGGCACCTGCGCGCGCCCCTCCGGGGTCCAGGAGACCCGTGCGATGCCGGCAGCCCGGTCGCGGACCACGGGCGTCGGGAAGCGCAGCCCCTCGGCCGTCACCCAGGCCAGCAGCCCGCGCTCGCTGGCCGGTTCCACGCCGTCGCCCCCGAGCCGCTCCAGCACGTCGGGCTCCGGGCCCACCCACAGCAGGCCGGCGTCGCCGACGGCGGCCGCCAGGCGGGCGTTGCCGGCCAGGGCCGGCGGGACCGGCAGCACGGCGGAGACCCCGCTGCGCCGCGCGGCCTCGACGATGCGGTCGACGGCGAGGTAGGACTCCGCGGCGGGGGCCGGGCCGAGCAGCACCGCCTCGTCGGCCATCCGCACGTGCCGGGCCGAGCGCTCGGTCTCGGAGTGCACCGCGACGGTCTTCACGCCGAGGCGTGCGCACGCGGCGATGACGCCGCAGGCTGCGGGACCGCGCCCGGCCACGAGCACGCTCTCGATCCCCGGCTGTGCCACGACTCCTCCTGCATCCCCCGCCCGGCGCGTCCCCGCCGCCGCCCCGTGAGAGGCTGGAGATGTCAGCTTGGCGGGTCGGGCGTCGCCGCGCACGTTACGTGCGCCGCGGTTCCGGTCCGCGAACCACCCGGGTCCCCGCGGCCCACCGGCATGGGAAGGAGGGCAGCGATGTCCAAGCGTGGACGCAAGCGTCGCTCTCGCAAGGGGAGCAAGGCCAACCACGGCAAGCGCCCCAACGCCTGAAGCACGCACGAAGGCCCCGTTCCCACCGCGGTGGGAACGGGGCCTTCGTCGTCGTCGTCGGGTTCAGTCCGTGGAGCGCTCGACGGTGATCCGCTCGACGCTCACCTGCGTGCCGTCCTCCTCGAAGGCGACGCTGGTCAGCTGCACCTTGATCCGCTCGCGCAGCGAGGGCGGGGGGACGTCGCCGCCGCACCGGCGCCGCACGAGGGCCTTGAACTCCTGCTCGATGCCGAACTCGCGCAGGCAGGAGGAGCAGTCCTCGAGGTGCTCGGCGATGACTCCGCGACGGGCGTCGCTGGTCTCGTGGTCGAGGAACTCGAACACGTGCGTCAGCACGTCGTCGCACGAGTTGATCTCGAGCGGCTCGCCGCCCTGGGCAACGTCGTCGGCCATCAGGAGCTCGCCTCCTCACCGGCTCCGGCGCGGACGAAGCCGCGCTCACGGGCGTAGTCGGCCAGCAGCTTCTGCAGCCCGCGTCGACCGCGGTGCAGCCGGGACATCACCGTGCCGATGGGCGTGCCCATGATCTCGGCGATCTCCTTGTACGCGAAGCCCTCGACGTCGGCCAGGTAGACGGCCAGCCGGAAGTCCTCCGGCAGCTGCTGCAGGGCCTCCTTGATGTCGGAGTCCGGCAGGTGGTCCAGCGCCTCGATCTCGGCCGAACGCAGACCGCTGGAGCTGTGCTCCTCGGCGGCGTAGAGCTGCCAGTCCTGGATCTCGTCGGTGGGGTACTGCTGCGGCTGCCGCTGCTTCTTGCGGTAGCTGTTGATGTAGGTGTTGGTCAGGATCCGGTACAGCCACGCCTTGAGGTTGGTGCCCTCGGCGAACTGGTGGAAGGCCGAGTAGGCCTTGACGAACGTCTCCTGGACCAGGTCCTCGGCGTCGGCCGGGTTGCGGGTCATCCGCAGCGCCGCCGGGTAGAGCTGGTCGAGGTAGGGCAGGGCGTCGCGCTCGAAGCGGGCGTCCCGTTCCGCGCGGGTCTCGGCGACCTCCGTGCGGCTGCCGCCCTCGCGCGCCTCGGGCACCTCCACCGGGGCGGCGCCGGGCGTCTGACCGGAGTTGTCGATCGCGGGCTCCTCGGGCACCGACCGTCCTCTCTGGGCGCCCCTCAGCCGGGGCACCACGTCGAACGATCCTAGCCGCGCGGCATCCGGGCGGCCTGGCGGCCGTCGGCGCGCGACCCGCGGACGGGCGTTGGAGACGGTGCTGCTCACGGCCGGTGCAACGGGGGCACCCGCGCACCGATTCCCGCGCGCACGGGAAAGGCGCGCCGCCCTAGGCTGCGGCCGTGGCGTCGACCCCGGCCGTGCGGGCACTGGAGAAGGCAGCGGTGCCGCACACCCTGCACCCCTACGACGCAGCTCACGCGGACGGCGCCGGCTACGGCGAGGCCGCCGTGGCGGCGCTCGGCGCCGACCCGCGGCAGGTCTTCAAGACGCTGGTCACCCGCGTCGACGGGGCGCTCACGGTGGCCGTCGTCCCGGTCAGCAGCACCCTCGACCTCAAGGCCCTCGCCACCGCGGCCGGGGGCCGCAGGGCGGTCATGGCCGACCCCGCGGACGCCGAGCGGGCGACCGGCTACGTGCGCGGCGGCATCAGCCCGCTGGGTCAGCGGACCCGGCTGGCCACCGTCGTCGACACCTCCGCTCTGGGGTTCGGCACCGTCCTCGTCAGCGCCGGCCGGCGCGGGCTCCAGGTCGAGCTGCCGCCGGCCGAGCTGGTGCGGCTGACCGCCGCCCGGACGGCCGCCGTCGCCCGCGGCTGACCGGCGCGGTCAGGGCCGCTCGTAGGGGGTCAGCAGCTGGTCGACCGGGGCGTGGTCGTCGGTGAGCACCTCGGCGTCCCCGACGAAGGCGTCCAGGTCGGTGCCGCCGGCGACCCGCCAGGCGAGGTCGTGGTCGGCCATCGCCGCGCCGATCGCCTCGGCGTCCAGCGGCGACTGCGAGGCCACGGCGACGACGTTGCCGCCGTCCTGCCCGGCGAGCACGGGCGACCGGGCCAGCAGCACCACGTGCGCGAACACCTCGCGCAGGGTCGCGAGCTCGGCCCGCACGAAGTCCAGCGGCGGGTGGTCGATGAGGTTGACCGCGTAGACGCCGTCCTCGGCCAGCGCCCGGTCGACCAGCCGGACCGCCTCGCGGGTGGTCAGCTGCCAGGGCACCGAGAGTCCGCCGAAGGCGTCGCCCACGACCAGGTCCCGCTCCCCCGCCGGCTCCTCGGCGAGCCCGACCCGGCCGTCGGCGACCCGCACCCGCAGGTCGGCCGACGTCTCCAGCCCGAGCTGCTCCCGGTCGAGGGCGACCACGCCGGGGTCGACCTCGAGCACCAGGCCGCGGGTACCCGGCCGCACCTCGGCGAGGTACCGCGGCAGCGTCAGCCCGCCGCCGCCGACGTGCAGCGCCGAGACCGGGTCGTCGCCCGGGAACGAGGCGTCGGCGACCGAGGCGATCGCCCGCACGTACTCGAACTCCAGGTGCGTCGGGTCCTCGAGGTCGACGTAGGAGTGCCGCAGCGTGTCCAGCATCAGCACCCGGCCGGAGTCCCGCTCGGGGTCGGCCACCACCCGGGCGCAGTGGTAGGCCGTCTCCTCCTCGCACGGGGTGGGCGCGACGGCGGCGAGCAGCGCCCCCGCCACCGCGAGCACGACCAGCGCACCGGGCACCCGACCCCGCACGCCGGGCCCCCGGTGCAGGAGCAGCCCCAGGGCCACGCCGACCGCCACCGTGAGGACGCCGGTGCCGACCAGGATCACGCTGCTCGGCAGCACCGCGATGAGCAGGAATCCGGTGACGAACGTGGCGGCGATGGCGCCGAGCGTGCCGATCCCGGACAGCCGGCCGACCACCGCACCCGTCTCGTCCAGGTTCGACAGCTGCAGCTTCACCACCATCGGCGGCACCGCCGACAGCAGGGCGGCGGGCACGACGACGGCGACCGCGGCCAGCAGGAGCACCGCACCGGCGTCCGCGCCGCCGACCACCGACCCGGTGAAGCGCACCAGCGGGAGGACGGCGATGACGAGGGCGCCGCCGCCCACCATCAGCGGCGCGATGAGCCGGCGGGGGTCCGACCGGTCGGCCACCGCGCCACCGGTCCAGGCGCCGAGCGCGATCGCGGCGAGGGCGAAGCCGATGACGGCGGTGCTGGTCTGCAGCGTGACGCCGACGTAGGGCGCGATGAGCCGCAGGCCGACGATCTCCAGGACAAGCACCGCACCGGAGCTCAGGAAGGTGACGACGGCGGCGACCCAGCCGGCCAGCGGGCGTGCCGCGGGCGTCGCCGGCGGCGCGGACTCCTCCGCGGGTGCGGCCACCTCAGAAGAGCGCCGGCTGGTCGGCCGGCTCCGCGACGGCCTCGGCGCGCTCGGTGAGCTGGCGGCCGTTGTTCGCCACGTTGTTCACCGCGGTGCTCACCGGCCGCAGTTCCAGGGCCTCGACCACGTCCGCCGGCGTGGGCTCGACCAGCTCCTCGACGTCCTCCCGGGCCGGGTCCAGCCAGGCCGCCCAGCGGTCGCGGGGCAGGACCAGCGGCATCCGGTCGTGGATCTCGTGCAGCGCACCGACGGCCGGGGAGGTGACGACGGTGCAGGTGTAGAGCCGGTCCTCCCCGCGGCCCCAGACCTCCCAGAGCCCGGCGAGCGCGAGCACCGAGCCGTCCTGCGGGGTGATGAAGTACGGCTGCTTGGCCGGGCTGTCCAGCCGCTTGGCCCACTCGTACCAGCCGTCGGCCGGGACCAGGCAGCGCCGGGTGCGCGCCGCCGTCCGGAAGGCCGGCTTCTCGGTCAGCGACTCCACGCGGGCGTTGATCATCCGGTTGCCGACCGAGACGTCCTTGGCCCAGGAGGGCACCAGCCCCCAGCGCACCACGCGCAGCTCGCGGTGCCCGGCACCGGTCAGCGCGCCCTCGGCGTCGCGCTCCTTCTTCCAGCGCACGACGTGCACGTCCTTGGTCGGCGCCACGTTGTAGTCGGCCGCCACCGGCGGCTGCCCGCCGGCCGGTACGGCCTCGAACTCCAGGGCGAGGTCCTCCGGCTTGCGGCTGGCGGCGTAGCGACCGCACATGGGTGCCTCCTCGCACGGGTTCGGCTGACCGTCCGCACTCTAGGTGCGCCTCCTGACAGGCCGCGCCCGTGACAAGTGGGAAGCCTTTGGGGTAAGGCTCTGTCGGAACAGCCGACGAGAGACGAGGATCACCGCGTGACCGCGACGCAGAACGCCCCCACCACCGCCAGCGACAGCGCCGAACGGCGCTACGCGACCGTCAACCCCTTCACCGGCGAGACGGAGAAGGAGTACCCGTTCACCGAGACCTCGGAGATCGACGGCATCGTCGGCCGGGCCCACTCCGCCTACCTGGAGTGGCGCGATCGCCCGGTCGAGGAGCGCGCGGCCGTCGTCCAGAAGGCCGCCGAGCTGCTCGACGAGCGGATCATGGACTACGCCGCCCTCATCACCAAGGAGATGGGCAAGCGCCGCGACGAGGCCGTCGGCGAGCTCTTCCTCTGCTCGATGATCCTGAAGTACTACGCCGGCAACGGCCCGAAGTTCCTCGAGCCGACGTCCATCGAGCCGATGATGGGCGGTGGCGAGGCGGTCATCGAGACCCGTCCGGTCGGGGCCCTGCTCGGCGTCGAGCCGTGGAACTTCCCCTTCTACCAGGTGGTCCGCGTGGCCGGCCCGAACCTGGTGCTGGGCAACACGGTGATCATCAAGCACTCGGAGATCACCCCGCAGTGCGCGGAGGCCATCGAGCAGCTGTTCACCGACGCGGGCGCCCCGGCGGGGGTCTACACGAACGTCTTCCTGCGCATCTCCGACGTCGAGCAGGTCATCGCCGACCCGCGCATCCAGGGCGTCACGCTGACCGGCAGCGAGCGGGCCGGCTCCTCGGTCGCGGCCCTCGCGGGCAAGCACCTCAAGAAGTCGGTGCTGGAGCTCGGCGGCAGCGACCCGTTCATCGTGCTGGACGGCGAGAACCTGGAGGCCACCGTCAAGGCGGCCACCGCCGGCCGCATGGGCAACACCGGCCAGGCCTGCACGGCGTCCAAGCGGCTGATCGTGACCGAGGACGTCTTCGAGCCCTTCGTCGAGGGCCTCAAGCAGGCGTTCAGCACCTTCGCCCCCGGCGACCCCTCCGACCCGACGACGTCGCTCGCGCCGCTGTCGAGCGAGCGGGCGGCGCAGGACCTGCACGCGCAGATCCAGGACGCCATCGACAAGGGCGCCACCGTGGTCTCCGGTGGCTCGCGTCCCGAGCACGCCGGCGCGTTCGTGGAGGCCACGATCCTCACCGACGTGACCCCGGAGATGCGGGCCTACCGCGAGGAGCTGTTCGGCCCGGCGGCCGTGGTCTACAAGGTCAAGGACGCCGCCGAGGCGGTCGCCCTGGCCAACGACAGCGACTTCGGCCTCGGTGCCACGGTCATGGGCAGCGACCTCGACCACGCGCGGTCGGTGGCCGAGCAGCTCGAGGTCGGCATGGTCTGGATCAACCAGCCCACCGGCTCCTCCCCCGAGCTGCCCTTCGGTGGCATCAAGCGCTCCGGCTACGGCCGCGAGCTCTCCGAGCTGGCCATGTTCGAGTTCGCCAACCGGCGGCTCGTGCGCACCGTCCCGGCCAAGAAGGCGGACAAGCCGCAGGCGGGCTGAGCAGGTGCGGGGTCGTGCGGCGCGGACGGGCAGACTGGTCACGTGAGTGACGTCTGGTCCGCGCCGCACCACCCTGCCCCCGTCGACGCCGTCGCCCCGCTGCCGGCGTCGAAGTCGCTGACCGCCCGGGCGCTGGTGCTGGGGGCCCTGGCCGAGGGGCCGAGCCGCCTCGTGCACCCGCTCCGGGCGCGCGACACCGACCTCATGGCCGCCGCCCTGCGGGGGCTCGGGGTCGGGATCGAGCCCTCCGGCGACACCGACTGGCTGGTCACCCCCGGGCGCCTGCACGGCCCGGTCACCGTGGACGCCGGCCTGGCCGGGACCGTGCTGCGCTTCCTGCCGCCGGTCGCAGCACTCGCCGACGGCCCGGTCACGGTCGACGGCGACGCCCGGCTGCGCGACCGGCCCAACGCCGGGCTGATCGACGCGCTGCGCGCCCTCGGCGTGCAGGTCGACGACGGCGGCCGGGGGCGGGCGCCGTTCACCGTGCACGGCACCGGCCGGGTGCGGGGCGGCGCCGTCGAGGTGGACGCGAGCGAGTCCTCCCAGATCGTGTCGGGGCTGCTGCTGGCCGCGGCCCGCTTCGACGAGGGCGTCGACCTGGCGCTGGCCGGCGGCGTCCCCTCCCTGCCGCACGTCGAGATGACCGTGAGCACGCTGCGCGAGCACGGCGTGGACGTCGTCGCGACCGAGCGCGGCTGGCGGGTGGCGCCGGGTCCGATCGCTGCGCTGGACCGGGTCCTGGAGCCCGACCTCTCCAACGCCGCCCCGTTCCTGGCCGCCGCGCTGGTGACCGGCGGCCGGGTGACCGTCCCCGACTGGCCGGCGGCGACCACCCAGCCCGGCGCGCAGCTGGACCGGCTGCTGGCTGTCATGGGCGCGGAGGTGGAACGGACGCCCGAGGGGTTCCAGGTGCGCGGCACCGGGTCGATCCGGCCACTGGTTGCCGACCTGGGCGAGGTGAGCGAGCTCGTGCCCGTGCTCGCCGCGGTCGCCGCACTGGCCGACGGACCCTCCCGCTTCACCGGCGTCGCGCACATGCGGGGCCACGAGACCGACCGCCTGCAGGCCCTCGACGAGGTGCTCACCGCCGTCGGGGCGCGGGTCCGCCAGCTGCCCGACGGGCTGGAGATCGAGCCCGGTCCGCGCCGGCCCGCCCGGCTGGACTCCTACGCCGACCACCGCATGGTCATGGCCGCGGCGGTCCTGGGGCTGGCCATCGAGGGCGTGCAGGTGGCCGACCCCGGCGCGGTGACCAAGACGCTGCCCGACTTCCGCGAGCGCTGGGCGCGCCTGCTCGGCGACCCCGTGGGAGCCCCCCGCTGAGCCCCAGCCAGCGCGACGCCCGGCGGATGGACGAGGACGACGTCCGCGTCCGGCCGAGCCGGCGGGGGTCCCGGCCGCGCACCCGGACCCGGCCGACGCACGACGACGCCGTGGCCGGTCTGGTCGTGGCGGTCGACCGAGGCCGCATGACGGTGCGCGTCGAGAGCCCCGACGGGCCGGTCGACGTCACGGCCATGCGGGCCCGCGAGCTGGGCCGCCACGGGGTCGTCGTCGGCGACCGGGTCCGGCTGGTCGGCGACACCAGCGGCCGCACCGACAGCCTGGCGCGGATCGTCTCCATCCAGGAGCGGACGGCGTCGCTGCGCCGCACCGCCGACGACACCGACCCCACCGAGCGCGTCGTCGTCGCCAACGCCGACCTGCTGGTCATCGTCACCGCGGTCACCGATCCCGAGCCGGCCCTGGGCTTCCTCGACCGGTGCCTGGTGGCCGCGTACGCCGGTGGCCTCGAGCCGCTGCTCTGCCTCACCAAGACCGACCTCGCAACGGCCCAGCCGCTGCTCGACCGGTACGCCGGGCTGCGGCTGGACGCGGTGCCGATGTCGCGCGAGCAGCCGCTGGACGAGCTGCTGGAACGCATCCGCGACCGGATGAGCGTCTTCGTCGGCCAGTCCGGGGTGGGCAAGTCGACGCTGGTGAACCGGCTGGTGCCCGACGCGCTGCGGGCGACCGGCGACGTCAGCAAGATCGGCAAGGGCCGGCACACGTCGTCGTCGGCGGTGCTGTTCGACCTGCCCGGCGGCGGCGCGGTCATCGACACCCCGGGCATCCGCTCCTTCGGGCTGGCGCACGTGACCGCGGGCGACGTCCTCTCCGCCTTCGACGAGATGTCCGAGGTCGCCGCCGACTGCCCGCCGCTGTGCGGGCACACCGCCGAGGACCCCGACTGCGCGCTGGACCCGTGGGCGGCCGCCGGGCCCCCGGCGCGGCAGGAGCAGCTGGCGGCGCTGCGGGTGCTGCTCGCCGCCGTCGGCCAGGTCGGCCCCGGCTACTGACCGGCGCGGCGCTCAGACCTCGACGTAGCCGCCGCTGCGCCAGTAGACGCCCGCCTCGCGGCTCAGGAAGCCCTCGTCGACCAGGTAGCGGCGCAGCGCCGCGACGTCGGGGTGCCAGACGGCGAGCAGCACGTTGACCTCGCGCTCGGGGTAGCGGACCCCCGGTTCGAAGACCCGCACCAGGTGGTCGAGCACCACCAGCCGCTTGCTGCGCTGCGAGGGGATCGAGGTCAGCCGCCCGTCGCGCACGAACGCGGACAGCACCGCGTCCTGCGCGGGGTCGTCCGACAGCGGCTCGGGCGGGGGTGCGGCCGCGGCGGCCGCCCGGGCGGCGGCACCGAACAGCTCGGTGCGCAGGGCGAGGTCGCGCCCGTCGCGGTGCACCAGGCCGGCGCGGGCGAGCCGCCGGGCCGCGAGGGCCACGTCCTTGAGCGGCAGGCCGGCCGCCTCGGCGACCTCCTCGAGGGTGCCGGCGCCCAGGGCCAGCGCGGCCACGACCCTGAGCCGCGCCGGATCGGCCAGCAGCCCGGCGATGGTCGCGGCGTCCACGATCCGACGGTAGAGCAGGCATCGGTCGCCCCGTGCCGGGTACCGACCCCGGCATGGTGAGCCCGATCGACATCCAGAAGGCCCTGTCGGGGATCGACTACCCGGCGAGCAAGGACGACATCGTGCGCCACGCCGAGCAGCACGGCGGCGAGGGCGAGGTGCTGGAGGCCCTGCGGAAGATCGAGGACCGCGAGTACGAGGGACCCAGCGGGGTCAGTTCAGCCGTCTTCGACTGACCTGCGGCTAGGTTGGGTGCCCATGACGTCGGGTCGGGGATTCTCTGAGGACATGCGGCTGGCACACGTGCTGGCCGACCAGGCCGACTCGATCAGCATGGAGCGCTTCAAGGCGCAGGACCTGCAGGTGGAGACCAAGCCCGACCTGACCCCGGTGACCGATGCCGACCGGGCCGTCGAGGAGCAGCTGCGGATCACGCTGAGCCGCGCGCGCACCCGCGACGCGGTCATGGGCGAGGAGTTCGGCACGACCGGCCACGGCTCGCGGAAGTGGGTCCTGGACCCGATCGACGGCACGAAGAACTTCGTCCGCGGCGTCCCGGTGTGGGCGACCCTCGTCGCGCTCATGGACGGCGACGAGGCGGTGGTGGGCCTGGTCTCGGCGCCGGCGCTGAACCGGCGCTGGTGGGCGGCCAAGGGCGTCGGCGCGTGGACCGGGCGGCGGCTGGAGAACGCCGCCCGCTGCACCGTCTCGGGCGTGCGCGACCTGGGCGACGCCAGCCTGTCCTACTCGAGCCTGTCCGGGTGGGAGGAGCGCAAGGCCCTCGACGGCTTCCTCGACCTCACCCGGGCGGCGTGGCGCACCCGCGCCTACGGCGACTTCTGGAGCTACATGCTCGTGGCCGAGGGCGCGGTCGACATCGCCTGCGAGCCCGAGGTGTCGCTGTGGGACCTCGCCGCCGTCGACGTCATCGTGCGCGAGGCCGGCGGCCGGTTCACCGACCTGACCGGCGCTCCGGGGCCGGCGGGCGGCAGCGCGCTGGCCACCAACGGCGCCCTGCACGACGCCGCCCTGCGGCACCTGCGCCCCGCGACCGCCTGAGCCGCGGGGCCCGCCGGCTCAGTGACCGGCGCCGGTCCCCGTGCCGCCCCTGCCGCCCTGCAACCGGCGGCGCGCCTCGTCGATCTTCGCCCTGGTCCTCGGGTCCTTCGCCAGCTGCTGGGCCCTCTCCGTCGCCTGCGCGATGGCCTTCTTGCCCTGCGGGCTGTTCGCCAGCTGGACGACCTTGCTGAACAGCGATGCCATGACTCCCCGTCCCCTCGATCCGTGCGCGCGGGACCGCGGACCGCCCCCGTGCTGCCGGTCCAACGGTGGCAGCCGCACGACCGTTCCGCCCGTCAGACCCCGGGCCGCGGCTCCACCACGGGGCCGGGCCGGCGCTCGGGTTCGACCGGCGCCCCGACTCCCCGGCCGGCCAGCACGGCGGCACCGATCGCGGACGCGCTGCGCATCGGGAGGTGCCGCACCGGGCGCCCCAGGGCGTCGGCCAGGGCCTGCTGCACGACCGCGGACCGCGCCCCGCCGCCGGTGACGACGACCGGACGGCCGTCGTCGGGCACCGCCAGCGACCGCGCCGCCGCGCCGATCGCGGCGGCCACCCCCTCGACCGCCGCCCGGGCGAGGTCCGCGCGCGTCGTGACCGCGGACAGCCCGCTCCAGCCGCCACGGTCGCCCGGACCGGCGACGCCGCCGCGCTCGCCGGTGAGGAACGGGCGGAACACCACTCCCCCGGCGCCCGGCGCCGCGCCCTCCGCCGCGGCGAAGAACTCCGCCCAGCTCATGCCGAGCACGTCACGCACCCACGCCCACGCCGAGCCGCCGTTCTGCAGCGCCGCCATCGCGTACCAGCCGTCGAGGGCGTCGGCGAGGCCGGCCGTCGCCCGCTCCGCGACCGGCTGCGGGGTCCAGCCCGGGCGCAGCACCTGGGCGCCGGTGCCCAGGTTGACCTGCAGGCCCGAGGTGGCGCCGGCGGCCAGCAGCGCCAGCGGGGTGTCCGCCGCCCCGACGACCACCGGGACCGCGGCCCCCGCCACCGGCGTCGTCCCGACGACCTCGGCGCCCGGCCGCACGGCCGGCAGGAGTGCCGCCGGCACGCCCGCGGCCGCGACGGCGGACGGGGACCAGCCCTCCCCCGCGACGTCCCACAGCAGGGTGCCCGAGGCGTCGCTGCGGTCGGTCACGGCCACCTCGGCGTCCGGGACCAGCGAGGCCCGGAGCGCGTCCTTGGGCAGCAGCACCGCGACCGCCCGCTCCAACGCCCCCGGCTCGTGCGCGGCCAGCCAGGCCAGCACCGGCCCGGTCATCCCGGGCGCCGGCGGCGGGAGCGCGGCGCGGTCGGCCTCGGCCAGACGGGTCCACCGCTGCGCCTCGGCCGTCGCCCGCGCGTCGGGCCACAGCACCGCCGGGCGCACCGGGCGTCCGGCGGCGTCCACCAGCACCGTGCCGTGCATCTGCCCGGACAGGCCGAGCGCCCGCACCGCCCGGCCGCCCAGGTCGGCGACGACGTCGGCGAGCGCGGCGTCGACGGCGGACCGCCAGACCGCGACCTCGATCTCGGCCCGGCCGGGCCCGGGCCGGTCGTAGCCGTACTCCCGCTCGGCCTCCGCGACCACGGCCCCGGCGGCGTCCAGGGCGACCAGCTTCAGGCCGCTGGTGCCGAGGTCGGCGCCGAGGAGGACGTCGCCCGTCACGCTCCCCCGTCGTCGCCCAGGAAGGCCACCAGCGCCTCCGAGAAGGCCGGCGCGCGCACCGCGCCCAGGTGGTCGCCGGGCACCACCACGAGCCGGGCTCCCGGGAGCGCGTCGGCGAG
Source organism: Blastococcus sp. SYSU D01042 (assembly GCF_054050515.1). NCBI lineage: Bacteria > Bacillati > Actinomycetota > Actinomycetes > Geodermatophilales > Geodermatophilaceae > Blastococcus > Blastococcus sp. SYSU D01042. The sequence goes on along the minus strand of NZ_JBJGZM010000007.1, from coordinate 16,330 downwards.
CAGCTGCGGGCGGGCGGCGAGCGCGTCGGCATCGCCGGCGACCACGAGCGTGGGGGCCGCGACGTCGCCCAGCGGCAGCGGGTCGGCGCGCACGACCCGGGCGTGCGCGGCCAGCGCCAGCCGGTCGGCACCGGTGCTGTCGGCGAAGGTGCGGAAGGCGGCGGCCATCGGGTCGGTGACCGACGCCGGGTCGTCGGTCTCGAGCGCCGCCACGAGGCTGGCGCGGCCGACGGCACGCGAGTCCACGCCGCCGAGCTCGACCACCCCCGCCCCGATGCCGCCGACCACCAGCCGGCGCACCCGGGCGTCGGTGCCGGCCAGCACCAGCGACACGATGGCGCCCATCGAGTAGCCGGCGAGGTCGAACCGGTCCAGCTCCAGTGCGTCGGCCACCTCCGCGAGGTCGCCGGCCATCGCCCGCTCGCCGTACCGCGCGGGGTCGTGCGGCTTGTCCGAGGCGCCGTGCCCGCGGGCGTCGACCGCGACCACCTCCCGGCCGTCGGCCAGCAGCGCGGCCACGACGCCGCTCTCCTGCCAGTTGCGCATGCTGTCCGCCGCGAACCCGTGCTGCAGCAGCACCGGCGGCCGGTCCCCCGGCCCGCCCCAGCGGTGCACCGCCACCTCGACCCCGTCCCGCCCGCGGACCCGGCTGGTGACCGGCGCCGCGGTGGTCACGCGGAGCGCTCCGGGCTGTCGCCGTAGGCGTAGCCGCTGTCGGGGTACCGGGTGCCCTCCGCGGCGCCGAGCGGCGCGATCTCGTCGAGGCGGGCGAGGTCCGCAGGCGTCAGCTCCACCGCGGCGGCGGCGACGTTCTCCTCCAGGTAGCTGCGCCGCTTGGTGCCGGGGATCGGGACGACGTCCTCGCCCTGGGCCATCACCCAGGCCAGGGCCAGCTGCCCCGGCGTGGCGCCCTTCTCCGCGGCCAGCTCCCGCACCGCGTCGACGAGCCGCAGGTTGGCCTGGAACGCCTCGCCCTGGAACCGGGGCTGGTTCTTGCGGAAGTCGTCGTCGCCGAAGTCGTCGGGGCTGGTGATGGCGCCGGTCAGGAAACCCCGGCCGAGCGGGCTGAAGGGGACGATGCCGATGCCGTGCTCGCGCGCGACGCCCAGCACCTCCTGCTCGAGGTCGCGGGTCCACAGGGACCACTCGCTCTGCAGCGCCGCGATCGGGTGCACCGCGACCGCGCGGCGGATCGAGGCGGCGCTGGCCTCGGAGAGCCCGAGGTGGCGGACCTTGCCCTCCTGCACCAGCTCGGCCATGGCGCCCACGGTGTCCTCGATCGGGACCTTCGCGTCGACCCGGTGCTGGTAGTAGAGGTCGATGACGTCGACGCCCAGCCGGCGCAGGCTGTCCTCGGCGCGGGCGCGCACGTTCTCCGGCCGGCCGTCGATGCGCATCCGGCCGCGCTCGTCGCGCGAGATGGAGAACTTGGTCGCCAGCTGCACCTCGTCGCGGCGGGCGGCGATCGCCTCCCCGACGAGCTCCTCGTTGTGGCCGTCGCCGTAGACGTCGGAGGTGTCGAGGAAGGTGACCCCGAGGTCGAGCGCGCGGTGGATCGTCGCCAGGGACTCGGAGCGGTCGGCCGCCCCGTAGCTCTGGCTCATGCCCATGCAGCCGAGGCCGAGGGAGGAGACGGTCAGACCGCCGAGCGTGCGGGTGCCGGGTGCGGGAAGCGTCATGACCGCATCCTCGTCCCGGGTGCCCTGCGCAGTCACCCCTGGTGGGATGGTGAGGACGGGTCCTGGTGGTCGGGACCCGCGAGGAGGCACGCCGTGCAGTACGCCGAGTCCGTCATCGACCTGGTCGGCAACACCCCGCTGGTGCGGCTGTCGTCGGTCACCCGCGACCTGGGTCCCGACGCGCCGCTGGTGCTCGCGAAGGTCGAGTACCTCAACCCGGGCGGCTCGGTGAAGGACCGGATCGCGGTGCGCATGGTCGACGCCGCGGAGGCCAGCGGCGAGCTGAAGCCGGGGGGGACGATCGTGGAGCCGACCAGCGGCAACACCGGCATCGGCCTGGCACTCGTCGCCCAGCAGCGCGGGTACAGGTGCATCTTCGTCTGCCCCGACAAGGTCGGCCAGGAGAAGGTCAACGTGCTCAAGGCCTACGGCGCCGAGGTCGTCGTCTGCCCGACCGCCGTCGACCCGGCCGACCCGCGGTCGTACTACTCGGTGTCCGACCGGCTCAGCCGCGAGACGCCCGGCGCGTGGAAGCCCGACCAGTACTCGAACCCCAACAACCCGCGCTCGCACTACGAGACCACCGGGCCCGAGCTGTGGGCGCAGACCGAGGGCCGGATCACCCACTTCGTCACCGGGGCCGGCACCGGCGGGACGATCAGCGGCGTCGGCCGCTACCTCAAGGAGGCCTCCGGCGGCCGGGTGCAGGTCATCGGCGCCGACCCCGAGGGCTCGGTCTACTCCGGCGGCACCGGCCGCCCCTACCTGGTCGAGGGCGTCGGTGAGGACTTCTGGCCGACCACCTACGACCAGGAGGTCGCCGACGAGATCATCGCGGTCTCCGACGGCGACTCCTTCGCGATGACCCGCAGGCTGGCCCGCGAGGAGGGGCTGCTCGTGGGCGGCTCCTGCGGCATGGCGGTCGTGGCGGCGCTGCGGGTGGCCGAGCGTCTGACCAGGGACGACGTCCTCGTGGTGCTGCTGCCCGACGGCGGCCGGGGCTACCTGAACAAGATCTTCAACGACACGTGGATGGCCGACTACGGCTTCCTGGAGGCCGCCGGCGGCGAGACCGTCGGCGAGCTGCTGGAGGCGAAGGGCGGGACCACCCCCACCCTGGTGCACACGCACCCGAACGAGACCGTCCGCGACGCCATCGACATCCTCCGGGAGTACGGCGTGAGCCAGGTGCCGGTCGTGCGGGCCGAGCCGCCGGTGACCGCCGGGGAGGTGGTCGGCTCGATCGACGAGAAGACGCTTCTCGACGCCCTGTTCGCCGGCACGGCGTCGTTGGCCGACCGGGTCGAGAAGCACATGTCCCCGCCGCTGCCGATCGTCGGCTCCGGCGAGGCGGTCAGCGCGGCGGTCGCCCAGCTCGGCGGCGCGGATGCGCTGCTCGTGCACGTGGACGGCAAGCCCGCCGGCGTCGTCACCCGGCAGGACGTGCTCGGACACCTGGCCGGGCTCGCGCCTACGGTCGGCTCATGACCGGCTTCAACACCCGCGCCATCCACGCGGGCCAGGACCCCGACCCGGCGACCGGCGCGGTCATCCCGCCGCTGCACCTGACGACGACCTACAAGCAGGACGGCGTCGGCGGGCTGCGCGGCGGCTACGAGTACAGCCGCAGCGGCAACCCGACCCGCGACACGCTGCACGCGGCGCTGGCCGCGCTCGAGGAGGGCAGCACCGCGCTGGCGTTCGCCTCCGGCCTGGCCGCCGAGGACACCCTGCTGCGCACCGTCTGCCGGGCCGGCGACCACGTCGTGCTGGGCGGCGACGCGTACGGCGGCACGTTCCGGCTGATCTCCCGGGTGCTCTCGGAGTGGGGCCTGGAGCACACGCCGGTCGACCTCGACGACGCCGAGGCGCTGCGCGCGGCCATCCGCCCGACCACGCGGGTGGTCTGGTGCGAGACGCCGAGCAACCCGCTGCTGAACATCACCGACATCGAGCGGACGGCGGCGGTCGCGCACGGGGCCGGCGCGCTGCTCGTCGTCGACAACACCTTCGCCTCCCCCTACCTGCAGCGGCCGCTGACGCTGGGGGCCGACGTCGTCGTGCACTCGACGACGAAGTACCTGGGCGGGCACTCCGACGTCGTCGGCGGGGCCCTCGTCACGCGGGACGCCGGCCTCGGCGAGCGGCTGGCCTACAACCACAACGCGATGGGCGCGGTGGCCGGCCCGTTCGACTCCTGGATGGTGCTGCGCAGCCTCAAGACCCTCGGCGTGCGGATGGACCGGCACTGCACCAACGCCGCCCGCGTCGCGGAGTTCCTCAGCGGGCGGCCCGAGGTCGCCGCGGTGCTCTACCCGGGCCTGCCCTCCCACCCGGGGCACGAGGTGGCCGCCCGCCAGATGTCCGGCTTCGGCGGGATGGTCTCCTTCCGCCTCCGTGACGGCGAGGACGCGGCGCTGCGGGTGTGCGAGCGGACCGAGCTGTTCACGCTCGCCGAGTCGCTGGGCGGGGTGGAGTCGCTGATCGAGCACCCCGGCCGGATGACGCACGCCAGCGCCGCCGGTTCCCCGCTGGAGGTGCCGGGCGACCTGGTCCGCCTCTCCGTCGGCATCGAGGACGTCGACGACCTGCTCGCCGACCTGGAGCGGGCGCTGGGCTGATGCCTCCGCCGTACGACGTCCGCGCGGTGCGGGCGCACGAGTGGCGGGAGGCCCGGGCGCTCCGGCTCGCCGCGCTCTCCGACGAGGCGGCGGCCGTCGCCTTCCTCACCACCTACGCGGAGGCGGCCGGTCGCAGCGACGAGTTCTGGGCCGACCAGGTCGCGCGCTCCTCGACCGACGCCGGGCCGGACGCCCCGGCCCGCCAGTTCGTCGCCCTCCACGCGGACGGCACCTGGGTCGGCAGCGTCGTGGCACTGGCCGATGCCGCGGAGACACCATCCGCCAGCAACGTGGTGGCCGTCTACCTGCGGCCCGGCCACCGCGGCCTGGGCGTCCTGCAGCGGTTGCTGGACGAGGCCGCCGGCTGGCTCCGGGAGCGCGGGCTCGGCGAGGCGGCTGCACGTGCACGCCGGCAACGTGCGGGCCCAGCGCGCGTACGCGAAGGCCGGCTTCACCCCGACCGGGGCCCGGTTCGAGAGCAGGATCGGACCCGAGATCGAGATGGTCCGCCCGCTCCGGGCTCAGCCGTAGCGCGCGAGGAACCCTTCGAGCCCGGCCGGTGACCGGTAGCGGTGCGCCCTCAGGCCGACGGCTGCGGCAGCGGCCACGTGCTCGGCGGAGTCGTCCACGAACAGGCACTGCGCCGGCGCCAGCCCCAGGGCCGCGCACACGAGGGCGAAGACCTGCGGATCGGGCTTGGCGACCCGGAGCTCGGCGCTGCTGAAGACCGCGTCGACCTCGTCGTCCAGGGACAGCGCCCGCAGGTCCGACCGGAGCCGGTCGGTGGCGTTGCTCAGCAGGGCCACCCTGCGCAGCCGCCGCTGGGCGCGGACCAGCCCGAGGACGTCCGGGTCGACCTCCCCCACCGGCACCGACCACTCGCGCACGGCCGCCTCGCCGCCGGCGCCGTGCCGCCGGGTGAGCTCCTCGGCGACGCCGGCCCGCCACGCGGCATCGGTGACCCGGCCGGTGACGGTCGGCACCAGCCGGTCGGGAGCGAAGGCGACCGCGGTCAGCGCTCCGTCGGGCAGGCCGTGCCGCCGCTCGATCTCGGCGGTCCGCTGGCTCGTCCAGAGCCGCAGCACCCCGTCCAGATCGATGACCAGCGCCTCCGGACGGGTCCGCATCACAGCGGCAGGGTCAGGATCCGGGGCCCGTCCTCGGTGACGGCGACGGTGTGCTCGACGTGCGCGGCCCGGCTGCCGTCGGCGCTGCGCAGCGTCCACCCGTCGGCGTCGACGGTGTAGTCGTCGCTGCCCCCCGCCAGGAACCACGGCTCGATGGCGATCACCAGCCCGGCGCGCAGCCGCACGCCGCGCCCGGGCCGCCCCTCGTTGGGCACCGACGGCGCCTCGTGCATCGAGCGGCCCACCCCGTGACCGCCCTGGTCGGTGTTGATCCCGCAGCCGCCTGCCCGCCCGACGGCCCCGATCGCTGCGGAGATGTCGCCGACCCGGTTGCCGACGACGGCCGCCGCTATGCCGGCCGCCAGCGCCCGCTCGGTGGTGTCCACGAGCGCCACGTCCTCCGGGCGGGGCGTGCCGATCGGGTAGGTCATCGCCGCGTCCCCGACCCACCCGTCCAGCACCGCGCCGGCGTCGACGCTGAGCAGGTCGCCGTCGAGGAGCTCCTCGGGCGTGGGGATGCCGTGCAGGGCGACGTCGTTCACCGAGAGGCACAGCACGCCGGGGAACGGCGGTGTGGTGGACAGCGGTGCGTAGCCCAGGAACGGCGAGGTGGCGCCGGCGTCGGCCAGCACGTCGCGGGCGATGGCGTCGAGCTGGGTGAGCCGGACGCCGGGCGCCGCGGCGGCCCGCACCGCTGCGTGCATGTCGGCGACCACCGCCCCGGCGGCACGCATGGCGTCCAGCTCCCCGGGGGTCCGTAGCTCGATCACGGTGTTCTCCTCGCAGGCTTCCGGTATTGCTATCCCGGTATTACTATCACGACCATGGTCCGACCCCCGCTGACTGCCGAGGAACGCGAGCGGGGCCGCCGGCTCGGCCTGCTGCTGCGGGGGGCGCGCGGCGACCGGTCACCGGCCGACGTGTCGGCGGCCTCCGGCGTGAGCCTCGAGGTGCTGCGCAAGATCGAGTCCGGCCGCGTGCCGACGCCGACGTTCTTCACGGTTGCGGCGCTGGCGCACGCGCTCGACCTGCCGCTGGACCGGCTGGCCGAGGAGCTCACCGCACCCGCCGACCGCTCCGCGCTCACCGCCTGACCTCAGGCCGGCGGCTCGGCCGTCAGCACGGTGGTGAAGTGCTCGACGACCGGGAACGGGTCGTAGTAGCCGTGCAGCAGCGCCTTCCACTCCTGGTAGGCCGGGCTGCCGCGGAACCCCTCGGTGTGGTCCTCCAGCCGGTCCCACTCCACGAGCAGCAGGTAGCCGGTGTCGCGCTCCAGGCAGCGCGACAGCCGCAGCCCCCGGAAGCCGGGGGCCGCGGCGATGAGGCGCCGGGCCCGGGCGAAGTCCGCCTCGAACGCGGCCTGCTCCCCCGGCCGGACGGTCAGCAGCGCGTGCTCGAGAACCACGCCGCCGACCGTAGCGGCCGAACGGGCTCAGCTCTCCGAGCCCGCGACCAGGTCGGCGTAGTCCTCGTGCTTGCCGATCCAGCCGCGGACGAACGAGCAGCGCGGGACGACCTTCCCGCCCTGGGCGCGGACGTCGTCCAGGGCACCCCGGACGAGCGTGCTGCCCAGACCGGACTGCCCGGCGTCGGGGTCGACCTCCGTGTGCGTGAAGACGACGGTGCCGCCCTCGCGCTGGTAGTCGGCGTGGCCGAGCAGCCGGTCGCCGTCGCGGATCTCGTAGCGGTTCGCGTCCGGCGCGTTGGTGACAGTGGGCTCCATGCCCCGTCCCTACCCGTGGGCGGCCGGTTCGATCACTCGGCCAGGGAGAGCGCCCGCGCGGGGCACTGCTGCACGGCGTCGCGGACGTCGTCCAGCTCGCCGTCGGCGGGTTCCTCGCGGTGCACCTGCAGCACGCCGTCGTCGTCGATCTCGAAGACGTCCGGCGCGAGCGACTCGCACACGCCCGAGGCGACGCAGCGCTCCCGGTCGACCTGGACCCGGCTCATCGCTGACCCGTGAGCCGCGCCGGCAGCCGCTTGAGGCCGTTGACGAACGAGGAGCGCAGCCGGTCCGGCTCGCCGGTGATCTCCAGGTCGGGGCAGATCTCGAACAGCCGGCGGAAGGTGACCGCCAGCTCCCGGCGCGCCAGGTGCGCACCGAGGCAGAAGTGCGGCCCGTGCCCGCCGAAGCCCACGTGGTTGTTCGAGCTGCGGGCGATGTCGAACCGGTGCGGGTCCTCGAAGGCATCGGGGTCGCGGTTGGCCGCGGCGTAGAAGAGCAGGAACTTGTCGCCCTCCTGGAAGGAGTGGCCGTTCACCTCGCCGTCCTGGGTCGCGGTCCGGCGCATCCAGGTGACCGGGCTGACCCAGCGGACGATCTCCTCGACGGCGGTCTTGTCCAGCGACGGGTCGGCCATCCAGCGCTCCCGCTGGTCGGGGTTCTCCGACAGGGCGAACAGGCCCTGCGCGATCGCCGTGCGGGTCGTCTCGTTGCCGGCCACCAGCAGCAGGATGAAGAACGAGGCGATCTCCTGGTGGGTGAGCTTCTCGCCGTCGACCTCGCTGTTCACCAGCGCCGTCGTCAGGTCGTCGGTGGGGTGGGCGACCCGCTCGGCCGCCAACCGCTCCATGAGCGCCGCCATGTTCATGCCGGCCTCGAGCAGCGCGGTGAGCGGGTCCTCCTCGTCGGTCAGCTCGGGGTCGCCGCCGGAGAGGATGGTGTTCGAGGCGTTCAGGACGAGGAGACGGTCCTCCTCGGGAACGCCCATCATGTCGCAGATGATCCGCAGCGGGATGGGGGCGGCGATGTCGGCGACGACGTCGATGCTGCCGTCGCCCGCCTCGGCCTTGGCCCGCGCCTCGGTCAGCACGTCGTCGACGATGCCGACGACGGAGTCGATGACCTGCTCGAGCATCCGCGGCGTGAAGGTCTTGGCCACGATCCGCCGGATCCGCGCGTGCCGCGGGTCGTCCATGCTGATCATCGAGCCGTAGAACTCGCTGAGGTCGGCCGGCAGGTCCTGGATGGACACCGCGCCCTTGCCCGAGCAGAACACGGCGGGCTGGGAGCTGATGGCGTCCAGGTCGGCGAGCCGGGTGACCGCCCAGTAGCCGGGGCCGGCCTCCATGCCCTCCATCACCGGCTCGGCGAAGTGCGCGAAGGGGCGCTCGGCCCGCAGCTTGTCGAAGACCGCGTGCCGGACCGCCGGCGGCTCGGCCCAGAAGTCGCGGTCGGAGAGGTCGATCGCCTCGAGGTCGAGCTCCGGGACGTCGAGCGGGCCGGCAGGGGTGTTCACGGACACGGGGCGCCTCACTGTCGGGCTGGCAAAACGGTCAGCGCTGACGCTAATGAGCCGAGGGGTGACGCACAACACTCAGGGCCGTCCGAGTGCGCCACCCCTCCCCCGGGCGCCCCCTCAGGCGAGGGCGGGCACGCGCAGGTCGGCACCCTCGGCGCCGATCCGGCCCCGCCGGCGCAGCTCGGGCAGCACGCCCTCGCCGACCCAGTACGCCTCCTCGAGGTGCGGCTGGCCGGAGAGGATGAAGTGCTCGATGCCGATCTCCGCGTACTCCTCGATCAGCGACGCGACCTCCGCGTGGCTGCCGACGAACGCCGTCCCGGCCCCGGTGCGCACCAGGCCGTAGCCCGCCCAAAGCCCCGGGTGGATCTCGAGCCGTTCGTTCGCACCCGCCCGCAGCGACGCCTGGCGGCGCTGCCCCTCGCTGTCCGCGGACGAGAACCGCTGCTGGGCCTTGGCGATCACCTGCGGGTCCATGCGGGACTGCAGCCGGGCGGCCTCCGCCCACGCCTCCTCGGAGGTGTCGCGGGCGATGACGTGCGCCCGGATGCCGAAGGTCAGGGTCCGGCCGTGCCGGGCCGCGCGCTGCCGGACGTCGTCGATCAGCTCGGCGACCTGCGCCGGCGGCTCGGTCCAGGTCAGGTAGGTGTCCGCCCGCGCGGCGGCGACCTCCCGGCCGGCGGGGCTCGCGCCGCCGAAGAAGATCTCCGGGGTCGGCGAGGGCACGCTGCGGACGGTGGCGCCGGCGACCCGGTAGTGGGCGCCCTCGAAGTCGAACGGGGCACCGGACCAGGCCCCGCGCAGCACCTGCAGGAACTCGTCGGTGCGCTCGTAGCGCTGGTCGTGGTCCAGCCAGTCGCCGAAGCGGCGCTGCTCCTGCTGGTCGCCACCGGTGACCACGTTGAGCAGCAGCCGCCCGCCCGAGAGCTCCGCGTACGCGGCCGCCTGCTGCGCCGCGAGGGTCGGGGTGATCAGGCCGGGCCGGAACGCGACGAGGAACTTCAGCGTGCTGGTCCGCCCGAGCAGCGCCGCCGTCGTGATCCAGGCGTCCGAGCACCAGGTGCCGGTCGGGGTGAGCACCGCCTCGAACCCGAGCGACTCGGCGGCCAGCGCCACCTGGGCCAGGTAGTCGAGCGTGGGCGCGCGGTCGACCGACGCCGTCCCCTCCTGGTTGACGAAGCCGACGACCTCCCGCCCGTCGCCGGAGGTGGGCAGGAACCAGTGCAGGTGCAGGGACATCTCGGTGCTCCAGGGTGGGATGGGTGCGGCCCGGCGGCGCGACGACGGGGCGCGAAGGAGGTCCGACCGGGTCGCGGTCGGCGGCGAGGTGCGGCGTCAGCTCAGCGACGGGGCGGACACAGCGCGCTGGCGGAGCGCCGCAGGTCCACGTGCACGCGGGTCACCAGAGCGGTGCCGGAGCGCGTCATGCACCATGTCTATCAGCTTGATAGGGATTGATCCAGCAGTGGGCCCCCGGAGCACCGGGCCGGAGGCCGCTACTCCGAGAGCGCGCTGGTGAGCAGGGCGACGAGCGCCTCGAGCTGCACGTCCGTCGACGACGCCACCTCGTCGGAGCCGTCCAGCGCACGGGCGGCGAGCCCGGCCTTGCTGTCGATCAGCTCGGCGATGCGGGCGTCGATGGTCTGCGCGGCGATGATCCGCCACGCGGTGACCGGCTCGGTCTGCCCGATGCGGTGGCTGCGGTCGATGGCCTGGGTCTGCTCCGCATCGGTCCAGGACAGCTCGGCGAGGACGATGTTGGAGGCCACCTGGAGGTTGATGCCGACACCGGCGGCGGTCAGCGAGCACACGGCGACGGCGACCTCGGGGTCGTTCACGAAGGCGTCGATGTTGCGCTGGCGGACCGACGGCGTCTGGTCGCCGCGGATCGCCGCGAACCGGATGCCCTTCTCCGCGAAGGACTCCTCGGCCACGTCCATGACGTCGACGTGCTTGGCGAAGAACACCACCTTGCCGGCGCTGCGGGCCAGCTGGGCGGCGTAGTCGGCGGCCAGGCCGGCCTTCGCCTGCCCGATGCGCCGCATCATCCCGAAGACGTTCTCGCCGGCCTCGGACGAGGTCGCGTCCTTGAGCTCCCACCCGGCGACCTTGCGCACGAGGTCGAGGTCGATGCCCTCCACCACGGTGGCGGACTCCCGGGCGGCCAGCGCGCTCTCGTACCTCTTCACCAGGCGGCGGGCCAGCTCGCGCTCGGCCGCGCGGATCGAGCGGCCGGCCTTGTCGTCCAGCTCGACGGGCAGGTCGGCGATCCGCCGGGCCGGGATGTCGGCGGCCACGTCGACCTTGCGCCGGCGGACGATGCCGAGGTCGATGACGGCCTTGCGCGCCGCCGGGTAGAAGCCGGGGTCGGCCGGGGTCAGCCCGGTGGCCTCCAGCGCGTCCATGAGCGCGCCCAGCGGCTTGCTGTCGTCGATCCAGCCGAGGAACTGCCAGATGGCGCGGAAGTCGTCGATGTCGTTGATCAGCGGGGTGCCGGTCAGCGCCATGAGCAGCGGCCGGGCGGTGCGCGACCGGATGCGCTCGGAGAGCTCCAGCACGTGCTGCGACCGCTGCGAGGTCTTGTTCTTGATGAAGTGCGCCTCGTCGACCACCATGCCGCGGAAGCCGAACTCGCCGAGCCAGCCCACGTGCCGGTCGAGCACCTCGTAGTTGACGACCACGACGTCGGCGAAGCCGTCCACCGTCTCGCCGTTGCCCTGCACGACGGTGGCCTTGCGGTGCGGGGTCCAGCGACCGGCCTCGCGCGCCCAGTTGGTCTTGACCACGTTCGGCACCACGACCAGCAGCGGGTACGCGTCGGCCGCCTCGGCGGCGAGCAGCGACTGCGCCGTCTTGCCCAGGCCGGGCTCGTCGGCGAGCAGGAAGGTCCGGTGGCCGGCCGCGGCCGCGGCCACGAGCTGGCCCTGGTGCGGCATGAGCTGCGAGCCCGCCGGGGTGAAGCGGTCGGTCGGGAAGGGCAGGTCCATGCAGGCCGGGGCGCCGCCGCCGGCGCGCTCGAAGGAGTTGAGCAGCGGGGCCAGGAGCTCCCAGCCGGCCAGGCGGTGCGGCCGGGGGGCCGCCTGCCGGGCGGCCTCGAAGTCCGGCGCGAGGAAGGGGTTGGCCAGCTGCCGGGAGATCACGGACTGCGGGACGACCCGGCGCTCGATCGGGGCCGGCGTCTCCACCACCGGGGCCGGCGGGGGCTCCACCGGCGCCGGCTCGATACCGGCCGCGAGGAGCATCTCGGAGGCCAGCGCCCGGGCCGAGCCCGAGACGACGGCGTCCTCGCCGAGCAACGCCAGCAGCCCGGAGTCGCGGACCGCCGTCCGGGCCAGGATGGTCGCGATCCCTTCGAGCCGCTTGAGCTGCTCGGCCTTGTGGCTCGGGGTGCCGCTCTCGTCGGCCCGGACGCGGGCGCGCTCCTCGCGGGCGACCAGCGCGACGGCCTGGAACTTGGTGCGCACCGAGGCGGTCACCGAGCCCCGCTGCACGGCGGCCTCGACCTCGCGCACGGCGCGTGCGAGCACGGAGATGACGTCCTCCGGTCCGCGGTTGCGTCGCTGACCGCGCGGGGCGGTACGGCGAGCCCCCGACTGGGGCTGGCCTCGTCGAGCCACTGCTCCTCCTCGAGACTGCCGGGCACACGCCTGCCCCGGTGGGGCGCGCAGGGAGTCCTGCGCCGGAGCGGTGCCGTCGACGGCCGATGCGGAAACGGCCCCCACAGTGCGACTGTGAGGGCCGTTCCGTCGTGGTAGCGGGGACAGGATTCGAACCTGCGACCTCTGGGTTATGAGCCCAGCGAGCTACCGAGCTGCTCCACCCCGCGTCGGTAGATGCCACTGTACACGCGCTCCGGAGGGCCGGTCGGCGGGGGTGGCGGCAGGCACCGGAGTGAGTGGTGGGACTGGCCCGTCACGCGACGCACCGGGCGCACGCGCGCCTTCCGGGCGGGGCCGTTCCGCCGACCTACAGTCCGCCCCGTGAGCGGGGATCCGGTGGTGCACCTCTTCGCGGGCGACCCCCAGCCCGTGGAGATCCACCACCGCGGGATCTGGTACTCCGGCGAACTGCTGGGCTGGACGCACACCGCCGGCGGGCGGGTGCTGGTCCGCGTGCGCTGCGTCGTCGACGGGCTGCGGCACTCCACCTGGAAGGACCTGGCCGAGCTGCGGCTGCCGGACCCGGCGCACCCGCCGCGCCTCGAGGCCTTCCCGGCGTCCCCGGAGGTCCCCGGCGCGCCGGACGAGGACACCACCCGCCCGCACGCGCTGCTGGCCGGCGCCCGGTCACGGCCGCCGAAGCCCGAGCACGCCCGGACGCCCCCCGCCGTCCGGATGCCTGCAGCCCGGCCCGCCCCGGTGGGACGCACGGAGCAGCGCAGCAATCCCCATCGCCGCCGGAGCGACGAGCTCAGCCCGGTCTGACCGGAACGCTCAGGCGCCCAGGAAGCCGACGATCCGCCGGTTCACCTCGTCCGGCCGCTCGAGGTGCAGGAAGTGCCCGGCGCCCTCGATCACCGCGACGTCGGACCCGGGCGACAGCACGCTGCGCACCGTCCCGCTGACGTCGGCGGCCATGCAGCCGTCCTGGTCCCCGTGCAGGTAGAGGGTCGGCTGCGGCGGGACGGCGCTCACCGCCTGCTGCTCGGCCGCGAGCTCGGGCGACTGGCGCGACGGGTCGAACAGCGCCCGGTAGTAGCCCAGCGCCGCGCCGAGGTTCTCCGGCGTCCCGAGGGCCCCGCGGACGTGCGCCAGGTCCTCGGCGGCGTCGTAGCCGGGTGACCAGTCCGCCCACAGCCGGGCGATGAAGGCCTGGTCGTCGGCGGCCACCAGGCCGTCGGCCAGCGGGTTCTGGAAGAAGTACATGTAGAACGACCGCTTGATCTGGTCGTAGGAGAAGAAGGAGCCGGCCAGCGCGGGCCCCACCGGCACGGCCATCGCCACGACCCGCCGCCAGCGGTCCGGCGCGCTGCTCGCCGCGCCGTAGGCGGCCTGCGCACCCCAGTCGTGACCGACCAGGACCGCCCGCTCGTCACCCCCCAGCGCCTCGTGCAGCGCGTTCGCGTCCCGGGCCAGCGCCCCGGTCTGGTAGCGCCCGTCCGCGGGGACGTCCGTCGGCGCGTAGCCGCGGGAGAACGGGGCGACGGCGCGGAGACCGGCGGCGGCCAGCTCGGGGAGCAGGTGCCGGTAGGTGTGCGCGGTGTCCGGGAAGCCGTGCAGGCACAGCGCCAGCGGGCCGTCCTCCGGCCCCGCCGTCAGGTAGGTGACCGAGAGGCCACCGGCCTCGACCTGCCGCTCCGCGAGCGCGCCGGTCACGGCTGCAGCACCCGGCGGGGGTGCCGGCCGTCGACGTAGCCGAGGAACGGCGGGTGGATGTTGTAGCCGAGCAGCTCCTGGAGCCGCTCGGGCAGCTCGCGGGCGACCTCCCGCGGCACCGCGAGGGTGTGGTTCTCCTGCGGTCTCAGCCAGGAGGCGGCGTACTCGAGGATGACCCCGAGCCGCGGCCGGTCGGTCCGGTTGGCTCCCCCGCCGTGGATGAGGTTGCCGACGTAGATCAGCACCGAGCCGGCGGGCATCACCGCGGCGACGGTCTCCTCCTCGGTGGCGACCCGGCCCGCCTCCCAGCGGTGGCTGCCGGGCACGAAGCGCGTCGCCCCGTTCTCGACGGTGAAGTCGTCCAGCGGCCACATCGTGTTGACGACGACGTCGCGGCCGGTGCGGGGCAGCGGGTAGACGTCGTCGTCCCGGTGCAGCACCTGCGCCACCTCCCCCGGGCCGATCTGGATGCCGACCGGGGCGCTGAACTGGTAGTGGCCCAGCACGTGGTCCAGGACGCCGAGGACGAGCGGGTGGGTGCCGGGCCCGTCGAAGTACCGGGTCTTGGCGAACAGCGCGTAGACCCGCTGCGTCGAGAAGCCCTCGAAGGAGTTCCGCCCGGTGGAGGTCTCGGCCAGCACCCGCTGGAGGTCCGCCCGCGCGCCGGCCACCCACTCCGGGTCCATCAGCCCCTCGATGAGGACGTAGCCGTCGCGGTCCACCGCCTCGACGGCTTCCTCGACGGTTGCTTCGCGTGTCAGCGCCATTGCTGCTCCCCGAGCGGTCCGTGGCGCGGACGACTCCGTCCGGCCGGCGAGGCGGACCGTAGTGGACCGGCGGGGCCGGGGTCGAGCACGGAGGACGCCGGGTGACGTGCGCCCCACCCCGTTGTGCGACGCTCGTCACCGCCGCCGCACCACCCAGCTGAGAGGGACCCCTGATGCAGAGAGCCGAGCCCGCGGAGCTGTTCGACCTGCGCATGAGCGAGGAGGCCCGGCCGCTCTACGACCGCGTCGTCCGCTTCCTCGAGGACGTGGTCGCTCCGATGCAGGAGGAGTTCCACCGGCTGGGCGAGGGGCGCGCCGACCGGTGGTCGTACGCGCCGGGGCAGCTCGAGGCGCTGGAAGGGGCGAAGACCAAGGCCAAGGAAGCCGGGCTCTGGAACTTCTTCCTGCCGAACTCCGAGGTCGGCGGCCTGACCAACCTCGACTACGCCTACATCGCCGTCGAGCTCGGCAAGTACCCGCTGGGCTCGGAGTCGCTCAACTGCTCGGCCCCGGACACCGGGAACATGGAGGTGCTCGAGCGCGTGGGCACCCCCGAGCAGAAGGAGCGGTGGCTCCAGCCGCTGCTCAACGGCGAGATCCGGTCCGCCTTCGCCATGACCGAGCCCGACGTGGGCAGCTCGGACGCCAAGAACGTCCGGCTGCAGGCGGTGCGGGACGGCGACGACTACGTGCTCAACGGCGAGAAGTACTACATCTCCGGGGCCGGCGACCCGCGCTGCAAGATCATGATCGTCATGTGCCAGACCAACCCGGAGGCACCGGCGCACCAGCAGCAGTCGCAGATCCTGGTGCCCATGGAGACCCCGGGTGTCCAGGTGCTCGAGCCGATGGAGGTCTTCGGCCGGGACGACGCCCCGCACGGCCACATGCGCATCCGCTTCACCGACGTGCGCGTGCCCGCCACGAACATCCTGCTGGGCGAGGGCCGCGGCTTCGAGATCAGCCAGGTGCGTCTGGGTCCGGGCCGGATCCACCACTGCATGCGTGCCATCGGCCAGGGCGAGAAGGCGCTGGAGCTGATGGTCCGCCGGGGGAAGTTCCGCGAGGCGTTCGGCAAGCCGATCCTGAACCTCGGCAAGAACATGGAGACGGTGTCGCGGGCGCGCATCGAGCTCGACGCCTGCCGGCTCATGGTGCTGAAGGCAGCCAAGGCGATGGACGTGCTGGGCAACGCCCAGGCCCGCGTCTACGTCTCCGCGGTGAAGGCGATGGTGCCGGAGAAGGTCTGCCAGATCATCGACCAGGCCATCCAGATCCACGGCGCCACGGGGGTGTCGCAGTGGACGCCCCTGGCCGGCATGTACGCCAGCCAGCGCACGCTGCGCCTGGCCGACGGGCCGGACGAGGTGCACCACTTCGTCGTCGGCCGCGCCGAGGCCGGTCGCTACGACTCGCCGGCTCCCGGCCGGTCGGAGTCCCGCGGTGAGGGCGTCTTCGCCGGCCCGTGAGGCGACGCCCCCACCGGGCGGGTCCGCGCACCCGCCCCGGTGGGCGCCACGGCGCAGCGGCGCCCCAATCCCGCGGGGGCGGCCCCCTCCGCCGGGCCCGCGCGCCGGGT